>CAYVFC010000044.1:0-55710 GCA_964450715.1 uncultured Sandaracinaceae bacterium | reverse complement strand
GCGTAAATCGCCGTCAGAAACCGTTTGGGCCGGCTGTTAAGCGATCACGCGTGGTCGGTAATGTCAGCCGCTTCCTACGGACGGGGTTGTTCAGGTCTTGCCTAGGATTGCCAGGTTCTTGTCGGCCGCGACTTTGTCGATGATGCCTTTCAATAGGCTATCGATGGTCATTCCATCCCGGTAATCGGCAGGCGCAACGAAATTGACCCTGCCGTGCTTCAGAAGAGCGGCGGCTTTCGCTTTTGCGCCTCTCACTTTCGGACGGTAAACGGCAATTGAATGTCCATCCATGTCCTTAATAAGGCGGAAACACGGTACGTCCGTCTCGCCGTCTCCGACGTAGACCATTTGCTCGAAGGGGACGGAGCGGTCTTCCTTGGGGACGAACTCGTTTATCTTCTTGTGATCGTATACGTTGGGGACGCCCTTGTTGATCCGGAAGAGAAACTGCGTCTTGGTGGTGTAATTGATGGCAATTGCCGGCCACTTGGCGACGCCGTTATGGTCATAATAAAAGGCCGACGCGTATATGCTCTTGAAGTTCCTGGCGATCCGGCTTCCACCGATCATTTCCCTGAGCCCGGACGAAACGATGTGGTGTTCGACCGTGACCTTGCGATCTTTTCCGTAGGCGTCGATCCGCTCGAACCAGCCTGGTTTCTTGCTTCCGCCTTCCCGGTACGATAAAACACCTTCGAAGAAATCCAGGCTCTTTCCGAAGGCCTCAAAGTCTTTCTTTCGTACGGGCACACCGGCGTGGTCGGCCTTCTCGAGCATAAGCCTCATGTAGGTGAGGATGCCGTCAGCGTCGTGCTTTCTTGATTCCCTGACCACCTCGTTCCAGAAGGCTTTCTTGTTCATCCCTATGGCGGGGATGAAATCCCTTTCCTGCATGTTGCCCGGCGCGAGGGTGCCGTCGAAATCGTAGGCGATTGCGATGGTGAGGTACTTTTTCATCTAACAAAGGTTATACGGGATCGATCGCGCTTGAGGCAAGACAAGGATCGACGTCGGGCTCGAACGGGTGGCTCGGAGAAGTCCGTATAGATCTAGCCGATAGTCCAGGGGCGCTCGGGTTCGATACCGAACGCCGCGACGAACGCCGAGTAGAGGTCGTCAGCTGTAGCGAAGGGTGGGAGAGGCGGAAGGTCGCGGCCGCGGTTGTAGTAGGCGCCTTCCAGGCGCTCGAAGGCGGAGGTGAGGTGGGCGGCGGCGGCGGTCTTGGCAACGGGGGCTTCCCTGTAGGCTTTACGCCTGAGCCGCTCTTTTCGTGCCCTGGAGCTCGGGGAGCGGGGTTTCGGGTACTTGCGGTTGGCGACGGCTTCGGCTTCGGCGTCGAGTTTTTCCGCTACTTCTAATGGGATGAAGAATCTTCCGCGGGAAATGGCCTTTAGGAGCTCCTGCGGGGTGCACTCCCGGTCCTTCATGCCGGTGAAGTCGGCGTGCGCGACGAGGTTGATGGCGTCACGGAGCTTGAGGTTCTGGTCCGGGGCGGTGGAGGAGGCAATCGAAAGAAGCCGCTGGACATACCGGAGGGTCCTGGTCGTTTCCGCGTCGTAGGTGCCGCTGGGTCGTCCCATCGCGATTATTCTCAGGTGAGTGTGACAGAAGAATGGGCGAGGCTTGAATTGGCTAGCGTTTTCGTTAGCCAGCCCTCCCGTTCGGCAGGAAAAGCATAGCGCGTTCGGGACGTGGGGCAAGGGGCTACCCCGTGGAAGCGAAGCTTGACAGGCTGATCGCGCTCTTGGAACGGCTGCTGGAGGTACAGCAGGCCGGGCTGCGGGGCGGGCTCGATGCCGAGCTGGTTGAGGCCATGGAGCGGTACGAGCGGGACTTGCCGCTCACCGAGGCGCACGTGGCGCTGTTATTGAAGGTGTCCGGGAGGACCGTTCGGAGAATATTCCCGGGTCCAAAAGAGTCTAAAGCCGGCTTTACCCGGTGGTATAGTCGGCGGGAGGTAGAGGAAGTATGGCACGCCAGGAAAAAGCGGGAAAAAGTAGAATCCGAACCTCGACGCCGTCGGGGCAGGCGTACACCCTCGTCGACAGGGGGAGCCGCGGTTTTCAGCTCGAGGCCTCGATCAAGGGGTACGGGAGAGTCCGCGAAATCGTCGGTCATGGAAGTAGAGAAGCGGCTACGAGGCGAGCCGTCGAGCGAATAGAAAACATCCGGCAGTACGAGCTCAGGCCTAACGCGCCCGATATCACCAGGGTCGCGGCCGAGCTGATCCTGGCCAAAGAAGCCGAGAACAGGTCGCGTAGCTACTTTGCAGCGATGGACGGGCATTTGAGGAATTACATCCTGCCGCACTACGGCTTTCACACCACGATCTCGTCGATAAAGCAGATCGAGCATAACGTGTTCAAGAAGCTTCTCGGCGAGGGAGATATCGATCCGCGCACCTCTAACCGGGTTTTGACCACCTTGCGGCAGGTGTTCCGGTATGCCCACGGGCAGGGATACTGCGAACCCCACCTTTTTCCCAAGAACTATCCGGAGAACCCGTCCGAGCTGGCGGAGAAGTGGCAGTTCCTGGCGCCGGCCGAGATTGAGGTCTTGCTGGCTCACATGCCCGAGGAGATCAGGGCCGTCATCGGTTACGTGGCCAACACCGGTCTGCGCATCGGGTCGGCGCTCGCGACCGAACTCGGGTGGATCGACTGGACAAGGCGCCAGGTACGGTACCCGGCCAGCGTCATGAAGGGCAAGCGGCCGCACACGGTGGACTTGAACGAGGCGGCGGTGGAGTTCCTGGGCGAGGCGCTGGGTCGGTCGTCGGTGAAGCCCTTCCCCTACACGTACTGGTACGTGATCAAGCGCTGGCCGGCCGCGCGGGACGAGGCGGGGTTCCCCGGGCTGCGCATCCATGATCTTAGGCACTCGTTCATCTCGAACCAGTTGGACGCCGGGACGCCCATCCACGTGGTCCGGGATCTGGCCGCGCACAGGTCGCTGGCCATGACCGCCCTGTATGCCCACGACACGGACGAGGCCAGGAAGGCCGCGGCCGGGCGGGTGCAGGTCCGGGTGGGAGCCAAGAGAGAGGCCGCGGAGGGCGAGGGAGAGTCCCGGGTTCAGGGGGAGGGCGGTTCTGACACCAAGTTTGACACCGGAGACGGCGTCGCGAGCGCTACCCCCATTGCCAACATATCGATATCAAATGGGAAGAGGGTGGGCCATGAAGGATTCGAACCTTCGACCAATGGATTAAGAACCGGAATTTTGGGTAATTTGCTTGATATACCTTTGAACACGTTGATAGAAAAACACGCGTTTTTCACGCGTTTCTTTCATTATTGCACTTGCATAGAAAAGCAACCTGTCGCACGCTATTCCTGATTGAGGGGGGAAATTTGGGGGGAAGGGAAAAGCGAAGTTGGCAGCAAGGAAGCGACGAACAAGATCTCCACACCCGGGCGTGAAACTCACCAGGCGGACGCTCGGTAACGGGCACAGTTTCTGGCGCGCCAGGTTCATCGACCCGGACACCAACAAGATCGTCGACCTCACCCTGGACGGTAAGACGCTCACCAGCGACGAGGCGCGCACCGACTGGGCGAAGAAGAAGTCGAAGGCGATCGCCAGGCGCCGCATGGAAATCGAGCTGGGCGCCGTGAAGCGGCCCAACATCGCCCTGGAAACAGGGGTAGAGGACTACCTGAAGCGCTGCGACAGAGAGCTTCGACCGGCGACCGTGGCCAAGTACAGGAGCCTCTGCGAGCAGTTCAAGAAGTGGGCGGCGGGCGCGGGGATCGTCACCCTGGATGATCTCGGCCGCGGCAAGCTCTTCGCCTTCCGGGAAACCCTGATCCAGTCGAAGAAGCACAACCCGGACGGAAAGAGCGGCGCCAAGCGCTCCCCGCACTACATCAACAGCGACATCGCCGCGGCCAAGGCTATGGTGAACTACTGGCGCACCAGGGAGTCGCTGGTCCACCTGACCCGGGACGACATCCTGGACGCTTTCAAACCCGTGCGCGCGGACCGGAAGGATCCGGCCTTTCTCCGGCCGCACCAGTGCCGGGAGCTCATCGAGGCCGCGCTCAGGCACGACCAGAAGACCTTCGAGGAGACGCGCGAGGAGCACTCGGGCCGCAGGCCCAGGGGAACGACCACCAGGTACCAGGCCATCGCCCCCTTCCTGCTCTACGTCCTGCTGAGCGGCTGCCGCCGGGAGGAGGCCCTCGCTCTCCGCTGGTTCTACGTGGACCTGGATGCCCTGGACCATGACGGTCGCAAGGTGGGGGAGGTCAACCTGCCGGCCAGCGCGACCAAGACCCGGCGCCCCCGGACCATCGACCTGGACGTATCGCCCGGGCTTCGCCGGCTGCTGGCCGCGCTCAAGCTGCGGGCCGGCGGAACCGAGTACGTTTTCGGCGGGAAAAAGGCCCTGTCCGGCTACCTGGCGGACTCGACCCGCAAGCGCCTGTTCAAGGAGTTCGGTGCACCCAGGTTCTCCTGGCAGCAGCTGAGGGCCACCGCGGGCACCTACCTCACCAACGCGCCCGGCATTTTCGGCGCGGCGTCCGTCTACCGCAGCGCCGCCCAGCTCGGCCACTCGGTGGCCGTCGCCGAGAAACACTACCTGGGCGTGTTCAGGGGGATAGCCCGGGACGTCCGGACGCTGGAGGCGGCCATGCAGTTCACCGATCTGGTCGAGCAGGCGATCGACGAGGTATCCTCGGGCGGTACTGTATTCGATACCGCCGCTGCGAGGTAAGCCATGAGAGTCCGCCATAAGCCTCTTTCGAGTGAAGAACAGGCCGAACTCGAGGAGTACTGCGAGCTCTGGCAGTGGGCGCTGGACAAGCGGACATCACTGCGCAACAGATTGTCCGAAGCCGAAAAACGGGAAGGTGCGACGTCAGAGGAGGTTTCGGCGAGTTTATTCAAGCGACTCTGGAATATATTTCACAGACCGGATCCGGATAACGAAAACGACGTCATTTACGAGATGTTGGAAGCCGTATCTGCGGAGCAGGAAGCGCTGAGCCGGGCGTTCGATCGCGAGAATATTTCCTTGCTCGAACACGCGCGTGACGAGTTTGATATTCAACTCTTTCAGAAGCGCCGACGAGGGTTAGAAGAACTTAAAGCACTCAGAGACGAATACGGAACAGAGAACCGCCCGCACCAGTCTCGTCGCAACGAAGCGCTCGGAAGGGCTTCCGAGGCGATTTACGGAGAGATGAAGGCACACAACGCAATAGCTGGTCTTCTGTCGCTGGTTTCGGTAATCGCAGTTTTGACACCATCTCTCTCCGAGGATAAGAACATCCCCTTGGGAGACGCCTTTTTCGAACTCTTCAAGAGAGTTCTTCGAGTGGCAACGGATGTCGAAAAAGAGATGGAAATACGAAGAGAGTACGGGGCTCGAAATGGCGCCGCGTATCTCGTGTCGCAGATCTATCCGGACGTAGAGTACGAGACCGTTAGAAGCGCGTGGAAAGAGTATAACAAGGCCCGGCGCAAACGTCCGAACGAAACCTAAGTTCCCGACGCGACACGGCTTTTTCTCGGGTATCGTTTGAGAGCTGTACGCTACCCTGCGCGGTAGTAAAAACCCGGGTACGGTAAGGGTATGTCGGACAGACCGATATACCCCGATCGTATGACTATTCCCGAGGGGGCTGATTACCTCCGGGTCAGCCGGGCGACGGTGTGGAGGCTTATCTCCACCGGCAGGATCCGTAAGTTTCAGGTCGTCCGCGCGCGCGGTAGTCGCGCCTATGTTTTCAAGTCGGACCTGGACGCCCTGATCGAGGCTGGCACCGAGCGAGCGGGCACGACGCAGTAGCGGGGTAGCTTCCAGGTGGTGGAAAGACAAGATTCCAGGATTGAACCGGAGGACATGCCGGCATTTCTTGCTGGTTTGCGGCGGTTCATACCCCGGTTCGCGGCTGTTCAGCACCCGGATCTCCCCGGGTCAAGACGGGGGTCAAGTACGGTCAGCCACCCCGCCAGGTCGGGTCAACGACCGGATCACCTCGGGTCAAGATCGTGGGTCGCGCAGGGTCAGAACCCCGGTGCAGGTCGGGTCAACACCCCGGGTCACACCCGGGGAAACAGGGGCTGGAGACGTGCCGTCGAACCCTTAAGGGAATTGCATCAGATCGTTGATTCACAACTGCTCCCCGTTCGCGTCGATGACCCGGATCAGTTCGAAAACCGGAAAACCGATCACCTGGATCAAACCTCCGCGGCCTGAGGCCGCGGAACAGGAGGAGACATCATGGGCGATAATACGAACGGATTCCCACCCTCGTGGTGGCCCGACAGGCGGACTGCAGCCAGGTACCTGAAGACGAGCCGCGAATCCGTCAAGCGCTGGGGGAAACAGGGCAGGCTCGAGGTAAAGAAGGACGCAAAGGGTGTCGTGCGTTTCAGCTTGGCGGAGCTGGACAGGTATGCGCGGGAGAACGGAATCGAGCCGGACAACACGGTTCGCGAAGAGATAGAGAAGCAGGCGCCGCCTCCGCCCCCGGAGACGGAGAAAGGCTCTGATGCCCAGCCGATCGGTACGGGCGAAGACACCCCGTCGGCGAACCGCGAGGACGAAGCCAAACCTTCCGATCGGCCGCCGAGCGTGGTTCTCGCTTTCGGTCTTTTCACAGACATATTCGCCAAAGAAGACGAGGTGGAGTACGCGGACCTTGTACGGCGGACGGTGTGCGCGCTTGGCATATCCCCCGAGGAGGCCCAGGAGCACATTAAAAATTGGTTCAGTCCGGGAGGGAGGTTCGTCGTCGCGGGAGCGGATTGCGAGCGGTTGCTCGGCGGTCCGGTCAAGACAGCGAACGACCTCTTTACCAGGACGAAGACGTGGACCCAGGCGGCGATACAGAGGGGCAACGACCTGAAAGAGAGCGGGATACGGACCGGTCAGCTCGAAGGGGACTTGCAGAAGAAGACCACGCAGATCGCGGAGCTCGAAGACGACCTGGAGCAGGCGCGGACATCGCTGGAGGAAACGAATCGAGCGTGGATCCAGGCGAACGATCGCGCTAACGGTCTGGCCGCCGCCCTCGATCGGGTTCAGGCGGAGCTGGAGGCCTCGGAGGAACAGGTTCAACAGCTCGTAACCGAACGCGACGATGCAGTGGCCAGGGCCGAGAAGGCCGGGGCGGTGGCCCGCGAAAACGAGAGCCGACGGGTCGATGTAGAGAAGCGACTTACCGTCGCTCAGGCGGGCCTCTCCATAGCTCAGGAACAAGTCCGAGCCGCCCAGGGCGATACAGGAACTGCCCAGTCAGAGGCGCGGTTCGCCCAGGCGCGATACCACGAGGCTCTGGAAACCGCTGCGTCCGCTCAGCAGCAGGCCGAGAGAGCAAGCGAGCTGGTCATCCTGATACAGGGCACGGCGTCCAGGGAAGTCGAGAAGGCGAGGAACGAAGCGAACGTGAGGATCGAGCAGCTGGAAAAGAGAGCCATGCTGGCCGAAGAGCGCGCCGCGCTGGCCGACGCGAGCGTCACCGAGGCCCAGGCCGTTCTGGTGAACGCTCTCAAAGGAAAGGAAGAAGCCCTCGAGCGTCAAGCAGAAGCCGAAAAGCGCGCCGCAGCCGCCGAGGAGTCAGAAGCAGTATTCCGGACCAAGCTTCTCGAAAGCCAGGCCATGTATGCGCTGTCGATGTTTCAGAAGGTTCGGCCACCAAGGTTCAAGGGGCAGCTTGCCAACCTGTTTCAGCTGCCGAATCCTGACGACAAAACTAACAAACCACGTTGAACTGATTGCACACCGAATAGGCGGTGCCCGCGCCCCGAAGGTCTTCGCGGTCAGACGCTTCGTCGAGCGTACCGGTGAGGGCTCTGACTGCGAGTTTGGGGGCCGGCTCGACCCGGGAGACAGCGCGCCTAGCGTGTCGCCATCGACGAAAACGCGTCCCACTTACACCGATTCTGCCGGACCTTAGGGACCCAGCAGCAGTGTTTGAAGCGTAGCCGTCCGGCGCCCAGCCTGAAGGCGTGGAGATTTTTCGGTTCACGAGGAGGTTGGACGAGAACCGTTATGGAGGATCTTTTCAGAGACGCGGCCCAAGAGTATATTCAAATTCGTAGAAGGGGGGTCGCTGGGAGGGGCTAGAAAACCATAGGGGGAATGCTAGTTGAAAAGTGGCCTGGTAAGCTACCGGACACGGAGGGAGAGGGGATGGTGAGCGACCTTCTCAACGCTGTAGGGGATACTGTTGCTGGTTGGGATGTTCCTCGCCGTCGCGGGTTGCGGCGACGACGACGATGACGGCTCGGCGAGGTCCGGCGGAACCGCCGGTTCGGGTGTCACGGTAGACGCGGGCATGGATGCCGCTGAGATGGACGCAGCGGAGGATGCTGGGGATGGCGGTGCCGGTGAGTTAATCGCGACCAAAAAGTACCCGGGACCGTGTGCTGAGGAGAGGGAAGACGTTGCCGACGGCACGGTAAACGCGCGTACGAGCTGGACCTATGACGGCAATGGCAACATGCTAACCGAGCAGGACGAAGACGCCGACGGCACGGTGAACCGTCGCCGTACTCACACTTCGACGCCGACGGCAATAAGCTGACCGAGGAGTGAGACCTCGGGGCCGACGGCAAGCCGGAACAGCGCATAACCTGGACCTACGATGCTGACAGCAGCATGCTGACCCATGAAATTGGCGGACTCATGGCGGGCAGGTGCACCACCTGGACCTACGACGCCGACGGAAACATGCTGAGCGAGGAGTATGACGGGGACGGCGACGGCAAGGCCGACTATCGCGAAACCCATACCTACGACGCCAACGGTAATATGTTGACGGAGGAGCATGATTACGACGACGCCGACGGCAGCCCACCCGCCGACGGCACCATGGACGTGCGAATCACCTACACCTACGACGAGTACGGCAATAAGCTGAGCGAGGAGCGTGATGGGTTCGACATGGTGCCTCCCGACGGCACGCCGGAAGAGCGCACCGCCTGGACCTACGACGAGCACGGTAATAAGCTGACCGAGGAGCAAGACGCCGACGGCACGCCGGAAGAGCGCACCACCTGGACTTACGACGAGCACGGCAACAAACTGACCGAGGAGCAAGACGCCAACGCCGACGGCACGCCGGAAGAGCGCACCACCTGGACCTACGACGCCAACGGCAATTTGCTGACTGAAGAGGGGGATCTCCGTGCCGACGGTAGGGTGGACAGGCGCACCACCTACACCTACGACGCCGACGGCAACATTCTGAGCGAGGAGTACGCCGTGGGCGTCGACGGCTGGCCGACAGAGCGCAACACCTGGACCTACGACGAACACGGTAACATGCTGGGGGACTTCGGGTATGGGTGGACCCTGGACATCAAGCAGGGCTCCGTCCAGCACAACCGCCGCCCAGGCGATGGCTACACCATCTACACCCCATCAGGCGAGTGGCAGTTCCCCTGCCAGGGCACCTTCGAGCACCGTTCCCACTACACCATCGTCCACCTGAGCGAACGCGAGGCCTACGTTTTCCGCCCCCGCATCGCCAACGCCGAATCCGTTACCGGCGGCTGCCGCGCCGACGTCTACTACGAATTCGTCGAAGGCTGGACCAAGGACGCCCAGCTCGACATCCTGGGCAACACCCAGGTCATGTCGGGCGGCCAGATGCAGTCCGAGCATCTCTACCACGCCCTGCATCCCGACGAGATCTACAACCCCGAATACTTCCTCCTGACCCTCAAGGACGGCCGCAAATTCGAGGTCAACGTCCATACCGGCATCACCAGGATGGAGGACGCCAACGGCAACTCCCTGCAGATCCAAAGCAACGGCCTGTTCGCCTCCAGCGGCAAGCACGTCTACATCGAGAGAGATGGCCAGGGTCGCGTGGAATTCGTCCAGGACCCGATGGGGAACCGCGTTACGTACTCCTACGGTCTGACGGGAGACCTCTCGCGGGTCACCGACCAGCTCGACCGAAGGACGAGGTACTTCTACCATCGCGATATCCCTCACCATCTTAAGAGGATCGAAAAACACGATGGCACCCAGGTAGCGGAATTCCGTTACGACGAAGACGGGCGACTCATCGGCCTCTGCGACGCGGACTACGCCTGCTCGACGATGCAGCACGATCTAGAAAACAAGCAGGAGACGTTCATCGACGCCGCCGCCCGACCTACGAATTACCTCTACGACGACCGCGGGAACGTCATTGAGATGTACGACGGGCTCAATAACAAGTGGCAGTATTTCTACGATTGCGCCGACAACCTGACGTTCGAGATCGACCCGCTAGGCGGAACTACCAGCTACGTCTACGAAGCCTGCATCCCGTTCTCTGAGCACGGTACTCGCGACATGCTCGAAAGGGTCCTTCCTCACGAGGCAGACGAGGACCCGGCGGACTTCACCTACACTTACGAGTACAACGACCGTGGTCAGCGAACGAAGATGACCCTTCCCTCCGGCGGCTCTCTTCACTGGGATTACGACTCGGACGGGAACCTGACCGCGCTCAAGGACATGTACGACAACGTCATTCGCGGGTATACCTACGGCTTGAATGGGGAGGTCTCGACCTATACGGATAGGTTCGGGACGGTCACCTACGCCGACTACGACGAGAGCGGGAATCCGGGGGTCGTGTACGACATTTTCGGCGAACCCGCGCAGCTCACATACGATGGGAATGGGAACCTCGTCCAGAGAGTCGAGCGCGGGGTCACGATGACGTTCGACTGGGATGATCTCGGGAGGCCTTCGAGAAAGGACTGGGGGAACGGGGTCTCAGTCGATTACGAGTACCGGTCCGATACGCAGGACTGGACGGCGATTGAAGGGCCGACGTTTGGACGGGTGGAACGGATTTTTGATACCGTCGGTAGGTTGAGCTGGTGGAAACTGCCAAATGGGGATGAGTTTGAGAGAAAGTACGACATTGGCGGGCTGCTCCGGGAAGAGACGAATGAGCTAGGCAACCCGACCGTGTACGACTACGACCTTGCGGGCAGGTTGTCGAGCATCACGGACGTCGCTCTGGACGCCGTTTCACGATTCGTTAGAGACAACGCCGGACGAGTGACCAAAACCGTTGACGCCCTCGGCAACGAAATGACCGCCCAATATAAGGCCGGCGGAAGACTACGGGCTATAACTAACGCTCGGGGCTTCTCTACGTCGTTTGATAGAAAACCGCATTTCTCTTCGATTACGGACGCCTTAGGACGCACTACTATTACTAGCCGTACTCAGTACGCGCTCCCGACGACTGTTTCTTATCCCGATCTTTCTAATACAAACAGTGGCTACTTCGGCACAACTCGTCTCGACGAATCGCAGAGCTTTCCTGCAACTTTCGTTGACGAGTTGGATCGCACCAGGACTTATCGCTACGATAGCGGGAGCGCCCTCGTAGGTGCTACCGACTTTTCCGGCCAAGAGTGGTCGTACACGTATTCGGCAACGATTGGTTCTTCTCTGGACTACGACGCGATTAGTGGTCAAGTAGACCTTAGCCCGAACACCGGCGGCGCCTCTTCGTACCGTTTTTCTCGTCGAGAAGGCATCGAATACGGCGACGTGAGCAGTAATAGGGATGCTGCGGGTTCGTTCTTCACCCACACTCTATTCAGCATCACCAGCCCGTCCGGCGAGACCACTCTGTACGAACGTGGCCCGACTGGTAAACTCAATAAGACCACTTATTCTGATGGCGGGGAGCGGATAGTCACCTACAATACGAACGCCCTACCGGAGCGCATCTCTCTGCCGCAAGGAACTACGGTCAATCTCCGGCACGACACGGCAGGCCGTGAAGTCAACCGAGACACGAGCCTTGGCGAACACCGCAGTCTCACCTACGGCTCTGGTGTTCGAGTCAAGACCATGACCGACCAGACCGGAACAACCACTTATTCCTATGACGAGGCCGGCAGGTTCAGCGGGATCACCTATCCGAACGGCGCTTCTGTCAAGTACGAACACGACAAACTCGGTCGCACAACAGCTGTTCGACTTAGGCCTAACGAGACAGCTGAAGAACTCGTCTCTTACTATGCTTATTCTGAGAATGGAAGCCTTGTTTCCGTCACCGATCCTCTCGGAGGCGTTACGACCTTCGAATACGACTCCTTAGACAGGCTCACTTCGCGAACGTTACCTAATGGCGTCACGTCAACCTATGCCTATGACGACCGAGACCGGATTACGAGTATCGTTCATTCCGGGATAATGGGGAACGTCCTCTCCTCCGCAGCCTACGAACGCTCCGTTTCGGGTGAGCCCACCAAGATCACCCGCGAGGACGGTAGCTACGTCGCCTTGGTCTACGACCCCGCTCTGCGCATCGATACTGAGACCTACTACGATTCCGAAGACAATCTACTCGACGCGATTGACTACGACTACGATCTCGACGGTAACCGGATCGCCAAGAACAGCCTTTCCGGCGGTTTCGAGACCTACGCCTACGAGACGGGATCTCGTTTGACCGCTACAACACGCGATACCGATTCCGATACATTCGGCTATGATACTGGTGGCAGAATGACGTCGATCGTTCGCAACGGTATTACGCGAACTCTCGAGTATAATAGCGACGACAAGATTACACGGCTGTTTGATAACGGCGTCGAGACTGTTCGTTACGAATACGACGGCGTGGGTCGACGTGTAGGTCGGCACGATACTACTCACGGCGAACGCCGCTACCTCGTCGCACCCAACCTAGGCCAAGGCCTCGATTCGCCGCAGGCTGTCACTGATGGCAACGGCAACCTTCTTAGTTCCTACGTCTTCATAGGAGAGTCTCCAATAATTCGTATAGAGGACGGACAACCTGTTTACTACCTTCAGGACGCGATGGGATCGGTAATCGGAATCACAAACGCTTCCGGCGAAGTCGCTTCAACCTTCAAATATGATGCGTTCGGGAATATCACCTCGAGTACTGGAGCACTAGCTAACGTACCCAGCGCCATAGGGTTCGATTTCCGCTACCACGGCATGCTTTCCGACTCTAACGCGGACCTATTATACGCTCGCGCGAGAACATACGACGCCCGAACGGGTCGTTTTACGAGCCGGGATCCCGCAGAGGGATTGCCGACACTTCCCGAAACCTATAATCGATATTCCTTCGCTAGCAGCAACCCGCATCTATATCGCGATCCCACGGGGCTCTATTCGATAATGGAAGTGGGCAATGCGCGCCAGTACTTCGAGTCGATGAATCTAACATCTTTTACGGCTGGCCAAGGCGCTGACCTTCTGAGAAAGGCACCTTGGATGATATACGCCGCGCATTACGCGCGAACGGGTGTTAGAGAGATATGGGACACACAGAGACCTACTGCGTTTAGACCAGGTCGCGAGAACCAACATATAATTGATTGGATGAGTAGTTGGCCTAGAGGGATAAACGCCGTCCAGAACGAAGGCGACGAGGCGGCTTGGTGCGGTGCGTTTGTAAGCGCCATGTTGGACCTAGCCGGATACCCTCGCGGATCTCCAAGCGCGGGTGACTATGGCGGTATCTGGAACAATGACAATGGATACGGTGTTGATTTGGGGAGTAATTCGAGTGGTCAATGGAATCTCAGGTTCGGCGCGATTGTCGTTGTTCAGATGTCGCCTTGGACTCCCACTAATAACGCGAGCTATCACGTGGCATTCTACACAGGGGAGGCCCCCGGTGACCCGAATAAAATGCTACTTCTTGGAGGCAACCAAGGCAATATGGTTCAGACTCTTCCGTACCCGAAAGCCGATATTAAAGCCGTTAGATGGCCGGTTCGCTGGTCGAATAACTCCCCACCTTGGTCACTGCCCGAGTAGGAACGAAAATGAAGAAAGAAAACCGTCTCAGTTACATCTTAGTACTCTGTGTATTTGCGGTAGCTTCTAACTGTAGAAAAAGAGAGCCCGCCAGTAACGCGACGGGGAAGGTCGTTAAGCCTTCTAACAATACCGTCCTACCAGAAAAAAGTAGGCTAGAGGCAGAGAAGGAGGCTGTCGAGAAGAGAATAGAGGGGTGTCCTTCCGGTGAGCGTGCATGAAGCGGGCGGGAGGCCGGCGGTACATTCATGAGCCACGGGAAGGAGGTGGCTCATGGGACGCAAGCAGCGGCCGGCTGCGTTGCCGGCGGACGTCCGGCAGGTACTGGCCCGGATCGAGCGGTGGCGCGCGACGCGGAAGAAGCGCACGGCGATGCCGGAGCAGCTATGGGAAGGGGCGACGACGCTGGCGCGGGTGCACGGGATCTACTGGACCGCGCGGGCGTTGCGGATGAGCTACGAGTCGCTGAAAAGGCGGGTTGAAACGGCGCCGGGGGGCACCGAGGGCGGCAGGGGGGATCATCCGGGATTCATCGAGGTCGGCCCCGCGCAGCTGATGGGATTCGGTCAGCCATCGGGCCCGATGGTGGAGCTTTCGGACACGGACGGGGCGAGGCTGGTGATCCGGCTGAGCGAAAACGCCGAGCTGGATGCCCGGGATCTGGCGGAAGCGTTCTGGGGTCGACGGTCATGATTCAGGTCACGTCGCAGACGCGGATCTTGGTGGCGGTGAAACCGGCGGACTTTCGCAGGGGGATCGACGGCATCGCCCGGCTATGCCGGGAGGTGCTGGATTCGGACCCTTTCTCGGGCACGGTTTTTGTCTTCCGCAATGGTCGAGCTACGGGGATCAAGTTGCTCTTCTATGATGGCCAGGGATTTTGGCTGGCGTATAAACGGCTTTCGAATGGGAAATTTCGCTGCTGGCCATCGGAAGGCGGTCGGAGCGCGACAGCGCTGGAGGCGCACCAGCTCCAGGTGCTGATATTCGCGGGCGACCCATACGCGGTGCAGGCGGCGCCGATGTGGCGGCGGGTGAGCGCGGCTATATAGAAAGTCGCATTTCGCACTTGCGTTCTGGATTCGCTTCTGCTACGCCTGAGGGTATGCAACAGGCGTTTGCGTACCGTGGCTGGACGGTCACCGAGGAGCAGATCGAGGGCATACGCGAGCTGATCGCGAACAACCCTGCAGCTAGCCGCTGGCGGCTGTCCAAGTTGTTGTGCGAGGCATGGGATTGGAGACAGCCCAACGGCGCCTTGCGCGACATGATCTGCCGGGGGCTGATGCTGGAGCTTCACCGCGCGGGGCGCATCGAGCTTCCGCCGGTGCGGTTTGTGCCAAAAAACTACCTGGTTCACCGGCGTAAGCCCAAGCAGCTGCCGTTGCTGGACCAAAGCCCGGTTACCGGCAGTCTAACCGAGCTCGGACCGCTTCACTTCGTGCAGGTGAGGCGCTCGTCGCGCGAGTCGTTGTTCAACAGCCTGATCGAGACCTACCATTACCTGGGCTACACGCAGCCGGTGGGCGAGCACTTGAAGTACCTGATCTACGCCCAGGGCAATCCGGTGGCCTGCTTTGCCTGGTCGTCCGCTCCGCGCCACCTGCGACCGCGGGACCGCTACATCGGCTGGTCAGCGGAAGCGCGCAAGAGAAACATCCGCCTGGTGGCCTACAACACCCGGTATCTGGTGTTGCCGTGGGTGCAAGTGAAATACCTGGCCTCGCACCTTCTGGGCCGGATGGCCAAGAGGCTATCGGACGATTGGGAGCAGTTGTACGGGCACCCGGTGTACTTCGCCGAGACCTTCGTGCACACGGAGCGATACAAGGGTACCTGCTACCGGGCGGCCAACTGGGTGTATCTGGGCCAGACGACGGGCAGAGGTAAAAACGACCAGACCAACAAGCCCAACCGGCCGCTGAAGGACGTGCTGGGCTACCCGCTTCACAAGCGATTTCGCCAGCTGATGACCGAGGAGGGTTGAAGATGGCCGCCAATCGCAGGCCGGCGAAAGTGGTTGAGCTCGATTTGCAGGAGGTGGGGCAGATTCTCGAGTCGGTCAAGGCTGGGCTGGACGAGCAGGAGTACGAGAAGCTGAAGGCGATCGTCGAGGCGTATATCGAGGTGTTGAAGCAGTTGAATCTCAAGAATATAACGATCGCGCGGCTTCGACAGATCTGCTTTGGCGCGGCTGGCGAAAAGATGGGAAAGATTTTCCCGGAGCAGAGCAAACGGCCGGATGATGATCCGGCGCAAGGGGAGCAACCGGGGTCGGCAGAGCAGCAGCCGACAAAGAAGCGCAAGGGACACGGCCGCCATGGCGCTGCGGATTACCCTGGAGCGAATCGGACGTGGGTGCCACACGCGACACTGAAACCGAAATGCGGCTGCCCGCTGTGTATCAACGGCAAACTGTATGCTCAGAAGCATCCGGCGGTGATCGTCCGATTCAAGGGCGCAGCGCCAGTCGGCGCGGACATCTGGGAGCTGGAGCGGTTGCGCTGCAACCTGTGCGGCGAGGTATTCACCGCCGAGGCGCCCGAGCAAGCCCGGGGCGACAAGTACGACGAGTCGGTGGCGGCCATGATCGCGATGCTGCGGTACGGGGCGGGCGTGCCGTTTTACCGTCTGGCCAAGCTACAGCAAAGCCTGGGCATCCCGGTTGCCGACGCGACGCAGTGGGATATCGTGTATAACCACAAGGCGGCTGCAAAGGCGGCTTTTGACCAGCTGATAAAGCTGGCTGCCAACGGCACGTTGTTTCATAACGACGATACCGGGATGATAGTTTTGGAGTTGTTGCGCAAGAGCAAGCAGGCATTCGAGCAGCAACCGGTGCCGGGCACGCAGACGGGGGCGAAGGAAGACGGAGACGCTGACGGCTCGGAAAAGAGAAAAGGGATATTCACCTCGGGCATCATATCGGTCAGCGGCGGTCACGAGATCGCGCTGTATTTCACCGGGCACCGCCACGCTGGAGAAAACCTGCGGCAGGTGCTGTTGAAACGATCAGAGGGACTGGGTCGACCGATACAGATGTGCGACGGGCTATCGCGCAACGAGCCCAAGAATCTGCCCGAGCCGCTGAAGACGATTCTCGGCAACTGCAACGCGCACGCCAGGAGGCGATTCGTGGAGGTGGCCGACAACTTCCCGGACCAGTGCCTGCACGTGCTCGAAGAACTGGCCAAGGTCTACAAGAATGACGATATCGCCCGCGAGCTCAGGATGTCGCACCGAGACCGGTTGCTCTTTCACCAGCAGCAGAGTGGACCGCTGATGGGCCAGCTGAAGAAGTGGATGAAAGCGGAGCTCAGGGAAAAGCGGGTGGAGCCCAACAGCGGTCTCGGCGACGCCATGGGGTACATGCTGAAACACTGGCGCAAGCTCGTGCTTTTCTTGCGGGTGCCCGGAGCGCCTCTCGATAATAACATTGTCGAGAGAAGCTTGAAGAAACTAATTCTGCTTCGCAAGAACTCGCTTTTCTACAAGACCGAAAACGGCGCGCAGCTGGGTGACATGTACATGAGCCTGATCCACACCGCCGAGCTTTGCGGGGCCAATGTCTTCGAGTACCTGGTCGAATTGATGCGAAACGCAGACCGGGTGGTGAACAACCCGGAACACTGGATGCCGTGGAACTTCACCGAGGCGCTGGCTGCCCCGTCTTCGGCTGCCACTGCAGCGTAGTGATCGCGTACCATTACCGGCGCACCGTATTGCGCCGATGGTTGTCGCAAAACCGAGCGGTTTTGCGACGGCGCTGACCGCTCCCTGTACGCCCGGGCTTCAGCGGCCCCTGGCTGTCGCAGATCCCTGTCGCGATACTGCTTGTTGCAATACCCGCCTATGCTGACCTTTTCGCGACACGCGACGAAAAGGAGGCAAGGGATATGCTGCTCGGTTACGCCAGGGTATCGACCGACGACCAGAAACTGGACCTGCAACACGACGCGCTGCTCAGAGCCGGCTGCGAGAAGATATTCGACGAAACGGTATCGGGCGCTGCGATCCGATTGCCGATCCGGCAGGAGTTGCTCGACTTCGCCCGGCCGTCGGATACCGTCGTCGTTTTCAAGCTCGACCGGCTCGGCCGCTCGCTGCGCGACTTGATCGAGCTAGTCAACGCACTCGCCGAGCGCGGCGTCGGGCTGCGCTCGCTACGCGAGTCGATCGACACCACCACGCCCGCGGCCAAGCTCACTTTCCACGTATTCTGTGCGCTTGCCGAATTCGAACGCGATGTCGTGTGTGAACGAACACGCGCCGGCCTGTTGGCCGCCCGACAGCGCGGCAAGATGCCCGGTCGTCCCCGCTCGCTCAGCCCCGACCAAGTCGAGATGGCGCGAACTCTGCTCGCGAACCCGAGCCTGTCCGCCCGCCAGGTCGCCGCACAGCTCGGCGTGCACCGCTCCACCCTCTACCGCAGCCTCGCTGGGTCCCGGTAGCCACCGCCCCGCGCCGAAAACCCACCGCCCCGCGTCGCCCAGTCCGAATTCCCGCCTTTTGCACGCTCACCGGAAGCACACATTTTTTTCCGGCACCGTAGCCGGTTAAAACTGCGCGCCGGAGCTCGAATCAGACGAATGGATGACGTGCGGTATACTGGGCGGTGGATCTTTCTATCCTCCGCCCGCTGATGATGCCGAGTGTCCTCTGGATGTCGGCAAGTTCTTACTTTGCGACGAGCAAGGTCCCTGTATCTGTACGGAAGAAGGCTGCATTGCCAACATGAACAGAACCGTTCGTTTCGACCTGATGGTAACCGAAACGGAAATGGAGGGCGTGGTGACCAACCTGTCACTTGGCGACTCACCTCCGACCGAGGTCAGGCTGCGTAAGGTCAGATAGTAACCGCCATGAGTCTGCGTACGCGGTTTCAGCCGCGGCGCTCTTTTTATCCGTGTACACAGGACCGCGCGGTTGTGCCCAACACCTGAAATCGATGGGGTCGACCGGTGGTACCGTATAGAAAGGTCGTTGCTTGCGGTTTCGAGCCTTACTATTATCCCCGAATCACCGGCTGTGTGACTTCCTCTCCCGCTGCCGCCGCCGCTGCGCTCCGCACCCGCGGTCTATACGAGGGTGGCCTGGCCGGGCTTGGTTCGGTATCATTCGAGGTGTAGGAGCGGGGCGTGTTCAGAGCGGCGAAAAATACGTTGTTTGCGGGGTCAGTGTTGGGCCTCGTGGCGCTCGGATGTGAAGGTCGCGGCGCTCTCTTGGAAGCCAACCTCTGGGATGAAGGGCGTCAGTGCTTCGAGGTTACGTCGAGACCGGTCGGCAATAGCCGATCCTCGTATTGCCTACGGGAACCGATAGTGGCGGTCGACGAGAAAGGCAATTGTTGGAGCTTTCCCAATTCTTGCCTTCCCGATGGCTTTACCAGGGCCGTGGGCCATCCCTGCTACGACAACCGTGGATACTGCGAACATACGGTGGTTCATGCCCACCCCTGGAACGAATCACGGCAGTGTTTCGAGCTATGGACGCGAATGGTTGGACGCTTGCCGGGCATTGTAAAGTGTGTCGAGGAACCGATACCCGCAGTCGACGCCGACGGAGACTGTTGGGTGTCCGCCAACCATTGCCTTCCCGACGACTTCGACCACGCGAAGGAAGACGGTCGCTGCGGCGAAAAATACAATGACGAGGGATTCTGCGAGGATATCCGCCAACCGATCAGGGCCCTGCGATGGAATGAGTCACAGGAGTGCTTCGAGCGAGAAGAAGAAGAGGTCGGGTATCTCTTGGGCGACCTGTATCTGAAGCGCGATGAGATCTGCACTGAAACGGAGATGTACGCCATCGACTCTAACGGCGAATGTTGGCTCTTTGGCGATGGCGGTAATTGCTTCCCAGACGGCTTCAAGCCCGCTGAGGGGAACGAATCGTGCTATCATCAAACCCGTATATGCGAAGAGGGTACTCCGTATCGCGCGGACTAATCGAGGCGACCGGCATGTCTCCCTGTCATACGCACCCGGGTCTTCTTTCTAGCCGGATTGAAAATGCCCGGCGCGATTGTCGTAGAGCGAGTGTAATAACTGCTATCGGCCGATATCGATGAGCGCAACGTAAAATGAATATGAGAACGCCCTTCTTGTTGTCGGCCGTCTCGCTGCTACTAGCATGCGCTGAATCGAAAGCACACGACGTTAGTATCGTCGAAGTCTTTCGATGGCACGAGGAGTGTTCCTCGGTCGGCGAGAGAGAAGAAATCGCTACTGGACAGTACGATGCTTTCTGCGGGAATCCGTATAACGTATTGGCCTCGATATCCTATATCAGACGCCCCAACCGCGGCGGACTCAGTGACCCGCCGGAATCTTTGATGTTAGCGGGTGCGGGAATTCGTCTTCAGAATACGGATGGTGAAGACATCGTTACGCCGTTCCAGACATATACAGAGGGGGTAATCTTTCCTCGCGACGAGCACGAGTCGGGTGTTGGCATGTCAAAAGTCGAGGTGATACCCCAAGATTACGTCGAAGACGTAAGGGGATACTCCGGTGAAAAGCTTGTGGCTTCGATTCGCCTGCATGGCACCACGATAAACGGTGTCGATATCGAAACCGACGAGTTCTCTTTCCCTATAGCGGTTTGTAGTGGTTGCTTGGCGTTTATAGGGGAAGGGGAGGGCTGTGCCGTAGCCAGTGAGCGCGAAAGCGATATCAACGAATTGCCGATTTGCCAGGACCATTGCGGTTATGATGGAGTCTACTGTTTCTGCTCGTCCGCGTCGGTCGAGAGTTGCGACCCGTGTCCCATCCAAAACTAATCGAACGTCGAAAAATCGTCGGATCGTCCAGTAAAAAACCAGGAAACGTCTGCCTGGATGATCCCGGCAGCGAAGCCTTCACTTGGGTCGTAGTTTGGGTTCGGTTCGAAGTTGTCGAAGCGCACTGCGCCGAACATACCGGTTCTTTCGTTGCGCAGAACACCGATGCCGCCGATTTCCAGATCCTTCAACCACGGCTGATGGTAGTCTAGCGACGACGCGTCGGTGATCTCGCCGATACTACCGTTCTTTGCTACTGATAGCTCGTCGTGTTCGCCGACGGCGTCGAAATAGCCGCCCGAGGTAGTACTCCGCTTCGTCCAGCGAACGAAGAGACCGGTTCCGGGCTCGCCAGTAAGCGAGTCGAAACTAATCGTATCGCTGTCTTCAACCCAACCGGTGATTACGCCTGTTAGAGGGTCGTAGCTCGGTTCTTCGGTCGGCGGTTCGCTTTCTCCTTCCATGGGCGGCGCGGCCTCTTCCTCATCGACCGGCTGCGTAGCGTCTAGCTGCGTATTGCCGTCTCCGAAGCACCCAAGCGCTTCCACGGTTAGCATCACCACAAGGCCCCCTACCAATACTCGCATGATGGAACTCCCGATACGGAGTCATGATATCAAAAGAACGCGTTTGGGGGCAACGTGACGGGTTTATGATGGACCGTCTTCGAAACTGCGCTCACCTGGGCAGGAAGATCCAGAGTTCCGATCCGAGCTTCAGCTTCTTGTGATTGATAGGTGCGAAGGAAAGGCCCTTATTCAGAAGCCGTCCGGCTGGTCTGTAGTACTTAACGATACGCCTCATGAGGGGCGGGTATTCGATCCGCGGGGCGTCGATGATGACGGCGGCGAAACGGTGCTCCCGCAGCGCCGTGTCGATCTCCGCATTCAGGTCCCTTTTCTCCCAGCCGTCGTCCCCCGCCCAGACGCTCCAGTAGGTGGAGACGTGCGGATAAGTCTTTTTTCCGGCGCGTGAGGGCACATACCCATGGTCCGTAGCGAAAACCTCACCCTCGATCTCGGAGAGCGCCTGAACGTACGCCTCGCCCGCCTGCAGATCGCGCTCCGAAGGGATGTAGTCCAGCGGATTGTAGAATAACGACGCGAACTGGTAGATGGCGGCCGCGCAGACGACCTGCCGGATGACCTCCCGCCCGGGCGCGCGCGAGGTTGCCTCGCCGCCCGAGCCGCGACGCTCCGTAAACCTCAAAAAAGCCCACTGTAGCGCCGGCCCAAACAGCAATGCCATAGCCGCGTAAGCGGGCAAAACCCCGTTGTTGGCTCCACCGATATGCAAGCGGCTCAGCCAGGAGGCGCCGAGCGTGGCGGCCAGATACGTCGCCTGCAGAAGCAGCGCGTCGCGCGCGTCCCGGGATAGAGCCCTGAAAGACCTGATGCGCGCGACGAGAAATGCGCCTATCGAGATGCAGGCCACGGGCAGCGGCAGAAACAGGTCGTGCGTCCAGAAGAGGACGAGCATGGGGGTGAAGAGCGCATGCTGGCGGGGAAGCTCGAAAACGTAGTAAGCGTACCAGCCGTCGCTGGACCACTGCAGCAGGCCGGTCACGGCGATGAACGGTATGGCGAGGCTTCCGGTCATGACCAGGCCGAACCGCGCGCCGCGCGCGGCAAAGGCGTATAAGCACAGCGGTATCGCCACCGTCAGCCCGGACTGCTTGGTGAAGGACGCCAGGGCCAGGATCCCGCCGGCCAGGCAGGCTCCGGCCAGGGACGGATAGAAGCGCAGGACGGAAATGGCCGCCAGTAGGAAGAATACCAGCGTGCAGTCCAAGCGGGCCAGGTCGAACCAGGCGCCGCCCAGCTCGAAGCAAGCCGCATATAGGGCGGCGGACAGCGTACCGAAAAAGACGCTACCGGTTTCCCGGCGCGCAAACACGAACACAAGAAAGAAGCAGCCCAGGGTCGAAACGAAGGCGATCAGCCGCAACGGAAGGTAGCCGACGCCCATCAGTCGGGACGCCAGGGCGGATAGATAGAAATGAAAGGGCGGATAGATGTAGGAAGTGAACTCGAGCGAGGGTTGCACGTAAAACGGCTGGCCGGACAGCACTCGTCTGACCTGGTCGACGAAGGCGCCCTCCATCCATTCCAGGTCGTACGGATACCCGATCCGGAACAACGCCAGGAACAGCGGCTCCAGCAGGAACAGCAGCGCGAGGCAGACCAACGCGTACCGGAGAACGGCGGACAGAACCTTCAGAGATTGCTGAAACACGGCGGGTTACGGGCCCTTCTCCAACCGCAGGCGAGCGTTGCGCGATAGACCTATCTATAGGCTTCAGGGACGAGCCGCGAGAATAATAAAAAAAGAAGCGGAAATACGGTAGCGCGATCCTCGGTGGGTATGAGAAAAGGTATTTTGGCGGTGTTTCGATGTCGGCGTATTATTATACCCCTTGCACCACGGTTCAGCCGATAGAGATCCGAATGTCGCGGATATACCGCATCCGATTCCGACCGTAGGGAATCGCGATGGCGCGTTTCGTATCGGTCAGCTCGGCGGTCGCTCGCGACGCGCCGAGGCTGGGGAAATGAGTCGGGGCGCACGTGTACCGCCGAGAGTTTCGTGTACTCGAGTAACGAATGACGGATAACAACTCGAATCAATTGCGAGTAGTCGACCGTTTTACCGAACCGGGAGGGGGACCAGCGACGGTAGTGTCTCGACTAGTCCCTATGCTTCTACTAGCAGCGGCGATTGCAGTCTTTTTATGGGAAAACCGGCATCTCGCCCCGCAGATCGACGACGCATACATCTCGTATCGCTACGCGCGCAATTTAGTTGAAGGCCAGGGACTCGTTTATAACCCGGGCGAATTCGTGGAAGGGTACACGAACCTATTATGGACCCTTCTAATAGCTGTCGGGATGACCTTGGGGTATCAACCGGAGCCGGTGGCTCATGTGCTTGGAGTCGCCAGCGGCGCCGGCGTACTGCTGCTCACCTACCGGTACGCCCTCATCGATCTCCCGGAGCGGTGCTGCTGGCTGGCAGGCGTTGCGCCCTGGGTCGTCTTGCTCTCCACGGGCTTCCCTCTTTGGTCCAGCTCAGGTCTGGAGACCCCCCTCTTCGTCGCGGCGGTCATCGCGGCGCTGCTCGCGGATCGTCTCCATGCTCGACGATGGCTTCTGATCGCCCTGATACTGGCAACTCTAGTTCGCCCCGAAGGCGTTCTAGTAGCGCTTGTTCTGCTGGGAGCCGACTGGCGTCGCTCGATTTTCGGTAGCGAACCAAATAGCGAAGGGCGACCCGCATGGCGCCTCCCGCTCGCATATGCCGGTTTTATCGGCGGCTTGACGCTATGGCGGCTGGTCTACTACGGCGCCCCTCTACCGAACACTTTCTATGCCAAGGTCGGAGGGATGCCGATTGGCGAGGGGCTGCTGTACGCAGCCGACTTTTTTCTCGACGGTGCCGTCTACTTGCTTGTACCGACCGGGGCGTCCGTTCTCCTTCGGAGTACTGACCGTCTGGCTCTATTGGTGGCTCTCCTCTTCATTCTCTACTCGGTTGCGGTTGGCGGTGACGCCTTCTGGGATTCCCGTTTTCTACTTGTGATCCTTCCGGTCTTGGCATCGGCGGCCGTACACGGAGCGTCGTGGGCGTGGCAGTCCGCTCCACCGCTGGGCCTCGTGCTCGGCTTGTGCCTACCGGCCGGCGCCATCTGGACTTCGTTCGGTAGTAGGGCCGGGCCGGCCATTTCCGTGGGGCTGGCGGCCGCCGTCGTGCTGGCCGTACTACGGCTGCGCCGGCCGTTGCACACGCCTTGGGTTGCGGTCATGGCGTTCGTGCCACTTTTCTCGGTGCTGATGGCCGGGCGTAGCTTCCCGTTGCCCCTCAGGGCCGATCAGCTTCTCTACGGCGAACCGCTCCCGGTTGGACCGGTACCGCGCAACCGGAGGCTAGCCGATATTCGTCGCTTTAACGCCGCGGTAAACAGCCTGGCGGACCGGGTGGCTTCCAACCTACGCGAGCAGTGCCGACCTAATGAACTCGTGGCCGCGGTGGGTATTGGCCGGATCGGATACCGCTCCCGGATGCCCGTTGTTGACCTGCTCGGACTCGTCGATCCGGTAGTCGCCGGGGCTAGCGGATCCACGGGGCACGCTGACACCCTTTTAGTCGCTGGGCACCAGCGATCCAATGCCCCATATGTGCTTGAACGCCGACCGGCTGTCATCCTGATCCACGACGCCGGAAAAAATACCCTTCCCGCTGCGCGCGATCTGCTAGATTCGCCCGAATTCCGCCAGCTGTACCGTTTCGATCCGTCCATTCCTGCGTACCGCTTGCGTATACCGCCCGACTAGTTCTTCTTCGTTTGCCCTGCCCTCTCGCGAGTCGTGATGCCGCTCACGCCGCAGAAGGCGTCGACATCCCCCACTGGTCTTACGGCGTTCTTCACGCGAGCGGCAACGTATAGATCCCGTTCGTAGTCTGCCTCGACAAACCAAAACAAAGTCCCGGACATCGATCACTCCACCCGCGAAACCGAGGCTGTCGTTAGGCGTCGTCGCCGCAACGGAGCCCGTCGGATCCTGCGTTCGGACCAGTCTGCTAGCCTATCAGGAGTCCTCAATCGCCCACGGTGTAAATATCCCGCAATTATGGATTCCCAGAATCCTCTCACGTTGAGAGAGCCGGTCCTCGGCGAGAGGCCGCGCGCCTAGTGCCGCCCGGTTCGCTCCCGTCTGGGAATAGCGTCCTCGTTTTCCGCCCGGTTTTTTTATGCAAAGGACCCTTTCGTCTACCTCCGGTTTTCCGGCGTCTCTGGCCCTTAGAGGCGTCTCTTTCGCGTTTTCTAGGACCCCGGCGTATTATAGCCCCTGCCCTCTCTGCCCCCTCCCTCTACCGATAGCGACTTCTCGGCGAACGGTGTTTTTCGTTTCTCGCGTCCCTGGCCCTTGTCCATCTACATTCTTCGTTCCGGCGTGACCAGTATTTTACAGCGGGGTTGTCTGATACCGGATTCTATGTTTCATTCCCGAAAGCACCGGCTTCAACGCACATGTCCAGCCTGCCTTCAAACCACCTGCAAGAGCATCTAGAGGTGTTTCAGTGCCCGTATTGTAGCGGCTCGATAGCGGTTACACATGACGTTCATTGCGCCGAATGCGGTCGCGCATATCCTGTCGAAGACGGGATACCCCGTTTCTACGTACCTTCGGACCCCGAGAGCGAAGACGAAAGGGACATCGAAGGCCTCACTCAACGAGTGCAGGCATTTTATGAAGAGACTCCTTTCCCTAACTACGAAGAAACGGAATCGATCGAGGACCTCGTGGCCAAAGCAGAACGAGGGATATTCGCTCGAATGCTAAACGACCAGTTGCCCTTTAATTCTCGGGTGCTCGAAGTCGGTTGCGGTACCGGCCAGCTATCTAATTTCTTGGGTATTGCTCAGAGAACCTTGTTCGGCGCGGACATGACGTTGAATTCACTGAGGCTCGCTAATGAATTCCGCACTCGGAACGCGCTCGATAACGTGGGCTTCTACCAAATGAACCTGTACCGTCCGGTTTTTCGGCCCGAGAGTTTTGATGTCGTATTGTGTAGCGGCGTCCTCTGCGCAACCGCGGAACCGCATCGAGGATTTCTTTCCGTTGCGCCTCTCGTAAAACGCGGCGGTTACTTGCTTATCGGAACGTACAACACTTACGGTAGGCTCGTTACCGACATCCGTCGGCTTATGATGAGGGCCTTCGGCAACAGGTGGTCAGTTCTCGATCCGAACCTTCGCAACGAATACCTTGGCGCTGAGAAGAAAAAGGCTTGGTTTGAAGATCAATACCACCATCCTTGTGAGACGAAACAGAGTTTCGGCGAGGTACTTTCTTGGTTCAACGAGAGTGGGTTCGAGTTTGTGTCCGGGATCCCTAGCCCCAAAGCATTCGAGTCTTTTCGCGACGATGCCGAAATATTCAAACGCCATTCCGTCGGTAACTCTCTAGATCATTTTATCGTTCAAACCCGGTTGATCTTTTCCGGAAGTCTCGAAGGCGGCTTTTTTATTATGATCGGTCAACGAAAGCGATCGCCATGAAAATCTTCGAGAAAACGTTAAAGAAGAAACTTCTTCTTGCGGCGATAGCGAGCGTCGGTACGCTGATCTGTCTGGAAGTCGCGTTCCAAATATTTATATCCGGTTTTGCAGGCCGTGAACATTTTTCCCGGTACGCTTCTTTAGAGCACTATCGCAAGCGTACTGGGGGCGACCAGTGGTGGTTCGGTCTGCTTACACCGCATCGATACCTTGGCTATACGCTGGTTCCCGGATTAGTCGACGGAAAGAACCGTCACAACTCATTGGGTTTTCGAGGTGAAGAAATCCCAATTCCCAAGCCCAAGAACGAATTTCGAATCGTATGTATCGGAGCGTCGACTACGTACTCTATTATGGTACCGGAATACGCCCTTTCTTATCCTGCGCTTCTAGAAAAGGAACTACGCAATAAAGGGTTCGGCAACGTTCGCGTCGTAAACGCAGGTGTACCCGCCTGGACCAGCTACGAAAACCTCGTTAGCTACTTGTTTCGGGTTCAGGAGATCGAACCCGACTTGATTATTGTTAAGGAAGCCTTCGGCGACGTCGTATGCCGTCTGGTTTGGCCCCCAGATGCTTTCAAGAGCGACAACTCCGGTTGTTTGGCCCCGAACATGGCCCCAAGACGTATTCCTTTCTACGAGGAGAGCGCATTGGCGAGGGTTCTTCTAATTGAATCCGGCCACTTGCTTCCGGCATCGGCAATGAGCCAGTCGGTTTATAACCAAGCCGTATCTCACCACTTTATCGAGTTCGCTGAACAACGTTTCGGTGGCACTTACCCGAGTGGTATCTTCAAATCGGTGCCGGTCTCTCGAATGTTTGAGGCGAGTACTACGAGGTTTTTTCGACGAAACATCGAAGACCTTGTTTCGCTCGCGCGCGCGAATGGTGTCAAGACCGTCATAATGACCTTTCCCTATAGCGATTCACTCACGGCGTATTTCGGTGTTCCCGGTTTTAAAGAAGCCGTCGACCAACACAACGACATTATTCGAAATGTTTCCGCTGGTAAGGGGCATCCCTTGATCGATATGGCGGCCCTCTTCCCCAGGGAAACAGAGTACTGGAGCCCGGATGGAATTCACGCTAACCATAAAGGTACTGCCTTAGAAGCAAAGACAGTGGCCCGATTTCTAATCGAGAATCGTATTCTGGTCGAAAGCGACTAGCCCCCTCAGTTTTCTTTCGGTTCCGATGAATTTACCCTTTTTCATTCAGGTCGCAGTACCGGCAATAGCCGCCGCTGTGGCGTTCCTGCTAGGCCATCCTTATATTGCCGCAACGCTCACAGGAGTGGTTTTTCTTCTGGGGTCTCTTCGCGCCTTTGCTCCGAGCGTCTTGAATACTGTCAATGCCTTCGTCCAGTTCTTAGGCAAGCTAGTCAGTACGGCAATCGGAATCGTTCTCTTATCTGCCATCTATTATACAATATTTCTATTTGGTAGGCTTCTGCTTCTCGTCCGAGGTACCGACCCACTCAATCGTCGTTTTCCGTCCAACAGCCCTACTAATTGGAATGATCGTACGAATTATGACGGCGACCGTACGATTTACCGCAAGATGTACTCTCGTCCTCACGCTGCGAGTGGTTCTGGAAGTCATAAAAAATGAATATAGTGGGAATTAGTGCGTACTACCACGACTCCGCCGTATGCTTAATACACGACGGCGAGGTAGTCGCTGCCGCACAGGAGGAGCGCTTCACCCGACGGAAGCACGACCCTTCGTTTCCCAAACAGGCTTTGTTCTATTGTCTCGGTAGGCGAGAGGTCACGGAGGAAGGGCTTCATGCGGTCGTCTTTTACGACAAACCTATAGATAAATTCGTTCGCATACTGAAGACACATTTTTCGGTGGCGCCCTTTAGCCTGAGACCGTTTCTTAAGGCGATGCCGTTATGGATGCGGCGGAATATGTGGATTCGCCTAGAGATCGAAAAGGCTTTGGCCGATCTAGGCTTCGACCTTCCGGATTCGGTATTTTTTACGGAACACCATGAGGCTCATGCCGCCAGCGCGTTCTTTCCATCCCCGTTTCAAGAAGCGGCGATTGTTACCCTAGACGGCGTTGGGGAGTGGCCTACTACAACCATTGGAGTTGGAGAAGGCAACCGCATTTCGATACTGAAGGAACAGAATTTCCCCCATTCTTTAGGACTCCTCTACTCCGCCTTCACTTACTATACCGGTTTTAGAGTAAATAGCGACGAATACAAGGTTATGGGGTTGGCGCCGTATGGGAAGCCGAAGTACGTAGATCGAATATTCGAGCATATCTTATCTCTTAACGATGACGGCTCGTTCGTATTGAATATGGGTTTCTTCAACTTCCTTGGCGGCCTAACGATGACGAATAAGGCCTTTGCCGAGCTTTTCGAAGGAGAGGCCCGCAATCCCAACGCGCCTATTACCCAGCACACGATGGATATCGCGCGCTCGGTTCAGGACGTGACCGAAAAGGTCGTCTGCAGAATTGTTGACGAAGCATACCGACTCACCGGTAAGGAGCGTTTATGCTTGGCCGGTGGCGTAGCGCTAAACTGTGTGGCGAATGGGAGGTTGCTACGCTCTGGACCTTTCGATTCTATCTGGGTAGCTCCAGCGGCCGGTGACGCGGGAGGAGCTCTCGGTTCGGCCCTTGTTGCGTGGCATCACGCTTTCGACGGTCCAAGGAACGTGAACGGTAATGACGACTCGATGAACGGTTGCTACCTCGGGCCTGAATATACCGATTTGGAGATCGAAGATTTCTTAGGGGAGGTAGAGTGCCGATACGAAGTGCTAAGTGAAGAGGAATGGGCGGTTTCCTTGGCGGGTCTTCTAGCCAGGGGAAATATTGTTGGCTTGTTTCAAGGTCGGATGGAGTTCGGTCCTAGGGCGCTTGGAAATCGATCTATATTGGCGGATCCGCGGTCGTCCGACGTCTCGTCGAGGATCAATAGTTCAATAAAGTTTCGCGAGTCTTTTAGACCGTTTGCCCCCGCCGTTCTTGAGGATGTCGCGTCTGACTACTTCGAAACCTCCAAGCCTTCTCCATACATGCTTTTTACGGCCGACGTCGTAAAGAAAAGGCGTACGGTTCCGGAGGTCTTAGATGATCCGAGCGCATCGCTAAAGGAGCGTTTGGCGGGAATACGTTCAGACATACCGAGCGTTACGCACGTAGACTATTCGGCCCGAATCCAGACGGTGTCTCGAAAAACGAACGATCGTTTCTATCGACTGCTGAAATCCTTTTACGACCTAACCGGATGTGCCGTTCTTCTAAACACCTCTTTAAATGTGAAGGGTGAACCGATCGTATGTCGACCAGAAGAAGCTTATCGTTGTTTCATGAAGACCGGCATGGACCACCTTGTAGTCGGCCGATGTCTTTTGAGCAAAGAGTGAGAGGTGTGCCTTGAAACGTCTGCGTCACCTGATTTCTCTGATAAAGGAGCTTGGCGAATTCGCTGCTGCGAACAAAGCATGGTGGGTGGTACCAATTGCTGTTATAATTCTATTCGTAGCGGCTATAGTCGCGCTTGGCGGGAGCGCTACGCCCCTAATATATACGCTTTTCTAAATCCGAGATGTATTGATAATGCGTCCTTCCGATTTGACGTCGAGCGCGGAAGGGGGTCCTATCCGAAGAAGACGGGCGTTTCCAATTTCCGCTATATCGCTTCACACTTAGGGTGAGCGGCAGCATTCCATCTGCTCCACGGATGACTCTGGGGAAGGTCTTTTAGTCGAATACCTACATCCACTTCGTACATCCCGTCGTTGTCGCGATATTGTAGCAACCTCGAAGGCACTCCTCGGGGGCTCGGTTCTTCGCTTGCCGAACAACGGAGGACATCCTTCGTTGGGCTGCAGGTTTCTGGAAACGCTCCCTCTGGTATGACGAAGGTAATCGTTTTACGAAGAGGATTGACCTTGCTCCAAGCAGTAGCGCCGTCTTCTTCGGAAGGAGCGACGATACTCGCGAATGCTTCGTTGTTTCGGGTTCGAAAAGAAGGCTTGAAACAACCGGTGTCCGATAGAATACAAGTTCGGTACGGAAGATAGGATAACCATAGCCCCCAAGCTCTTTTGCCTCCTTCGGGTCCGGAACAGTTGTTCTTACGGTGATTCTTCCAGTCTTCGTCAGGATTGCATATCTTGTTAGGGCTTTGCCAGCAGGCTTCTCCTCGGACTCTCGTATAGAACTTCGCTCCTGGCGGCAACTCGATTCCCGTGAAATTGAATTCGAAACGCGGGATGATTTTGATTGCGCCCTCGATATATTTCTCGGCGTCGATAATAGTACACGCTTTAGGGACCACTAAGCTGAAAGAAGAACTCCCGTAGGGGTATTCGCGGAAGGCCGGCGACACGCATTCCTTTTCGCTACGGCAGGAAGAGACTACCAGCAGCGCGGCGGCGATAGCGAAAACCGAGGGATGAATGCTGAAAGTAGGGTGCCGAAGCCTCTTCAAGTAGTTCACTGAGGTAAGAGAGGGCATCCAGTTGTCTCCTGTACAAGGAAAGGAAAGAGCGAGAGTAAATTCTAGGAGTGGCTCGAACGGCGTTCTAGATGGGGATTCTAGGGCAATCTCTGCGATGCCGATAGAAGAGATGAGGCAAATTATCATCAACGGTCCCGAGGGCCCAATTTCCCCTAAACATCCGGGAAGTCGGTCAGTGGGTGATGCAGGATTGGCGACGAGATCCGTATCCGTTCGGAAAACGAGGGTGATAACCGTGCGGTCGGGGAGGACCGCGATACCGAGCGCGGCTAACGCGGCTAGGATCTCCGGCGCAGAATGAAACGCAATCTAGAATCAAGGTTCCTCATCGGGTAAAACTTGAGGAAATTTCTGAAATATTCTGGCCATATCCTTCGTACGATACCAATTAACTCCCATCCGGGGTTTCGCGAAACCGTAGCGCGAGTGCCCTACCTACCTCTCGATGCTCTTTGCCCGGACACCGATCCGACCTGGCTTGCCGCCATCCCTCCCCCGCGGTCGTCGTTTGTTCGCCATCCCGTCCGCTCCTCGCAGAGGGCTACGTCCGCGAGAGCACCGGCAGGCGCGGCAGTCAGAATTGTCGTGTCCCCGTCAACGGACTGCGTAGTGAAATCCTCTGCCGCCCTCTGTACGCACTTCCGGTCGACACCTAGTAACTTCGCAGCGGATGCCTTGTTGCCGTTCGATAACTTCAAGGCCTCTACGAACATATTCCGTCTCGTTATCTTCTTTACTTTTTGAAAGCTAATACGGCCAACGTAGTTAGCGCACAACCTTCCTATACATTCACCTTCCTCTGATAACGATGCCAAGCATTCGCGTAAATCCGAGGCGGTAATAGGCTTTTCTAAATACGCATCAACCCCTCTCGAACACATCTCAAATATCTGATCTCGGCTAGCTTGACAGCTTACGGCGATCACTACCGCTCTTGACCGTCGGCGTCTAACCCTCTCCAAGACTGAAACACCGGTGCCGTCCGGTAGGCAAACGTCAGTAATTATTAGTCCGATATGCCGATCGATTTTCGGCAGCCCCTCTTTCAGAGAGTAGGCTACATCGACTACCGGTATTCCGAAAAACGTAACCGTACGTGCGATAGACTTCGCCACAAGCTCGTCGTCTTCTATAACCAGAGCTTTTCGAAATTTGAAGGGCTCCATTCAACCTCCGGATCCCGCCCCCCCGTTTGGCACAACGACTTCGGCAAGACGCTTCCGGATACTATTAACACACCGCATAGGAGTAAAGCAAGAATGGCAGCAATATTTAGACGAAAGCCGCGGAATCCGGCCGAAGCCGTTTTCGCTAGACGACGGGAACGATCGTGGGCTGACCGACCAGCGTCGGCGCCCAGTTCGCTATCGATGGCGGCAAAAGGCCCTTCGCAAGGGCATCCGCGAGCGTTTCGGGCGCCGGCTTTCGTGCAGTGCAGCGCTGCCAGGAGCACAAACGGCGCAGCGTTTTCGGGCAATTGCCGAAGCGGTTGCACAAGATGGGGCTCATCTCCGCTACGCTCTGCGAGCGCCTTGGGTTCTCATGCTAGTAAGACAAACTCTTGGCTTGAATTGTTTTGGTCGACGCAACACCAAAGTAGGAGGAAAACGAACGAACAAAAATACCACCGTAACTCCACGAAGAAACGCAGCTGCGTGGCCCAAGCGAGCCAACGCGGCAGGCTTACGAGAGGTGCGTCTGCAACAATTTCGCCGACGACTACCCAAGCGTCCGCCGCCTAGCGGGAGGCGCCCGCGACATATGTCGCCCCCCTGAACCTGTAACTGCGAAAAAAACGGTGCGACATTTGTCTCGTTAGAAAGAAATGCTCCGTCCGACGAGGAAGCGCGGCAATTTACGTTCGAGAAGGGGCTTCTGCTAGAGCGACTTTAGGTTGGACGTCGACGCGCTGTGCGAATTCACTAGGCGTCACTACTTCTTTCGGGACAAATGCCGCGAAAAAAAGTAGAAACCGGAGAATATGCTTATTGAAAGGGGAGGTGGGGATAGCTATTTTACGTTTCGAGAAAGAGAGAAGTATTGCTACAGAAACGTTATAAGAAAAAGGGTAGTTGGAACAAGAAACTAAGAAGGAGAACGTTATGGGTAAATCAATGATTAGATGTATCGCGTTGACAGCCGTTCTAGGAGTAATGCTAGCCCTGCCCGCAGTGTCGTCATTCGCGGCCGACTCGTATGGCGACAGAGAGCCCGTGGGTACTTCGAGCTGCGTGGCTTTGGATACTGAGACCGGGTGTTCGTTGGTCCAGACGAGTGACTATAAGAAACTCGGAGCGTGGACCGACGATGGAGAGGGCACGTCCGTAAAATGTCGGGGGCAGGCCTGGGAGTACGACGACGATTACTATGCTACAAGTTTTACAGACTATAATACGGTTTACAGAATTACAGCGCAGAATATCGAACAGCACAGAGTGCATTGTAGGAATTTCTAGAGCGGTGTAGAAGGCGTTCCGCAATCTAGTACCGGCGGCGTCGAAGTGGAGTGTGGCACTTCTTCCGGAAGTCCACTTTATATCGCCGCCGCCGGGTTCTTTAACGCGAAGAGAGAAGGAAAAGCGGGTCTACGGCAAAGCGGAACGGGAAGGGATAAAAGAACGATGTTTAGCTATCGCCGCAAACCGTTTACGCGGGGATAATCAGGGCATTAGGAACGCTATATTCCGGCCAGTTTCATGCACGCATGCCGAGGGGATAATAGAAGGCAAGGAGGCGCTGGAGGTGGGCACCGCCTAGAGAATGATGAAGGAGCAGAGTTCCAGACGAAGGCCGGCATCGAGCGGAGTAAACCAAGGATGCAGAACACGCTTGCCTCCTGCTTCGAAGGTCGGAGGGAAATATCGCGGTCTATCGAGAACGTATTCTCCGGTCAATCATTCAGATCCTTTTTTTCGCATCTGATCTGAAACGTCACTAGGCTCGCCTTCTGGGTAAATGAGAACGGCTTCGCGAAAGACCTAGGCGTCGTCTATTTTACTTTATTTGAAGCCGCCTAGGGAACGCGGCCGGTCTACTAGACGACATAGGACAGTGAGTGGGGGACTGGCCGCTCCGAAGCTACCCGTTTGAAATCCTAGACCGCAACCGTGGATGTAAATACATCCCCGGCGTCGATAGCATCGCCTTCGGTTATTCTTGGTATGGCCGATTAGAACGCTTAGCCAAATTTCCCTCTTCTTCGATCTACGACAATACGCACGCGCTGCCACCTGTCCAAAAAATATTCGGGTTTTAGTTCTGGAGGCGTTTTCTATGCGTACTAGCGTTCTACTAGCCATATCTATAGGCCTGTTATTGACGTTGTACTTTTCGCATTACCAAGTCCGGGGCCTAACCTCTCTTTATAGCCGTTCCGAATCCGTAGCAAGGCGGAAACCCGTCGACGGTGTAGAAAAGAGTATTCCGGTAAATCCGTACCCGCGGGGTAGGTGGCGGCTGGCTCGAGAAAAACTGAATACAACGCTACTAAACATCTCGGTAATATTGGTAACACATACTCAGTCGACATTCGAACGGGAGAACTATCCTCTACATATCCCCTCCCCGACAAGCCGCGGCCGCATTTCGAGGTCGAAGGCGATAAGTCTAGCGAACGAGATCTACGCGAAAGTATCGAAAAATCCCGCCGAGTTCTCCGCCTACGCCATAAAATATTCGGACGATCTTACGCTAGTGGAAAATGGGGGTTCGCTCGGTATGGTAAGGGCGGATATGTTGCCGGCCGTTATGCTAGACGCGATCTCTTCGTTGGAATACGGCGAGGTATCCAGACCAATTGAGACTAAACGAGGATTAATTATTACCAAGTTCGATAGTCCGCCGCCGAGAGAACGCGTCGCGGCGTCTCGAGTAGTGATAAGTTACCTTGGCGCCGACGGAAAAAACCTTAGAAGAGGAATAGAGAGAAGCAAGGAAGAGGCGTATCGGCTCGCGGTCGAAATTATGAAAAGGGCTAGGGCGAACCCGCCCTTTTTTGGCGATTTGGTACAGAGGTATTCGGACCACGCCGACGTGATTACGCGAGGAAGTATTGGCGTGATAGACAATTACCGTCCATCTAATTGGGGGTACGCCTTCGCCATAATAAGAGATATTGAGGTTGGGGGAATTACGCAACCTGTAGATACTAGAATCGGTTATCAAGTATTTCTTAGAGAGCCTTTGAAAAAAATAAGGAGATATTCCGGGAAGGAAATCGCTGTGTTCTTTCGCGAGGGTAGCGTGCCTCGCGAAGGAAAAAGTAGGGCCGACGCGCGCGCGAAGATGAAAGAAGTATTAGAGAATATTAATAACGGCTCCGTTGCGTTCGAGGAGATTAGTGCGCGAGCGTACGACACAAAACGGCGTTTCGAGTTCGAATCCGGACGGGAAACACCGGAAATAGAATTGGCGTTAGACCAAGTCGAGGTAGGAAACGTGGTTGCTCACCCCGTCGAAATATGCCGAGAAGAGTGCGCCCGCGGGCGAGTGAGTATTATAAAGAAAGCGGCGCCGACAGAGTACGAAAAAGATGATGACATAAGGTTCTCACTACCGAGCCCGAATGCTCCGGATATAGACTTTATTGTAAGTAACGCTACAGACGGCGCCGCGTTGGCGAGCTATATGAGGGAAATCCGGGGTCTAGTTAAGCCGGCTGTTTTGTTAGCCGGGGAGAGAGGAAGGCGTCTTGAAAAGGTATTCGAGGACTTAGAAGAGGTGTTCGAGAAAGGGACCGGAGAGGAAAGACTCGAGGCAATGAGACGGGCGAGAGTGGAGATAAAGAAGGTGGCCGGGGAATCGGCATACGACTATATTGATGGCAAGGCAAAGGAATACGCCGCCGAATGGGCTATGTCGATCCCACATTATAGCGAGTGATAGGGGAAGTATTCGTGGAAATAGCACACCTGATCGGTAGAGGTATCGGGTACGCGTTTGAAACGATACTGTTCTATTCGGTGCCGTACGTTCTATTCGTAGTAGGATCAAAAGGAATAGTCGCAAGGAAGAAAATGGTCGTTGTGGGGGGGTATATTGGGGGCGTGGCGGTCCTTGGCGGGCCAAGGCCGGAATACATAGAGGGTGTGCTAATCGGTAGCCTTGGCCTGTCGTATTTCTTTTGTTGCGCGGTATTGGTGCATTGGATAAGTAGGTGGTACTCAAAAGAAAAGGTAGGAAAGGACGTTGTATTCGTTATTATATTCTTCGTGTTCGTTGTTATCCCTGCGTTTTACATCCCGCAGTCAAGAGCAGGTCTGCCCTTTATCGGGACGATGTTCGCACTGTCTTCATATAGCTTCTGTGTAGAGGCGAAGAGAGCTGTTCGTAGGAAGGGAATTAATGAGTGTTTGTTCTTCGTCCTCGTAGATCCGACGTTGGTTTATACGAAAAGGGGTCGTAGAAAGGAAGGCGGCTGGTCGGGGGCGAGCGTTGTAGGAAGAATGGGAGCGGGTGTTGCTTTGACGTTGCTGGGAAAGACGGCCGTAATGTTGTCGGGCAAGGGCGTTCACTCGTTAGGAATAAGTGCCGAGTTTGGTGGAGACTATAAGAGCGTAATATTGAGCGGAACGGTGATATTCTTCTCGGTCTATTGGTTGCATTCGGGTATGGCCCATTTTCAGGTCGGTCTTATGAGATCTATTGGCTACAGCGTTCCGGAAAGGTATATATATCCATTTCTAGCTAGAAGTCCGGCAGACTTCTGGGGAAGGTGGAACACATACGTGGGGTCGTGGTTTAGAAGATATGTATTTTACCCGGTTGCGGTAAGGCTAAAACAAAAAGCCGAGAGAAAACACGTTGCAGGTAGCGCGGCGGTCATTGCTACGTTCGCAAGTGTTGGGATATTGCACGACGTAGTCCCATATCTAACGAGTGGGGATGTGCAGTACGTAGGAGTAAAGGGATTTCTGGTAAGCGGCGTAGCGATTGTAGTATGGGAGGCAATAGCAAGGCTAAAGGCGGTAAGAGCCTATGGTAAAAGGAATAAGCTAATAAGCGGGTCTGTAGTGCGATTGCTGACAATTGGGTTGGTGATATTCAATATGTGGATAATATAGAGTTGTTCGAGTAAACATTAAGTCGGCGCGCGACTCTTCGAGTTGCGGCGTTTGAGGTTAGACCAAGTTGCGACCATGAAGGTGGGCGGGTTTTGTGGACTGGCATTTCGTTGCAAGAGAAGGGTCGATGGATGGCTAGATAGCGTCAGCTACCGATAGAGGCACCGGATCACCGCGAGAGAAAGGAACGGGCTGAGCTTCTATAGCCGAGTTGAAGGAAACTTCGCCGGTAACGGCCCAAATAAGCTATCGGTGGTGGATGTCACTTACATCCGCATCTGGGAGGGAGGTGTTCTCCTTCGGTGGATCGTATTAGAAGGCTAGAGCGGCTGAATGGTCGGAGGGTCGATGGTAAACAGCGTCAGCGAAGGGCTAGTTCTCGAAGCGTTCGGGATGCCGGTGCGGGCGCTTCAGGAGTTTTGCGTCGTCGATCGTTTCGACGCGACTGCCCGAAGAAAATACGGGTTTAGCGAGCGCTGTCGGCAGAACGGTGTGAGTTCGTCGAAGGGTAAGGTTAGCGAGTGCTACGAATACGCGATGTGAGAAAGAGTCTACGCCTCTCTGGAGTGAGAGTAGCTCGCCAGATACCGATGCCGAACTTGTCGACAGGGCCGCATGAAGGTGTTTAGGTATGTGGAAAGGTCTTATGATCCACGGAAGCGCCACTCTTCTATCGGAAGAATTGCGCGGATGAAACACGAAAAGAGGGAGCGGCCTTGGGGAGCGTATGCTAGAAACGGGCAGTCAACTGAACTGGCTCGGCTCCAGAAGGTACAGATAGGAGTAATAAGTGCGCCAACGTTCCAAACCGTATCCATTATTGGTGGTAATCGCTGTCGGAGTACTGCTGTTAGTGTGTCTAATGATCCCGGTATTGGTAGAACGCGCAAAAAAGGGGGAAGGAAACGAGGGTTCGCAAGCGTCGCTCGACGTCGTCCGACCTAGCGATTACCGACTAGGACGAAGCGAAAAGGAGGGCGGTCTAAACGCGCGAAGGTACGAGGGCGAGTCTAGAAGGCGACTATTTGCGTACCTTGAGGAACGTGGCCAATCACGTTGGACAGAGGACTACCATTCATTGAGCGTCGGAGGACACGGCGGTGATAATACCGAAATCGATGAGCGAGCGAATTCCCCGGAGTCATTGGCAGGAAACCATAACGAGTACGACGGGAGTACCGTGGGCAGGATCTCCATGGGAACGTCGGGAGACAGGGAGTTGTTCGAGGCCCGTTTGGCGTCTGAGGCTATAGATGAATCGTGGACGAGGGAAACGGAGAAGGCTGTATCGGAGATAATAAAAGACGCAGAAGTAGGTGCAAGGTTGGAAGAGGTTACGTGTGCGAAGACGATCTGTCGCGCGGAAATCCTCTTTTACGACGTCGCCAGCTCGATGACAATGAAGGATTTTGCGGAAGATCCTATTGCCGATGTAAAACTGTATCCATCGTTCGAAGGCGGGAAGCTTCGCGTGTACGCATTCTCGGGTCGCCCCGGTCGTCGACTAGAGTGAATTCGCATGGCGGCGGAGCTTTGTCTGCTCTACCGCAAGTGGGGAGCGATCGTAAGTCCTCGCTGTAGCCCGTCGTGAGCTCGAGGCCGCCTTCTGCGACAGTGGCCGCAGGAGGTAGGCGATGACGAAATACGAGCTGAAGCGGAAGATCAAAGCGACGAGGAAACGGCGGGGAAGCCGGTATCCGGCGGCGTTGCGGCGATCGATCGAAGAGTACGCGGAGCTGCGACAGGCAGCAGGACTGACGTTCCGGGAGGTCGCCGATGAGCTCGGGATCAACTGGTACACGATGATGGGCTGGAGGAAGAGGAAGCAGTCGCACAAGAAGCTCCGACCGGTAAGGATCGTGGCCGATAGACGGGAGCGTCGGGCCAAGCAGAGCGGAAAGACCGTTACTGTCCGGTTTCCGAGCGGCGCGACCGTTGAGGGGCTGGATATCGCTCAGGTCGCCGAGTTGATGAGGAGCTTGTCGTGATCGGCGTCGCCCGCGGCGTCAGCGTCTACGCCTACGCCGAGCCCGTTGACATGAGAAAGTCGTTCAACACCCTCTCGGCGTTGGTCGAGCAGAAGATGAAGCGCGGGGTGCTGACCGGGGACCTTTATCTGTTCGTCTCCAAGAATCGGAAACGAGCGAAGGTGCTGTACTTCGACGGCACCGGGATATGCCTGCTCGCGAAGCGCCTGGAGCAGGGCAAGTTCGCGGCCCTCTGGAAACGCTCCCGCAATTTGAACTTCGAGATGACGCTGAGCGAGCTCGCTCTTTTCATCGAGGGCAGCGAGGCCATTGGACGCATACCTTTGAGCCCGCCGCTGATGACGAAAGCCGATCTAACCCCGAAATTCCCCAAACAAGACGAGGAAAGACCTTGATAAACAGATCAAGATACGGTATTTGAACGATGTATGCGGATCGAGGATATCAAGGATGTCGATTTTCTCAGGCACGTGGCTCAGGTCCTCGATCAAGAGAACAAGAAACTGGTGCAGGAGGTCGTAAAGCTCAAGCAGAGGAATGTCGAGCTGGAGCAAGGCGACCCGGAACAGATCAGCCTCAGGATCGCGGAGCTAGAACGGCAGCTGGCGGCCCGTAACAAGCAGATATTCGGCGATTCGAGCGAGAAGCGCTCTAGAGGCAACGGCAAGGGTAAGGGAAAGAAGAAGAGCGGCCACGGCCCTCGCAACCAGCCGGAGCTTCTCGAAGTACCGGTGATCCACGACCTGGACGAGGCTGACGAAACCTGTCCGCACTGCGGCGGCCACTTGGAGGAATGGGAGGGCCAGTTCGAGGAATCAGAAGAGATCGACGTCATCGAGCGTCGGTTTTTCCTGGCCAAGCACAAGCGCAAAAAGTACCGGTGCCAGTGCGGCCAGTGCATCGAAACCGCACCCGGGCCGACCAAGCTGATCCCGGGGGGACGCTATTCGTTGGATTTCGCCATCAGCGTGGCGGTCGCCAAGTACGCCGATCACCTGCCGCTAGAGCGCCAGGTCAAGATGATGGACCGGCAGGGTCTCGTGGTGGATTCACAGACGCTGTGGGACCAGATAGAGGCGCTGGCGCAGACTCTGAGCCCGGCGCACGACCTTCTGCAGAGCAGCATTCTCAGTCGACCGGTGGTCGGCGCGGACGAGACCTTCTGGCGGCTGATGGGAGAGAAGGCCAGGAAACTGGGCAGTAAGAGCAAGCGTTGGCAGGCATGGACCATCGTGGCACCGGACGCGGTCTGTTACCGGATCATGAACAGCAGGGGAGCGGAAGCGGCGGCGGAGATATTGAAGGACTACGAGGGCGTTGTTGTCTGCGACGGCTACTCGGCGTACGTGGCGCTGAAGAAGCAAGGCAAGAAGTTTCGCCTTGCTCATTGTTGGGCTCACGTGAGGCGCAAATTCGTCGCGATTGAAGATCAGTACCCCGAAGAATGCGGCGAGATACTGGATTTGATCGGTGAACTGTATGCCGTGGAGCGAAACATTCCACCCGGTGCTTCCGGCGACGAACTGAGACGCAGAGTTAGAGACGAACAATCGCGGCCGATCGTCGCGAAGATTCATGACTGGGCACTGCAAACCAGACCGTTGCCCGAGAGTACTCTCGGAAAGGCGATCGCGTACATGGGCAACTTGTGGGAGGGCCTGAAGCTGTTTCTCGACGACCCGGCCGTCAGCCTAGATAACAACTTCACCGAGCGTGCGATCCGCGGCGTGGTGGTCGGAAGAAAAAACCACTATGGCTCCCGATCCGAACGCGGCACCGAGGTCGCCGCGCTTTTCTACAGCCTGATCGAGAGCGCCAAGTTGGTCGGCCTCGATCCGAGTGTCTACCTGCGCCGCGCGACGGCGGCCGCCTTGAGCGGCGAGTCGATCCCGCTCCCGCACGAGCTTCTCTGACGGCGATTCTAGGTCCCGGGGAAGCGCTCGCCGCGCCCCAAGGTGGCAGGGCGAGGTGTTACGAGCGATCGTCGAAAACGGTAAATATACCGAGCACGGCATAGGCGGCCGTTTCGCACGACCGTCTACACTCTCCGCGTGTCCCGGCGTCCGGCGTCCGATCCAGATAGGGCGGCCGAGGTCGCTGCTGACGATTCCATAACCGTGGCCTTGCGGATGGAGATTTCATCCACGTTTTTGGGGGACTCTTTCTGATCCGCGCAAGGGCTGACGAAAAGGATTGTCTGGACTTCGTATTGCTCAGAGAATCGCCGAACTTACGGCTAGAAACAGCTACGTTCCGGTGGTCCCTGTCATTTCGAGCGAAGCCGGAGATTTCCTTTACGGAGATCTCTCACTCCGTTCGAGATGACATCGGGGTATGCGGCTGTTCATGGTGCCTTCCCAGAAGGTGGGGAAATATTTCTCGCTGGTAATGGCCGACCGAAGTGAGACAATGACTATGGAAGCGAACTTCTCTATCCCCAAAAGGAACCATGAACACCCAGTTACTCATCGACTCCATCGTACGGCAGACCATGGTGCTGGTAGCCCAGGTGGCGACCACTGCGGGCGGGCGTACGCCGCTGGTACACCTAGCCAGCCAGGTCTTTCTCGACCTGGTCGACGAGCTCAAGCGACAGGGCCTGACCCGTGAGGTGATCGCGGACATGTTCGGCCTGGCCCTCCGCTCGTACCAGCTCAAGGTTCAGCGTTTGACCGAGAGCGTGACCGAGCGCGGCATGACGCTGTGGGAAGCCATTCACCGCTACTTGCAGGAGAAAAAGGTCGTAACACGCGCCGAAGTGCTTCGCCGCTTCAGTCAGGACGACGAGACCAGCGTCAAGGGCGTCCTCAACGACCTGGTCGAGTCGGGCCTCGTATCCAGGACCGGCCGGGCCGAGGCAACGGTGTACCGCTCGGTCACGCCCGAGGAACTAGCCGAGGCTGCTGCCGTCGATCCGGTCGCATCGTCCACCTCCCTGGCCTGGGTCGCCATTTACCGTAACGGCCCCATCACCCGAAACAAACTACGGGAGCTGGTCCCGGTCGGACCGGAGACGCTCGACCGCGCTTTGGAGGCGTTGGTCGCGGACGGCCGGGTGAGCAAACAACACGATGGGGCCCAGGGCGGCACGAGCGAGCCCCTGTACACCTCTACCCAGTACCTGATCGCCATCGGTGACAGCGCCGGCTGGGAAGCCGCTCTTCTGGACCACTACCAGACCGTGGTCGCCGCCATCTGCGCCAAGCTGCGAAACGGCGCTACCCGCGCCCTGCCGGACGACCAGATCGGCGGCAGCACCTACTCTTTCGACATCTGGCCCGGCCATCCCCGGGAGAGGGACGTCCAGAACCTGCTCCGAACCATCCGCAGCCAGCTCTCGCAGCTCTGGGACGAGGTGACCGCGCACAACCAGCGCGAGAAACCGAACAGAGTCGAGGAAGAGATCAGCCGCCACACCTTTTACTGCGGTCAGCTCGTGAAGTCCCCCGGTAGTGAGAACGTCGAGCAGACGTCGATTCGAAATGAGGAGGTTCGATGATGGTGCACATAACTGCTTCTCTCGTTCTACTCTCTCTGCATCTCGTTTTGCCAGGGCTACCAGCCGGCCTCCGGATCAAGACCTCCCGCGTCGTCTTTACAGCCAGAATGTAAGACGACGGCGGGGTTGTCGGAGTCCGGGGTTAGTGATTCATTATCTTTGGTGCAATCCTTCCGTTCCGAGAAGCAGCAACGAATGATCGGGAGCGGCTCCTGTACGCAGACCATCTCAAGCTCCGGACACCTGGTACCGGGTTCGCAGATCGACCCGGCACCTATACAGCTCCCGTCCCGCCCTGCTCAGCTACCAGGCTGCCGCTCCCCTCCGGCTCGCTGTCCGCGTCCCTCTAGCACTCCGCCGACTGTGACAATTACGGCACGCCGCCTATACGACGTCCCTTGTAGTTTTTCGATAGCTCCGGGGCGACAAAAACGTCACCTTCTCCGTGTTGCCGGGCCGGGGTACTTTGGGGTTGTAGGGCGTTTGCCGGAAGTACCGGTGGAGCCGAGCGGATGGCAGGGATGAAATCGACGCGGAGAACGGACGGGCAGGCCTGCGGTATCGAAGGGCGCCGGTCCGGGGACGGGTGCAGATGAACGCGCAGCTTCTCATCGATGCGGTGGTGCGGCAAACCACGGTACTCATCGCGCAGCTGGCCACGGCCGGCGGGGTGCGGGCGCCGCTGGTGCACGTGGCCAACCAGGTTTTTACGCAGCTGGCTGCCGAGTTGGAACGGCAGGGGCTAAGCCGCAAGGTCACGGCCGATCTATTCGGCATCACGCTGCGCTCTTACGAGCGCAAGGTGCAGCGGCTGAGCGAGAGCGCGACTGAGCGGGGACGCTCGCTGTGGGAGGCGGTCGTCGACTACCTGGAGCAGACCTCGGTGGTCACGCGACGACAGGTCATCGAGCGGTTTCACCGCGACGAGGAGGAAAACGTGCGCGGGATCCTGCACGACTTGGTCGAGAGCGGCCTTGCCTTCTACTCGGGCGGCGACCGCACGACGTTTTACCGGCTGGCCACCGGGGAGGAGATCGAGAAGATACGCGATGCGTGGAAGCGCCGGGGAGCGGACGACCTGGTCTGCGCCATCATCCTGCGCGAGGGGCCGGTCGACCGCAAGCGACTGCATAAGCTCGTCAAGCTCGAGCCCAAGGCGCTACAGGAGGTCGTCGATCAACTCTCGGCCGAGGGGCGTATACAGCGAGAAGAGCGCGGGGACGGCGTCTACTACCGTTCCGAGAAGTTGGTGGTTCCCCTGGGCTCGCCCCTGGGCTGGGAGGCGTCGGTCTACGACCACTACCAGGCCGTGGTCCGCACGATCTGCGCGCGCCTGCTGGACGACCGGGACGACGCGGATGCCGCGCGTTTTCGCGAGTTGAACGGGGGCTGCACGTATACGTTTGACGTAGGGCCGGACCACCCGCTCGAGCCCGAGGTGCTGGAGACCCTAGCCGAGATCCGCGCGCGCTGCAGCGACCTCAGAAGGCGCGTGAACGACCACAACCAGCAGCACGGCCCGGCCCATCCGGGCGAGAGTGTGGTGGTCTACGCGGGGCAATGCGTATTCCCGCTGGAAGACGATGACGGACAGGAAGGGATTGTGAGACCTCAACAGAACTCCGATATCAGCACTCGCCAGGTTTGACGAAGACAAGGGGGTACGTCCCGCAATTCAAGACGCTATTCGAAGAAGTGCGCGCGATCGGTACCTATCGGCCGGTAGTCAGCGGTTTCTACTGCGGCCTTTGATCGGATACCGTGGTGTGCTCTCTAACACCGAGCGGTCAACCGGCCCCGTGCTCGTCCGCTAAGTCTACTCCCAGCAGTCGTAGTCGTAGGTCTCGCGGTATTCCACGGTACCGTCGAGCCCGTCGTCCCTCTCCACCTGTTGCCGAATGCCGTCAGGTAGACAGCCGGTCCCTTTGGGCGAAGATAACCCTCTTCGCGCTTCCAAAGGGGGCGTAAAATACCTCACCCCCAAACTGCGCGTAGCGGGCGGGCGGACAAGGGTGACTGTTGTATTCGTGAGGGGTTAGTCCGCGTCAGGACGACGCCGCGCGTCCCGCTAGAACCAAGGTTCTTCGTCGCGGTAGAACTCCTGATATTCCTTCCACTCGTCCGGCCCGGAGTATTCCTTGGGTCGCTGGTCGTGCCATACTTTCCGAAGTTCGTTCGCGCGTTTCCAGTGCGGCGGCTCTATCGGTGGCGTACCGCGCATGCGAACGGTCTGCCTATAGCCGAGACGGCCGTCGTCGGCGGTGTAGTACTCGCCGTCGATGGCTTCGTCGGCGGTCAGCTCGTCGTCGACGAAGATCCTGCCGATGCGTAAGAGCCAGGTCGCGAAGGCGCACGCGATCGGCGGAAACTCTCGATCGTGTGTGTGGGCCTTCCGCGACTCTTCCTACACGTACTCGCAGACGTCCTCGTTGGGGTTATCGATGGCATCGACGACGAGCGAGATCGAGTACTCGGAACCGAACTCGATGTGGTTGACGTCGAGCATCGGTATACAGCACAGGCCAAGCTTCTACTGGTCGTCCTGGCGAGTCGTGGGATTCGGGCTGCGCAGCCAGACCTCCATTTCTTCGCCCGAGTCCAGCATCTCTTTGGCCGAGTCCAGCGCCTGGCTCATGCGCGACTCGGCGCTCTTGAAGTGCGCGATTTGCTGGTCATCGGTGACGGGACGGCGAGCGAGGCGGGAACGCGGCGGCCTGGGCATGTCGACAGGGACGGTACCGGCCGGTGCGGGATTCAACAAGCACGAAGCCCGTCGGGAGGCCTGGGCCGAGCCCACGGGCGCCGGCTGATCACCTGGCCGCGGCCACCGGCTCGATCAGGGCATGGGGGTCGAATATACTGGCTTCGACGTCACCCTCGTAGGCGCCCATGGCAGCTCTGGCTCTGCGGGTCCTCCTAGGCTGGATAGAAAAATACCACGAGATCGGAAACGAGAGCTCGTCGTGGCAGCCAAGACGGGGATGCGCTCACATCGAGGGGGGAAATCTGGGGGGATGAGGCTCCGGGCGGGCCTGACTAATGCCGGCTTGGTCTCTTTATGTATATGGAATGGATGAGGAATCCGGGTGGGCCATGAAGGATTCGAACCTTCGACCAATGGATTAAGAATCCACTGCTCTACCGGACTGAGCTAATGGCCCTTTTGCAGGGGGGCTTTTAGAGCAATTGGGGGCAAAAAGCTACCACTTTTGTGGGGGTTGGCCAGGGGATGGGGGCGGAATTTTTCGGGAATTCGGGAGGGAATTCCGGAGGGGGGAGATTTCTCGCTGCGCTCGAAATGACAATACGTGGCGCTCGATATGACGCTCGGCGGAGAGGCGGGCGCAAGGGCCGCGCCTACGTACGGATCGCGAGGCGCGGTAGAAGAACGCGGTAGAAGGGCGTCCCTACGGGACGCGGCCGGGGAGGATGGGGGGCAGGGGGATGCCCAGGGAGTCGGCCGTGGCCCTCAGTAGCTCGGCCTCGGCTACGGTGATCTCTCGGTCGGCGGAGACGCAGGCGATGCAGGCCTTTAGCAGCTGCTTTTTGAGGCGGGGGGCGGCCTCGTTCAGCACGTCGAGCGCTTTGCCCAGGCGGTCGAGGCGGGTCTGCTCGACCGGGAGGATCTGCAGGCCGGGGAGCATGAGCTTGGCAACGGCTGCATCAAAGGCGGCGCGCGAGGCGGCAGGATCGGGGTTGCCGGCGTAGGCCAGGAAGGAGAGTAAGAGCTGGACCTGGGTGTCGACCTTGTCCAGGCCCTTGTACCGGACTCGCGAAGGGGGGACCTGGACGAATTCGGGCTGGACGTGGTGGAGCAGGATGCGCTGCAGGCTCCACTCGAACAGGTCGAGCACTTGGTCGGCCTTGACCAGCTCGTGGATGTCCTCGGCAAAGGCGCGGTACTGGGCCGGCGAGAGGGAGCGCAGCGCGGGTACGGCCAGGTCGATGAGGGGTAATCGGACGCTGCGGTCGAGCTGCTCGACCTGGGGAAGCAGGCGCTCGGTGGCGTGGAAGACGCCCTGGTCGGCATGAGCGGCCAGCCGCTCGAGCTGCGCGGCGCGCGGACCCGGGTCCGGGTCGATGAGCATAGCGTAGATAAGCGCGCGCGCTCCATAAGGCTCGCGGGCCGCGGAGACGACGCCCGGGGGGAGCTGGCGCAGGATCTGAGCGGCGTAGCCGATGTGCGCGTCGGTGGGATGGCCGATGTGGTCGACTGCGTCGTCGATCTGACCGGAGGTGACGCGGGAAGTCGAAGAGCCCACGGCCATCGTGGGCGCCGGGGAGATGGCCGCGTCCTGGGCGGCGGGGGCTGGGGCAGCGGCCGGAGCCGCGGCCGGTGTTCCGGCCGGTCTCCCGGGCTGCCCGGCAAAGCCGGCGGCGGCTGCGTCAGGGACAAAGCCGATGTCGTCGGTCGATGTCTCGGCGAACTCGCCCTTCCAGGCGGGGTCGATGCGGCCGATGCGCTCGGGCAACGGCGGGTGGGTGGCGAACATCCCGCCCAGAAAGGAGCTGACGGCCTTGCCGAAGAACATGTGGCTGACCTCGGGCGCGTTGGGGCTCTGGATCTCGGAGCCGCTGGTAAAGCCTCCGATCTTCTTGAGCGCACCGGCGATGCCGTCCGGGTTGCGGGTGAACTGCACGGCGGCGGCGTCGGCCAGGAACTCGCGCTGGCGGCTGACGGCCGACTGGATGAGGCGGCCGAAGAAGGTGCCCGCGTAGCCGATGACCGCCAGGCCGGCGCCAAGCGCGATGATGGGGACGGGGGGGCCGCCGCGGCGGCTGCCGCTGGAGCGGGCGCCGGAGTAGAGTGACGAGCGCAAGATGAAGTAGCCGAGGATGCCGATGATGAGGATGCCGTGTAGTATCCCGATCAAACGGATGTTGAGCCGCATGTCGCCGTTGAGGATGTGGCTGAACTCGTGGGCGATGACTCCCTGTAGCTCGTCGCGCGAGAGCTGCTGCGCGGTTCCGGCCGTGACCCCGATCACGGCGTCGCCCGGCGTGAAGCCCGCGGCAAAGGCGTTGATGCCGGGCTCCCCGTCCAGCAGAAAGACGGGCGGGGCCGGGGTGCCCGAAGCGATGGCCATCTCCTCGACCACGTTGAGCACCTTGCGCTCCACCGGATGGTTGCTGTCGGGGTAGATGCGCCTGCCGCCCAGCGACTCGGCGATGACCGTGCCGCCGGCGCGCAGCTGGAAGATCTTATAGAGGCTACCCATGGCCACCACCAGCAGGGTGCCCAGGCTTACCATGATCAGGAGATCCGGGTTCCAGAGGGTGGGTTGTTGTTCGGCGAAGAGCTCGGCCGTGGACTCCTCGCCGGCCGCGTACATGAGCAGGCCGCTGATCAGCAGATAGATGGACGCCACGATGGTGAGAACCGCCAGGATGAAGATCACCACCAGCCGGCCGGTGTTCTTGCGGGCCTGGTCCTGGCTTTCGAAGAAGTCCATGGCCATGACGCACCTCTCTGCGAACCGCGGCCCGGACCGGCGCGCCTCCCGGGCGGGAGCCCCGTTCGCCGCCGGTCCGGTCCGGCCCGGCGACGCGGGCGAAAGCGGCTAGGAAAAGGAAACCTTGGGCGCCTGGCGGATGGCCTCGGCGTCCTCGAACTCGAGCAGCGCGCCGTCCTGGCTGTGGCCGAACATGCCGGCCAAGACCACGGCGGGGAAGCTCTGCTTGTAGATGTTGTAGGCGGTTACGGCGTCGTTGAAGGCCTGGCGGGAGAAGGCCACCTTGTTCTCGGTACTGGTCAGCTCTTCGGTCAGGTTGTTCATGGTCTCGTTGGCCTTGAGGTCGGGGTAGGCCTCCATCACCGCCATCAGCCGGCCCATGGCTCCGGACAGCATTCCCTCGGCTCCGGCCAGCCCCTTCATGGCCGAGGCGTTGCCGGGATCCCCGGCCGCTTTCTGCAGGCCGGCGGCGGCCTGGTTGCGTGCGGCGATCACCGCTTCCAGGGTCTCGCGTTCGTGCTTGAGGTAGCCCTTGGCGGTCTCCACCAGGTTGGGGATGAGGTCATAGCGCCGCTTGAGCTGGACCTCGATCTGCGAAAAGGCGTTCTTGAAGCGGTTCTTGAGCGCGACCAGCTTGTTAAAGATCCCCACCGCCACGAAGACCGGAATGACGACGAAAACCAGGACGATAACGATTGCCACGATCAATCCCGTCATGTTTTTCTCTCCCTCGTCTGCGTTCTGTCGTTAGCTGCTATTGGCGCGCCCGGCAGGATTCGAACCTGCGACCTGCGGATTCGAAGTCCGAAGCTCTATCCGGGCTGAGCTACGGGCGCATTACCTGTCTCGGGCCTCGCGCCTCCGGGAGCCGGTTTAAGGAAGGAGCGGTGGCCCGTTCCCGGCGGCGCTCCGGGTCGCGCGGACTTCGAACGAATTGATAGTCCTTTGTCGATCGGTGGCTGTCAACCGCGAGGGGGGAGGGCTCGTCCCCTCCGGCTAGTCGGGCGGGCGCAATTCCCGCCCCTACGTCGGTTGTCACCACGTCCCGTAGGGGAGGGGCTTGCCCCTTGCCGGGCGGGCGTGATCGCGTTCTGTGGTTGGGGAGCGCGGCCGATAGCGTTGAGGGGGCGATGCCGGTATGCTCAGTCATGCTCGTCGGATATCCTTTAATATAAGGATGTCGGAGAGGGAGGAGGGAGGAGCGATGCGCTATTGCCGGGAGAGCGAGGGGTGGTGGGGAATACCGGTCTGCGCGCTGGCGCTGGCGCTGGTGGGCTGTGGGGGTGACGATCGGCCGCAGGCAGGAGCGGGCGACACGGCCGGAAGCGGCGCGGCAAACGGGTCGGCGGCGAGCGGCGGCAGCGGCGGTACCTCGGGCGCCGGCGGAACCGAGTACGGCGGTGCCGGGGGCGCCGGCGCGGGCGGAAGTGCAGGAGCCGGCGCCGGCGGCAGCTCGGGTGCGGAAGCGGGCGCTGGCGCCGGAGCCGGCGAAGGCGGGCAAGGCGGGGGCGGTGATGGGGGAGGCGGAGGGCAAGCTACCGTCTGCGACCCGGGCGACAACCCGGGACAGGTGCAGCAACCCGAGCTCGCGATGAACCTGCAGGGGCAGACGAGCTGGTTCGCCTCGCCGGTGGTGGTCGATCTGGACGGCGACGGGAGCAACGAGCTGGTGGCGGCCTACTATTCGATCTACGTATTCGACTCGAGCGGGGAGCTACTGGACAGGAGCGAAGAAGGGGACGGCCGGGTGTACGCGCCGCACGTGGTGGCCGACCTGGACGGCGACGGGAATGTCGAGATCGCCGCCGGCATGTCGAACGAGGTGTGGGTATGGCAGTTCGTCTCCGGCGAGCTTCAGGTCGAACCGGGCTGGCCCGCGGATACCACTACCGCGGGTGAATCGCCCGAGGTGCGGGGGTTGGCCGCCGCGGATCTGGACGGGGATTCGAAGCTGGAGCTGGCGGCGACTACTACCCAGACGCAAACGAGCGCTGATGGCGGGGTGCAGGTCTTCGTCTACAACCCGGACGGTACGCTCTATCAGCCCGCCGGGGGGCATAGCCCGGCCTGGCCCCGGTACAACGCGCTGAGCGGGGACGGCAACGACGCCGACCGCAACGGGGCCGGGCATAACGGCTACGGGTGTTACGGTCTCAACGTCGGGATAGGAAATATAGACGATGATACGGAGCTGGAGATCATCGTCACTTACGATAACCACCACATCCAGGCCTTTGACCATGACGGGGTGGCCATCGACGCTTCAGCCTGGTTCAGCAACCGGTCGAGCGACTATCCGGGTGAAAGGATGACCTGGGGGCAGTTCATCCGTTGGGCCGATCCCCAGGTGGAGGAGGACCACTACCACGACCATACCGGCGAGTGGCCTCACCCCAGCTGGACCGAGTGGCTGCAGTTCACCCACTCGCCGCCCAGCGTGGTGGACCTGGATCTGGACGGTAAGGCCGAGGTGCTGGCCGCACCCAACATCGAGATGCACGAGCCCTACGAGACCCAGGCCTACGGCGTGGTGGTGCTTGAGGGCGCACACGGCGACGGCAGCCGTTCGGCCATGCGCAAGCCCGGGTGGGAGACGCTGCCGCGGGGACAGTGGCCCATCCAGGTGGAGGGTTGGTACCCGCCGGCGGGCGTGCCGGCGATCACGGCGTTGAACCTGCTGGGCGACGGCAAGGCCGAAGTGGTGGTGTCGCTGGACGACGGTTACCTCTATCTTTTTGACGCGGACGGCAATCGGCTCTGGCGCTTCAATTATACGCACGGCAAGCCCATCATGTACGCCTCCGAGACCACGGTGGCCGATCTCAACCAGGACGGGTTTCCGGAGCTACTGTTCGCCACCTACGGCGATCCGGACCAGAGCGACTCCGGTTTTCTCATCGGGCTTTCGACCGGGGGCGAGCTGCTGTTCGACATCCCCTTGCCCGACCCCGGCCACAACGGAAACGGCAACGGGGCGCCGGCCGCCCCGGCTATAGGGGATCTGGACGGCGACGGGCAGCTGGAGATCCTGGTACAGACCTTTGACCACGGCATGGACGTGTTCCGGGTGCCGGGTTCGGCAGACAACTGCGTGCTCTGGCCCACGGCTCGCGGGGGGCCGCTGCGCACGGGCAGTCGGAACACGGCGCCGTGAGGATCCGGCTACCGCGGGCTACGGCGGGCCCTGCCCGGCAGGGCTGACGGCGGTCGGCAAAGCGTTCCGGGTACCTGGGTACCGACCGGTTTCTCTTTGACCGGCGTTTCGGGACACGCTGGCGGCACCAGGGGTTTCCATTCCGGCCAGAGAATTGGTAATTTCGGACTCGGAGGGGCCGAAATTGCTTTTTTCCCGCCAGCTTACAGGGGTAAACTCCGGCCGCTGAATCGTGACAGGCTCAAGACCAGCAAGTGGGGCGACGGTATCGGTACCGCTCATCTTCCCTCTTCTCCGGGAAGTGGGAAAACACGGGGTGAGCGCCGCGGAGCTGTGTACTCGCGTGGGGGTCGATCCCGCCGTACTCAAGGACCGCGACGCTCGTATGGCCTATGATGCCTGGATCGAGATGTGGCGGTTGGCGGCCGAGATGACCGGCGACCCGGCGCTGGGCATCCTCGCGGTGGAGAACCTGGAGCCGGGCGTCTTTGGGGTCATCGACTACGTGAGCCGGTGCAGCAGCACACTGGGAGAGGGTATCGAGAGGAGCTATCGCTATTACCCCATCATCCACGACGTGGCCCGGCCCAGCCTGGAAACTCAGGGCGACCGCTGCATCTGGTCCTACAACCTGCTGGGCGGGCTGCGCTACCCGCGGGTGCTGGCCGAGTATGCGCTGGCCTGTTGGCTGGTCACCTGCCGGCAGGGGCTGCAAGACCCCTTCGATCCGCTGGAGGTGCACTTCGTCCACAACCAGACGGTGAACCTGGTGGAGTACGAACGCTTCTTCCGCGCGCCGGTCAAGCTGGGGATGGAACGAGACGCCTTGGTGATCGCCGCCGTAGATCTGGACCGGCCGCTCACCGGCGCCAAGGAGGGGCTCTGCCAGATCCTCGACCAGTACGCGCAGCAGCTCCTGCAGAAGCTACCGGCCAATAAACGCTTCAGCGACCGGGTGAGGGAGATCATCGCCTCGGAGCTGGCGGGCGGGGACCCGAGCGCCGACTGTATCGCGCAGAAGCTCCACATGAGCCCGCGCACGCTGCGCCGGCGGCTGAACGAGGAGGGGCTGAACCATCGGATGTTGCTGGAGCAGATGCGCAAGGACCTGGCTTCGCTCTATCTCAACGAGAAGGGGCTGGCGGTGAGCGAGGCGGCTTTTCTGCTGGGGTTTGCCGACGCCAGCGCCTTTCACAAGGCGTTCAAGCGCTGGACCGGGCGCACGCCGGTGGAGTACCGGCGCGACGCCACGCGGGGCCGGGCGAGCCAGCCGCCGCCGTCGCTTCATTGAGCGGGGCAACCGTCAGTGTCAGAACTGGCAGGTCACCGTCAGGTTGGCCTCGTCGCGGTCCTTGAACAGGCCCACCGACTTGTAGGGATCGTGGCCATGAAAATCGGTGACCCGTAGATCCGCGCTCCAGGTCTCGTTGAAACGAAAGGCCAGGTTGATGGAGTAAAAGAAGTTGCTCAGATCCCCCTTGCTCGGCAGCCACGCGCCCAGAACGGAAGGCCTCAGCAGGCCGTGGAAGTAGTCCGTGCGCAGGGCCAGCACCACGGTGAAGGAGTGGTCTGCGGCGTACATCTTGTTGAATCCGGGTACGTCGACCATGTACTGCTCATCCTTGTTGTCCCGGAAGGGGATCATGGAGTGCATGAACTGGGCGACGATCAAGATGTTCTGGGTCGGGTTCAGGAAGCGGATCATGGTGGGCCGGAAGATCTGGATCCCGTAGGTGAAGGCGGGCTCGGAGTACTCGGGGAAGAACTTGCGGTTGAACTCGTCCGTAAGCGCTTGCTCCCTGGCGTTCAGCTGGTTGGGCGCCTTGGCGTTGGTGGTGGGCGTGGGAAAGTGGCGTTCGAGCTCGGCCGCGGCCTCGAACTTGACCACGGTGGCGATGGGGCTCTCGAAGGCGTAGTCAAAGGCAAAGCCAGCGATGTGCTGGCGGGGAAAGTCCAGGTAGAACTTCTCGATGTAGTACCCGTTGCCCATAAAGGTATCGCCCGGAATATTCTGATCAAAATACACGTTGACCGGGGGAGTCATCTGATGGGTGTAGTAGTAGGCCAGGGAATAAGTGAAGGCCTCGCCGACATTCCCCTTCCAGCGCGCTCCTGCCCGCATGTCTTCCAGCTCTCCGCCCGGGTACATAAAGACTTTATCCTTGACCAGCGAGCGGGGGGTATTGGAGTAGGGCAGGCCCCAGGCTCCCACGAAGGTCAGGGGCGTGTTGACCGTGTCTTCCTTGCGGTCGAAGAAGAGCGGCGCCCAGATCAGCTCGATGCTGTGGTTGATGGAGGAGAGGTCGACGATGCCCTTGGCCATCCAAAGGGGGATGCGCGTGTCCTCGAAAGACTCCAGAGGTCCGAAGTGCCAGGTGGTATCGGTCGGGTTGATCACGTCCAGCAACCGGTACTGGCCCAGCTCACCCCAGGCGACCTGCTGCCGGCCCAGCCTCAGCGAAAACCAGTCGTAAGGGTAGGCGTCGATGTACAGCTCGCGGAAATCCAGCTCGTCGTAATAGGTCTCGCGCGCCCAGTTCATGTGGGCCTCGCGTCGCTCGTCCAGGTCGGGATGCGCGGTGGGCGGTTGGGCCCACTCGTCTGCCTCCAGGTTCATCGATCGCCGGGCGCGGATGATGCCGTGAAGCACCACGTCCGGATGGGCCTGCCAGTCGCCCTCGAGCTGCAAGGTGCCCATGCCCATGGACATCTCACCCGGATCTCTGCCATGGCTCACCGGGACGCAGGCGGAGTAGGGCTGGGCCACCGGGTCGCAAAGCGGATCCTCGTCGGGGCTTCCCAGGGAGGCCTTTTCGGCGCGGTTTTCCAGCGGTTTGAACCCGTTCGAGATGAGGGGTACGAACACTCCCGTTTGCAGCTTCATGTGTCCATTGACGGTCAGCGTCGGCTCATCCGATTCTTCTTCGTAGTAGTCATCGTACTGGGCCGAGACCGTGCCCGCGCTCAGGACGACCGCGAGAAACGCCACTGCAACCATTCGTCGGCTGTTGAAGGAATCCACGCCTACCCCTCTTTCTCTTCTCCAGGGTAAAAATATCCGGGGTAGTCGGGCCCGGAAGCCCGACTACCCCCACTCTTACTTCGGTAAGCTACGCCTATTCGGGACAATCAGGCGTCGGGTCGCTGGTAACGCCTTCCAGCAGGATGTAGGTGGAGTTGGAGTTGTACTGGCCTCCGGTCGCCTCCTTGATCAGAGCGATGGGCACGGTGACCGTTCCCAGCTCCGTACCGTCCAAGGTGGAGGCGACGATGGTCGCCGGGCCCTCGGCCAGGCCGCGGATATAGAAGCGGCCGTTGCCGATGGTGCGTCCCTTCTCCTCGGTCAGCGTGGTGTCGGGAATGGCCTGGTCATTGACGTAGTAGACCAGGGCGTCCGGCTGAGCCGGCACCGAGATGACCACGCAGTCGACCGTGTAGGTTTCGCCGCCTACCTCGTAGCGGACCTCGCCCGACGCGCCGCCCGTCTCCGGATCGGCGGGCCCCAGCGAACCGTCGACGATGCCACCGATCATCATGGGGTAGACCAGGATTTCGCGATCCTGCGTATCGGAGGGGATGTTATAGTAATAGACATCCATGTAGGGCGTGGCCGCGCTCTCGTTGCCCACGACCATCAGGCCGACATCGCCATCGGGAAGGCCGGTAACGGTGAAGCTTCCGTCCGCGCCCGAGGTGGTCTCGATGCCGAGAGGATCGCCGGTGGTGTTGTCCATCGCGCGAATGGTGACGTTGGGGACCGGATCGTTCGTGAGCAGGTCTCGCGTTATGCCGGTCATGGTGTTGTTGCCGGCCGGCGTCGTGCCGGCCTCACCGCCGGAACCGGCCGTCGAACCGCCGGAGCCGGCCGCCGGAGATCCCGCGCCTCCTCCGGACGCGCCCGCGCTGCCGTCGTCATCGTCATCGCCACAGCCCACCAGGCCGAGGCACAAGGCCAGTACACAGGCAAAACCTAAGCTAGAAATGCGTTTGCTCGTCATGTTTACTCTCCCCTGCTGATTACGGTTGATGGATGTCGTCGGCGACGACACCGAACGGTATTTCGACGTAGGACGTAGGAACAGCATATACAATATCGTACATGTGGGAATTTGTTCGCCACGGCCAAAAAAAGTATCCAATTCGGTCAAAAAGGGCCAATTACGTACAGCACCTGATTTCAAGGGCCGGAGGCGACTCGCCGGGTTAGGCGGACTCCCTGTTTAGGGACGGCAGGCGGACGGCCGAACGGGCTCGAGATCTCCGTTCAAGGACAGGGGCGAACGGCCGAGCCGTTTGCTAGACACAAGGCGTCGGGCACAAGGGGTCGGGCCGTGGGGCTGGGTTGGGCTCGGTTCAAGCCGTAGGCGGCGCGCCGGTCGCTTCGTAGTGGGTAGGGCGGTGGGATTACCACCGCCCCCCCGTTGTCGCCTGGCGGTG
>CAYVFC010000043.1:5715-56018 GCA_964450715.1 uncultured Sandaracinaceae bacterium | reverse complement strand
TTCGGGATGGATTGGCCGCCGTCGTTTCATACACCCTTACCCCCCCTGAACGGTTACTTCTGACCCCCGTTCCCCGGGACTGCATACTCATCACCTTCCCTTGCGACCCGCCCCCGTTCCGACTAGGTTCCCCCCCCATGAATCGGGCGCATCTCGGCGCATGGCTGGTTTTCTGGGTGCTTCTGGCATGGGCCCCCGCCTGCAACCTCGAACATCCGGGAGAGCCCCCCGAGCTCGGTAAGTTCTATTTCCCCACCGCCGTGGCCATTTCGTCCCAGCAGCAGGGGCAGCCGGCGCGCTATCTCTTTGCCGCCAACAGCAACTTCGACCTGGCCTTCAACGCGGGCACTGTTCAGGTTTTCGATCTCGATGCGCTCGACGAGGAAATCGCCGGCTGTAATCCGGCAGAACAGTGCACGATCCCGCCCGCGGACCTGTTGCGGGGCGAGGTGTTGATCGGGTCGTACGCGGCCGGTATTGCGCTCTCCGCCACGGGCCGACGGATCTATGTGCCCACCCGGGGAAACTCGGCCCTGACCTGGATCGACCTGCGTCCGGAGCGCGGCGAGGACGACATCCTGGATTGCGGCCAGGGAGCGGACCGGCGGTGCGACGACGGCCATGTCCGGGACGAGCGTACGATGAATACCGACGAGGGACCGGCCGAGGTGCCGGTCGAGCCGGTCGGAGCGATCACCGGTCCCATGAGCGATTTCGATAGCGAAGCCGGCGACGGCGAATACTACGTCATGGTCGCTTACCGGGTAGGAGCGGTGAGCCTGTTTCGGGATGGACCCGACCGTACCGAAGGACCGAAGCTGATCGGTTTTCTGGAAGGAATCCGGGAGCGGACAACCGGTATCGCTTACGATCCGGTTACCGCCCTGGCTTACCTGACCAGCTACGACGCCAGCAACGTCATCCAGGCCAAGGCCCTGGACCGGGTCGGCGTGCGTTACGCGGGCGAGAACAGCGTCGTTTACAACGCCGGTCCTCTCTGGCTGACCGGCGTGAGCAACGATCGGGACACCCGGGACGTGGACTTCGATGCGGAGAGCCTGCCGGGCAAGGCGCTGGTGGTGGCGCGCGTCCCCTCTTCGCTGATCGTCGCCGATACCGAGCCGGATAGAGCCGACCTGAGCTGGACGACGGCCTCGGTGGTAGCCGAGGTGGGCTCGGGCGCGTCGCGGGTAACCGTCGGCCGCATCGGCGACAACCAGAAGCTGTTCGCCTTTGTCAGCTGTTTCACCTCGCGCGAGCTGTTCGTGGTAGATACCGGGCTGGGCGAGCCGGTGGCCGTGGTAAGGGGGTTCAGCGGTCCCTTCGACCTGGCGCTCGACCGTTGGCGGCAGCGGCTCTACGTGGCGGACTTCCGTAGCTCGACCATCCGCATCGTGGATCTCCGGCCGGTGATCTGCGATCCGATCGACGAGGATACGGCGTGCGATGCCGCGGTCGTTTCGAGCGGGGCGAATCTGCCTTGCCGCTGCCTGGACGATCGCGAGCTGCGGATCACGGCCACGCTAGGCGAGCCGAGCCTTCCCACGGAGCTGATATGAAAAGGAGGAGAATACCGCGGATGACCGCGGCTCGGTTGCTCCTGGTATGCGCGTGCTCGCTTCTCTGCTCGGCGTGTAGCGACGAGGTCGAGCCGCTTAGCCAGAGCAGCTTCGAGCGGCCGGAACGGGTCGCTTTTGCTTGCTTCGATATCGACGAGGACGGCAAAGCCCTCTCACCGAGACCGATGCAGGAGTGCGCTAGCCAGGACGAACGGGTGCTGTACGCGCTGGTGACCCAGACCAGCCGCGGAGAGGTGGCCGCGGTGAACTTGAATCGGGCGAGGGTAATGGACAGCAGGCCGGAGGTCCCGGGATACACCTTTGTTCCGGTGGGGGAGATCCCCAAGGCCATCGTAGTGCCGGCCGCGCATCCGGAAACGACCTATGTGGCCAACTTCGGATCTCGCGATGTCACCGTCATATCGACGCGGGCCTTCTTGCCCGGAGCGACTGCCGGGGAGATCACGGGCAGCCGTACCCCGCTCCCCGGCGGACCGGTCGACATGGTCCTATCGCCCGCGGAAGACGCGCTGTTTCTGGCGGTTCCTGATTCGCATTCCATCGTTCGCCTGTCGCTTTGTCGCGGTCCGCGTTCCGAGCAGTTGGGCGGTCAGGCGGGATGTACGCGACCCGAGGACGAAGGAGCGGTGATCGGTATCGAGGTGCTGCGACTGCCCGCCTATTCCAGCGAGAAACTGATGCGCATCAAGGCCGCGGTTCAGCCTTCCGAGCCCGAGGAGCCGTACGCGTATGCCTGCGGGTTCGCCCTCAGCGAGCCGGATCCGTCCTTCGAACGCGAGCCCGCTCTCTCCTTTTCCTGTAACGCGCCCGGCGCGGATATCGGGACGGGAACCGCGGGGGCGGGCGGGCTCGACGCGAGCGTCGACCTCGATCCCGGCGGCAACGGCGCGGACGGCGGGGCGCAGCCCGACGGCGGGATGGCCGCTACGGCTCCCTGCGATGCTCCTCAACCGAGGCCAGTGGCGCTGGCCGTGGATGGCTACGGGATGAGACCGGCGCGGTTGCTGGTTGCGGACAGCGCCTTACCGGTCATCCATGTCATCGAGCTCGACAAGTTCTCGCAGTACGCCGACGAGCAGGTCGGCGACGGGGAGCGAGAGCTGCCGTCGCCCTGGGTGGTGGGCGTTCCGGTACGGGACGTGGTTATCACCCCTCCGGTTCCCATCGAGATACCGGCCTCCATTGCCCCTTCCGAGCCAGAGCCTGCAAGCGAGCCGGATGCCGGAGCGGATCTAGACGCCGGTTTCACGCTCGACGCCGGTGTCGAGCGGGACGCCGGGACCATGCTCGAGGGCGGTACCGGGCGGTTCCCGGGCGGTGACGGCGGAGGGCAGGGCGACGCGGGAGAAGGCCCCTCGGCCTCCGGAAGCGGATTGCCGTGGATACCGCTCGACGCGGGTGCCGATGCCTCTGCCTCGGGCAGCGGACCGCCGGGCGGTTCGAGCGGCTCTCCGCCCTACATCCCCTCGGACTCCAGGCAGTACGCCTATGCCATCGACGCGACTGACGGCTCGGTGATGGCCATCGACGCGATGACCGGAGAGGTGCTGCTGGTCAATATCGCCGGCGCGCGCCAGCCGGACCGTATACCGCTGCCATACGCCGTCGGCACCTCGCTGGAGATCATCACGCCGGGCTTCGAGCCCGGAGACGATTTCGTGAGCCGCTGCAATTGCGTGAGGGCGGAAAGCCTGGGCGGTGTCAACTACGCTCCGGTGCCGCGGGAGCTGCAAGGCGTCTTTTTAGCCGTGGCCGCGCGCAACGGGGGGATCTACGTGGTGGATATCCACGACAAGCGAGCGGTCGACCTGCGCGCGTGCCGGCATAGCGAATGCCTGAACGCGAACGGAGATGACATCTTCATAGCAGAAACCGGCGAGCAGGTGATGGACACGAGTACCTTTTACGGCGCGACCTGCACCATCGAGGATCAGTGCATCGAGTTCAAGGACGACGTCGGGGTTTCCCGGCTCCAGGGCATCACGGCGCGCTATGGCGAGCATTGCCGCACCTGCTGTAACGAGGACAAAACCCCCTTCACCTTCGAGGTGCAAGAGGCGTGCGTCAAATGCCGCGATCCGCAAGGCGAGCTCATCGCCTTCGATGAGAGCCGCTGCCGCAAGTGCCTCGACCAGGAGGGGAACCAGGTAGTGGTGGGTATCCGGCGACACCGGCCCCGTATTGCGGAGGTTCTCACCTCGGCGGCGCCCGAGAGCTCGGTGAGCTTCATCGTGAACGGGAAGTACTACACGGTGAAGAACAGCGGGACGACCGAGGCGGCGCAGGAGCACGGGCTCTGCCGCGTCGATTGCAGCAGTCTGGCTTCCATGGCTCGTTCCTTCCCCGATCCCGACTGGGAAGGCGAGCCGGAGACGGCCGCGGACAAGGACGCCGGGGCGGATGCCGGGGCAGACGCCGGGGCAGACGCCGGGGCAGACGCCGGGGCAGACGCCGGCGTAGTCGCGGAGCCGGAGGAGACCTGTAGCGAGCAGAGCGGCGACGCCTTCGTTTGCGTCGGGATCGAGCCCTGGAAGCTAAACGGGGAGAACTGGATCGTCAGCTACGAAGGGAAGATCCCGGGGAGCTTCGACGCGAGAGGCAGGTTCGTGCTTGCCACGGATTCCGAGAACCTCTCCGGGCGGTTGGAGTTCCGGGGTAGCGAGGGCGACTGGTGCGAGCTGGGAGTTTTGGGTGGCGAGCAGCAGGCGCCGCGGACGGGCGACATGCTGGTCATCGTCTCGGAGCCCCTCCCCCGGTCCATCATCGATTTCGAAGCAGACGACCGCCCCGAGTTGAATCCGGGCGGCCGATTCGAACCCGAGGATTGCCAGGCGTTGACCGAGAAACTGGCGGACGAAATCGTGCCGCGCGCGGCCCTGCCCATCGTTCGCTCCTGGTCCGATCGGCTGGAGTTGGAGGAGAAGCTCGTCCGGCAGTGGGGGCCGGCGGGGCTGAACGATTCGCTGCTGACCTACGAGCTGGTCCGTTACTGCACTTCCGGGATGCCCGTGAGCTACGAGATCCGTTCGCGCGAGAGCTATACGGTGGTGGGTGATACGAGCGGGTTCTTGCACGGGGTATGCGCGGGGCCGGACGGCCTCTGCCGCGTCTGTGACCCGAGCATCCCCGCCGGGCGCGCCTACGAGCAGGAGCTGTTCGACAACGGCGCCATCGCCTTCAAGCTGGCAAAACAACAGAGCCGGGATCCGACCTTCGCCCTGGATGTTCGGCCGCAGGCGGTCAGCACCCTATCGGGCAACCTGGGCTACGTGGGGACCTACTACTATTCCCATGGAACCCTGCCCGTGGAGCTTCGCTACGATCCGGTGAGCCGGAGCCTGTTCGCCGTCGACCAGGTGCTGCGCGGTTTGGTCCGGATACCGCTTCAGCCATTTCCCACCAGTTTGCTGGGAGCGTCTTACGTATTCTGATCGCGTCGGGGGAGCCGGATCGTGCCGTCGGCAAAAAGGAAGACCGCGTCCGCCTCCCCGGCCATGCAGCAGTTCTTTTTGGCCAAGGAGCGCTACCCGGATACGATCGTCTTCTTTCGCATGGGGGATTTCTACGAGATGTTCTACGGGGACGCGGTCCTGGCCTCGGGGCTGCTCGATATCGCGCTCACCTCGCGCGGCGCGGACGCGGACGGCAACCCCATTCCCATGGCGGGCGTGCCCTACCATGCGGCGTCCGGCTACATCGCGCGGCTGTTGGAGAAAGGACAGCGCGTGGCCATCTGCGAGCAGATGGAGGATCCCTCCAAGGTCAAGGGGATCGTACCGCGGGAGGTCGTGCGGGTCGTCACCCCGGGGCTCGTGCTCGATCCGGAGGCGCTGGACGCGCGGAAGCACAACTATCTGCTCGCCCTGGTCGCGGGGCAGGAGCGCTTCGGGCTGGCCGCCTTTGAGCTCAGCACCTCGGAGGTCCGCGCCTGCGCGCTGGGCAGTCGGACCGACTTGCTGTCCGAGGTGGTCCGCCTCGATCCCAGCGAGATCCTGCTACACGAGGGGATCACCGGATTGAAAGAAGAGCTCGGCCGCGCGTTGCCGTCGTCGGCGCAGCGCGTGCGATCGGACGAGCAGATCGAGCAAGCGCTCGGGGCGGACAGCTTTCGCCAACTGTCGGCGGGCCTGCCGGGCGGCGGGCAACCGGCGCTGGAGCAGGCCGCGCTCTCGGCGGCCGCGCTGGTCATCGAGTACGCCCAGCAAACCCAGCCCGGCGTTCCTCTCGGCATTCAGCGCATCGCGCCCTACGATCCCGGCGAGCGCCTGGCCCTGGACGACGCGGCCGTGCGCAACCTGGAGGTCGTCAGGACGCTTACGGGCGAACGCAAGGGATCGTTGATCCACCTGGTCGATCTCACCAAGAGCTCCATGGGAGCGCGCACCCTGCGCCGACGCTTGCTCGCACCGCTCTGCGACGTGGCCTCGATCCGCCGCCGGCATGACAGCGTGGAAGCCCTGCTGACCGATTCGGCGCTGCGCGCACGCATCCGGGAGCTTCTGGCCGCGGTGGGCGACCTGGAGCGGCTGGCCACCCGCGCGGCGCTACAGGTGGCCACGCCGCGGGATCTGGGCGCGATACGGGACGGGCTACAAGCGGCATCCCTGGTGGTGGGGGAGGTTGAAAAGCGACAGCAGCGCACGACCGATGACGCGCTGGCCGGGCTCTTGCAGGCCGACCTGTGCCGCGACGTGTTCGAGACCCTTTCCCGGGCGTTGGTAGACGAGCCGCCGCCCGGCAGCAACGCGGGCGGTATCTTCGCGGACGGTTTCCATCCGGAGGTGGTGGAGCTCAGGGAGCTCTCCTCTTCGAGCAAGGACGTAATCCTGCAGCTGGAGAAACGGGAGCGGGAACGGACCGGGATAGGCTCGTTGCGCATCCGTTTCACCAGGGTATTCGGCTACTACATAGAGGTGACCAAATCCAACTTGAAGGCGGTACCGCCCGATTACCGGCGCAAGCAGACGGTCGCAACCGGCGAGCGTTATACCACCGACGAGCTGGACGAGCTGCAGACTCGCATTCTGAACGCGGACGAGCGCTTGCGCGCCCTGGAGGGCGAGCTTTTCGAACAGCTCCGCCAAGAGGTCGGGGAGCAGTCGGCCCGGTTGCGGGCGCTCGGCGCCCGGATCGGCGACCTGGACGTGCACGCGGCCTTTGCCGAGGCGGCACATCGCTTCGGGTACGTGCGCCCCCTGGTCGACGACTCGCTGATGATAGCGCTCAAGAGCTCGCGCCATCCAATCGTGGAACAGCTGGCTCCGGCGGGCGGCTTCGTGCCCAACGACATCGAGCTCGACGTCGACCGCCAACGCCTGATGGTGATCACCGGGCCCAACATGGCCGGCAAGTCCACCGCCATGCGGCAGGTGGCCCTGGCCGTGATCCTGGGTCAGGCCGGAGGCTTCGTGCCGGCGGACGAGGCCCGGCTGGGATTGGTGGACCGCATCTATACTCGGGTCGGTGCCAGCGACGCGGTGGCGCGGGGGCAGAGCACCTTCATGGTGGAGATGAACGAGACGGCCGAGATCCTGCGCGGCGCCACGCGGCGCTCGCTGGTCATTCTGGACGAGATCGGTCGCGGTACCAGCACTTACGACGGTCTGGCCATCGCCTGGGCGGTGGCCGAGCACCTGTACGACGCCATCGGATGCCGCGGTATGTTCGCCACCCACTACCACGAGCTGTGCGAGCTCGAGGCCACGCGCGAGAAGGTGGTCAACTATAACGTAGCGGCCAAGGAGTATCGCAACGAGGTGGTCTTCCTGCGCAAGCTGGTACCGGGGGGCGCCAATCGGAGCTACGGCATCGCGGTCGCCAAGCTGGCGGGGCTGCCCGGATTGGTACTGGCGCGAGCACGGGCGATTCTCAAGGAGCTGGAGACCGGCGCCGCGCTGCCCTCGGGAGCCCGCGCCTCGCTGCGAGCCAAGGACGCGACCGGCGCGGTGCAGCTCGACATGTTCGCCCGCCCGGGACCGCAGGTAACGCCGTCCGAGGCAGAGGAGCTGTTGCGCGAGCTGGACGTAGAAGCGTTGACGCCGGTAGAGGCCATCGTGACGCTGGACAGGTTGAAAGCGATGGTCACGGGCAAGGACGATGAGCGGAAGTAAGCCATACACGGGGAGGCGCCCGGCCCCGGTGGTAGCCATAGACGGCCCCGCCGGTGCGGGAAAGAGCACGGCGGCCCGGCTGCTGGCGGTGCGCCTGGGCTACCGACTGCTGGATACGGGGGCTCTGTATCGAGCGGTCGCCCTGGCCGCCAGCGAACGGGGCATCGACTGGACCGATGAGGGCTCCCTGGGCGAGCTGGCGAAAGCAGTGCGGATCGAATTCGAGAGGGACGAGAAGGGAGCTTCACGTCTGCTGCTTGATGGCGTCGATCGCTCGGACGACGTCCGCAGGCCCGAGATCTCGCGAGGGGCGAGCGACGTGTCCAGGCATCCCCGCGTGCGCGCCGCATTGCTGGGCTTGCAGCGCGCGCTGGGCTCGCGGGGCGGCGTGGTAATGGAGGGTCGGGACATCGGCACCGTGATCTTTCCCGACGCGGAGGTGAAGATATTCCTCACGGCCGATCCCAGAGAGCGGGCGGAACGGCGTTGCCGAGAACAGCGCGCACGCGGGGAAGAGACCGACCTCGAGGAGACGCTGCGCCAGATACATAAGAGAGACGAGCAGGACAGCAGCCGTCAGGCCGCTCCCCTGCGGCCGGCGGCGGACGCCGTACTGGTCGATTCCGGCGGGATGAGCATCGAGGAGATGGTAGAGACGCTCGCTCGGGTGGTCAGGGAGCGCGTCCCGGAAGCGTTCACGGGCGACGGCGGCGGATGACCGGCGATCCGCTAAAACGTGCGGCGTGTTTCGGCTAGCGCGCGGCCAGGCCGGTACGCGCCGATGGGGGACGCGCGGCTTGCAGATGGCCGGCCCTTGCTAGCGCAGTTACCTATTGCAGGCCGGCCGCAAGCCGCGCGTCCGGCACCGACGCGCGCCGGCCCGCCCGCGCCGATGCCGAGTTACCCCGCAGGATTTAAGCGGTTCGGTTCTCTAGGGCCGGCCGGCATTGCGCTGTCAGGTTGACAGCCCCGCGTGGGCGCTGCTAGGTTTCGCCGTTCAAAGCGTTTCGCTCGACCGGTGTTCAGTACCCCGGGAAGGGCGCGACGCGCCGCATTCGAGGTCGATTTCGGGTCGTTTTCCGGTCGCGGTACCGGGCCCGGGGTGGCCGAGGAGCGGTACGCACGAAAGGTTTACCTGGAAAAAATATGACGAGTACAGATCAGGCACTGGCCGACAGCTCACAAGGAGAGAACGCAGTCGGAGCGCCGACCGAAGAAATCGAAGAAGAAGAGAGCTTTGCCTCGCTGTTCGAGGCCTCGGTCGCCCAGGCAGATACGCTGAGAGAAGGCGCTATCGTCACGGGCACCGTGATCAAAGTAGGCCAGGACTCCGTAATTGTAGATATCGGCTACAAATCGGAGGGGGTCATTTCCAAGAGCGAGTTCGTCGACACCACCGGCAAGGTCAAGGTGCAGGTGGACGATAAGGTCGACGTACTGATCGAGGCCAAGGAGGACGAGCAGGGGCTGGTCATCCTCTCCAAGGAGCGGGCGGACAAGCTCAAGGTCTGGGACGAGATCAGCTTCGCCTGCGAGCGGGACGAGTTGATCGAGGGCACCATCAACGCGCGCGTCAAGGGCGGCCTGTCGGTCTCCATTCGCGGCGGGGTGAAGGCCTTTTTACCCGGGTCCCAGGTCGATCTGAGGCCGGTTAGAAACCTCGACAAGCTCATCGGCCAGACCTACCAATTCAAGGTTATCAAGTTCAATAAGAAGCGCGGCAATATCGTCCTCTCCCGCAGGGTGCTGCTGGAGAAGGAGCGCGACGAGCTGAAGGCCAAGACCTTGAGCGAGCTGCAGGAGGGAATGGTCGTCACCGGCACGGTGAAGAACATCACCGAGTACGGCGCCTTCGTGGATCTGGGCGGCATCGACGGCCTGCTGCACATCACCGATATGAGCTGGGGACGCGTGAGCCACCCCTCCGAGGTCTTCAAGATCGGCGACGAGGTGACCGTTCGCGTGCTCAGGTACAACCCGGAGACCGAGCGCGTCTCGCTGGGCCTCAAGCAGACCAAGGAAGATCCCTGGGAGCACGCGACCGAGTCCTATCCCATCGGCAAGAAGGTGCAGGGCAAGGTCGTGTCCATTACCGATTACGGCGCCTTCGTCGAGATCGAAGAGGGCGTGGAGGGGCTCATCCATATCAGCGAGATGACCTGGGGCAAGCCCAAGCATCCTTCCAAGGTGCTGGAGACGGGCCAGACCATCGAGTGCCAGGTGTTGGAGGTGGATTCGCAGGCCAAGCGCATCAGCCTGGGCCTCAAGCAACTCGAGCCCGATCCGTGGCAGGAGTTCGCCGGCAAGTACAATCCGGGCGACATCATTCGCGGCCAGGTCCGTTCCATCACCGATTACGGCGTCTTTATCGGTATCGACGACGGCGTGGACGGAATGGTCCACAAGACCGACCTGAGCTGGACCCAGCGCATCAACAACCCGAGCGAGCTGTACAAGAAGGGCGACGAGGTCGAGGCCATCATCCTCTCCATCAACCACGCGGAGAAGAAGGTCTCGCTCGGCATCAAGCAGCTGTACGAGGATCCCTGGGTTCGTATCCCCGAGGTCTACCCGGTGGGAACGGTGCTCGAGGTGCGCGTCAAGTCGTTGGCGGATTTTGGCATCTTCGTCGAGATCGAGCGCGGGGTAGAGGGTCTGGTCCACGTTTCCGAGCTGCCGGACGAGTGGAGCAAGGATCCGGCCAGGCACCTCAAGGAGGGCGAGATCGTCAACGCGGAGATCATCTCCTTGGATCCGGAAGAGCGCCGCATCGCGCTCTCCTTGAAGAGCGCGGTCGGGGATGCCGGTGCCGACGCCTTCAAGTTCGGTGAGAAGGCCAACGCCGACAAGGAGGATCGCGTTACCGCCTCGGCCAGGGCCGGCGCGACACTCGGCGACGTCTTCAAGGAGAAACTCGGCGGTAAGATCGAGGAGATCGGCGCCGCGAAGAGCGAAGAAGCTGCTGACGGAGCGCCGGAACAAGCCGCTGCCGGCGAAACGTCCGGCGAGGCAACGGAAACCGCCGCCGGTGAAGCGGCCGAAGCCGCCGCCGGTGAAGCGGCCGAAACCGCCGCCGGTGAAGCGGCCGAAGAAGCTGGCAAGGAGTGACCAAGCCTTTTGTAGTAAGGAGATGCGGTCGGCTGGGTGGGAAACAGTGAAAGCGCGCGGAAGGGAGTAACGAAAGGCGAGGAAGCGGCGTGAGCGGCCAGGACGCCTTTTCAGATCTGCCGGAGAGAGGTCCCGGCTCCTACAGGCGGCGCCGGTACTTTCTGCTCGGCTTCTTCTTTCTGATAGCGGTAACGGTGGTGGTATTCCGGGAGGTGCTGCTGCCCTTCGCGCTGGCCATCATTATCGCCTACGTGCTCTCTCCCACCATCGCCGCGGGCGAACGGTTGACCATCGCCGGTCGGCACGCGCCGCGCTGGGCGGTGGTGCTCTTCGCCTATTTGATCCTGCTGAGCGTGCTGAGCGGTGTGGTCGCCCTGGCCGTTCCCACGCTCACCGGGGAGATCAACAAGCTGAGCCGGGAGGCTCCGGGCGCCGTCCGCGTGGTGAAGAACAGGTGGCTGCCGAGCATCTCCAGGTGGATGCAGGACCTGGCCGCGCCCTATCTGGAGAGCCCGGACCAGCCGGAGTCCGAGAGGGTGCCGAGCGGTTCCGGGTCGAAGCAGGAGTCGAACGCCATCCGCGTGGTGAGCGACTACACCGGGAGCTACGAGGTGATCTTGCCGCCCCGGGGGCTGCTGGTAACGCCCGACGGCGAACGCGGTTTCCGCATCCGCGCGGCGAACGATCGGCCGCAGACCAGGGAGAAGATTACCGCCGACATCAACGAGATCATCGCCAGGACCCTGGAGAACACCGAGAGCTCGGCGGTCGGACTCTTGCAGACCGCCCGTAAGATCGTCCAGGCGTTGACGAGCGGTATCTTCACCTTCTTCTTGACCCTGATGATCTCGGCCTACCTGCTCATCACCAGCGAGGGCATCTACAATTTTTTTCGCTGTCTATATGCTCCAGCCAGGCGCAAGGATTTCGACGACCTGGTAGCGCGTATCGATCGCGGCCTGGCCGGTGTGGTCAGGGGGCAGTTGATCATCTGCGCGGTCAACGGCGTGTTGACCGGCGTCGGTCTCTACTTCCTCAACGTCCGCTACTGGCTCTTTCTGAGCATCGTGGCCGCGGTCATGTCCATCGTACCGATCTTCGGGGCGATCCTGAGCTCGATCCCGGCGGTCCTGGTAGCGCTATCGGACGGGATCGTGCTGGCGCTGCTGGTGCTGGGCTGGATCGTGATCATTCACCAGATCGAGGCCAACCTGCTCAATCCCAAGATCATGGGCGACGCGGCCAAGGTCCATCCGGTGCTGGTGATCTTCGCGCTGCTGGCCGGCGCACATCTTTCGGGAGTGATCGGCGCCTTGCTGGCGGTGCCCGTGCTCAGCATCCTGCAGAGCTTCTTCTACTTCCTGCGCGAGCACTCGCTCGGTGTCCCCCGTTCCACCTCCATCCCCCCTCGCGAACCCCCTACCGAATCGTCCCCTCCGCCCCCTCCCGTGCCGGAAGCGAGCGCTTCAAGATGAGCTTTTAGCGACCGAGGGCGTCGACGAGGTTTCGGAAGAGTCTGTTTAACGAAGCGATGACATCCCGCCGTCGACGAGGTTTCTGTTCTCTCCCCCCCCCGTAAAGTCGTCTGCCATCGCGAGCCGGCGCGACGTATTCAGGCGGTCGGGTATGGCTCGGAGCGCGACTGAAAAAGGGTGCAGGGCTCAATCGAAAGGCTTTTCGCAACCCGAAAAGGAAGAGGCAATTGTCGAAGGTAACGGTGGCCGGAGCGTCTCCGAGCCATACCCGACCGCCCCCTCCGAGACGTCATCATCCGACCATCGCAAGTCGACACCCGCGACGGGGTCAAGAGAGCTTGACCACGACGGCGGTGATGTTGTCGCGCCCGCCTCTTTGGTTGGCTGTGCCCACGAACCGCTGCACGGCGTGTTCCGGTTTCAGCTTGAGAAAGAGCGCGATCTGCGTCTCGTCCACGTAGGCGTGAAGCCCATCGGAGCAGAGCAGGAAGCTGTCCCCGGGCTGCACCTGCACGAAGCGCGTGTCCACGTTTACGTATTCCTTGGAACCTACCGCGCGGGTGATGATGTGTTTCTCCCTCGACCGCCGGGCCTGCTCCTCCGTTATCAGGCCTCTCTTCAGCTGCCAGTTGATGAGAGTGTGGTCCTGGGTGAGCTGCTTGGCTTTGCCCTCGCGGGACAGGTAGATGCGGCTGTCTCCGACCTGGGCGGTCAGGGCGAACCTGCCGCGAAGCGCCAGCACCGAGATGGTCGTGCCCATTCCCTGCCGATCCGGGTCGTGCTGGGCCAGGCCGAAGACCATGTAGGCAGCGGCCTGCACCGCGCTCTCCAGCGAGCGCAGGGCCTGGAACATGACCGGGGGCGTTACCTCGGGCTCCCAGAGGTTTTCCGATAGCAGCGGCTCTACCTCGTCCAACGCCGCGCGTTCGCGGATGACCGTGTCGTGGATGGTATCTACCGCCTCTTGGCTGGCGACCTCTCCCCCCTTGTGTCCGCCCATACCGTCGGCCACCACGTACAGACCCAGCTCGTCATCCACGATGAAGGCGTCCTGGTTGGTCTTCCTTCGCCGCCCGACGTCCGAGAGGCCTTTTCCCAGTCTCTTCACCCCGCTCCCGTCCCCCGTCTGGTAGTTCCCGGCTCGAAATCCGTGGCGGTCGCCTCGTGAGCGCGGCGTGCGCACCCATTTGAGGTCGCTTCTGTTTGCGATGGCGTTGCCGTTCGTGTCGTCATTCCGTCCCTGTGCGCGCGCTGCGCCCACGACTCGGGCACGGCCTCGTTCGAGCCGGGAACTACCTGCCCGGACGCTTCCGGTCCACTCAATTTTACACCATCGCACGAGCGCGACGCCACGAAACGGGTGGTTGGATGACCGGGGAACCTCGAACGCCGTCGCGTGCATTTTCGGCCCTCAGATGGTAGGAAAGCGCGCAAGAAATCCATGGCTGACGGAGAGCGGATAAGTCCGGACAGGGACTCTGCTAACCGAGCCGTCGGTATAGCCGACGGCTCGGTTAGCAGAGTCCCGAGGTAACACCAGGGGGGAGGGTGCCCATCGAATTCGAATACCAGGAGCCGTTCGAGCTTGCAGAGAAAGGGACCGAGTACCGGCTGCTGGGCCGGGAAGGCGTTTCGGTCGAGAGGTTCCAGGGGCTGGAGGTCCTGGTGGTCGAACCCCGAGCGCTGACCGTTCTGGCCCGCACCGCCATGCATGACGTTTCGTTCTTCTTGCGGCCGGCGCACAACCGCCAGGTGGCCGCGATCCTGCAAGATCAGCAGGCCTCGGCCAACGATCGCTTCGTGGCCCGAGCTTTTCTCCGCAACGCGGAGGTAGCTGCCGCGCAGCAGCTTCCACTCTGCCAGGACACCGGTACTGCGACCGTGGTCGCCGAGAAGGGGCAGTGCGTGTTTACCGGGGGCGATGACAGGGAGGCGCTCGCGCGCGGGATCTTCCAGACTTACACCGAGGATTGCCTGCGCTACTCGCAGATGGTTCCCCTGACCATGTACGAGGAGAAGAATTCGGGGTGCAACTTGCCGGCTCAGATCGACATCTACGCCGTGGAGGGCAACCGGTACGAGTTTCTTTTCATGGCCAAGGGAGGGGGCTCGGCCAACAAGACCATGCTCTTTCAGCAGACCCGAGCCGTGCTGGAACCCGGGACTCTGGAACGGTTCCTGGTGGAAAAGATGCTCACCCTGGGAACGGCCGCCTGCCCTCCCTACCACCTGGCCTTCGTGGTCGGTGGAACCAGCGCGGATGCCTGCCTGAAGGCGGTCAAACTGGCCGCGGCGCACGAGCTGGACGGGTTGCCCGACAGCGGAAACCGGCTGGGCAGAGCCTTTCGCGACCGCGAGCTGGAGGAACGGTTGCTGGTCGCGGCCAGGCAGTGCGGTCTCGGGGCGCAGTTCGGCGGTAGGTACTTCGCCCACGACGTGCGGGTGATACGCCTTCCGCGGCATGGAGCGTCCTGTCCGGTGGGCATGGGCGTCTCCTGCTCGGCTGACCGCCAGGCAAGGGCTCGGATCGATAGCGAAGGGATCTGGTTGGAGAAGCTCGATACCGATCCGGGGCGGTGGCTGAGGGGGCTCGACGCGGCTGGCGGTGAAACGGCCGGCGCGCTTTCCGGTCAAACGGCGGCGATCGACCTCGACCGTCCGATAAAGGAGGTGGTGGCCGAGCTGAGCCGGCATCCGGTCAGGACCTTGCTCTCGTTGACGGGAACCATGGTCGTGGCGCGCGACATCGCGCACGCTCGGCTCAAGCAGCGCCTGGACAGGGGAGATGCACTGCCCGACTACTTCAAGAACCACCCGATCTACTACGCCGGCCCGGCCAAGACCCCGCCCGGTCTGCCGTCCGGTTCCTTTGGCCCGACCACTGCCGGGCGCATGGACGGGTACGTGGACCTGTTCCAGTCTCACGGCGCCTCGCTGGTGATGATCGCCAAGGGCAATCGCTCGCGGCAGGTGACCGAGGCCTGCCGCAAGCACGGCGGGTTCTACCTGGGCAGTATCGGCGGTCCGGCCGCGCTGTTGGCGCGCGAAAGCATCAGGAGTGTCGAGGTTATCGACTATCCCGAGCTGGGAATGGAAGCCGTCTGGAAGATCAGGGTGGAGAGCTTCCCCGCGGTGATACTGGTGGACGACAAGGGGAACGACTTCTTCGAGATGCTGTAGCAGAGCGCATGAGCCTGACGGGAAAGAGGGTGCTGGTTACCCGCTCCAGGAAGCAGGCGAGCAAGCTCTCGCTAGCTTTGCGGAGAGCCGGAGCGGTTCCGGTAGAGATCCCGGTCATCGCCTTCGCGCCCCCGCAGGACCCGGAGCCGTTTCGCCGCGCCGCGGCCGGGATCGAAGGGTACGACTGGGTCGTGTTGACCAGCACCAATGGTGTGGAGGCGCTGTTCGACGAGCTCGGCAGGCAGGGAAGGGAGCCGGTATCCTGCCTGGCCGGATCGCGGGTGGCGGCTATCGGGCCGGCCACGGCCAAAGCGCTTCGCGATCGGAACGTCGCTGTAGAGGTCATGCCGGACGAGTATCGCGGGGAGGCGGTGGCGACGGCGATGATCGCCAGGCACGAGAAGGGGATGAAGGGCGTGCGGGTTCTGCTCGCCCGCGCCGCCGGAGCACGCGACGCCTTGCCCGAGCTGCTGAGCGACGCCGGCGCGGCGGTCGAGGTGGTGGAGGCCTATCGCGCGGTCCCTCCTGATCCGGATGTGTCCTGCCGATTGAAGGGAATGCTGGAACGGGGCGAGCTCGACGCGATCACATTTACCTCTTCGTCCACCGTGCGGCATACTCTGCAAGTGCTCGGTGCAGACGCGCACCGGCTGCTCGGCGGGCTGGTCGCTGCATCCATCGGCCCCATCACCACCGAGACGGCCGAGGGGAACGGGCTTCGGGTGGACGTGACGGCGACCGAGTACACTATCGAAGGCCTGGTAAGGGCCTTGACCGATTTTTACCAGAAGCAGGAGTGATACCATGTCATTTCCCGACGAGAGACCCAGGCGGTTGAGGCGCACGGCTGCGGTTCGGGCCCTGGTTCGCGAGACCGAGCTCAACCCGGGCGACCTGGTGCTTCCCTTTTTCGTGACCACCGGAAAAGGCGTTCGCCGAAAGGTACGTTCCATGCCCGGGGTGTTCCGGCTCTCGGTCGACGAGCTACTAAAAGATGTGAAGGAAGCTGTGGGTTTGGGCGTCAATAGCTTGATATTATTTGGAATTCCAGGATCGAAAGATCCAATCGGCAGCTCGGGCTGGGACCCTGACGGACCGGTGCCGCGAGCGGTCGCCGAGATCAAACGAAAGCTTCCGGATACCGTCGTCATCACCGATGTCTGCATGTGCGAGTACACGGACCACGGGCATTGCGGTCGGCTTCTGGAGCGGCCGGACGGTAGCGTGGATGTGGCCAATGACGCCACCTTGCCGCTGCTCGCCAATCAGGCGCTCTGCCATGCGCGGGCCGGTGCGGACGTGGTGGCACCCAGCGACATGATGGACGGGCGTATCGGAGCGGTCCGACAGGCGCTCGACGAGGAAGGGTTCGGCGAGACGGCTATCCTTTCCTATGCGGCCAAGTATGCGAGCGGGTTTTACGGACCGTTTCGTGACGCGGCCGACAGCGCGCCGGGCCGAGGCGATCGCCGGGGGTATCAGATGGATCCGGCCAACGTGCGCGAGGCCTTGCGCGAGGTCAGGCTCGACCTGGAAGAAGGCGCGGACATGGTGATGGTCAAGCCGGCCCTGCCGTACCTGGACGTAGTCGCACGCGTGCGCGATTCGGTCGATGTACCGGTAGCCGCTTATAGCGTCAGCGGCGAGTACGCCATGGTCAAGGCCGCGGCCAAGATGGGCTGGCTGGAAGAGGAACGGGTGGTGCTGGAGCTTCTGACCGCTATCAGACGGGCGGGGGCGGATTTCATCCTCACCTACCACGCGGTCGACGCGGCGAGGTGGTTGAACGGGTAGGGGGCCGGGAAGGACGGTGACGATGAGAATATGTAGAGTGGCGCCGTGGCCGGGGCTGGTAATGGCGTTGGCGACGGCCTGGGGTTGCGAGCCATCGGGAAACGAGTGCGACTCCTGCGACGGCGAGATGCAGGGGGAGAGCCTGTGCATCGTCGAGCTGGAACAGTTACCGGAGGCCAGCGGAGGGTCGTTCGACGGGGCGGCGGACGCGGGGGTGGCAGCCGGCTCCGCTTCCGGGAAGTGGCAAAGCGCCCCCTGGCAGAACGCGCGTTGGACGAGCTTGCCGGGAGAGACCCGGGTCCGAATGGCGCACGGCCTGGGGCGCGTACCCGATTCTGTGGAGATCTATCTATCTTTCGAAAAGGACGATTCGGATCGCGAGGGCACGCGCAGCTCGTTTCTGGCGGCCGGAGACCTGGCGCGCATCTCCGAGGTCACCGACTCGACCATCACCATCAAGAACGCTACAGAGCAGGCCTTTTGTCTCCGAATCGTACTGCAGTAGACTCCTATCTTCCAGTCAATATTCCGACTTGACATTTTTCGGGTGACCGGTAGCCTGGATAGAGAGGAGGCGGAAGACATGGCCCATCCGCACCGCTCGACTAAATTGGCGCGCTTCGAAGCTCGTGTTCAGAAATCCAAGAACCGGTTGGTTGCCATTCCTATTGCGGTCCAGCGAGATATCGGCCTAGAGCGAAGGAGGAACAACCATATTCTGCTCGTTTCCCTCCGTCCCCTGGGCCAGGGTCGATGGAACCAGCACTACGTGAAACTGACCTATGACAACGAGTTCGCCATCCCCGCCGACGTCTCGCATATCGGCGGCGGCGATGACCTCGAGATTACAATACACCGGGTGATCGCGGACGCCGAGCCCGTACCCGTGCAGGATTCGACCGCCGGTGCCGGTCTTCTACTAACCCTTGCCCAGAAGCCTCGACCTGGCTGGCGCGAGGACGGGGCGACGATGTTAGATGAGTACCTGGATAGGGAGCTCCATGACGGGTAGAACCGTCTTCGTGGACACCTCGTTCTTCGTGGCGATGCTCGATATTCGCGACGCCCTGCATGAACGCGCGCTTTCGCTGGCGGACCGGCTCGATGCCGAAAGAACCCATATGGTGACGACGGACGCTGTCGTGCTCGAGCTCTGTAACTACTTCGCGCGTAGCCCGCTGCGCCGGCACGCCATCGACTGGGTCGCGGCGCTGCGCGAGGGTGACGGTTGGGAGATCCTAGGCGCGACCCGATCGCTCATGCTACGTGGAGAAAAGCTCTACCGAGAGTTTCGGGATAAGACCTGGAGCTTGACCGACTGCCTCAGCATGGAGGTAATGCGGGCGCGCGGCATTTCGAGGGTAGCCACGACGGATGTCCACTTCGAGCAGGCCGGCTTTTACGCTCTGATGCGACCGTAATAAGGTAATAAGGTAATAAGGGGTCGGACTTAACTATTTAGCAATCCGACCGAAAAACCGCGTGGAAAACGACCCGTTTGTCAAAAAGTCGAGTGCGATTCCTGTTGATGTGGTTTGTTAAATAGTTCCCGGCTCAAAATGCCGGACCGAGCATCGCGCAGCGCGGCGGGCGCAGCTGCAAGGAGTGACGACGAGCGAATAGTGGGGCTATTTCGAGGAGGAACGACGCAGCAGATGCGCCCGCCCCGCAAGCGAGGCGACGGGAGTTGCATTTTGAGCCGGGAACTAAATAGTTAAGTCCGACCCCTCTCGACGACGCCGGCCGATGTATTAAATTAGTGGCGGAGAGAGTTAGATGCCCGGGAAGCCGAAGAGCGAGACGGCCGTCATCACCCGGCCGAAAGCGGGGCGTAGGGTCAAGGAGCCGCGCCTGTACCGTGTGCTCATGCACAATGACGACTACACAACGCGAGACTTCGTGATCGAGGTATTACGTTCCGTGTTCCACAAGGCAGAGCCCGAGGCGGTGCAGATCATGCTGCACGTTCACAACAACGGTGTGGGGGTGGCCGGCGTCTACACCTTCGAGGTCGCGGAAATGAAGGTACGTACGGTGGAGATGATGGCCCGGCAGCGCGAGTACCCCCTGATGCTCAGCATCGAGCCGGAGCAATAGAGCCATGCCGGGGCCGTCCGTAGCCAGAGGGTTGCAGGCCGCTTTACAGCGTGCCTTCACCGAGGCTGCCAGAATGCGCCACGAGTACGTGACGCTGGAGCACCTGCTGCTCGGCCTGCTGGACGATCCCAGCGTCGCGGATGCCATCGAGGCGTGCGGCGGAAACAAGGAGCGTCTGAGAAAGAAGCTCTACGCCTTTCTCCAGGAGAAGATGCCCAGGCTCCCGGAAGATGTCCACGTGGAGGTACAGCAGACGCTCATGGTCAGGCGGGTGTTGCAACGGGCAGGGCTGCAGGCCGTATCGTCGGAGCAGCGGGTGCTGCGCGGGTCATCGGTTCTGGTTCAGATTTTCGAGGAGGAGGAGGATTCCTTTGCCGTCTATTACTTGCGGCAAGAGGGCATCGACCCCCTGGAGCTCAAGCGGTACGTTTCGCACGGCGCGAACGGCGACCGCTTGCAGGAGCTGGAGGAAATAGAGGACCCGGAGCAGCAGCAGTACGACGAGGAGGGCGAGAAAAGGGTCGATCCGCTGGAAGCCTTTGCGACCGACCTGGTGCGAGAGGCGGCCGAGGGGCGCATCGATCCGCTGATCGGTCGGACAACAGAGCTGGAGCGCACCATGCAGGTGCTCTGCCGTAGGCGCAAGAACAACCCCATCTTCGTGGGCGAGTCAGGCGTGGGAAAGACCGCCATGGCCGAGGGGCTGGCGCTGGCCATCCACGAGGACCGGGTTCCGGACGCCCTTAAGGGAGCGAACATCTACGCCCTGGACATGGGGTCGCTGCTGGCCGGTACCCAGTACCGCGGCCAGTTCGAGCAGCGGTTGAAGGGCGTCATCAAACGGGTGCAGGAGCAGGACCGGGCCATCCTTTTCATCGACGAGCTGCAGTCCATCATGGGTGCGGGTGCGACGACCGGCGCCTCGCTCGATGCCTCCAGCATCCTCAAACCCGCGCTGGCCTCGGATCGAATGCGCTGCATCGGGGCCACCACCTTCCAAGACTACAAGCACGTGGAGCGCGACCACGCGCTGGCGCGGCGATTCCAGAAGATCGAGATCGGCGAGCCCTCGGTGAGCGAGACGGTGGAGATACTCAAGGGGCTCCAACAGCGTTACCAGGAGTACCATCAGGTCGAGTACGACGCCGACGCGCTGGAAGCAGCGGCCGCGCTGGCGGCCCGACACGTCAACGACCGGTTTCTGCCGGACAAGGCCATCGACGTGATCGACGAATCGGGCTCGCTCGACAGGCTGCGACCGGAAAAGGAGCGCAAGCATCGGGTGACCGCTGCGGATATCGAGCGCGTGGTGGCCAAGATGGCCCGCATCCCGGAGAAGACCGTCTCCTCGTCGGACCGAGACCGGTTGCGCAATCTGGAGCAGGATTTGAAGCGGGTCATCTTCGGGCAGGACGAGGCCGTGGCCAAGCTCGCCACAGCCATCCGCATGGCGCGCAGCGGTCTGCGCAGCCCGGAGCGTCCCGTGGGATGCTTCCTGTTTGCCGGGCCCACGGGCGTCGGCAAGACCGAGCTGGCGCGGCAGCTCGCCATCACCATGGGGATCGAGCTTCTCCGCTACGACATGAGCGAGTACTCGGAGCGGCACGCCGTGTCGCGCCTGATCGGCGCCCCGCCCGGTTACGTGGGCTTCGACCAGGGTGGGCTGCTGACCGACGCGGTACGCAAGCATCCCTACAGCGTGGTGGTGCTGGACGAGATCGAGAAGGCGCATCAGGAGCTGTTCAACATCCTGCTGCAGGTGATGGACCATGCCACGCTCACCGACAACCAGGGGCGCAAGGCGGACTTCCGCAACGTCATCGTCATCATGACCACCAATGCCGGCGCTTTCGAGATGAGCCGGGGCAACATCGGATTCGGGTTGGAAGCGGGCAAGACGGGCAGGGAGGTCGACGCGAGCAAGGCCAAGAGCGCCATCGAGCGCACCTTCTCGCCCGAGTTCCGCAACCGGCTGGACGGCTGGCTCTTCTTCAACGGCCTGGACCGCGAGACCATCCTCAAGGTGGTGGACAAGGAGCTCGGCCTGCTGCGGGGGATGCTGGACGAGAAGCGGGTCCGATTGCAGGTCAGCGATGAAGCGAGGGGCTGGCTGGCCGACAACGGCTACGACCCGGCCTTTGGCGCCAGACCCATGGCGCGGCTGGTGGAGGAGAGCATAAAGAAGCCGCTCAGCGAGGCGCTGCTCTTCGGAGGCCTCGAGGAGGGCGGAACCGCGCGGGCCGATTTGGGCGAGGATGGGCTCAAGTTCACGTTCGAGTGATGCCGGTCTACTGGCTCACCGACGACCTGGTCTTCCCCCCGCCGGAAGGCGCCTCGCCCGAGGGAGTGGTGGCGGCCGGCGGGGACACCCGTCCGGACCGTCTCATCCTGGCCTACTCTCAAGGGATCTTTCCCTGGCCGCACGAGGGTATGCCGTTGCTATGGTTCTCACCCGACCCGCGTTTCGTCCTGCCGCTGGACGCCGTGCGCGTGAGCCGCTCCCTGCGAAAGACCATTCGCAAACAGCCCTACGATATCAGAACCGATACAGCCTTCCGCGAGGTAATGCTGGCCTGTGCAGACACCCCTCGGCGCGGCCAGGACGGCACCTGGATCACCGATGAGATGGTAGAGGGGTTTCGTGCCCTGCACGAGCTCGGCTTTGCCCACAGCGTGGAAGCCTGGCACGACGACCGGCTGGTAGGAGGCCTCTACGGCCTCTCCCTGGGAAGGGTCTTCTGCGGCGAATCCATGTTCGCGAGCGAGCCGGATGCGTCCAAGGTAGCTACCGTGACACTATGCGGAAATCTCCGTTTCTGGGGCTTCCACTTCATCGACTGCCAGGTCTATACCGACCACCTCGAGCGCTTCGGCGCGGTCGAGTGGCGCCGGCGTCGCTACCTGTCCGCGCTGCGCCGCGCCCTTTCGAATCCCACGCGTCGGGGAAGGTGGGCTTTCGATAAGAATCCGCAGGAGTGCTTGAAGCTTTTTCTTGATTCTTATTATAAGTGATTGATAAATAAAGAGATTTCTCGTCGCCTTCGGCTTCTCGAAATGACAGAGGGGGGCTGCTTGGCTTCGCTGCTCGAAATGATAGGGAGGTCCTGGTTGGCTTCGGCTGCTCGAAATAACCGGGAAGAGTTTCTCCGAGGCTGGTTCTACTTCTCGGTCTTCTTCTTCCCCTCCATCCGGAAGATCACCGTTCCCACGTCGTCTCCCAGGATCTTCATCGGGTGTACGCCGTAGCCGTACCAGGATCCGAACTGATACATCTCGTTCGTGAAGCCGCTGGGGCTTTTGCTCAGCCCCTGCTGGCGGGCCTTGCCGTCCGGTACTACGAGGTCGAGGCTCTGGGGGGTGCCGAAATGGTGTAGCTCGTCGCCGCGGTAGAGGTAGACCCAGATCACAGTATCGGTGCCCGCGTACTCGGTCTGTAGCTGGCGACTGAGGCGCTGGGCGATGCGCCAGAGCGGGATACCGAGCACCAGGCAGCCCACCACCTCTTCTTCGTGGCGGGAGGGGGCGGCCATGAGCAGGGTGACCGAGGGCTTGCCGCCCTTGACCGGATTGTCGAACTCGCCGATGGCTTGACCCGGCTTGCCGTCCAGGGCTTCCGCAACCACGGGGAAGCTCTTCGCCAGGTTCATGCCCTTCATCCTGTCCTTGTCCGCCGGACCGTCGCGGGCGATCACGGTGCCGTCCTTGCCCACCACGGCCATGAAGCTCATGGGCGAGATCACCAGCTCGTCTACCTTGATCTTGTTGTTCGGACGCGGAAGGCGCAGCAGCTTCAGCGTCAGCCGCATGTCCTTTTCCTGTTGCTCGCCCGTCACGCGGACAAAGCCGGGTGCCAGGCGTTCGGCGGCCTTGCGCAGGCCTTGCTCGTGTCGTTCCAGGTCCTCCCGGACGATTCGCGCCACGTGAGGGGCGTCCTTTTCTACGATGGCCTTGCGCGCCTTGTCCGCGCCTTCCTTCTGGCAACCGGAAAAGAGGGCCAGGGCCAGAGAGATATAGGGGAGCAGTCGCAGGAACCGTTCGGTATCGCGCTCTCGAAGCACGGCGGAGATCCCTCCTTCTGGCGCGTTTCTTCGAGCTACTGCCGCGCCTGGTTCGGGTCGATGTTGCTTCAGTCGACGCGCGAAGACAACAGGGGTTAGCTCTTCCTCAGTCTCGGTCCTCGAACGGTAACGCTTCGCGGCAACTCTCCAGCGCTCGTGGAACAGCGTCGGCGACCTCGCGCGCCAGAAGCCCCCGGTCCGAACGGGCGCAGAGCTCGCCGGCCAGCGCGTGCAGCATGGCTCCGGCTGCGGCCGCGTCAAAAGCCGGCAGCACCATCAGCAGGCAGCCGATTACGCCGGAGAGCACGTCGCCGGTTCCGGCGGTGGCGAGTGCCGGGGTTCCGGCCGAGCAGACGCGCTGCCGGCCGTCAGGCGCGGCCACGATGGTTCGCGCGCCCTTGAGCACCACCACCGCTGAGCTCTGTGCGGCGATGGCCGCGGCAGCCCTGTGCCGGTCCGCCTGTATCTCGGCCGTGGAGCAATCGAGGAGCCGGGAGGCCTCTCCGGGATGAGGGGTGAGTACGCGCGCTCCGCGCGCCCGCTTGAGCATCTCGAGATCGGTGCCGATCGAGGTGAGCGCGTCGGCGTCGAGCAGGGCCGGGAGCGGGAGCTGCACCGCTAGCTTGCGCGCGAGCTCGCGGCCCGAGATATCCAGCCCGAGCCCGGGGCCGACCACCGCGGCCGAGCTGGTGGAGGCGTGCTCCAGCACCACGCGGTGAGAATCGATAGTATCGAAAGGCACCGGCGCGGTCATCAGCTCGACGACCTTGGCGTCGAGCGCCTCGCGCGCGCTTCCCCTGGCCGCCAGGGTGACCAGCCCCGCTCCCGCGCGGAGCGCGCCCAGACCCGAGAGAAGCGCCGCCCCCGTCCGTCCCGGGGAGCCGGCCACCACCAGCAGGTCGCCCGCTGTCCCCTTGTGCGCGTCCGGACCGCGCGCTCCGATCCATCGGGCCACGTCGGCCGGCTCCAACAGCAAGACCGGGCTCTGCTCCGGAGCCGGGATGCCGATGGACGCGCAGGCCACCCGTCCGGCCAGCTCCGCGCCCGGGTAGTGGTGAAGCCCGCGCTTGAGCGCGGCAAAGGTGACGGTCAGGCGCGCGCGCACCGCCGCCCCCAGCACCGCTCCCGTATTGGCGTCCACGCCGCTGGGCAGGTCGAGCGCCACGCAGGGAATTTTACACCGATTAATCCGTTCGACCGCCCAGGCGTAGTCCCCGGCCAGCGGACGGTCGAGCCCCGTGCCGAACAGGGCGTCCACCACCAGCGAGGCCTTCTTGAGCGTGGTCTCGACCGCCTTCTTGCCGTTTCGGGCCGTAGAGGGTACGCGCACACCCAGCTTACGCAGCGCGTCGAGGTTGGTCCGGGCGTCTCCGCGCACCCGCTCGTCGCTTCCGACCAGGACGGGAAGGGGCACGACCCCCCGGTTGAAGAGCTGCCGCGCGATCACCCATCCGTCGCCGCCGTTCTGCCCGGGACCGGCGATGACGGCCACGCTCCCGAGCCGCTCCGGGAACGATTCGACGATGAGCTCGGTCGCGCGCAGCCCGGCGTTTTCCATCAGGACGATGCTGGGCAGTCCCAGCTTTTCCACGGCGTCGAGATCGAGCTGGCGGACCGCCTCCCTGGTCAGTAGTGGAATCATTCCCTTGTTCCTCGTTCCTCTGCTTCCAGTATGACTACGGCCGCGGCCACGCCCGCGTCGTGGGTGATGGTCACGTGAAAGCGGCCGGCGCCCAGGTCACGGGCGACGCGCGCTCCGGTTCCGTGCAGGTAAAGCCGCGGCCGCTCCCGCGCGGTTGGCAGCACCTCCATGTCGCGCCACCGCAACCCGGGCGGTCCACCCAGGGCCTTGATCGCGGCCTCCTTGGCCGCGAAGCGCCCGGCAAAGGGCACGGCCACATCCTTGCGTTTCTCGCAGTAGGCGCGCTCGGCCGGAGTCAGCAATCGATCCATGAACCGCGAGCCGTACCGCTCGAGGTTGCGGCGGATGCGCGCGATTTCGCAGACGTCCAGTCCGATTCCGACGATCATCAGGCAAGACGGTACAACGCGCCGCGGTCGGGGTAAATGTTTCCGGGCTTGCCGCCTTCCTTGACCCGGGCAATCGTTTCATGGGGCGGCGCAAGGCCCGCCCCTACTGCACTGACAAGTCGACCGTGAGGGTTTCCTTCTTGGGGATACAGACCTTTGGCGTGCAAACCGCGAAGGTTGCCCGGGCTTCTACCCGGTGGGTTCCGGCCGCGGCGGGCGTGAACTGCACCTCGAACCTGGCGAGCTGCTCGCCGAAGAGCTCGGCGTCGGCTCGGCTCAGAGTCGATTTCGGAAACGAGACGCTCTGAGGTGCCTCGACGGCTATCGAGGACGGAAACTCCAGGTTGAGGTGGTATTTGCCCTTGGGACGGATGGTTACCTGGAATCGTCCGGGCTTGCCCGGCTCGTAACGGCCCTCGGCGTTCGCACGCAGCTCGAAGGACGGATCGATGATCGTTCCAGGCTCGCGCTTCTGCCGGCTCTTCTCACCGGTCGCTCGCGCCCGCTCCGCCAGTAGGGGAACCGGGTCGTCCGCGGCAGAAGCCGCGGTGGGCGAAGGGTCGGAATCTCGATCGCATCCGAGCAGGGCGGCGCAACAGAATAGAGACGAGATGAAGCGACGAAACACGGCGGTTTACCTGGTGAGTCTTTCGATTAGGTCTACGTTCTGGGGATACGCGGAGCACAGCTGGTCGCGGCGTCCCATCTCAAAGTCGCGGAAGTCAAAGCCGGGAGAGACGGTGCAGCCTACCAGAGCGTACGAAGAAGTATCGTCCAGATAGGCTCCGAACCAGCATCCTGCTTTTACCACGAGTTGCGGGCTCTCGCCGCCCGCGATGTCGAGGCCGAGACGGTCCCGCGAAAGCGAGCCGGCCGGATCGATCGAGCAGATGGTCAGGGTCGAGCCCTGGTAGAAGTGCCAGATCTCGTCAGAGCGTAGGCGATGGAGCGCCGAGAAATCTTCTCCGCAAAGGAGGAAATAGATGGCAGTGCCGAAGCAGCGGCCGCCGGGAAACGCCTCGGAGTTTCCCGCGCTCGCGATCAGTAGCTCGCTGCGATAGCTCTCCCGGAAGTAGCCGCCTTCCGGGTGCGGCTGAAGCGCGAGCCTGTCGATGATCTCCTGGGCCGTGCACATGGGAATTCGCGAGCCGAAAAAAAACCCGCGCGTCAGAGACGCACGGGTTTTTCCTGATTCGAATCAATAGGTATTGTAGAGTTACCGACGATCAGCCAGCGTCTTCGTCAACGCCGCCGTCATCGCCAGCGCCGCCTTCACCAGCGCCGCCTTCACCAGCGCCGCCTTCACCAGCGCCGCTTACACCGGCACCGCCTTCACCAGCATTGCTTCCGCTGGCTCCAGCCGCAGCGTCCATATCGCCGCCGTCCACGGCAGCATCCTCGGTACCGCCGGTGCCGCCGACTCCGTCGTCGTCATCATCGCCGCAGCCAACAGCAACTGTTCCCAACAGGAACAGCGCCGCGAGCATGGCGAGAATCTGCATAATTCTACGTCTAAGCTCCATTATTAGTTCCTCCTTTAAAGTGCGCACTTTAGGTAGAAACCCCGTTAACCTCCCAGGCTTTCTACCACCGGCCATAGATTAACTGCAAAAAACGATGGATGCCATATCTTTTTTCAGAATCGACATTCTTTTATCAGTATCGAAAGTCCGCATCGTACCGTCGATGATTCGGTAAGCCCGCGTCTCGGACGGGATCGATTGTTTTTCGCCATTTTTATGGGTATTATTTCGAATTCTTACGAGAAAGACGCGGTTCTCCTGGGCTTCCGGGGATCGGGCCGGGAGGTCTGGAGTTGTGCCATTTTTGAACTATTAAGAGGTAGCAGCGCGCTTGCGATCTCGGTTCGCCGAGATGACAGCGTCGAGGGAAAGTAGCTTAGATCGATGTCGGGGAAGGTTCCGGTCGTATTCGGCAAGTACCAGCTCCTCGAGCAGCTTGCCCGGGGCGGCATGGCCGAGGTGTTCAAGGCCAAGGCGCACGGCGTAAAGGGCTTCGAGAAGACTCTGGTCATCAAGCGAATCCTTCCCGAGCTGAGCGAAAATCCGCGCTTCGTGGAGATGTTCGTCAACGAGGCCAAGATCGCGGTCACGCTCTCGCACGCCAACATCGTGCAGGTTTTCGACCTGGGCAGGGCCGAGAACAGCTACTTCATCGCTATGGAGTACGTCGCCGGAATGGACCTGGCGAGCGTGTTCAAGCTCTGCGACAGAGCCAAGCAGCCCATGCCTCTGGGCCTGGCGGTCTACGTGACCAGCGAGCTGGCCAAGGGGCTGGACTACGCGCATCGCAGGCGAGACGCGGAGATGCGCCCCCTGCACATCGTGCACCGCGACGTGTCGCCTCCCAACGTGCTGCTCAGCTACGAGGGCGAGGTCAAGCTCACCGACTTCGGCATCGCCAAGGCGCGCACCTTCGCACAAACCGTCACCGAAGTGGGTATCGTCAAGGGCAAATACGCCTACATGGCGCCGGAGCAGCTGGAGGGTGGCACGGTAGACGCGCGGGCCGATATCTTCACGGCTGGCACCCTGCTGTTCAAGGCGCTGACCGGCGTCAATCCCTTCCTGGACCGCTCGGTTTACGACACCCTGCAGCGGATACGGGCCGAGGACGTACCCTCGGTAAGGGAGTTCGCGCCGGAGCTGCCCGAGGAGATCGACGCCCTGCTGCGACGAGCTATGGCGCGCGATCCGGAAGACCGTTTCGAGAGCGCGGGCGTCTTCCAGGAGGAGCTGATCCATTTCCTATACGGCAGCGAGCAGCGGGTGGGCGCACGGGACCTTTCGGACTACTTGTTGCGGCTGCGTGCCTCTGACGGGGACGAGGTGCCAGAGGTCGACCTGGAGCAGTTGCAGGCCGCCTTCGAGGACGAAGAGGAGCAGGGGCTTCCCGAGGTAACCGATGAGGAGGATCGGGGTGAGGTGACGCGGGTCGAGCGCTGGCGGCAGCCTCGCCGCGAGCCGTCCACCGCTCCGCCGATAGCGGCGCTGCACGAGAAGGCCGAGTGGCGGGACGCAACCGCGCTGGCCATCCGCTTCGCGAAGACGGAGGATCTGCGCGCCGTTTCCATCGAAGAGGTGGTGGAACGACACACGGGCACCTTGCTGCAGGACGAGCCGGGCGAGAGCGAATCGGACGAGACGATGCTGCTGGCCCTGTTCGGTATCAGCAACCCGGACGGTCGCGACGCGCAGAACGCTGCGCGCTGTGCTCTGCAGCTATCGCGGGTCGCCGTCGCCGCTGCCGCCGATACCGGGGGCACGACCAGCGTCTCCATCGGGCTCTGCTCGGGTCGCATCCTGGTGGACCTGACGGGCGACCGCAAGAAGGACGACATCTACGAGGCGCTTCTGGAACGAGCCCGGACGCTGGCGCGCGCCGGGGATGGCGGCGATACGCTGGTCTGCGAGCAGACCGAGAAGGTGCTACGCGGGCGCTTCTCCTTGTCGCCGCCCGCCGGTGACGACCGGGAGAAGGAGACCGGGTATCTGCTCTCGGGCGAACGCAGCGGCCCGGACGTACACGGCCGATTCATCGGACGCCGCGAGGAGCTGAAACGCATAGGCGAGGTTCTGGCCTTGGCGAATCGGGGCGAGCTGCAGGTGATAGGGCTGAAGGGGGAGGCCGGCAGCGGCAAGTCGCGTATGCTGACCGAGATCATGCGACGGCTGATGTTGGCCGGCCGTAACGCCGGCCTGTACCTGGCCACGCTGGGCGCATTCATGCGGGAGGCGCCGCTGTCGGCTATCCAGCAGATGCTGCGCGTGGTGCTCGGGCTGGACGAGTTCGTGCCGGAATCGCTGCTGCGCAACCGTACCGTCCGGCTGCGGGAGCTCGGACTGCTGGACAAGGAACGGGAGGCCATCGCCAGCGCTCTCGGCCTGCGAGCGGAAGATCGACCGCGCACGAGCTCGCGCCCGTTGCGGGCGGCGCTGCAGCGCACGGTGGAGAAGTTGGCCGAGGACCAGCTGGCCATCTTCGCCTGGGACGGAGCCGAGTACATGGACGAGCACTCGCTGTCCATCCTCGACCAGATGCTGCGCTCCTTTCGCCGGGCGCGGGTAGTCATCTTCCTCTGCTACCAACCCGAGTTCGTTTCGCGCTGGAAGCAGTCGAGCTGGTTCACCGAGGTCGACCTGGATTCGCTCTCCGATCACGAGGTGGCGAGCCTGATCGCCAGCAGGTTGCGGTTCGAGGAGATCCCCATCGAGCTGTTACGCGACGTCTCCATCAAATGCGGCGGTAATCCGCTCTATATCGAGGAGTACCTGGCCAGCCTGACCGAGTCGGGCGCTCTGGCTTTCGACGAGGGACAGGTGATCTTCCGTCCGGAGGCGGCCCGGGTGGAGATCCCCAAGACCCTGAGGGGAATGGTGGCCTCGCGGGTGGCGCGGCTGACACCGTCGGCGCGATACGTTCTGCAAGTCGCATCATCGGCCGGGGAGCGCTTCAACGCCGACGAGGTCGCCGAGGCGGCGGGGGAGGACCGGAGCGTCGTGTCCAGCGCGCTCGACGAGCTCAGCGCGCAGGGGATCGTCGTACACCAGGGGGATTCCGTTTACGCCTTTGCCAACGATCTGGTCCCTCGAGTGGTGCGGGAGGGGGTGACCCTGCAGGACCGTAGAGAGATACACGGCGCCATCGCCGTGGCCCTGGAGAAGCTCTATCCCGAGCGCCTCGACGAGATGGCCGAGCGGCTGGCGCACCACTACCGCGAGGCCGGCGCCAGGGAGAAGGCGGTGGACTACCTGGTGCGGGCAGCCGACCGCTTCGAGGCCGACTACTCGCTGGCGGGCGCCATTGCCAGCCTGATGAAGGCGATCGAGATCTTACAGCTCATGTTCTCGCCGGAGCGCGGGCGCATGCTCGAGCTGTACGAGCGGGTAGCCGAGATCTCCTTTCGCAGCGCCGACTTGCTGGCGGGCGCCGAGCGCATGGAGCGGGCGGCGAAGCTGGCGGAGGGGATGGGAAACGAGGTCTACCTGGCCCGCTTCTCCATGTGGCGGGGCCGGCTGCTGGTGGCTGCGACCGACGTGGAGGAGGGGCGGCGCTGGCTCGACCAGGCCCGCCACGTGGCTCGCGCCGTGCCGGACACGGCGCTCTCCCGCGACGTGCTGCTGGCCACGGCCGACGCCGAGGCGCGGAGCGGGGAGTACGAGAAGGCGGTGGGGATGATGCGGGAGGCGCTGCAGTTGGCCCGGGAGTCGGGTGAGGCGGGCGCGGAGATCGGCTGCCTGATGCCGCTGGCGGTCACCTACTCCCGTATGGGCGACGAGCAGTCGGCGCTTCAGGCGTTGAGCGAGGCGCGCGTGCTGGCCGGGGGGGCATCCGATCCCTATACCGATTGCAGACTGTTCAGATTGGAGTCCCGTATCCACTACTTCGCGCGTGATTTTGCCGCCGCGGTCCGGGCGGCGGAGCGGGCACTGGAGATAGCCATCGAGCACGGGTTCACGCTGGAGAACGTGCTCAACGCGTACAATATCGGCAGGGCCCATCTGCAGATGGAGGACTACAAGCGGGCGTTCGCCTCGCTTCGCCAGAGCCACGATCTCTCCCAGGAGCACGGGTTTAACCGTATGCAGATGGCCAACCTGCGCATGCTGGGTTTCATGGACGCCTACTGTTTCGGTTCGGAGGAGGGGAGAAACCGTCTGCTACAGGGTATCGCCTTCGCCGAGTCGCGCGGCTACGCCTGGGATACCATACGCGGCCACTACCTGGTGGCGATCGTCGACCAGCAGCGGGGCGAGCTGCAGAAGGCCTTCGCCCGCTTACGTAGCGCCTTGAAGCTGGCCGCCGAGCACGGGCACCGCCAAACCGCGTCGGACATCGAGCGGGCGCTGCGGCGGCTGGACGCGGGCGAACGCATCGAGCTGCCTCTGTAGGGAGGGGGCAAGCCCCTCCCCTACGCTTTTCTAGATGCGACGATAAACGGGCCGGGGTTACGGGGGGGGTACCAGGCAACCGCGAGCCCGGCCGATCAGGTCCAGGCGGCCCGCTTTGCGCAGCGCTTCCCGGGCTAGCGGGTGTTGTCTCTCGTCCCAGTAGAGGACCAGAGCCTTCATCAGGCGTCCCTCGCGCGCGTTCTTGCTGGAACGGACGGGCTTCATGGTGAACGGATCGAACCCCGAGTAGTACATCGCCGTGGACACCGTCATGGGGGTGGGAATGAACTGTTGAACCTGTCTGGGACGCATTCCGTTGCGCTTGAGATAGAGCGCCAGCTGTACGGTGTCGTTCAGCGTCGAGCCCGGGTGCCCGACCATGAAGTAAGGGGTCAGGTACTGCTCCTTGCCGGCCTTGCGGCTGGCGCGATCAAACGCGCGGCTGAAGCGCTCGTAGATCTCGATCGCGGGTTTCTTCATCCGGGCGAGTAGCGCGCGGTTCGCGTGTTCGGGCGCGACGCTCAGCATACCGCCGGTATGGTGCGCTGCCAGCTCCTCGATCAGCTCGGGTCCGGTCAGGGCCAGGTCGTGGCGAATTCCTGAGGCGATTAAAACATTGCGGATGCCTGCAGCCCGGCGGGTCGCGCGCAGCAGGCGGAGAAAGGGCCGCGGATCGGTACGCAGGTTGTTGCAGATCCGGGGATGCAGGCAGGAGAGCCGGCGGCAGCAGCGGGCGAGGCGCCTGCGCCTACAGCTCATCCCGTACATGTTGGCGGTGGGCCCGCCCAGGTCCGTCACGATCCCCTTGAAGCCTTCGGTCCGCGAAAGGGCCTCGATCTCGCGCAGCACCCCGGCAGGCGAACGGCTCTGTACGACTCGGCCCTGATGCTCGGTAAGGCTGCAGAAGGCGCAGCCTCCGAGGCAGCCCCGGCAGGCGGTGACGGCATGGGCGACGGTCTGCCAGGCCGGGATATCTTCCCGGTATCGCGGGTGAGGGCGTCGCTGAAAGGGTAGGTCGTAAACCGCGTCCAGCTCCTCGACCTTCAGCGGTCGCCCCGGTGGGTTGAGGTAGACGGCCTGCTTTCCGTGTACCTGTAACAACGGTCTGGCGTTGCCCGGATTGGTCTCCCGCTGCAACAGCCGCGTGGCCAGAGCGAACTGCTGCCGGTCCCGCGCCACCTGCTCGAAAGAGGGCAGCACCACCGGCCTGCCATCCGAAACCCGGCGGCTGGGAGCCGCCGCGATCCGCCCCCACCGTTGCTGGCTATCGATGACGAAAGCGGTGCCGGGAACGTCGGTGATGCTCTCGACCCTCTCCCCGGCGCAAAGCCGTCTGGCAATCTCGCTCACCGCCAACTCGCCCATGCCGAAGACGAGCAGGTCGGCCTTGGCGTCCAGCAAGATGGAGCGGCGGACCCGGTTCGACCAGTAGTCGTAGTGGGCGATTCGCCGCAGCGAAGCCTCGATGCCGCCCAGCACCACCGGCAGCCCGGGAAAGGCCTGCCGACACAGGTTCGCGTAGACGATGCAGGCCCGATTCGGTCGCGCGCCGCGGCGGCCGCCGGGGCTATAGCTGTCCCGCCCGCGCACCTTTTTCTGGGCGGTCAGCTTGTTCAACATCGAGTCGAGGTTGCCGGCGCTCACGCCTACGAAGAGACGCGGACGACCCATGGCCGAGACCGCCTTCGCGCTCCTCCAGTCCGGTTGGGCCACGACGCCGACGCGGTATCCCTCCGCCTCCAGATGGCGGGCGATCAGGACGGGACCGAAGGCGGGATGGTCGACGTACGCGTCCCCGGTTATGATCAGGATATCCAGCTCGTTCCAGTCGCGTTCCCTCATCTCGCGCCGCGTGGTCGGCAGAAAGGCGCGCGTCTCCGGCACCGCTTTCGTGACGCTTTGCATCTACGTTCCCAGCGGTCAGGGGGTGTTGTCGAAACGGATGGTTCCGGTGAAGTGCGGGCTGACCACGCTAAGCTCCAGCTCGACGCGGTCGGCGTGTTCAGGGCCGAAGGCGGCCCAATCCACGCATCCCTCGGCGGCGAGCAGGGTGGCGTTCGTTCCGTAGTCCCAGCAGCCGGCCGGCTGTCCCGGCGCGATGACGATATAGGGGAACATCTCGCCGAAATCGTCGCAGTGTTCGACCATCTCGTCCACGGTCGACAGGAACCATACCGCGGTGATGCAGAGATTCCTCACCTCGTCCCTACCGGATACGGCGTAGCGAATCGAGTTGATGGGTAGGTCGAAGAAAAGCGGATCGCTGATGCGGATGAAGTAATCAAGCGTGGCGGCATCCGGGTCGACCTCCGCCGCATCCGTCGTCCGGCCCGCGTCGGGCGCGGCCGAGCCGGCCTCCGCGCTTGCCGCGTCCGAAACGGCGCTGGTGCCGCCGTCCTTAGCCTCGTCTCCACCGCTCGCGACAAAGCCGCTCCCCGGGGTCGAGCTGCTTCCGGACGGGGGTTCGACCCCCGGGCCGCCCGCGCTTCCGCCCTCGCAGCCGCCGGCGGCCAGAATCAGCGCCGTCCAGAGGGCGAGGGAGATCGTTGGGTCAGATGCCTTCATCTCGAAGCAAGCGTAGCCCAGGCGGCGCGCCGGAGCCAGGGGCGAACGGCGGTGAACGCGCCCGCCTGCGCGCGGCCCCGGCGCCTCTCCAGCCGGGGTTGCACCGGCCCGGCGGCACGTGAAATGATACCGACCAGCTCCTCGCGAACCGGGGGATTCCGGCCGAGGCTGGCTCAAGGAGTAGCGAAGATGGATGCGCACGATAGATCGAATAACAAATCGTTTCTCGCCTTCATTCCGGCGATCCTCGCGCTCACCCTCGTCGGTTGCAGCTCCGACGACGAGAGGATCGATCCGTGCGAGAGGGAGGGGGCGCCCGCCGCTTGCGGCCGGGCCTGCAGCGACAGCGAGCCGTGCCCGCTGGGCCTGTACTGCTCGCCGTCCGGCGAGTGCGCGCAGGACTGCGCCGACGACCGCGACTGCCCCGGCGGCGCCTGTGACGCGACCGGCCACTGCATTTCGGTCTCCGGCGGACCGGACGGCTCTCTAGGCGGAGCCGGTTATTACGCGGACGGATCGGACGTATGCGCCACATCGGTGCCGGCCCGACCGGTGACGCCCAACGTGATCATTATCGTCGATCAATCCGGAAGCATGGACGAGGCCTTCGGCGGATCGACCGACCGCTGGAACGCGCTGCGCGACGTCTTGCTGAACAGCGGCGGATTGATCGAAACCCTGCAGGGTGTGGTGCGCTTCGGCGTGGTGCTCTACACGGGCGAGGACGGCAATCCGGTCTGCCCGCTGCTGACGGTGGCGCCCGCGGATCCCGCCTCGCCCGGAACCGTACGGGTGGCGCTCGGCGCTTACGATGAGATCCGCGCGATCTACGAGTCCGCCGGTACCGTGGAGGATACCCCTACCGGCGACGCCATCGACGCTGTTTTGGACATGATAGCCGGAAGCGAGCTGGTGACCGGAAGCGATCCCACCATCTTCATCCTGGCCACGGACGGCGAGCCCGACCGCTGCGAGCAGCTCGATCCCAATCCCACCGACGAGGCCCAGGCCGAGGCGGTCGCCGCCATCCGGCGCGCCTTTGACCGGTTCGCCATCCAGACCTTCGTCATCGCGGTGGCCGACGAGCAGGAGCTGTCGCAGGAGCACGTCAACGACCTGGCCAATGCCGGGCAGGGCATCGCCGCGGCGGCCGGCGAGCGGGTGGCGGAGAGCTTCCGGGTTTCCAATACCGACGCGCTGGCCAGCACGTTGCAGTCCATCGTCGGCGGGCAGCTCACCTGTCGCGTCGATCTACAGGGTAGGGTGACAGACGCCGGCGACGGGTGCGCGGGCGGCGTGGTTACCCTCAACGGTCGCAACGTGCCCTGCGATGCGGACCAGGGCTGGCGCCTGGTCAACGACCGACAGTTCCAGCTCTTCGGAGACTGGTGCGACGAGCTTCTCGATACCCCGGGAGCGGTTATCGAGGCCAGCTTTCCCTGCGGGACGGTGGTGATTATTTAACCGGCTGTTCGGCGGTGGGTTTTTCCTCCGCCGGTTTCTCCTCGTCCCCGCCTTCGGCAACGGGTTGCTCCTCCGCGGGCTTCTCCCCGGCGGCTGGTTTCTCCTCCGCGGGCTTTTCCGCGGCCCCGGGTGCGGCGCTCAACGTGGCCGTAGGCTCGACCGCGGCCGATACCACCGGCGCCTCGCGAAGTTGGGCTTCCGCGCCTTGGGCGGATTTCTCGCTGCCGGCTGCCTGCTCCTCGTCCGGGCCTTTCCCGGCGGCTTCCTGCTTTTCCTTCGCTTCCATCTTCTCCTTCGCCGCCTTCTTGGCCTGCTCGATCTCCCGCAAGTCCTCCGTGGCGCGGTCGAGAGACTTGTCGCTGCTGGACGCCATGTAGGAAAGAGTCGCGGATAGCATCATGAAGAGGATGGCGCTGATGACGGTTAACCGCGTGAGGAAGTTGCCCGCGCCGGCACCGCCGAAGACGGTCTGCGAGGCGCCTCCGAAGGCAGCGCCCATGCCCCCGCCCTTGCCGGCCTGCAGCAGCACGACCAGGATGAGGAAGAGACAGACCAGGACGTATATGGTGGTGAGAAATCCCGTCATGGCGTTACATCGCCCCTTTCACGATGCCGACGAACGAGTCGGCCCTTAATGAAGCCCCGCCGACCAGCGCACCGTCGATATCCGGCTGCGCCATCAGGGTCGCCGCGTTGTCCGGTTTAACGCTGCCTCCGTAGAGAATGCGCGTGCCGCTCGCCAGCGCCGCGCCAAAGCGCTTCCCGAGCCGCCCGCGTAGCGCCGCGTGCGCTTGCTGGGCATCTTCCGGCTTGGCCGTGACCCCCGTGCCTATGGCCCAGATGGGCTCGTAGGCGATCACCACGCGCTCGATCTGCGCGGCGTCCATGCCCTCGAGCGCCCCGTCGAGCTGCGAGAGGATGCGATCCAGGGTCTTTCCGGCCTGTCGCTCCTCGAGCGTCTCACCCAGGCAGATGATGGGCGTCATCTCGTGGGCCAGCACCGCCGCCGCCTTGCGGTTCACCGCCCCGTCCGTCTCCCCGAACAGCTGCCGCCTTTCGGAATGGCCGACGATCACGTGGCTGCATCCGGCATCCTTCAGCATCGGCGGGCTGATCTCGCCGGTGAAGGCTCCCTGCTCTTCCCAGTAGACGTCCTGGGCGCCCAGCTGGACGCGGCTGCCCCGAAGCGCCTCGCCTACGGAGAGCAACGCGGTGAAGGCGGGAGCTACCAGCACGTCGCAATCCAGCGAGGCAGGCAGCGCTCCGTCGACCTCCCGCGCCAGCGCCACCGATTCGGCGACGGTCTTGTGGCACTTCCAGTTGCCGGCCAGCAGCGGCCGCCTCGCAGGTTGCCCGCTCACGATTTCATCGCCTCCAGGCCCGGCATCTGCCGGCCCTCCAAAAACTCCATCGAAGCGCCTCCGCCGGTCGATACGTGGTCGATGCGGTCCGCCAGCCCGGAGCGGTTGATGGCTGCCAGGCTGTCGCCGCCGCCCACCACGGTGAAACCGGCGCAGTCGGCCAGGTGACGGGCGGTCTGCAGGGTACCTGCTGCAAAGGGCTCGCGCTCGAACATGCCGAGCGGCCCGTTCCAGAAGACGGCGTTTGCTCTGAGTATCTTCTCCTTGAATTGCTTCACCGTTTGCGGGCCGACGTCCAGCGCCATGCACTGTTCGGGGACCTGCCCCACCCCCACTACCTTGCCCTCCGCCGCCTCCGGTCTCTCGGCCACCACCAGATCTACCGGCAGCAGCAGCTGAACGTCGCGATCGTCGGCCTTGGTGATGAGGCTGCGCGCCAGCGCTAGCTTGTCCGACTCGATCGCGCTCTTGCCCAGGTCGAGACCGCGCGCGGCCAAAAAGGTGTTGGCCATGGCGCCGCCGATGAGCAGCGAGTCCACCCGCTCGAGCAGGGCCTCGATGATGCCGATCTTGTCGCTGACCTTGGCGCCGCCCAGCACGGCCACGAAGGGACGCGGCGCGCCCGTGCGAATGCGGCTCAGCGCCGCGATCTCTTTCTGCATCAGCAGGCCGATGCCCTTGTCCTTCATCAGGCGCGGCAGCGCGTTCACCGAAGCGTGAGCCCGGTGCGCCGCTCCGAAGGCATCGTTCACGTAGACGTCCGCCAGCTGGGCGAGCTCGCGGGCAAAGGCCTCGTCGTTCGTCTGCTCCTCGGCGTGGAACCGCAAATTTTCCAGCAGCGCGATCTGACCCTCGCGCAGGTCGTTCACCACCTTGCGCGCGCCGTCTCCCACGCAGTCGTCGGTCAGCAGCACCTCGCATTCGAGGACCTCGGCCAGCCGGGCTCCCACCGGCTCCAGCGAGAACTCGGGCTTGACCTGGCCTTTGGGACGGCCGAGATGCGAGGACAACGCTACCCGGGCCTCCTGCTGCAGGGCGTGCTTGATGGTAGGCAGCGCGGCCCGGATCCGGGTGTCGTCTGCCACCCGGCCATCGGAGAGCGGTACGTTCAGGTCGACGCGAACGAATACCCGTCGGCCGCCGAGCTGCAGGTCGCTTATCGAACGAATGTCCTGTGCCATGGCCGCGCGCTTGTTCCGTGGTGATGGCCGGGGAACCGGCCGGAAAAGCGGCGGTACCTTAGCAACTGTTTTTCTGCAAGTCGAGCCAAGGTACCGGGTGCGGCTTCGCAACCGGAAGCGACGGGGGTTCAGAGCTTAATATCCGAGATCACTAGGTTTATCACCAGAAGCAGCTGGCGGCCGGCGAGACAGGCTCCCTGATGAAGCAAGGGGGCGCCTCTCCGGAATCGGCTCGACGTAAGCGTGCCGGAGTTGTCGATCTTCTGTAAAGAAAACCTTGAAACAGTGTTCTAATATTACACACTTACATGTATGATAGGAGACGACAAAGTACGGAAGACGACCCGAATCAGCGATAGCAGGTGTGGAGGTAACATGAAGAACTGGTTGATCTCGGCCCTTATCGGCGCGCTGCTCCTGGCCGCCCCCTCTGCGGCATCGGCCAACCCGGTGGCGGTCGCCAAGGCCATGGGCAATCTGCGTTGGGGAATGAGCGACACCGAGGTGGCCGCGGTGGTCAAGGGGGCGCTCAAGAAGGAGTACACGAGCAAGCTCAAGAAGGCGAAGGGTACGAGCAAGCACATGCTGAAGTCGGAGTACAGCCGGCGCCTGAACGCCTTCAAGAACAGCCTGGTGGAGTTCAACGGCCGCAGTCGTTGGGACCATACCTCCATCAGCGAGGAGTATACCCACGGCAACGGCGAGTCGATGATGGTCCTTCAGGGCGACGCGTTCGACAGCTACTACTTCTTCATCGACGGCCGCCTCTGGAAGTGGGTGCGCACCATGCCCGCGCGCAGCTTCGGCAGCTACAAGAAGTTCTCCCGGTCGATAGAGAAGAAGTTCGGCAAGGGGTACGAGAAAAACGGCGAGACCAATCCGGGCAGCGGCCGGGAGTATCGCTTCATCGAGTACCTGAACCGCAGCAGTCGCCTGCGCGCGGTGGACCGCGGCGACCGTTACAACGACTACGTTCTGGTGTTCGAGGAGATGGCCACCGTGCGCAATCTCTCGGCGCTGCGTCCGGGCACGGTGCGCCGCACGCCGTCGCGTATCAGCCGGGTCGAGGAGGAGCCGGCCCAGCGGCGTTCCGGGGGCGAGAAGGCACGGCGCGGCACCGACCGGCCGCAGCGCAGCGTCTTCAGCCACGAGCAACGCAGCGAAACCGAGCAGCAGTACCAGGAACGGCGCAGGAGGGTGCTGCAGAAGCGGGAGCGCTCGCAACGCGCCAAGCACGAACGCACGCGGGCAAGAAAGAAGGCCAAGGCGCTGGACAGCCTGATAGGGCTCGAAAACGATGATCCGCTGGCGGGCGTGACCCGTTAATTGGCGGCGTTCCGCGTCGCCGCGGCGTACTGCGCCATATTCTCGAGCGCTCGGTCGAGCCGGCGCGCCTTGTAGTAGGCGCGAGCCAGGTAGAAGAAGATTTCCGGGTGAAGCACCGCGTAGGCCTCGTCGGCGCGTATGGTTCCTTCCAACTCCTGGATGGCGGCCCGCCGGGGCTCGTTCCGGTAGACCAGGTAGGCGTTCAGCAGGCGGATCGCGGGCCCCGAGTGCAGGCGCAAGGGCTCGGGGAGGGCCTTCATCGCCTTCCAGGCCCGTTCCGCATCGCCGCGCTCGAGCGCCGCGGCGACCGGTCGCAGGCCCTGTAGCAGGCGGGCGCGGGGAACCTCGCCCAGGCTCGGCGCCGGCGAGAGCCCCCGGTGGTCCGGCGGCGGCTCGGGTTGCTCGCCGGCCAGCGCGGATAGCTGGAACAGAAGCGATCGGCTGAAGGCGGTCTCGCCGGCCGCCCGGGACTTGCGGATAGACAGCGCGGCTTCGGCCCGGCGGCCCTGGCGCACCTGGGCCGCCGCCTGCCTGGCGTGGTTGTCCGCCGCCCGCTCGCCGCTACCGAAGCCGGTGAGCAGCTCGCCTACCCTTCCGTAGGGCCAGTCCGGTGCGTAGATGGTCTTCAGGTATCCGCTATAGCGTTCAAATGCGATGAGATCCCTGGGCGCCGCGAACTCGATGAGCGCGTTGTCGTCCGTGTTGAGGGGGACCGGGCGATGGAAGCAGCCCGGCGGGGGGCAGGGCTCGGCATTGTCTGAGGCGGGATCGCATTCGACCGCTCCCCTCTGCCGCCGACAACGCTTCCGCGTGTAGCGCATGACCTCGTCGCGGCTGGCCAGCAGCACCCGGGCGAACAGGTCGAAAACCGAGGTGATGCCCGCCCGCCTTAGCTCGCGTTCGATCCGCGGCCGCGCCAGGCTCGCCCGCACGCGCTCGAGATCGAGCGGTAGGGGGGAATCGGAGCCCAGCAGGATGGTGTCGCTGGAGAGCTCCTCGGCCGAGAAGACCACCGTGTGCTCGAACATGGAGGCAAAGGTGCGGTAGATGACCTTCACGTTCTGAGGGCTCATCTCGTAGAGCTGTACCCACTGGCAAAAAACCCCTCCCGGCCGGAGCTTGCGCTTGCCGATACGGAAGAAGTCGGTGGTGAACAGGTCCGACACCCCGGCCAGCCAGGGATTGGAGGGCTCGCTGATAATGACGTCGTAGCGCTTCCGGGTCGCGGCCAGGTAGTTGCGGCCGTCGTCGTTGATCACGCTCAGGCGAGGATGCTTCACGTAGGGGTAGCGGTCCAGCGCGTAGTCGAGATGGTTGACGTGGGCGAAGAAGCCGGAGCTCTCCACCACCGCCGGTTCGATCTCGGCCACGTCGACCGAGCGGACGGGGAACTCCAGAGCGCTGCCCACGGTAACCCCGGAGCCGAATCCCACGATGGCCGCGTCCAGCCCCTCCGGGCCGCGCGAGTGGAAGAGCAGCGGCAGGGCGGAGACCATGATCTGCGTGGGCATATCGTTTCCGTCCGACGCCTCTACCTTGCCGTTGTTCTTCAGCGAGTGCTGCCGTCCCCAGCGTTCGACAGTGACGGTGGCCGCGTAACCGTCGCGGTGGTAGACGACCTCGGGCGTGCCCCAGGCCTCGCGATCGAGCACGCTGCGGGCGAGCGAGAGCCGGAAGGTCCCCATGGTCATGCGGGAGATGTCCCAGCGTAGCGGAGAACCGGGGGTCACGGTGGCGAGCCAGAGCAGCGCCAGCAGAACCGGGCCTAGCGTCAGGCAGAGGTAGGCAAAGGCGTTGCCGGTTCCGCCGGACGCCGGTAGCAGAGGGCTTTCGAGCGACGGCGGATCGGAGGCAGCGTCCCCGGTCTTTTCCGGAACGCCGCGCTCGCTCCTCGAGGGGGGCGCGAACCAGTACAGCACCATGGCCAGCACGACGTTGGCGGCGATGCCGGCGTGCAGCGCGCCTTGCATGCCGATGGTCGGCATCAGTGCGAAACCCGCCAGCCAAGCCCCGGCCAGGCACCCCACGGTGTTTCCGGCATAGACGATTGAAACCTCCCGTCCGATCCGCCTGCCGTCCCGGCTGAATACCCGTACGGTAAGTGGGAACATCGCGCCCATGCCCAGCGCGGCCGGCAGCACGCAGAGCGCCACCGTCAGGCACATCAGCGCCAGTACCGCGTTGACGTTCTCGGGAAGCGCGTCGTAGAGGGGAGAGACCATTCCGGCGAAGATATAGGAGAAACGATCGGCCCAGAGCTCGCTCAGCAGCGTCGCCCCTCCGATAAACAGCTGCATGGCGCCCAGCAGCGCCACGGCGCGGCGGCGCAGGAAAAGCAGCAGCCAGAGGAAAGCGCAGAGCAGCGAGACCACCGTGAAGCTAATGGCGGCGAGCCGCTGCGGAATCAGCAGCCACACCAGTAAGGCATTCGAGCAGGGCAGGGCCAGCAGGAGAAGCTGCCAGCCCCTCTCCCGCTCGCCGCCCTGCAGCGACTCCCCGAGGCGCGAAGCTTTGCGGTTCTGCGCGGCGACTGCCGTCGCCACCGTGACGGCCAGGCTCGCTCCCAGCAGCGTCGCCAGGCCCCAGTCGCCGACCCCGCCGCGGACGGCCAGGGGACTGCTGGCCAACGCGCAGAGAACGGCGGAGGCGAAGCCCAGCGGGGCGGGGGAAGGGCGGCCGTCGCGGAGGTAGGCCGAGGCGACCGCGCTGCCGGCCGCTATGCCCACCAGAAAGGTCATGAGGATGAGGGCGAAGGAGTAGACCGAGCCGCCGATGGTGTTAATGAGAGCCCGGGACCAGACGACCTCGTAGACCATAGAGATCCCGCCGGACACGGCGAAGGCCGCCGCCGCAGCGGCACGCGCGGCCCGGGACGGCGCGCTTGCCGGCGCTGCGGGCTCGATCCGTTCCTCGTCTCTCCCGGGTTCCGGATCCGCCCCCTGCGCCAGCGATGGGGAGCCGGCCCGCGCCTCCGCATCGGGTCGCACGGACGGAGAGAGACACCACGCGGTCGCCACCATCACGGCGAGCAAGAGGTTGATGAATACAGCGATGAGATTGCTGGTCGAGACGCCCAGACCGGGCAGCAGGACGAAGGCAGCCAGGAAGACCCCGCTGACCGCGCCGAAGGTGTTGACCGCGTAGAGCAGGCCCGCCCGTCGGCCCGCCTGCTCGGAGCGGTGTCGGGCGGCGACCAGCTGGCGCGAGAGAAGGGGAAGGGTGGCGCCCATCAGGGTGGTGGGGACGATGAGGATGGGCAGGATGCAGAGAAAGCGCGCCAGCATGAATCCGGCGGTATCCGGTCCCAGCGAGTCGCGCAGCCAAGCGTTGACCGCAGCCAGCCAGCCGTCGCTGCGTACCAGTGAGGGGATGGCCGCGCCGCACAGAGCGATACCGACCTCGGCTGCCGCGTAGACGAGCAAGGGCCGTTTCAGGCGGTCGGCATACCTGCCGGCCAGCCAGCTGCCCAGCGCCAATCCGCCCATGAAGGCGCTGACTACCGAGCTGATGGCGATGCTGGAAGAGCCGAATACGTGGTTGAGCAGCCGGGTCCAGACCAGCTGGAAGATGAGTCCCGAGGCGCCCGAGAGGAAGAAGGCGACGAAGGCGACCCTTTCGATCCGCATCGACCTCCGCCCCGGCCTACTTATTCGGCAGCGTCCCCAGCCGCGCCATCATGTTTCTGACCTGGCGCTGTTGGGACGTCAGTTTTTCCGCGGGCCTATCGATCAACCAGGAGAGCTCCCGGTTGACCAGGCTCGTCGCCGCCTCTCTTCCCTCGAGCGCCAGCAGCGTGGTGGCGAGGTTCCAGGCGGCGATGGTGGTGGCGGGATGTTCGTCTCCGAGCAACCGCTTGCGCGTCTGCAGCACCTCCCGCTCCAGCTCTCGCGCCCGAGCCTTCTGCCCCCGCGCCTTCAGGATCGAGGCCAGGTTGTTGAGCGAGGTCAGCGTATCCGGATGCTCGTCGCCGAGCACCCGCTTGCGGGCGGCCAGGATGCGCTCCTGCAGATCGGTCGCCTGTTTCAGCTCGCCCTGGGCTTTCAGGATCGAGGCCAGGTTGTTGAGCGAGGTCAGCGTATCCGGATGCTCGACCCCGAACGCCTTGCGGCGGATGTCGCTCACCTTTTCCAGCAGGTCGCGCGCCCGTCCCAGGTCTCCGCGCTGCTTGAGCGTAGAGGCCAGGTTGCTCATGGAGACCAGGCTGTCCGGATGCGCTTCGCCCAGCGCCTGGCGACGGCTCTCCAGCACCTCCTCCTGCAGCTTGCGCGCCGCTTCCAATTCGCCCTGGTCCCTGAGAATGGTCGCCTGGTTGCTCTTGGCGGTTAGCGTGGCTGGGTGCTCTTCCCCTAGAACTCGGCGCTGGATCTCGAGCGTCCGTTCCTGTAGCTCCCGCGCCTTCTGCATGTCGCCCTGCCCGAGCAGGGTGGAGGCCAGGTTGTTCATGCAGGCGAGCGTGCGGGGATGCTCTTCTCCCAACGCCCTGCGGCAGATCTCGAGCTCCCGCTCGCGAAGCTCTCGCGCTGCGTCCAGCTGTCCCAGCGCTTGCAGGGTGGAGGCCAGGTTGTTCATGCAGGCGAGCGTCTCCAGCGCCTCCTCGCCTTGTAGCCGCGTGCGAATCTCCAGTTCCTGCTCCTCAAGCTCGCGCTCCTGCTCGAGCTCGCCCAGCGCGCGCGCTAGCGAGGCCAGGTTGCCCATCGCCGCCAGGCGGCTGGGATGCTCCGCGCCCAGCGTCCGGGTGCGGATATCGAGCACCCGCTGCTGCCGCTCGCGCGCCCCCCTGAGGTCTCCGAGGCGGGCGAGCGTCACCGCCAGGCCGCTCATCGTGGCCAGAGTAGCCGGGTGCTCCTCGCCCGCGGTCTGCCGTCGGATCTCCAGGGCCGTTTCCAGCAGCTCGCGCGCCCGCTCCAGCTCTCCGAGCTCGGTCAGGGTGGCGGCCAGTGCGCTCATGGCCCCCGCCGTCCGCGGATGCTTCTCGCCCGCGGTTTTACTGAGCGCATCCAACAGCCTCTGCTGCAGCTCCCGCGCCTCCTTCCACTCCTCCAGGGCGAGCCGGAGGGAAGCCAGGGCGCCCAGGGCGGCGAGGGCGTCGGGATGCTCCTTGCCGAGCGCTGCCTCGCGTCTCTCCAGGACGCTATTCAGCAGGTCGCGCGCGCGACCGAGCTCTCCCTGGCCCTGCAGCGTCAACGCTAGGTTGTACAGGGCCGCCAGCTTCGCGGCCTCCCGCCCGGAGGCGCCCTCCGCGCCCGCTTCCCGCTCCAGCTTCTCCCGCAGCACCAGCTCGCTTTCCAGCAGCTCGCGCGCGCGGCGCAGCTCTCCCCGGATCCGCAGCGTCGCCGCCAGCGCATCCATGCGCTCCAGCGTCAGCTCGTGCGCGTGCCCGAGCCATCGTTCCGCCAGCCGCAGCAGGCTCTGTTCCGTCTCCTGCTGTTCGGCGGTCGCGCCCCGTGCGCGTTGCAGCAGCGCGATCCGGCCTCCCAACCCGAGAACCGCCGTTGCCACCCGCGGGAGCGGTTCGGTGCCGGATAGATACATTAAAAGATGTCGGCCGTGTTGCAGACAGAGGTCGCGCTCGGCCTCGGCTTGCGGCTTCTCGTCCTCGCCGGGCTGCAGCAGCTCGCTCACGGCGTCGACGAGCAGGGCGAGCTGCTCCTCCGTCACCTCGGCGTACCCCAGCAGAAAGGCGCTCACCATCTCGTCCATGGCGCCGAAGATCTCGTCGCGGCCCTCCGCGTCGGACGCGACGAATCCGGAATCGAGCAGGGACTTACGCACCGAATCGCTCCAGGCCCGGGGAGCTCTCTGCTGAAGCGCGGCGAGCAACCCGAGCGGCAGCGGACCGGCGTCGAGCCGGCTCAGCAGCAGCGCTGCCCGCCGGGCGCCTTCGGGCAAGGCCTCGTAGCAGACGGCAAGCGCGGCCGCGATGGAGATGGCTTCCGCTTCGTCGGTCTTGCCCGGCTCGCCGGCTTCGGCTCCGCTCCGCTCGCGCGCCGCACCGCCGCCGAACCCCCTGGCCGCCGTCAGCAGCTCGCTCGCCTGCACCTCGAAAAACCTGAGCGCGCGGTTGAGCAGGTCGATGACCAGAGCAGAGGGGCCCGCCCATTGCGCGACGGCCAGCCATCCGTCCGCATCCAGCTGCTCGCCTTCGATCCCGTCCGTCAGTCGGCGGACGGCCTCTTCCGGGTCCAGAGCGGGTTCCCGGTCCGCCTCGGAAGTCTCGCCGGCGTCGCTCGCGACCGTCTCGGGCAGGTCGGGGGTATCGGGGCTGCCATTCTGGGTGGCGTCGGTCATGGACAGGCGGCTTCTCCCGGTGAAACCAGCTCATTCTGAGCCGCAATTCCCCGGCCTTCAACACCCCTTTTCAGGAGGTAGGCGCGTTTCCCTCCGCCGGGCCCGCTTCCCAGGGGATGAGATTGACTCGACCGAGGAGATCGATCACGAAGAAGTACCGTGCGGCAGCAGGAGCCATACGCGGTCGGCGTGATCTCGGACACGCATGGTGAGCTTCCCCCGGGCGTCGCCGAGGCCTTCCGGGGCGTCGATCTGATCGTCCACGCCGGGGATATCGATCGACCGGAGGTCCTCGAGGCCCTCGGGTTTATCGCCCCGGTCCGCGCCGTGCGGGGCAACATGGACGGCGGGTCCTGGGCGCAGAGGCTTGCCGGCGGCGAGGTGGTAGAGGTGGGCGAGGCGCTCCTGTACGTCTTACACGATCTGGAACGACTCGACCTGGATCCGGCTGCCGCGGGCTTTAGCGCGGTCATCCACGGTCATACCCACGCACCCCTGATCGCCCGCAGCAACGGCGTGCTCTACCTGAACCCGGGCAGCGCCAGCCGTCCGCGCTCGTCCCACCGGCGCTCGGTCGCCCTGGTAAGGATCGCCGGGAAGGAAGTCGAGGCGCGGATCGTGCCGCTCGGGTAACGGACGGATCCGCGTCTGGCCGCTTCCTTATAATCCGGCCGCCGAACGGAAATCGGCCACTTCCTTTACGACTACTTTCGAGGACAGCAGCAATGGGATCTTCCACCACATCGGCACTGGCTCGCGCGTGCCCGTTCGCTGTCGCGTTGCTGGCGGCTGCTCTCGCGGCCGCTTGCTCGGCCGAGGGGACGAACGAGGGCCGGACGGCGGGCGGAGCGACCGGCGGTACCGGACAGGGCGCTGCCGGGGCTTCCGGGTGGCAGGCGACCGCCGGCGCGGGAGCGGAGGCGGGTGCGGGTGGGGCAGCCGGGGCAATGGCGGGCAGCGGCGGTAGCGACGGCGCCGTGACCGGCGGAAACGGGGCAGGGGCCGGCAGCGGCGGGGAGCCCTCCGGCGGTACCGGAGGCGATAGCTGCGCCGGGGTGCAGGAAAGGGCCGAGGCCAGGCTTCTGCCCTCGGATGTCATCTGGGCCATCGACACCTCGGGCAGTATGACCGCCTCCTTCCCCTCCATTCAGCAGGCGCTCAACGACTTCTCCTCGCGCGTGATCGCGGCCGGGGTGGACGCGCGCATTATTCTGCTGGCCGGCTCCGGGCTCTGCGTTCCGCTGCCGCTCGGCTCCGGACAGTGCGGCCCAGCTCTGGCCGGTTCGCCCGCGCTCGACACGCGCGAGCCGGAGTTTCTGCACCTGGATCTCCCCTTTGGCTGGTCGCAAGGGATGAGCGTCATCCTGGACAACCACCCGTTATACAGCCACCTGCTCAGGCCGGACTCGCACGTGCAGTTCGTGCTGACCGAGGACGGCCCGCCCCCCATGACCTCGGCCGATGTGGTCGACCGGATCGAGGGCCGCGGCCTCAATCCCTGGAACCCGCCCCTGGCGCCGGGCAGCTGGACTTTTAACGGGATAGTCTGCATGAACGGCATGGGCGTCGGTACCTGTCTGATCTCCATGGCCGTGCCCACCACCACTCTGGAGCTCATCCAGAATACCTCGGGTATCGTGGCCGACCTGGACCTGGCCGGCCAACCGGGCGCCGATCCGTTTGCCGATCTGCTGGACAAGCTGGCTACCGCCGTGATCGTGGGCGCCAGGATCAGCTGCGAGTACGCTATCCCGCCGCCCCCGCCGGGCGAGACCTTTGATCGCGACCGGGTCAACGTAGTGTACACGGACGGGCAGGGTGGCCAGGTCACCTATCCCATGGTTCCGGCCCACCTCGGGTGCGAGGACAAGCAGGGGTGGAAGTACGACGACGAGGCGCAGCCCGGCAAGGTAGTCCTCTGCCCCGCGGCCTGCGAGGCGGTACAGCAGGATCTGGAAGCGCAGATCAGCGTCGAGTTCGGCTGCGAGACCCTGGTGCTGCTCGAGTAGGGCCTCTTGGATTGATTTCCGAGCGCCGAAACGGCTCCCGAGACCGGCTCTACTTCTTCGCGTCGTCCGAGGAGGTCATGGCCAGGGCGTCGTCCCAGAGCAGGCTGGCGAAGCTGTACCCCTCGCTCTGCAGGAAGTCGCCGAATGCCTGCACCATCTCCGGGCTGAAATGCTTGCGAATGGTGTCTCCCAGCGTGTGGCCGAAGGGTAGGCTGCGCCCTCGCTGCTTGGCGAAGACCGCGCCGATAGCGTTTCCCCCTTGCTCCCGAAAGACGTTGCCCTCCAGGTTGTCGTCCAGATCTATCTCCAGACCAAAGTAGGCGATCTCACCCTGCTCGGTCCTGCGCTCTCTATACCTCGCCCTGCGCTGTCCCCCCTTCGGCAGACGCAGCCTGAACTCGGCGCTGAAGGTCCGGTCTCCGTAGACGACCGACCCCAACTCTACCGACCCCGACCCCGTCTTCGATGCCGTCATTACCCGAACCTCGGAAAGAGGAATACACCTCTTATTCTGACTAATTATATTATGATTATATTATGAAAACGCCGGTTATCACAACCGGTATCGTCGGTTCGCGGGCAGCCTCGTCGGCTCGCCCGGGCGCGTCACGATCCCCCGCGCTCCAGCTCCTCTACGGTCCCGGACAGATCGCGCCGCAGACAGGCGAGGCAATCCTTCCGCTTTCGCGCTCCGCAACCGCGGCGGGGCTGGCGCGACAGGACCAGCAGAGCGGGCAGCGCGCGCGGGTCCCCCAGCTCTCGTAGCCGAAGGACCTGCTGCTTCTTGGCCCGGCAGGTGCTCGCCAGTTGCAGGTCGGCCACCACTCGCAGGTAGGCCGGGACCTCGTCGCGCGGTGAATGCGCCAGTATCCTTTTCGCCGCGGTCACGCGCGCTTTCTTGGTCTTGCCCTCCATGAGTGGCTTGACGTAGACGGTCAGCAACAGCGGGGTGACCTGCGGTCCTTGCGCCGATGCGGCAGCCGCCCCGGGCTCGGCCGCGGGCAGCTCCTCGCCGGGCGCGCCTCCGGGTTCTCGGTCGGGGGCAGCGGCGCTCTGCGCGCCGGACGCGGTGGGCTCGCCCGGCCGCCCGGCCGCCTCCCCCTCTTCCTTCGCGCCGGCTCCGGTCGAAAGCGCCTCGTCCGGCCCGGGCTGCGCCGGTTTTACCCGGTCTACATTTATGGGCGGGGTGATCTCCGCGGCCTGCTCGAGCGCTGCGGATAGCTCCCGTACTTCGGTTTGCGGGTCTCGCTCGGAGTAGAGGATGGCGCCGACGAAAAAGGCTACGAAGATTAAAACCGACAGGACCAGCATCAGCAAGCGGGATGCCGCTATCCGTCTCGGCGGCGTAACCGTGCGCTCCGTTCGCTCGTTACTGTCGCGTGCCTCGAGCGCTTCCGCCGCGGCCTCGGGCGCCGGCCGGTCGGCTTCATCCGGCGCGGACCGGCGCTCGCGCGCTATCTCCTGCCCGGCGCCGGTCGAGCTCGGACCCGGTTGACCGTCTACCCACTGCCCGGCGGCGGCGTCCACTGCCGGCGAATCGAGCCCGGCGCCTGTGACCGCGCCCGTTGTCTCGCTCGGCGCCAGCAACAGCAGCTGCAGCGCGTCGCGGACCGCGCCCGCGCTCTCCGGGCGTTCCCGGGTGGATACGGTCAGCAGTCTCGCCACCAGGTTGTCCAGCTCCTCGGGGATGTCCTCTGCGGGCAACAGCTCGCGCAGCCGCGGCACGGACTCGGTCAGCTGCAGCTTGATGAGGGAGCTCAGGTCGTCGGCCGTCCACAGCTGCCGTCCGGCCACGCACTCCCAGAGCACCGCGCCGAGCGCGTACAGGTCAGCGGCGTGGTTGACCCGGTCCCCCATGGCCTGCTCGGGAGCCATGTACCCGGGGGTGCCCACCACCGCGCCTTCCCGCGTCAGGTTTTTCGGGGTGGTCGTACCGGAGACGGGCGGCGGCACCAGGCTATCCTGGGTGGAGCGGGCGATGCCGAAGTCCAGTATCTTGACCAGATCGCTTCCGTCCTCTCGCTTCTGGATGACGATGTTGTCGGGCTTGAGGTCGCGGTGGACCACGTCGATAGCCCGGGCGGCGGAGAGCGCGTCGGCCAGCTGCGCTCCTATGGCTACCGCCCTGCGCCAGGGCAGCCGGCGCTGCTCGCTCAGCAGCGCGCTCAGGCACGAACCGCGTACCAGCTGCATCACGAAGTAGGCGCCGCCCTCGGGAAGGGTGCCGAAATCGATAGCGCTGGCCACGTTCGGGTGTTCGAACATGCCGGTCGCCATGGCCTCGCGGGCGAAGCGGGCCGCGATCTCGCCGTTGCCCGCGAACTGCTGGCGGACGACTTTGAACGCCACCTGTTTCTGTAGCTTCAGGTGCTCGGCCACGAACACCGCGCCCATTCCGCCCTCGCCCAGGAACTCCACGATGCGGTAGCGCTCGTCCACCACTCGGCCCAGCCACCCCTCCCAGCTCTCGAACGAGGCGGGGCCGTCCACCGCCATGGTAGGCTCCTGGCCGCTGATGTGCTGGCGTATGTGCTGGCGTACCTGCGAGGTGCCGGGCGGAGCAGCAGCGGGCGCCACTCGTCCCTCTTCCGGCCCTTCGCCGGGCTGGTCGTCGCGCGGTCGCTCTCTCTCCTGGCCGGTTCGATGCGCCATCGGATCGCTCGACTTTATAATAGTGCGGGAGCGGCGACTCTGAAAGCGGCCACGCCCATTTCGCCCGGGGAGGCTGGCGGGCGACTGTGCAAGCGGCCGGGCCGATTTCGCC
>CAYVFC010000043.1:0-5615 GCA_964450715.1 uncultured Sandaracinaceae bacterium | reverse complement strand
TGGCGGGCGACTGTGCAAGCGGCCGGGCCGATTTCGCCCGGGGAGGCTGGCGGGCGACTGTGCAAGCGGCCGGGCCGATTTCGCCCGGGGAGGCTGGCGGGCCGTCAAAGTGACGGCACCAGCACCGATCAGGTAGTCGGACGTGTTGCGCACGTCACCGTCGCCGTTCTTGTCTGCCGACAGGTGAGCCAGTAAATTCTCGGGCTCGCCGATAATCCAGCAAGGCCTGCAGGACCTGCTATGCGCCGCCTGAAAAATGGCGAAACTCCACGTTACCGCCGCTCGCTTTGGCGCGACCGGCAGACCGAGCCATCGGCGTCTTCGGCGGCGGGTGGGTTAATGGTGATATCCTCGGGCTCCAGGCAATGGCCCCAGAGGCGCTTGGCGTGCAGGTAGCGCCGGTTCCAGTCGTTGACGCCGGCCACTATCTTCTCCTGCCGGATCTGGCTGAGGCCGTTGTCGCGCAGGTCTTTTAGCTTCTTGGGATTATTGGTCAGAAGCCGCAGCGGCCGGTCGCCGCCCAGCAGGTAGAGCAACATGGCCGCCGCATCGCTGAAGTCGCGGCAGTCGTCGGGTAGCCCCAGTGAGCGGTTGGCCTGGTAGGTGTCCTGCCCGGCGTCCTGCAGCAGGTAAGTGACGGCCTTGGCCCAGAGCCCGATGCCGCGCCCCTCGTGCCCGGACATATAGACGAAGATGCCGCCCGGCTCGTGCTCGGCGATGGCGCACATGGCGCTGTCCAGCTGCGGCCCGCACTCGCAGCGCTTGGAGCCAAACACGTCTCCGGTAAAGCAGCAGGAGTGCACGCGCACCAGCGGCTCATCGGCCTTCTCGGGGTGGCCGAAGAGCAGCGCGCTGTTGACGGACATGTGCGAGGCGAGCGCCGAGAAGAGGCGCTGATCGCCCCGCCTGCGCAAGGACTCGGCTATCTCGTTGGCGCGGCGCAGCTCGGTATGTCGGACGAAGGCGAACCAGCGCACCACGATCTGCCGGCCGTCGATATCCACGGGCATGGGGATGGGCCCCAGCACGTTGAGCGTGAGGTCGGAGTCGCTGGAGACGCCGTTGACGTCGATCCGCCGGCCGCGCCCGTCGACGCGAAAAAGCTGGTTTTCGGCGATCAGCCGCTGGCGGATCTCGTGGTCTATGTAGGAAAACATCCGGGCAGGCTAGCGCAACCGCTGCCCGCTGTCCCGTGGAACTGTAGGCGTTTACTTGAGACAACGGTCAAAACTGGTACAGCTCTCGAAGCAGTAATAACCCAGCGGGATCTCGCCAACATGGGGCCGCGGACCAGGGCAGGGAAGGTGGTGTATCAGAGGGAGCGGATGGCGGCGCCGTGCGTTGCGTTGTTGCTGTCCGCGCTGCTTCTGCATTGCGATCAGCAGGCCGACGAGCCGGAGTTGGAGGTCCTGACGGGGGTGGCCGACCTGGTCTCCGGACCGTCGCATACCTGCGCCCTGCTCCAGAGCGGACAGGTCGCCTGCTGGGGACTGAACGATCTGGGCCAGCTCGCGACCCAGCCCTCCACGGGCGCGTTCGAGGTGCTCGATCCGCTGGGTATCGCCACCACGGAGGAGGCCTTCTACAGCGCCCGGGCGGCGTTCGTCGCGGGGGTGCAAGGCGTCGAACAGCTGGCGGCGGGCGAGTCGCATACCTGCGCCTTGCTCGACGATGAAAGGACGCGCTGCTGGGGAGACGCGGCGGCCGGACAACTGGGAGCCGGTGACTTCTCCCTGCACGAGTGCGAAGGGCGGCCCTGCAGTAGGCAGCCGGTCGACGTGCTCGGCCTGCAAGGGGCGGTCGAGCTCTCGCTGGGCGCTCTGCACTCTTGCGCTCTGAACGCCGCCGGGGAGCTGCGCTGCTGGGGCAGCCAGGCTCTGGGGGTACAGACCGAGGGCCTGAGCACCTGCGACGGCAGCCCCTGCGCTACCGAGCCGCTGCTGGTGCAGACGCCCGCTCCGGTCCTTCAGGTGGCCAGCGGGTTCAGCCACGCCTGCGCGCTGCTTCGCGACGGCGAGGTACGGTGCTGGGGCGTCAACGTCCTCGGGTCGGTAGGCGTATCCTCCCCGTGGACCGAGACCATGGGCGGGGTGCGCGTTCACCAGGACGTGGAGCTTCCCGCGCGCGTCGAGCTGCCGGCCCCGGCAGTTCGGTTGTTCGCGGCGCCCGGCGCCTTCTACACCTGTGCGTCGCTCGAGGACGGTTCGCTGTACTGCTGGGGCGACAACAGCTACGGTCAGCTGGGCGGCGGCGAGACGGAAGAGGTGTGCATCGACGCGGGGCCCAGCGAGCTGCGCTGCTCGGTCACGCCGGTCGAGGTGGGTCTCGAGCAGCCGGTACAGCTCGCCGCCTTCGGCGAGAGACACGCTTGCGCGGTGACCGCGGACGGCGCTCTGTTCTGCTGGGGATACGCTGCCAGCGGGCAGCTCGGCGCGGACATCGAGCTTCTGCAGCCGTGCCCCAACCGCGCGCTGTGCTCGCCCGAACCGTTGCCTCTGGCGGTCGAGAGCCGTGCGCTCGACATCGCGTTGGGCACCCGTTTCACCTGCGTGTTGCAGTCGGACGGCCGGGTGCTCTGCTGGGGGTGGGGAAATCCGGCCAACCCGATCGACAACCCGGAGGCGCAACGAATGGACTGCGTCTTTGCCGCCGCCCCGTGCGAGGTCAAGCCCGACTGGGCCGGAAGCGCGGCCCGGATCTTCGTCACCCAGTACGATACGCTCTGCGTGCTCACCTCTGCCGGCGAGGTACACTGCCTGCGCAAGTTCGAGAGCGGACCGAGCCGCTACATCCAGGCGAACGCCATGCTGGTGGAACGATGAGGGTACGGCGCGGAACCTTCGCCGTATCGCCGCGCGGGTTTTATCTAGAGCCCATCTCAAAAATGCGGACCGAGTATTTCGGAGCGCGGCGGCCCCGGATGCAAGGAGCGACGACGAGCAATAGTGGTGCTATTTCGAGCAGGAGCGACGCCGCAGACGGGGCCGCCCCCGCCCGAAAGACGACGGGAGCATTTTTGAGATGGGCTCTAGTATTGATCGGTATAACGTCCTGTCTCTTCGCCGTTCCGACCCTCCTGGCGCAGGCGCAGCCGCCGTCCGGGGTCGCTGCGGAGACGAGGGCCGAGGCGGATAGCGGCTCCGACGCAGAGGTCGCTACCGAAAGCGCATCCGGGCAAGAGGCCGCCTCGGCGAACGGTGCGCGGGAGCCGCGCTTGCTGCACCTCGAGCCCCTGGATCCTCCGCCGGGCTCGCCCCCGACGACCGGGAGCGACCTGTCCGTGCGGGTGCTGATCGGCCCGGACGGCAGCGCGAGCATCGACGATCCGGATCTCGACCCGGACTGGCGCGCGACAGTCGAACGGGCGCTCTCGCTCAGCCGTTTCGAGCCGGCCACCATCGAGGGCCGACCGGTGATAGCTCGCGTAAAGGTCATCTTCCCCGTCGAGGGCGCGGCCGCGGATCAGGCGTCGGCGGGCGAACCGGGCGCCGACGGCCAGCCGGCTGCGGGCGCGACGCTCGAAAGCTCCCCGCAACCGGATCTCGCCTTTGGCGCGATCGCCCGTGTGCCCAAGACGCGCTCCGACCTGCGTCGCCTGGAGGTGGAGGAGCTGCGGGAGCTTCCCGGCGCCTTCGGCGACGCCTTTCGCGCCCTGGAGTCTCTGCCCGGGGTGGCCCCCTACCTGAGCGGTCTGCCCTATGTCTACGTGCGCGGCGCGCCGCCGGCCGGGACCCTCTACATATACGACGAAATCCCGCTGCCGCTGCTCTTCCACCTGGGGCTGGGGCCCGCGGTTATCCATCCGGCCATGATCGGACCGGTGGAGTTCTACCCGGGAGCGGGACCGGCGCGCTACGGCCGCAGGACGGGCGGGCTGTTCACCAGCGCCTACCGGGAGCGGGACGAGAGCCGGGGGGACGCCTTCGGGGAGGTCGAGCTGCGCGCCATCGACCTGATGGGCATGGGCAACGTCCGGGTGGGGGAGGGCGAGATCACGGCCGCGGGTCGCTACGGATACCCAGGGCTTTTACTCTCCATATTCAGCCCGGAGATCTCGCTGGACTACTGGGACTACCAGCTGCGGCTGGAGCACCCGGTGGCGCGGCGTACCCGCCTGCAGCTGGTCGGCTTCGGGTCGTACGACTCGCTCAGCCTGGAGCAGGATTCGGACGGGGTGACGCTCACCTTTCACCGGATGGAGCTGCGCCTGATACGCGATATAAAACGGTGGCAGTACGGGGCCGCGCTGCTGCTGGGTTACGACGAGTCGGAGAACGACGCCAGCACCATCGAGGACGCCCAGGCCGGTTACATGGTGTCGAAGCGCATCGGCCCCCGCGTCTGGCTGGCCTGGAACGACGGCGAGCACGGGCGTTTTCGCGCCGGGGCTGACCTGGTGGGCATGGTGGGCGAGATCATCCGCGAGGTCGCCCCGCCCTCGACCGGCCGCGGCGGGCCGCGCGGGTCGAGGCCCTATCTGTCCGCCCCCACCACCCGGCAGCGGGACCAGTCGGTCTTCGAGCAGTTCAACAACCCCCTGTACACCTCGGTGGCCGCGCGCAGCACCATGGGGATCTTCGGCGAGGTGGGTTTCCGGCCCCATCGCCGCTGGGACGTCGACCTGGGCCTGCGCGGAGATCTCTGGCTCACCGGCACCCGCGGCCAGGTCGGGGTCGATCCGCGGCTGCTGGTCACCCACTTCCTGACCGAGGCGCTGGACCTGCACGCCGCCTTCGGGCTGGCGCACCAGCCAGCCGTCTTCCTGCTTCCGCTGCCCGGGGTGGCCGACGTAGCGCTGGACGACGGGCTTCAAGAGGCTATCCAGTCGGGGCTGGGTGCCGGACTGGATCTGCCCTTCAACGCCCGGGTCGAGCTCGAGCTCTTCCTCCATCGCTACAGCAACCTGATGTTTCCCGAGCTCACGCTGGAGAAGTTCAACCAGTGCGATCCCTCCTCTGGCGGCCTGCTGGCCGGGGCGAGCGAGGAGAACATCTGCCAGGGGGAGCGGGGATTTCCGCGGGCCACCGCTCTCGCTTACGGCGGCGAGCTGTTCCTGCGCCGGCCCTTAACGGAGACGGTATCGGGTTGGCTCAGCTACACGCTGGCCTGGGCCGAGGCCGAATCCAGCGAGGGGTTCGAGTTCACCCCGGTCTTCGACATGCGCCACGTGGGCAACCTGGCGTTGCAGTACCGCTTCGCGCCCGGCTGGCGAGCGGGCGCCCGGCTGCACGTACGATCGGGGCAGATGTTCGCCGTGCTCACCGACGATCTCAGGCGGTTGGAGCGCAGGCTGCCCGGTTTCTACCGCATCGACGCGCAGGCGGCCTATAAGTGGCGAACCGGCTGGGGCGCGATGCAGCTCACGGCCGAGATGTTCAACCTCACCCTGAGCCGCGAGCCACGCTCCATCACCTGCGGCCTGGACGTGACCGACCGCAACCGCCCGGCGCCGGGGTCCACCTGCACGGTACAGTACGCGCCCGCGCTGTTCTTTCCCAACCTGGGGCTGCGGGCGGAATTCTGAAGCGGGCCGTCAAGGGGATGGCCGGCGCGAGAACTCGCTAAGGAGGCACCGCAAAATAAACGCTCCGAGACCGGGCGCGTCGGCGGAGCGC
>CAYVFC010000042.1:43975-56188 GCA_964450715.1 uncultured Sandaracinaceae bacterium | reverse complement strand
GACGCCGTACCGCTATCGCTTTGCCTTCCGCTGGCGCGCCGGCGGCACGCGCACGTACCGGTCGAAGCGTTTCTGTGGGGCCTTTTACCCGACAACGAGCGTGTGCTTTCGCGCTGGGGTCGCGAGTTCCAGGTGTCCGAGCGCAATCCCTTCGCACTACTCACCCATGTGGGCGAAGACTGCGCTGGGGCGGTGCAACTCGTTCCCAGCGACCGCGTGTCCGACATCGAAGGTCCCGGGCCCGCACGCGTGGATTGGTTCGGCACCGCCCAGATCGCCGAGCGTTTGCAGGCGCTGCGGGAAGACGAGACGGCCTGGCGTCGGCAAGACGATAAGGGGCACTTCAGCCTCGCGGGCGCGCAGCCCAAACTCGCCCTGTTCCACGACGGCAGGCGCTGGGGAATACCCCTCGGACGCACACCGACGACCCACATCCTCAAGCCGCCCACCGGCTCCTTCGAAGGTCCGATCGAAAACGAGCACTTCTGTCTGCGTCTCGCACGGGCGTTTCAACTTCCCGTAGCCACCTCGACCATCACCCATTTCAGAGGAGAATCCGCCATCGTCGTCGAGCGCTACGACCGCGTGCGCCTTCCCGCAGGCCCCGAGCCGGGCAAGCCCCGGCCGAAGACGACGACGACCGTCGTGCGCGTGCACCAGGAGGACATGTGCCAGGCGCTCGGCGTACGGCCCCAGTCGAAGTACCAGAACGAAGGAGGGCCCGGCCCTGAACAGGTCGCCGCGCTCCTGCGCGACCACTCTGACCGCCCGGCAGAAGATCTGAAAACGTTTGCAGAAGCACTCGTGTTCAACTGGCTAGTCGGCGGTAGCGACGGCCACGCGAAAAACTACGCCCTGCTCCACGCCCCGGGTGGCCACCTGCGACTCGCTCCCCTGTACGACATCGCCAGCGCGCTGCCTTACCCCGGACTGAACACGCCCCGCCTCAAACTAGCGATGAAGTACGGCGGCCAGTACTGCCTGCAGCGGGTAGGCGCACGCGAGATGCGCAAACTCGCCGAGGGCATGGCTCTCGACCCCGACGATTTCGTCGAGCGCGCGCGCGACATGGCCGAGCAGCTGCCCGACCTCGCCAGGCGGGTCTACGACGAATGCGTCGAGCAGAAACTCCACCATCCGATCCTTGGAGCGCTATTCAAGATGCTGCGCAACCGCGCAAAGCGCTGCCGCAAACAGCTAGAGCACCGAACCGATTGAAACGTCTTCACATTCTTACTGATGCGGCAAATTCCGTGGTCGACTACTGCGGGCCCGCGCCTTGCTCCAACCTCCCGAAACGCCCGTCGAGCGTAGAGCCGAACCGCACGACGCTCCCGAGTACGTGACCCGGTACCGCAACCCTACCTGCTTCGACCCCAGTCACCGCCCGCGCTGCAGCGGCCTCGTGTACCGGTGTGCTCTGGTGCCCGACCCTCGCGCCCCGGCTCTCGCCCGACCGTCGCTCCAACCCGCGGTCGCCTCTTGCTCGGCGGGCGCCGATATCCCCATAGTCCAACTCCGATAACGCCAAGCCCGCCGCGGCTTCATTCAATGTGTCGTCTCCTTAACCGCTTCGTAGAAGCTCGGCGGACCGCCACATCGTTTGGCAGCGGTTGACGCATATAACTTCTGCGACGTGGGGTGGCGGCGGTAGTTTGTTTACCCGGAAGTCTGTTTACCCGGCTACGGCGAATACAGCTCCTTGCTCTCGCAATCCGTGCAGTGCACGTTCTGCACTTCCTCACCGGCAGCCAGGTCTTCGACCCAGTCGCTGAAACGCACGCCGTTGACCTGGTAGGTGTAGAAGTAATCCGCCGGCATGATGCAGTGCATATCACCCCAGGCGACATAGTAACGGAAGTTCGGCGCCTCCGCGGCGATCTGCTGGACGCTCTGCTCCATTTTCGCGTCCCACTCTTCCTGGGTCCCGCCCATGGCGATGTAGTAGAATCCCTGGTTCCAGTCGTGCGCGGTGTTGTACTGGGCCGATATCATGTCGGGATAGAAATTGGCGCCGGCGATGTAGGCGGTGGCCATGGTGTACTGTTCGATGTGCGTCTCATCGAAGTAGGGGATCCAGCGCGGCAGGTTCGCCTCCACGTTCCACTGGGAAAAGCTTTGAGCGAACCAGTCCGGGGTGACCACGCCGGCGCCCGAATCGGCCAGCTGGGCGCCCTTCACTCCGGTATCCCGGTAGTGGTCCATGAGGTAGAGACCGAACATGGCCGAGGCATAGGCGCCGGCGCTGCACCCCGTGGTGAAGATGAATTCGGGGGCGTTGAAGTTCTCGTAGATCCAGTCCAACACCGCCGCGCCGTTGACGAATCCCCGGTGATGGATGGTGAGCTCCGGGCTGCCGCCCACGGCAGGGTAGGTCACCGTGTTGTCGCCCCAGTGGATATCGCCGGTACAGTAGGGAACATAGACGATGTACCAGTCCTTGAACGGGTTGTCCGGGTTTTCCAGTTCGAAGACCCCTCTCCCGTCGGCGGGAGAATCGGCGTCGACCACCGCGTCTTTGAAGATGCTCCCGATCCCGACGGAGCAGGTTTCTGCATTCCAGCAGGCACCTCCGCCCTGAAAGTAGACCAGCAGCTTGTTCACGGTGCCCGGTCGCGTCCAGTACGCAAAAGGGGTGCCGCGCGAGCAGATGGTATCGCCCCCAGGTTCCATCTTGGTCCAGCCCGGCCCGAGATCCGGCAGGGTCGGCGCCACGCAATTGCCTTCCACCCGTACCTGCCCCTGTTCGCACTCCGGCTCGGAGCCGTCGCTCTGGCCGTCTCCCGAACCGGCGGCGCCGCCGCCATCGGCGTCTCCGGCATCCTCCTCACCGCAGGCCGCCAGTGCGACCGCCAAGAGAATTGCCAGCACGTTCTTGCCGTATCGATCCATCACCACCTCCCGTAGGAACGCCGGTAGGTAGCGGCCTCGTTGCCGCCTTCGGACGCTCCGTAAATAAAAAAACGATTATTCGTTTTTCGGGATTTTGTAAAGAGCCGACCGGCCTTTTTGGGTAGAGGGCCGCGGCTTCTTGACGAAATATTAGCGAACGCGTATTCGGTTTTGATGCCCAGGCTGAGCCGGAAGGCGCTAGACGAGAAGCGGCAGCATATCCTCTGCGCCGCCGGCATCTGCTTCGTGCGCGACGGGTTTCACCGCGCCACCATCGCCGACATCTGCCGGCAGGCCGGCGTCAGCACCGGCGCCGTCTACACCTATTTCCCCAACAAGGAAGCGATCATCCAGGCCATACTGGAGGACGCGCGGCAAAGAAGGAGCGAACAGCTCGGCGAGTCCGGGGGCGATCTGAACCAGGCGCTGGTGTTGCTGGAATGGGCGGACGCCGTATTCACCCGGCAGGGACAGGAGGCGGCGCGGGTGGACGTGAATCTGTGGGCGGAGGCGGTCCGCGATCCGCGGGTGGCGAAGATCGCCAGAAGGGCGCTGCTGGACGCGACAAAAGCCGTGAGCGCGGTCGCCGATCGGCGCATGAAGGCGTCGAGGCGGCTCGCCGGGCTCGATCCCGGTATCGCGGCATCCCTGCTGGTCAGCATTTTTCTCGGGCTCGAGGTGCAGACGGCGGTGGGCGTGCCGCTCGACGGCGATAAGGTCGTGCGGGTGCTGACGGCGTTCTTCGCCGACTACCTGGAGGACAGCGCGGCGCCGCGGCGCAGCGCTACCAAGAAGCGCGGGAACAGGCGGGTGAAGTAACGGTATGAACGATCCAGGGGGGGCCGTCCCGCTTTTATGTCGAAGTTGGATCGGGCCGCCAGGGACGAACGCCGCCGACACATCCTGCGCGCGGCCGAGGTCTGCGTCGCTCCGCAACTGCTCGAAATGACACGGCCACGCTCGCAATCCGCGCCGTGCTTGGGGCGCCGGCGTGGTTTGCAGCTCTCATATGACGGCGGAGTTGTCGGCGGGCGGGGTTAATGATTCATTCTAACAGGAAGGAAGGGGTGCTCGTGCAACCGTTGTCGGCCGATAGGCCCGGCGTTTGCGTGGAGGACCCGAAAGAACAAACCAAAGGAGTTCCCACCGATGTCATTTCGCCAAAAGAGCTTCTGGCTTGATGCCGAGTACGAGCCGAACCGTTCCGTGACTTCGGATCTGGACGTGGACGTGGCCATCATGGGCGGAGGGTTCACCGGGCTATCGGCCGCGTATTTTCTCAAGAACGAGGATCCGTCCCTGCGGATCGCGCTGCTGGAAAGGAACGTCATCGGGTACGGCGCCAGCGGACGTAACGGCGGCTTCAGCATGACCCTTCTGGCCGAGAACGCCATGCAGCTGGTCCGCTTCGCCGGCAGCCTGGAAAGGGCCCGGCTGGCGCATGCCTACCTGCGCGCCGCGGTCGATCACGTGGACTTCATGGTCCGCCAGTACGACCTGAAGTGCGACTACGAGAAGAACGGCCTGATGACCATGGCGCTCAACCCGGCGCACAAGACAAAAATCAAGGCCTACGTGGATACCTATAACAAGCTGGGATCAACGGCGGTTTATCTGGACGAAGATGAGGTGCGCGAACGCTTTGGGACGGAGGCCTTTTACGCTGCCTGCTACGACGATCATTGCGCCATTCTCAACCCGGCCAAGCTTTGCCGGGAGCTCAAGCGGGTGGTCGAGGGGATGGGCGTCGATATCTTCGAGATGACCGATGTTCACGGCTACCAGGAGGGCAGGCGGATCCAGGTCCGGACCGATAACGGTACGGTGAGCGCCGACACCCTGGTGGTCGGTACCAACGCCTACAGCACCCGGCTCGATCGCCGCTTTCGAAAGGTGGGGCTGCCGGTCTTCACCTATATCGTGCTGACCGAGCCCCTGAGCGACAGGCAGCTCGACTCCATCGGCTGGAAGGGCCGGGAGGGTATCGAGACATCGCTTCATTTCATCAACTACTTCCGCCTGACGGCGGACAACCGCATCGCCATGGGCGGGGGCGACGCCCTGTATTTCTACGGCGACGACCTGGATCACGATGCGGACGAGCACGCTTTTCGGGTGGCGCAACGCGACCTGCTTCACTTCTTCCCCCAGCTGCAGGGCATCGACATCACCCATCGCTGGGGAGGCCCGGTATTCATGAACCCGGACTGGATCCCCTCCTTCGGGCGCACTGGAAAGCACGGCAACATCGTCTATTCCATGGGGTACAGCGGCCACGGTGTGGCCGCCGCCAACTTCAGCGGCACCCTGGTCCGCGATCTCGTCTTCGAGAAACGGGGCGAGTGGGATGGCCTTTTCTTCAGGGACTACCGGACGAGGTACGGTCTGGAGATCGGGATGGGCAGCAGCCTGCTGCGCAAGCTCGTCTTCGACCTGGAGAAGAGCGTATTGATGTTCGTGGACAGACGCGCCTCCGGATCGATACCCGACCGCGAGGGCAGGGACTATTACAGGTCGAAACGGTTCGGGAGAACCGAATAGGATCGGAAAGCTTTACCCCTTGTGTAAGCGGGCGCGAAACGCATTTTTGGCTCTGGTGCGACGGTTCTGGCTTCGAGGCGCCGATTCGCGTCTTACCGGGCCGGAAGGGCGTCTTTCGCAGCCAGGGTAAAAAACGACGGCGGAGTTGTCGGAGGTTGGGGCTAATGATTCATATGAACTGAAGCCTGTAAAACCAGGGAAACCGATCGCGTCCTCGAACAGCGCTCTTCGAAGTACGACGCTAGCAAGGGCCGCGGGGGCCCCTGACGTTGGCCTGCTCTGTCCTTGAGACCGCACCTGAAGGGGAGCAATTTATAACTGACTGTTTGTTTAATAAACTTTTCCCGAAGATCGGTGCCTGCCATGAATTCAGCCATGTTTCGAATACTTCCAACCGTCCTGTCGATTTTCATGACCGTTCTCGGCGCGGGCTGTGCGGCGCAGACCGGAGACGACGAGCCCGGCCCGGAGCCGGGTGAGGATGCGTCCACGGCCGGGAACGGGGGCGGAGGCGGGGAACAGGACGGCGGGCTGGACGGCGAGCAGACCGGTCGCCTGCTGGTCACCGCGGACTGGCTGAACCGGACCCTTTCGCTGGTCGATCTCGATGCCCTGGTCGACGGGGCTGCCACGCGCGACGAGGTGCTGGTCGCTTCCATCGATCTATCCGCATACTCGCCCGGTCCGCTGGTGGCGGAGATCACGCCCGACGGCAAGACCGCGCTGGTGAGCATTTCGGCCGGTTTCTTCGCCCTGCCGCTGGCGAACATCCTGATCGGTGGGGCCACCATCCCCGCCGGCACTGGACAGTTGATCTTCATCGATCTGGAGTCCAGGCAGGTCGTGGGCGAGGTCGTTACCGGGGATCACCCCACGGATATAATGATCACCAAGGACGGAACGCGGGCCTTCGTGGGCCACTTCAGCCAGAGCTACGTCACCGTCGTCGATGTGGCCGCGCGGGCGGTCATCGAGAACGTCGAGGTGGGGTTCTTCTCCGAGGAACTGGACCAGGATGACACGGGCACGGTCGCCGCGGTCAGCTACTCGGCGGCCGGCAATTTTCGCACCTTCGGTACCGCGGATATGGCCGGAACGCTGTCGCCGGAGGTCGTGCTGACGGGAGACGCGGCCGGGGTGGCTTTTTTCCCGGGCACCAAGGCGGCCTTCATGGTGGAGGCGCCCAATGTGCTGAACGGCGATCCGGCCGGCTACAACGTCATGGACGTGAGCGACCCCACCTCTCCGGTAATGCTGGATGAGGTGCGGTTCGAGAACGACCCCGTCATCCAGTACCCGGCCTTCTCCGTGCCCGACCGGGGCACGGTGATGCTGCCGGTGACCCTGGAAGGCAAGATGATGCTGCGCGAATACGCCCTGGAAGACGGGAAGGCGGTCCTGACGCGCACCATCGACACGGGGGCGCCGTCCACCCTGTTCCCCGCCTTCAGCGGGGTCGCCGACGGGCAGGGCCACGTCATCTGCCCGCTTCCGAACGAGCAATTGTTGACGGTGACCGATCTCGAGACCGAACAGTCCTTCAGCGTACCCTGGGGCACCGCGGCAGGCCCGACCGGGGTCGCCATACACTGACCTGGACGGCGCGACCCGGGTTTTCAGCCCAGCCCGGTGCGAGCCCTTTGCGGTTCAACGGCGGGGGCGTGCGGTTACCGGTAGGCCGCCGTTCGCACCTGCTCGCAGGTGATGGTTTCGCCGACGTCGGCCATACGCCTGAACGACGAGGACATGCCCCCGCTTGCCGTGGTGTCGATGTTGAGCAGGTTCAGCAGGTCGAGGTTGAACAGTTCCATCGGGTTCAGGGTGACGGGCGGCTTTAAGAGGGTGTTTAAATACCCTCTTACCAGGTGACGGCGGGATCGGGGTGGCCCAGGTCCAGGGCGAACCAGACCAGAAGCCTCGGCGGCCCGTCCGGCCTGCGCTTGAGCCCCTGGCCGAGCAGAAGCCCCGGGGCGACCGGGCGAAGCTCGTCGACCACTCCTCGCGCGTAAGCGGGGTTTTGCGGGATGTCGTAGTCGACCGCGAGCACGCGCTCGCCGTCGGTCAGCGACACGGTCTCGTAGGTCTTGAAGCGAAAAGCGTTGAAGCGGAGCCCGGCGCGCAGCCGGTTGATGCCGCTGCCCTCGCTCTCGGATAGCGCCTGGAAGCTCTTGCCCTTCCAGACGTTGAGCGGGCTTGCGGCGAACAGGGCCAGCGCCCGGCCGACGATTCCCCGGTCGAAACCGGGAACCGCCAGCATCCGTCCGCGTGGATGGCCGTCGACGCGGGCCGGCCCTTGCCAGCGGGCAATACAGAACAGCAGGCCGAGGCCGGCGCTGTCGAGCCGGACCAGCTCCTCGAGGCAGGTGCCGACCGGTACGGCGCGGCCGGGCCGATCACTCTCGACGGGTGCTACCTGGGCAGCGATTCCTTGCATGGCGCCTCCAGCGGCGAAAAGCCTTCCTTCCCCGTGACAACAGCCTAGCTCCTGACGCTTTTGGATAAAGGACGCGCGAGGCCAAAGAAGGGGGCAGCGGAGGGCAACGAAACCCTCACCGTGTCCGACCGCTCGCTGTAGAGCGTGTGCGGCGCGCGAACCCGGGCGGATGCGCGGTTCAAAGGGACGCGCTTGGCCAGGGAAGGGATCCCTGGAGGGCAACCGGGGCGCCGATTTCGTTCGGGTAGCGCCGGGCAGGGGTCGCGGGTGCGGGCGAGTTCTTCACCAGTCGACCGGAAGCGGGTAGCCGTCTGTCCCGGTCGGCGAAACCGCGCTGGTGGCCGTGGTCAACGCACCGTGATCGAGTAGAGGTAGGCTGATGAAAGAGCTGCGATTCCCTCCACGGTGGAGCGAATAGACACCGCCAGCCAGGGTTTGCTGCATCGGATTCGACGGGTAGCAGCCGACGGGTATCCCGAGGAAGCTCAGACAAGACTCGGACGGGGGTTGGGTCGAGATCCGCACGACGATGCTGTGCCCGGGTTCGATGGACCAAAGGGTTGGCCACAGCGGGACATCCAGTTGCGTGGGCTCGCCTGACGTCAGCGGCTGATCTTGGTCGAGCGTGAGAAACGGCCGGGAGGGCAAGCCGTTTTTATCCAGCCAGGACTTCTCGGGATCCGTTCGGCGCAGCGAGCCGAGGATGCTGCCTTGACTGATCTTCGCCCGGTTGCCGTCCTGCGCCCGATCGAAGACTTCGATGAATAGCTGTAGATTGGCATTGGACGACGCCACATGGAACTGAGCGGCCAGCGGGCCCGCCAGCATCGCGCCGCCGGCGAACGGCTCGCTCGCGTACTCGACGGAATCACTCAGCTGGCCGGGCGCCACCCAGTTCAACTCGTCCTGACCCTCGTCGTCTGCCGAGGGCGAAAGCGTTCCGGCGGCGGCCAGAAAGAACGGCGTGTATGTCTCGACAAGGGGATAGCACCTCGCATTGATCCAGCGCTTCGTGCCGCCTAGCTCTTCGAGGTGCAGTGGCATGTTCGTGTCCGTGGGCAACCCGGAGTCGATGCCCTTGATCCAGGTGTCGTACCACTGCAGCTGGATCCCCAGGTCCAGGCCGCCGGCGTGTTGCCAGTCACCGAGGATGACCTGGTACTTTCCGCTGACCCCTTGGCCAGAGGTAATAGGCGCGGTCGCGGGGCGTCCGGCTGCAACGTTTTGCAGCACGGTGTAGATTTCGAGCGACCCGAGCGTGCCGGGTTCGTACCAGCCGGCCCACAGCAAGGTCGGGATGTCTGCGGAGGCGATCGCAGGGGCACGCGCGACCCGATCGCGCTCCCGCCAGTACTCACGATAATAGGCCCTGTCGCCCCCTTCGGTCGCGTCGGGTGACGCGAGGGCTACGCCTACGATCGTTGGGATACCGTTATCAAACGCCGTGTCGCGATAGAAGTCGCCGGACCCGCAGGCCGGAATCATAGCCTTGACCGGCGAATTCGCACCGAGCTGCGTCGCCGTTTCGAGTTGGTTGATCCCGAGTTGCGAGCAGCCTTGGAGACCGACCCTGCCGTCCGAGCCCTCGAGATTCGCCGCCCAGGACACGAGAGCCGCGCCGTCCTCTGCCTCCCGGGGCGAGAACATGTCGTGCAAGCCCCCTGAGCGCGAAGTCCCCCGCACGTCGATCGACGCGAAGATGTAGCCATGGGTAACGAAGATCTCACCGTACGCAGCGCCGAACGCAGCGCCGTAGGGGTTTAGCGTGAGAATGACCGGGAACTCTCCGGACGCGCGTTGCCAGGTACCGAGGACCGTCGGGTAGGACACATCACCGACCAACACGACGCCATCGCTCATTTCGATCCGCACGTCGTATTCGATGACAGCGCCGTAGGTCGGTTCGGGCACGGTCCAGCGTCCGCCTGGGTAGGGCGTCTTGGGCCCGGTCGTGGTGTCGGTTACGATTTCCAGGCAATCCAAGATCGGCGAGGCGTCAGTCGAGCCATCGCCCGAGTCTGCCTCCACGTCCGATGCATCTGCCCCTCCGCTGTCGAATGCGTATTCGACAGCCGAGTCCGACCGACCGTCGCCAGTAGAAGCGGACGAATCATCGTCGCCAGCCGAAGCGTCCGCGTTCGAGTCCGTCGCGTCCGCAACTGGGGAGGAACCACCCGCGTCTCCGCCACCTTCGAACTGCGATGCGGAAGACGCGTCTAGCCCGTGCCTATCCCCGGCGCTCGAACAGGCGACCAATACCGCCGTGCAAAGGTGAAGTGTCGTAGCCCGTCGATCGATCAATTGAAACATTTTCGAAGCGCTTTTCGTCACTGGATCGCTCGAACGGTCCGCCACCGCCCTCACGGCCGGTACGGACGCCCATCATCCGTACCCCTACCGTTTATGCGTGTCATCCCGGCTTTCCGTTCAAGAAAGGGGACGCGATTATCTTTTCACTTCTCTCTACATCCCGACGAGGAGAGGGGAGAGGGGAGAAAAGATAAACGCCGTTGTCCAGCGGACTACGGCGTTCCAGGTTGCGGGGGCCCGATACATTCACTATTTACCCGCCTTCCCACGCAGCCGATCACGGCGCTGCTCGCGGTGCGACCCATCGGACATCGAGGTCGGGGCAGGAGGCAAGGACGCCAGTCGCACGAAATTCAAACCACGGTTGCGAAGAATGTGGTGCCGACCAGTAACTTGCACAAAACTAAACCGAGGGTTACTATTTGTGCGTGGGCGACTCTGCCAAAAAGCCAAACTGGGACCTGCTGTTCGAGACGGCGAGCGCCCAGGAGGGCTACTTCACTACCAGGCAGGCAGCCGAGGCCGGCTACTCGTCGCAGCTGCTGCTCAAGCACATCCGCGCGGCTCGCGTCACACGAACACGCCGGGGCATCTACCGGCTCGTCCACTTCCCAGCGGGCGAGAACGAAGAGCTGGTCGTTGCCTGGCTCTGGTCCGACAGGGCCGGCCTCGTCTCGCATCAGACCGCGCTGTCGCTTCACGGTCTCTCGGATGTACTGCCGGCGCATGTGCATCTGACCCTGCCGTGCGCCTGGCGAAGACGCCGTTTCAGGGTTCCGGACGGTGTGGTGCTTCACCACGCGGACGTGCCATCGTACGACCGGGCCTGGTTCGGAGCGGTGCCGATCACTAACCCTCGCCGCACGCTGAACGACTGCGCTCGTGAGGACCTGCCGCCCGATCTGCTACGTCAAGCAGCACAGCAAGCCGTCCGTCGGGGTCTCGTCACCAGGGCCGAGCTTGGCGACGTCGAAGAGTCTCTGCGAATTTTCGGAGGGCTCGGTATATGACGACCCATACCTACTCCTCACCCGCGGCTTTCAAGCAGGCACTCGAACATCGGCTCCGCTCGGCAACGAAGACGGGCGCCGGGTTCGCCCGCAAGAGGCAGCTGCTGGTATTCGACCGCTTCCTCGCACGTATCGGCGCCGCGCTTGGTGATACCGCTACGCTCAAAGGTGGGCTTGTGCTCGAAAGCCGCCTTGAGCGGGCGCGTACTACGAAGGACATCGATCTGAGGCTGGTGGGCTCTCCCGACGACGTCCTGGCGAGGTTACAGGAGGCTGGCAGACAAGACCTCGGTGACTTCATGACTTTCGAAGTCGGCCCGGACAGCGACCACCCGGAGATCGTGAACGACGGGATGCAGTACGATGGCTTTCGATTCCGCGCCGAGTGTCGGCTCGCCGGGAAGGTGTATGGCCAGCCGTTCGGCGGTGGTGCTACGAGGAACAAGACCGCCTGATCAGAACAGCGGAGAAAGCGCGCATGAGACCGACGAACATCTCCAACATCGAAATGGCGAAAATCACGGGAGCCCGGCTGGCGATTGCCGCGGCGGTCGCGACGGCGCTGGGGATGGCGGTCGCGGTTTCGGGTTGCGACCGGGCAGCCGACGTGGCCGAACCGCCTCTGCCAGTCGAGACGCCGTCTGCAGATGCGTTACAGCGAACCGGTGCGTCGCTCGCCCGCTCCGCGCCGACCGAACCGGGCGCCGAGAGCGAGGGCGCTGCGGATCGGGCACCGGGAACGACGCCGGGCTGTGAGCCGGAACGTGGAGAATGCGGCGCAGAGGACTACGAGTCGCCGAAGGCGAGCGAATGCCCTCGCGACCGAGCGCGCGGTGGATGCCCATACGGAAGGATCCAGGGAGCCTGCCCGCACGCGGGTGCGCACGGGGCGTCTCCCGACACCGAGACAAACGGCGAGTGCCGGCACGCGAAAGCTTCCGGCGGGTGCTTATATAAAGACGTAGACGGTCGGCGCGGTTGTATGAAGGCCGGAGGCGAATGCCCCTACAGGGGCCCGGATGGAAA
>CAYVFC010000042.1:0-43875 GCA_964450715.1 uncultured Sandaracinaceae bacterium | reverse complement strand
GTGCAACTGCCCCAATGCCGGCCGTGAGTGCCCACACGCCAAGGCCCAGGGCGAATGCCCCTACAGGGGCCCGGATGGAAAGTGCAACTGCCCCAATGCCGGCCGTGAGTGCCCACACGCCAAGGCCCAGGGCGAACCTCCTTCCCGGGGTGATTCGTCAGGTGGACGATAACGAGACAGCGAGGCGAGACGCAATGAAAGAGAGCCCGAGCTCCCTGAGGGACGAGAAAGTCAGGGAAGTGCTGGACGGGTTGCACGCCGGCGCGCGCTGGGACTTCCTGCGCTTGGCGCTGGCCGGCCCTTCGCTGGGACTATACCGGCTCGTGCGACGCGACCTGGATACGGCCACCCTGGGCAGGTTGTTGCGTAACGCTTTCATACCGGTGTCGCGCGAGCAGGGGAAGTTCCTCTACCTGGTGGCGCGGACCGTCGTTGCCCGGCGCGTGGTGGAGTTCGGCACCTCCTTCGGCGTCTCGACCATTTATCTCGCCTCGGCCGTGCGCGACAACGGCGGCGGCTTGGTGATCGGAACGGAGATCGAAGCCTCCAAGCGCGAGGCGGCCCTCCAGAACCTGACCCGGGCGGGCCTGCAGGAGGTGGTCGAGGTCCGGCCGGGTGACGCGCTGCAATCGCTGGCCGACGTACCGTCCCCGGTGGACCTGGTCCTGCTGGACGGGTGGAAGACGCTCTATCTCCGCATACTCCAGCTGCTGCAGCCGAGGTTACGCAGGGGCTCGATAGTTCTGGCGGACAATATCTATACCTTTCGCAAGTCGCTCCGGCCTTACGTCCAGTACATGCAGTCGCCCTCGAACGGCTTCGCGTCCACCACCCTGAGCCTCGGCGACGGCATGGAGTACTCCGTTTTTCTGGGGTGAGCGCGGCGGCTACCCGGTAGACGCCGATCGAAGGAGGTATCAACAGGCGTCGCGGGTCGGTATTTTATCGGTATGGTTTAACACCACAGACGAACCGATTCCAGCGGTTGTTCATCTTCGTGATCGCCCCTCCACCTCGGATCGCCCCGGGGAATCGATGCGGAACCGGAGCTCGCCGGCCGCGGTCACTCGTGGCACTCGCCTTCTTCGAGGCTGCAGGTCGTTAACGGGGCACAATCGGCGTCGGTCAGACAGCTCACGCACCGGTAGTGGGGACCGCAGAGGGGATATTCGCGCGAAAGGCAATCGGCGTCGGTGAAGCACTCCACGCACATGTTGCGCGAGGTGTCGCAGAGCCGTCGTTCTTCTTCGGATGCACGGCAGTCCAGGTCGGTGAAGCACTGAACGCAGGTGTTGCTGAAAGTGTCGCAGAGCGTTCGCGTCCCGCCGCGGCAGTCGAGGTTCGTGCTGCACTCGCCACCGTGCTGGGTTGCGGTACCGCCGTCGTTCTCCGGAACGTGCTCGGAGGCGTCCGTTGCCACCGTTGGCGGCGTGCCGGCGTCTGTCACGACGGCAGGCGGCGAAGCGTCGGGCTGGACCACGGGCGGCGTGCCCGCATCCGGTTCGACGACGGCACCCGAAGCGCCGGAGCCGCCCGCGGAACCGGAGTCGGACGCCACCGCGGGACCGGGGTTATCGCCACCCAGGTAGATGACCGGGCCCTCACCGCAGGCGGCGGAGAATAGAAAGAGCATACCGAAACACGACCACGAAGATATCGCCCGCGACTGTGCGTCCAAGCGCATGCGGCGCTCCTAGCGCCCCGCGGCGCCGGGGCAGGCCCGGCGCACGCGTCCGGCAAAGGGGGAGTCGGGGTTCTCGCGCAGGAAGCGCTCTCGCTCGCGCCGTCCGCGCTCGAGCCGGCCGAGCTCGCACAGCGCCAGCACGCGTAGCGCCCGGCGCTCCTGTTGCAGCACCCCGCGCGGAAAACGGGAGGCGTGCTCCTGCAGCGCGATCAGTGCGTATTCCGGATGCCCGTCCCGTAGCGCCTCGGTGGCCGTCCGGATCAGCGTTAGCTCCTCGTCGCCCCGGCTGCGGGCGGGAACTCGCTCGGCGAGGGCCATTTCGGGCTCCGGTACGGGAGCGGGCGCGGCGAGCTCTTCCTCACGGGTCTCGACCGCGTGCTTTTGGATTTCGCCCGCAGCAACGTTCGTGTTCGAAGCCCGGTAGCGATCGGCCTGCGCCGTCGTAGTGGCAACCGCTCGGTCCGTCGTAGAGATGGGGGCCTTCCGGGCCTCTCGCGCCGCTTTACGCGAGCGCGGCGGTTTCGATGACACGCCCGGCACAGGCCGTACGGTTTTCGAGGACAAAACGCCATCCACCACCGGCGGTACCGGTTCGGTATCCGGCAACCGGTCAACGGCGTGCGCTGAAGTCGTCGCCGTAGCTCGCCCGGCCCGGGCCGCGAGAGCGGGCTCGGCCGGCCGCACGGTTTCCGCGACCGGTTCGCGGTCGAGCGTTTCCCTCGGATCCTCGTCCGGGCGCTCCCACGGTTTCAACGCTGCCAGCCCTCCCACGACGCCGACCACCGCCGCCGCGATCAGCAGCTTGCTCCCCAGTCCCAGACCGACGGCCGCAGGCGGAAAGAGCGACTCGCTGGCTCCGGCTGCAGCGGCTTCGGTGACCGCGCTCCCGCCGGCCCCGGACGTTGCCGCGCTCTGTGTGCCGGCGCTGCCCAGGCTCGAGCCCGGTATAGCTGCGGCCAGCGCCGCGGCCACCTTCTCCCGATCCTCGGGGGCGGGATCGTGGGCGGTACGGGCGGCGTCCACCAGGGCGGCTATGTGGGGAGGAAGCTTATCCATTGTATCCCTCGAAGGCGTCGGGATGGTTTCGGGACACAAAGGAGACCAGCTCTTGCCGGGCTGACCGCAGCCGGGAATAAATCGTGCTCTGGTTGATGCCGAGCGCCGCCGATACCTCTGCCGCGCTCATCTGTTCCAGCTCCGCCAGGATGAAGGCCGCACGCCGGTTGTCGTCCAGGCTCTCCAGAAACTGTAGAATGATATCGGAAGCCTGGTTCTTCCTGGCTCCCTCGTACGGTCCCTCGCGCTCGGGCGCGGGCAGGCTGTCGCGCAGCGGTAGAAGTCCTCCTTTACGGCGCTCGGTTCTGCGGTAATCGCTGGCCACGCGCTGGGCGATGGCGAAGAGCCAGGTTCTGGGATGCCAGCGGGGCTCGTACTCGCCCAGGCGGCGGTGGACCACCAGGAACACGTCCTGCGCCGCGTCGTGCAACAGCGCCGGGGAAACGCCCAGTCGGCGCACCGTTCTCCAGACAAAGTCGAAGTGGTCCTGGTACAGCTCTTCGAAGCTCGGAGTCTGGTTTCCATTCGTCGCCTTCAACGCCTTCTCGATCGTTTCCTCCGTGTCCGAGCGAGCGACCTTGGAATTCGAGCCTGGCACAGTTGACACTGTTAAACCGGTTAATGGCCACGCGGGTGGTTTTTTACGTCAGAAACGCAAGGCCGCGCCGAGGCCGAACCGGAAGGACACCTCCGCGGTCCTGTGCGCCGTTCCCAGGTACAGTAGTGCAAATTCCGGACGGCGCAGGGGAAGCACTGCAACCGCGTTGGCCTTGAGGGACAACGGCTCAACCACCTTCAGTCCAAAGGTAACACCGCCCTGCAACGCCGACCACAGCACGCCGTCGCTTCTCTCCAGGTCGACGTTCTGCGACTGCCCGCCCAGGTAACCCAGCTCTGCCCCGAGGCAAGGTCCGATATCCACGGCGGACAGGGTGAACAGGTAGTCCAGTTCCAGCCCGCCGGCTGCCAGAAACAGCGAGATCCGGGCCTGGTCACCTCCCGCCACGCTTGCGCTTTGCGGAAGAAAGTAGCCGCCCCACAGCTGAACGCGAAGCGGGCGGATCAGCAAGGCCAGCGACGGGCCGAAGCCCGGGGTGGGCCGGGGAAGAAGGTCCGTGTCCAGCAAGGCCAGCAACCCGATCTCGAACCGGGCTTGCCCGCGCGTCGAGTTTTGTTCGCCGTCCGGTCCGTCCACCTCGGGGCGGACGGCCACGGTTTCCTCGCTCTCGGGCGGCAAGGTTACTCGTTCTATTTGCTCCCGGGTCGCCTCGCTTCGCCTGCCTTCCGGGTCGAGCGCCAGCGCGATGAGAAGCGCCGCTGTTTCGCGCACTTCGCGGCACGATCCCATGGAAAGCTCGCGTTCGCCCGATACCTCCTCGCCGTCAATCTCCAGCCACAGCCGCCACGAGCCGTCCTCGCGTTCCTGGATCTCGATCTCAACGGTCGCGGGAGCCGTTCCGCCCGTGTCCCCGATCAACCTACCCGCCTCGTTCAGCACGGCGTCGGTCTCGGGGCAGCTTTCCGGCACGTCCCACTGCAGCTCCACGCCCGGGATCGACTGACCGCGGACCGCGGCGGTGGATACCAAAATCCAGAAAACCGCTACCAGCACGGTGCAACCCGTCGAGCGACGAGGCTGGTTGAATCCGGACACGGACCCTAGATATCACGGAAACCGGCGAAAGAAATCCGTAAGCCAGCCGGAGATTCCGCCGGTCGCGGGGAGGTGTCGCCAGCCGCGGAGCGCTCGACTATCGCCCGACTTCTAGCCGCAACCGCGGTCGTTTTTCGGGCCGGGGTGATGAAAACGACGACATCCGGCCATTGAGAAGGGAAACGGGTCGTACCAGTACGGCGCGGACGCGGCGCGTGCGGCAATCCGTGTCCCCGGGTCGATTCCACCCCGCGCGTTGGATTCGAGTGTTTCGCACGGTGCAAGACAGGACGGCGACGAAGCTCTTCTACACGCTTTGCTTTGCGCTCGTCGTCGTATCGGTATCGTCCTCGAGCGCGCAGGAATTCTTCCGCGTCTCACCCGGCAAGCTGAACGAGACCCACGCCGACCTGGACAACAGCCGGAGTTGCACCCGGTGCCACGACCTGGGCGGAGGCGTGACCAATGACAAGTGCCTGGCCTGCCACAAGACCCTGAGCAAGAGCATCCGGAGCGGGAAGGGGCTTCACGCCCGTTTCCAGAAGCGCTGCATCGCCTGTCACACCCAGCACAAGGGCAGAGGCTACAACATCATCGATTGGCGGCAGGTGGGAGGCCGCGAGAATTTCGACCATGACCGGACCGGCTTCAAGCTGGAGAAGAAGCACAGCGTCATCGCCTGCGCCTCCTGCCACAAGAAGCGCACGCGCTCCGGCCGTACCTATTACCCGGGGCTCTCGCCCGAATGCGGGTCCTGCCACCGGGACGTGCATTCCACCACCCTGCGTGCCTGCAAGCAGTGCCACCAGAGCCGCCACCGGGCGCCCTTTGCCGGGGACGACTGCAAGCAGTGTCACGCCGTCGACCGGCCCTGGAAACCCTCTTCCTTCGATCACGATCAAACCCGGTTTCCGCTGCGGGCCGGCCACCGCGAGGTCGCGTGCGGCAAGTGCCACCGGACGAGCGGCCGCAAACCGGGCACTCGGTGCGCCGGTTGCCACGGCGACCCGCACCAGAACCGGTTCTCCTCGGTCGGGTGCGGCAGCTGCCACAAGGTGCCGGGCGGCAGGCCGAGCGGGTTCGACCACCGGGCAAGGGCCGGGTTTGCCCTGCGAGGCCGGCACGCGAAGCTCGCCTGCGCCAGCTGTCATCGAAAGGGAAAGAAGCTGGCCCCGGCCTTCGCGGACCTCCCCGACCGGTCCAACGCCTGGTGCCTGCGCTGCCACACCGGGCGCAAGAGCCACGCGGCCGAGCTCTCCGACAAGCGTTGCACCAGCTGTCACCCGGAAGGCGGGGCAGCAGCCGGACAGTTCAACCACGACAGCGATTCGCGCTTCCCCCTGACCGGCTATCACGCGCGGCTGGGCAAGAAGAACCGGTGCGGCAAGTGCCACCAGGGCGGGATCTACCGTTCCGGCAAGAGCGCCTGTTCCGATTGCCACAAGGACGCGCACGCCGGGCAGCTCGGTGCCGACTGCAGCCGCTGCCATTCCACCGGGGTGCGTTTTGCCAAAACGGCGGTCGGCCGCGAGAGCCATACCCGCTTTCCGCTGGTGGGCAAGCATAGAAAAGTCAAATGCGAGCAGTGCCACCTGAACGACCGCTACCGGTTCGAGTCGCTGAGCTGCTACACCTGCCACGCCAAGAGCGATCCGCACCGGGGCCGGCTGGGCAAGCAATGCGAGAAGTGCCACACGCCCGAGGGAGGAGCGCCGGGCTTCGATCACGAGCGGATGACCGGCTTCGCCCGCACCGGCAAGCACCGGCAAGCAGCCTGCGGTTTCTGCCACCGCGTGCCGGAGAAGGGCGCGCCCTTGCCCGAACCGGGGTGGACGGCGGGACTCGAGCCGCCGCCGGTCGACAGGCTCTTTCCCGTGGCCGGTCGCCAGTGCAACGGGTGCCACCGGGACCCGCACCAGGGCCGATACGGAGAGGGGTGCGGCAGCTGTCACAGCACGGTCAGCTTCGAGCAAGTCGAGCGGGCGAGGCACGAGACCGGGGCCTTCCGGCTGCAGGGCAGGCACGAGCAGGTTGCCTGCGCGCGCTGTCACGCCGGGGACCGCCGGCTGGAGGGGCTCGGCACCCAGTGCCAGCAGTGCCATTTCGAGGACGACGCTCACAACAACGCGCTGGGAAGAGAGTGCGGCCGCTGCCACAACCAGCACGACTGGCTTCCCGCGCGTTTCAGCCACGCGAGCGTGGGTTACCCGCTGCGCGGAGCGCACCGCACCGCCCGCTGCAAGGATTGCCACGGCATCGGCACCTACCAGGGCATCCCTACCGACTGTGCCTTCTGCCACCAGAAGGACGCGGCGCGCGTCACCGATCCGCTGCATACCGACGTCGCTTTCGCGCGTTGCGAGCAGTGTCACCGGGAGACCGGCTTCTCGCCGGCCCGCTTCTCGCACCAGGCCTACCCGCTGCGCGGAGCGCACCGCCCGCTGCCGCGACTGCCACCCGGCCGGCCGGTACGCCGGCACCTCGGTCGAGTGCCAGAGCTGTCACCTGCAGGATTTCACCAGGCCGGGCAACGTGCCCGACCACCTGGCCGCGGGTTTCTCCACCGACTGCGCGAGCTGCCACCGGCAGCCGGGCTGGCAGCCCGCGCGCTACTACCACACCGGTTTTCGGCTGCGCGGAAGACACCGGACGCTGGGCTGCCGCGACTGCCACCCGGGCAACAGCTACGCGGGGGCCTTTGGCGGCCTTTTCTTCGATTGCGGGCAGTGCCACGGCCCGGGCGGACCGGTCGCCCGCTGGCCGGCGGACCACACCGCGCGCGGGTATCCGCTCGATTGCGGATTGTGCCACACGGAAAACGCCTGGACACCGGCGCGCCGGCCTCCCTAGGCCGCGCGGGCGAGAGGAGAAGAGGGAAGCGAATCGATGATGGAAAACGCGAACAACAGCCTGTCGAGACCGGCCGGAGAGGACCCGGATCGAGCGATCGAGGCCCTGGAGAAGGCGCTGTCGTATTCGCCGGCGGATACGCAGATCATGTACGAGCTGGCGCTGCGGCTGGTAGGCAGGGCCGAGAGCGGCCGTAGCGGCTCACCCCAGGCAGACCACGACGGGGCGGCCGAGCTCTTCTACCGGATCGCCCGTTCGGTTCCCGCCAGGTGGGCCGGGCAATACCTGGCCTCGGCGCTCGACCACGCTCCCGCGCACCACGAGGCGCTGCTCATGCTCGAGGAGCTGGCGAGCGCAAGCGCCGGCGAGCAGGCGCTGCCCGGCTACTGGGTACGCTACCTCACCGCGGCGCCCGAGGGACCGCAGGCGGACCGGCGCCGGGTCGCTCTGGCCAGGGCCTACCTGGACGCCGGGCAGCTCGATGACGCGCGCTTCTGCCTGAGACCGGCGGCGCGGCGCGGGGACCGGGCGGCTCTGGAGCTGCTCGAGGAGATCGGCGGGCGTTCCGCGGTCGCACCGGCGCCCGTGGCCGAGCCGGTGAGCTCCGCGGGCGAGGCCGAGGTCGACGACGATCGCACGCAGAAGATCGATCTGAGAAAGCTCGTCGCGCGCAAGAAGCCCGCGGGGGATACGGCGAGCAAGCGACCGGCGAAAAAGGATGCGGCGTCGAAGTCGCCCGGATGCGCGTCAATCGGGCGGCTCGACCTGCTGCGCAGGCTGCAGGAAAAGAAGGCCAGGGGCGGCACGGCCTGGAAGCCGAAACGGGTGGCCGAGCTGCCCGGCAAGCAGGCCCCGGTTCCCTTCGAGACCCTGCGTTCGATGGAGGTTTTCCAGGCGCTGCCGGATGGTGCGATCCGGGAGATGGCCGACGCCGCGACCACCGTCGGCCTCAAGCCCGGCGAGCGGCTGACGCACTGGTCGCCGGCGAGCGGCGAGAGCTACTTCTTCGTCGTATCCGGTCTGGTCTGCGTGGTGCTCGACCCTCTGCCCGACGCGCCGCCGAACGGCGGCGCGGGCGTCTCGCCGAGCGAGAACGGCGGAAACGGCGACCGCGGTGAGTACGTCGGTTTTTTCAAACCGGGAGACTGCTTTTCCAACGCCTATCTGGGCATGGGCGGGCGGGACGGGACTACAGCCGTACACTGCGCGGCGCAGACCCGCACCCTGCTGCTCTCGCTGCCGCGATCGACGCTGGGCGGGCTGCTTCAGGCGTACCCCCACTGGGCGCGAGACCAGAAACGCCGCAATGCGCTGCTGCGCTACCACTTCCAGGGACAGCGACTGCCGGACCGCGCGCTGGTGCAGGACTTCTTCTTCCGGCACGGCTACGCCCTGGCTTCGACGGTCAAGGTCATCCAGCTCGACCGCTGCATCGACTGCGATTCCTGCCGCAAGGCCTGCGCCGAGCGGCACGGCACTTCCTGCTTCGAGCGCGCCGCGCCGCGCCTGGGACGGCTGGCCTTTCTCTCCAGCTGTCGCGCTTGCCTCGACCACCGCTGCGTGGATGCCTGCGCCTTCGGCGCCATGGCGGTCGACGCCGACTCGGGCGAGATGCTGGTGGGACCGCGCTGCGCCGGCTGCGGCGCCTGCGCCAGGGCCTGCCCCAACCAGGTCATCTCCATGGTGGAGGTCCCCTACACCGTAACGGACTTTCCCGAGCCCATGCCCGACTGCCGCGCCGACGGCCAGAGCAACCTGCCCGGGCTCTACCTGGTGGGAGATGCGGCCGGCGAGTCGCTGATCAAGCCGTGTATCAACGCCGCAAAACGGGCCATCGACGCCATCGCGGCCGACCCGTTCGGGCGTACCGACCCGGATACGCTGGACGTTCTCATCGTGGGCGCCGGGCCGGCCGGGCTCTCGGCCGCGCTGGCCTGCGTGGACCGGGGGCTCGACTACCTGGTGGTGGAAAAGAAACGGGTGGCAGAGACCATCCGCAACTATCCCCGGAACAAGCACGTCATGGCCGAGCCCGCGAGCCTGGCGCTTCAGGGTCGCCTCTGGTTCCAGGACACCTCCCGCGAGGAGCTGATCGCCAAGTGGGAGAAGACCGTCCGCGGCGAGAACCTGCGGGTCCGCGAGGGCGAAGAGGTCGTCGGCATGAGCAGAGACGGTCACGGCGTGTTCACCGTGCAGACCTCGGCAGGCGTCTACCGCGCCCGCCACGTGGTCATCGCCGCCGGCGTCCGCGGCTCTGCGCGCAAGCTGGGTGTCGAGGGAGAATCACCGGAACGGGTGCACTACGCGCTCACCGACCCGGAACTGTTCGCCGGCAAGCACCTGCTGGTGGTGGGCGGAGGCGATTCGGCGGTGGAGGCGGCGCTGGACCTGGCCGATACCCCCGGTACGGCGGTGACCCTCAGCTATCGCCGCGACGCCTTCACCCGCGTCAAGTCGCTGAACCGACGCCGGCTGGACGAGGCCGTGGGCCGCGACCGCATCGAGGTGGTGCTCGGCTCCCGGGTCGTTTCCCTGGGTCAGGGCCGCGCGGTGCTGAAGGTTCCCAGCGGGGAACGCATCGTCCGCAATGACTTGGTCTTCGCCATGCTGGGAGCCGAGCCGCCGGCCGGGTTTCTGGGCCGCTGCGGCGTGAAGGTGCTACAGCCCGGCTCGTCGGAGATGGCCGCCTTTGCCGCAGCGCGCGGCACGCGACAGGTGGCGCGCAAGTGCAGCCACTGCCACGGCCATGCCGACCAGGCCTGCGTGAGCGCCTGCCCCACCGGGGCGCTGGTGGAAATGCCCCCTTCCGAGATATTCGTCGGGCGCGACCGCGATGCCGGACCGGCCCGGGAGAGCTTCTCGTCGGTCCCCTTCCTGCAAGGCATCGACGAGCACGTGGCGCGCAAGCGCGGCCCCTTGCTGACCCGGCTCGGATACCTGCTGGCCGTGGTAGTCGCGGCCGTCGGAATCGAGTGCTATCTGCGCCGTACCTTTCCCGACGACAGCCTGTACCGTCTCTGGCAGCTGGTTTTCGGCGGACAGGGAGAGATCGGTTTTCGGTCCGGGGTCGGTCTCGGACACTGGCTGGGATACCTGGGGGCGGGCCTGATGACCCTTTGCCTGCTCTATCCGCTGCAATCCCGCCTGGGCTGGTTCCAGCGCGCCATCACCCGCTCCACCTGGATGAGCATTCACCTGATCCTGGGGTTCACCGGCGCCGCCTTTGCCACCTACCACTCGATGTTCAAGCTCGACCGCTGGACCGGGCTGACCTGCGTGAGCATGTGGCTGGTGGTCGCCTCCGGGGTGATGGGCAGGTACCTCTACGGTCGCCTGCACTCGGGCCTGGGCCTGGCCGAGTTCGAGCGCAAGTCGCTGGAGGGGATGGGTGGTCAGTTCCTTCGACGCTGGGGAGCCGGATACGCGCCGTCATTTGCCGCAAGCAGTGGGCCGCTGGCGCTGTCGGGGACGAACGGCGGCGGGTCCGGCGTGACCGCCATGCTCTGGCAGAACCTGGGCGACGCGGTGCGCTTCTGGTGGATGCGGCGCTTCGGGCTACCGGGGGTGCGCGATCCGGTGGCGCGAAGACAGCTGACGCGCCTGCTGGCCGACTGGAGGCGGACCAGCCGCAACAACCAGAACCTGGAGCGCATCAAGCGGACGCTCTCCTACTGGAGCCGGGTGCACCTGGTGTTGACGGCGATCATGTTTGTATTGGTTATCACTCATATCGTGTACGGCCTTCTCTACAAGGCGTACTGAGGTGCGCGACCTGGGGAGCTTCTGGCATGGAACACGTGGATAGAGAGCGCGAAATGCCTGCCCCCGAGTCGCACGGCGCCGACGGCCCCGAGCGGCAACTTCAGGCCCTCTACGGCCGCAGTCTTTTCGGCGGCTGGAACGACGCGAACGAGGCGCTGGCGGCCGCGCAGGCCGGCCGGCGCGAACGGGCGCGCGCGCGCCGCCCGCGCTGGCCTCTGCTGGTCGGCCTGGCGGCGGTCGCCGCGCTGACGACCTGGATCACCGCCCAGGGCGTGGAGCGCAACCGCCGCCAGCGCAGGCAGCTGGCGGCCGAGGAGATGGTGGAGTTCCTCAAGGCGGGAGATTTCAAGCGCGTGGAACGGATGCTGGCGGAGCTGGAACCGGGAGCGGGGAAGCTTCGCGAGCACGACCCCCACCTGGACCTGATGATGAGGGCCGAGGCCACGCTCTATCGCCACCACGACGCGGACCCGGCGCGCCTGCGGCGAATCGCGCCGTTTTTCGATCGGGGCGAGCGGGCCGGCTCGTACGACCGCGCGGTGGCGCGGGCTCTGGTGGTCTCCCGCGCCGAGCGGGTCGCCCTGCTGGACGAGTTGCGGCGCGTAGACCGGCCCGGGGTGCGCGACCCGCAGGTCGCCTTTCTCATCGCCACCGTGCTGGAGCGCTGCGGCGACCGCAGGGGAGCGGCCGAGCACTTCGCGCGCGCCGGGGATCTCGGCCCGCACTACCTCCCGCACCTGGGCGAGGCCGCGCTTTTCTACCAGCGGCAGAACGACGCCAACGCCTCGCTGCGGGTCCTGGGACGGATGAGCGATCACGATCCGCGCTCGGCCTGGACCGCGCTCGGCTGGCAGGGACACGCGCTCTTTTTCGGCGGAGAGGGCCAGCAACCGGTCGCGCCGGCCGATTTGTCACCGGTATCCGCCGGCCGGATGGAGATGACAAAAGCGCTCGCCGCTCTGGCGCGAAGGGAAGGGGAAACCGCGCGCCCGCTACTGCGAAACGCCGTCGACCGGGTTCGAGGGCAACCCCCCTTCCTGCTCGACGACCTCGATCTGTTGCTGGAGAGCGGGCACACCGGGGCGGCGCGCTACCTCGTCTCTCGACTGGACGGGCAAGCGAGCGTCGCCCTGACCGCGGCCCGGGGGCGCCTGCTTGTGGCGAGCGGACAGCCCGGCCGGGCAGCGGGGCTCTTGCGGGAAGCATGGGAGCGGGGCTTGCGCGATCCCCTGGCGGCAAGAGATCTCTTGCGGGCGCTGCGGAGCTCGGGCGGCTCCACGGACCAAATAGAACGGATAAACAACGAACTTTCGCGCTTGTGGCCTGCGGTCGCGGAAGCGGAGAAGGATGGGCGGTAAGCGCGATCCATGAAGAGATCATTCGAGCCGCGCGGATTGCTTTTCGCCTGCCTGACGGTGGCAGAGATGGGCGTGTTCGCCCCGGCCCCGTCTCGCGCCGATCCCCCGGGGTTCGACGCACGCCTGGAGCTCTCGCACCTGTATAGTGACGACGATCAGACCGAGCGGCACCTCAACTACAGCCAGCTGCGTTCCACCGTCGATTCCAGCTTCTCGGATTTCGAGTTTCACCTGGACGGCCGCGGAAGGCTGAGCTGGAACGAGCATCGTGACACCGAAGAGGAGATCAGCCGGCTGTACCTGCAGTACGGTCACGGCGACGGTTTCTGGCTGGCCGGAGGAAGGCAGACCATCGCCAGCGCGGCCAGCGCGCGGGTGGACGGCCTGCACGCCGGCTACCGGTTTTCCGATGAAGTAGCGGCGGGCGCCTTTGCCGGATTGATGCCCCATCCCTGGACCGGCGACGTCAACGCGGACTTTGCCACCGCGGGCGCGGGTTTCGAGCTCGACGACGGGGGGTTGCAGAATTCCGGGGGGCTGGTGCTGCAGACCTATGACTGGGAGATGGACCGGGTTTACCTGACCGACCGAACGTACTGGCGGATCGACCCGGAGTGGTCGCTCTTCGGCTTTGCCGTGGTCGAGCCGCGGGCGCGACGCGGAGTGCTGGCCGATCTGGGCGGGGTGGAGACCGCGGAGCAGAACGACGCCCAGCGAGTCGATCTGACCAACGGGCAGCTCATGCTCCGTTTCCGCCCCGACGATGTGGGAGATGTCAGCTTGCGAGCCACGCACTTTCACACCGTGCTGCCCGGCGTCTGGTGGCGGCACTGGCTGGAGCGCGAGCGCTCTCGGGTGGGTTTCACCGTGGACGGGGAGGAACCGGTCGGCACCCGGCAGAGCAGCGTGCGGCTCTCGGGCAACCTGTTCGCGAGCGAAGTGTTCATACCGCACGCAGAAGTGCGCTACGACGTCCGGCACTCCGATCGCCGCACCGGATACGAGGCGCGCGGGGGGTTGAAGGCATTGTTGAACGACACCGACTACGCCGACCTGTCCTACGCCTACCGGCGCCACTTCGTGATGGACAACCACCTGCTGGAACTGCAGCTCGGGTTCGATCCCGTGCCCGCCCTGACCGTCGAGACGTTCCTGGCCGGCATGCACAGCCGGCCGCTCGACTCGGACGAGGGGATGCTGCTGTTCGACGGTGATGTCGCGCTGTGGTTGAACCTGGTCGAGTTATCCCGGACGCTGGAGGACTTTCGTTTTCTCGTGCAATACCAGGCCTTCGTGGAGCCGGACCTCTTCTACCAGGTCGGACACGTGCGCATGGTCTACCACTACCGGGAGTGAGGCCGGCCGCGGGCGGGGGAGCGGCAGCAGACCGCCGGCGCGGCCAGGACGGGAAAATCGTCCTAGCGGCAATGAAAACGGACGCTTCCGGCCATTACCCAGGGAAAGGGAACCGGTTTCGGCCGCGGTCCCGCGAAACTCGGCGAGACTACCTGGAGGTCGCCTGGCGATGATTGCGGTCATGCGATTGATTCTGGTCTGCGCGCTGGTCGCGCATTTGCTGGCCGCCTGCGAGCCGGGCGAAGAGGCGACGGTGGCGGAAGACTCGAGTTCGGCCGGCACCGGTGCGGTCTCGACAGGCATCGCCGGCGCGGGAGAGGGTTGGACCAGTGTGGCCCCGGGTGAAACGGGTGGAACCGGTGGTATAGCGGGTGCGGGGGCATCCGACTTCGGTGTCGCCGGCTCGGGACTTCCCGGCGTCGCGGGCGGTGACGCAGTAAACACGGCCGGCACGGGTCCCGTGGTCGATCCGGGAGGGGCGGGCGGACCGGGAATCTTTCACGAGAGCTTTCCGCTCACCGGGGCGCACCAGGGTTTGCCGTGCGAGTCGTGCCACGGATCGAGAACCGCGACCGGCGAGTACGAGATCCCCCTGCCCCCCACCGCGTGTAGCGGTTGCCACGGCGTACCGGCCAACCACGTCACCGTACCCGCCGGCATGGACTGTAGCGCTTGCCACAACACCGCGGCCTGGATCCCGGCAACTCCGGTCGATCCGGGCACGGCCGGCTCGGCCGGTAACGCGGGAGCCGGCAGCGGCGGTAACGGCGGCGCCGGTACCGGCGGCACGGCCGGCAGCTGTACGCTGTGCCACGGCGATGCCGCGCGCCAGAATACGGCGCTCAACCCATACCTGAATTCTTCTCCGCCCGTGGATACGTCCGGTAATACTGCGACCACCGCCCGCGGCGTTGGCGCCCACCTGGCCCACCTCACCGGCACCACCCTACGCGCGAGCGCGATAGAGTGCACCATGTGCCACCTCATACCCTCGGGCGGCCACCCCGACGGCGTTGTACAGATGAGCGCGGGCGCGCTCGCCAGTGCCGCCGGCGCCGTCCCCTCGTGGAACGGAAGTACCTGCAGCAACTACTGCCACGGCGCCACGCTCCTGGGAGGCTTCAATACCAATCCCTCCTGGACCGGCGGCCCTTCCCAGGCGGCGTGCGGCGCCTGCCACGCCAATCCCTCCCCCACCATGACCCATTTCCAGCACCCGGGCATGGCCTGCAGCCGCTGCCACCCGGACGTGAACGGAGCGGGCACCGCGATCGAGGATCCGTCGTTGCATATTAACGGCTTGATCGAGGCCGCCGCCTGCTCTCAGTGCCACAACCGGGGCGACGGCGAGGGGCCGGGAGGCGACTGATCAGTCCCGCAAGCCATGCGACGCCTGGCGACCGTATTGACTTATCTATGCAGCGTGACCTTCGCGGCGGGAGCCTGCTCGGAAGCGGCGCCGTCCCCGGTGTACGGTCGCGACGCCGGCACGGTCGCCGTCCGAAAAACGATGACGCGCTTCTCGCTGGCGTTGCTCGTTCCGCAAGAAGCGCTCCCCGACCCGGCAGAACCGCACAGGTGCGCGGTGCCGGTGCGCGGGCAGAGACCCGAATCGGACATGGCACCGGAAATCGGTCTTGCGATCACCGCATCCAGCGGGGGCACTCTCGGCCGGACGATCGAAACCGATAGCGAGGGTAAAGGAGTACTGCCGGACGCATCGCCGGGCATCCATCAGCTCGAGCTCGCACCGGCCGATGGCTCGTTCCGGGTTCGTTTCGCCGTGGACCTGCGCTCGCCGAGAACCGTCGTTTACGGCGTGGTCGACGCCGATCCCGAACTGCCCCGCGAAGAAGGCGAGGCGGGCTTTTGGCGGGTGGCCATCGAGGTGTTGCCGGACGCGGACGACGACCTCGTTTCCGATACCGGCGCTCGCGAGCAGTGGGTTTTTACCGCGGGCGGCGGTACGGGCTACCGGCACCTGGAAAACGGCAAGTCCGAGCTGCTCTCCCTGGACGACGACGACCTGGAGCTGGTCGAGTATGAGTCGGCAGATCTCGACGGAGATTTCGTCCCGGACGACGCCGACCCCGACCGCGACGGCGACGGAGTACCGAACGAAGAGGACGCGGACCTGCCGTGTCCCGGATTCAGCCACCAAGCGCTACAGGCCCCCCATTCCGCCCACCAGAACCTGGGATGCGATCAGTGCCACCTGGCCGCCGGTACGCGGCCGCTGTACTGCGACGATTGCCACTCCCCCGCGGGCCGCAGCTGGACGGGGATACCGGCCAGCGCCCCCGCAGACCATTTCCAGCGCGGCTGCGAACAGTGCCACCCGGCAGACCAGGGCTGGGCATCGACCTCCGGACAGTTTCTGACCGACCACGCGGCCTTCCCGCTCACCGGCGCCCACCTCGGCGTCGACTGCTTCACCTGTCACGCTAACGGCGACGTGTACGGCTTACCGGCCACCTGTGAGGGATGCCACGCGGCCGACACACCGCCCGAACACCAGCCCGGCCCCTGTTCCGGATGCCACAACACCCGCAGCTGGGTCCCCGGCCCCTGAGAGATCGGTCCGACTGCCGGAAGCCTCCTCTTCCCGCCCGGATAGCCAGCCAACCCCCCGGTCATCCCAAGAGAGCGGCAGGGCTAATCCGAACAGAGCGTGTTCCGCCGTCTGTTGCCTCGACGAAAAACCCCGAGATCGCTCTCGGGGGTCTTGTTCATCGGCGAATACTGATGGTTGCGGGGGCAGGATTTGTTCACTTTTTGCCCGGCTTCCCTCGCAGCCGATCACAGTGCTGCTCGCGGTATGACCCGCCACTTTGGCCGGTTTTACCGGCAATTCCGGCCTTCCTGAACCGATTATCGCGCGCCGGGGTAACCAGACAGCCTTCTGTTCACACCCTCCCGCGTCTCGCCTTCCTCGGGGGTCGCTCGTCCAAGGGGTCAGTTCGTCTTCATTCCGAAGGGTTGCGTATAGCAATCGCCCTTGCTGCCTTGCAGAACGGCTCGGACAAATGGCCGGTTGAGGTAGCCGGAATAGTCGAAGGTGGTGCCGGTTCCGACCGTGGTCGTTCCCGGTCCGACCCAGGTGATCGAGCTGTGATCGGTGGCGGTGATCGTGATCTGTTTGGCGGCGTGGTCCACCGAGATCTCGCTGATGCGCGGTACCAGAGCATCTCCGGAGCCGCCTGGTTCGTGACAGAAGTAGAAGGCGCCGGTCGTCTGGCTCGTCTTCAAGTTGTCTTCCGTGAGGGAGGGCATGAGCATGAACTGAAAGCCCCGGTAGAGATGCTCGTCTCCGTGCTTGTCGTCATTGGCGAATCCCCAGACGAGCTTGTCGTACGATTCGAACATGTTCTGGTTGACGTTGTCCCACAGGGCACGATCTGCGGGGTATCGGTCGTTCTGGTTGAAGACCTCGAGCCCTACACAGGCGGGATAGTCCCGGAACCAGGGGATATACCAGGACCAGCCCGAAGGTAAGGCGTAACGGCCGGGATGGTTGATCTGGCAGAGGCCGCCGCTCGATTGAATGTGGGGGATGCCGACCTCGAGGCTACCGCCGGAAGTCGTGAAGTCGTAAAAGGCGTTGACGTGGTGAGTGGCGGAGTATTCGACGCCTCTAACCGCGATCATGCCGAGGCTCGAGGGATCCCGCCCGTAGTCGGTCCAGGGCCAGGTGATCGCGTCGTGTTCGGTAATGGCCAGAATGGAGTACCCCGCGGAGTGGTATTCATCGATGACGCCAGAGGGGCTGGAATCTCCGTCGCTGTTGGTGGTGTGGGTGTGGAAGTTCGCCTTGTACTGTTCCCAGGTCGACCAGTTCACCGCGGCGTAGGGATCGAGCGTACAGGATACGCCTCCGCCGCTGCCGGCCGTACCGCCACCGCCGGCGAAGCCTCCCGGGCCGCCGTCGCCGAGCCCTCCGTCCATCGGGTAGAGGCTGCCGCCGGCGCCCGCCGCGTTACCGCCCGTTCCGCCCGTCGAGCCACCGAATCCGGCAGAGGATCCGCCCGTACCGCTCGTTCCACCCGTTCCACCTGTCGCATTGCCGACGCCGGCCGAGGAACTACCGGTACCGCCGACGCCGGCCGAGAAATCACCCGTACCGGAAATGCCCTGATGAGCAGCGACACCCTGGTTTCCGGCAACGTCGATTCCGACGGGATCGTTCGTCGTGCCCTGTGCGGGGTTCCGGAGCTCCTGGCTTACCTCGCACCCGGAAGCGGCCGCCAGTGCCAGCGCCGTGAACAACCACCGAGCGATTTGCTTCGCATATCCACCCGATGGTTGCTTCAATTGAACGGCCAGCATGTCTCTCCGACGAATACGAGCAGTCCAAAAAATACAACGGCAGCGCTGCGGAGTGGATACGATTTAGTCTCTATTTCATACGATATCGTACGCGCTGCCCTGCTCGGCGCGCTCGGCAGTGGAGTGCACGCCATGCATCGCCACGGGGCTGCCGTGGTCGGCCAGGAGTTGGTTGCCTTCGACGTGCCGGGCGGGCGCGGAGCTCGTGTCCGGGGCTTAACAGATAGCCCCCGGGTCAAGACCTCCCGCGGCGTCCTTGCAGCCAGGGTAAAAAGACGGCGGCGGAGTTGTCGGAGGGCGGGGTTAATGTTTCATATTAACTCGAAGTACCCCGAGCATTCGTCGGTCAGATAGAGACCACCGCCGCGCTCCGAAATACTCGGTCCGGAGTTTTGAAACCACTTCTAGGGTGCGCAGCAACCCTTTGACGCGGGCTGCCCGAGGCAGCTGGCCTTCATGATCCCGTAGATCTCGTTGGCGATCATCTGAGCGCCCGCGGGCGTCGGATGGATGCCTTCAATCGGGTTAACGTACTGGTAGGTATCGCCGAAGAGCAGGCGCAGATCGATGAAGTGGCACTGGATCGCCCCGCCATACCTCTGCTCGGCGCCCTCGCAGTGTTCCCGTACCAGCGGATAGGCGTAGTCCAGGATCTCGTTGGGCGCCGTTCCGGTCAACAGGGCCGTGGGGGGGATGTGAGGATAGAAGAAGTATATTATATCGGGTACGCCGGCGGCTACCAGGGCATCGAACATTCCCTCCGCCTTGCTGATCGCATTCTGGATGACGCCCTGGCAACCCGGGTCCGAGGAAGAGCCCGGTTCCAGGCACTGCCGGGCGCCTATCAGCACGTCATTGCCGCCCCCGGACATGGCCACCAGGATGATATCGGGGTCTTCCTGCAGTGCCCGGGTCGCCTGGCCGGGAATCTCGCCGGTTCCCATGGAGGTGCCCGGAAACGAGTAGTCGCGGTAGGCCTGACCGGGCCCCAGCGCTCCGTCGGCCTGGGCCAGGGCCGCCACCATGGGCGATACCGTGGTGTCGGGATACATGGTCATGTAGGAATCGCCGAAAAACACGACCTGGCTGGGGCGCTGCATACACCGCGGCATGTCGGTATCGCCGCCCGTGCCGGCTTCGCCCCCTCCGGTTCCGGCCTCGACGCCGCCGGGCCCCGGCAAGACCTCGCCGCCCGTTCCGGCCTCCGGGGTTCCCGCCTCGGCGACCGGGCTTGCGATCTCGGCGACCGAACCCGCGGCCCCGGCCTCGAACCCTCCGGTCTCGGTCTCGAATGAACCGCCGGTTCCACCGATTCCGGCGATTCCGCCGAAGTTTCCGGCCATCCCGGCGACCCCTCCTCCGGAGTACTCGCTGGCCGCGACGCCCGTCCCGGCGTTTTCCCAGACACCCTCGTCATCGGTCATGCAACCGATAGCACCCAGTAATCCCAGACCAATGAGCAGAAATCCCGGCCTGTTCTTCATCGCACTGCCTCCGGTCTCCGGCTACAAGGGCGCGGCGCACCCGGTCGCCCGGCGTCCTCGAGCTGCGTTCTCGACAAATCGCGCTTACCAGTGAATCGTGACGCTTCCGTATCTGACTCCGCGGAAGGTTCTTGTCTGTTTCTATATTATCATTTAGCCTCATAATGGCCGGTTTTCATTGCATAAAGATGCCTCATTATTTCATTTTTTGCTGACGAGCCCGTCTCCGGTTTTACAGGTGAAGCCATGGAAGGGCGGATCCATAAAATCTATAACCTGCTGTATTTGCAGGCGCCGCACGTCCATCCCGAGCTCGAGTTCATCCTGACCATCCGGGGCAGCGGGAAATACGTGCTGGGCAACCGGAAGTATTCCATCGGTCCGGGGCACATCGCCTGGCTCTTCCCGAAGCAGCCGCACCTCGTGACGGACGCCTCTGACGACTTAGCCCTGTGGTTGGTGAAGTTCAGCCCCGGTCTCGTCAGGCGCTATGCCCAGGGCAAGGAACGCGGCGTACTTCGCCAGGGCAATCCGCCGGGCTATTTCTGTCGCAAGCCCGATCGTCAGGCCGTCAGGTCGCTGGAGCAACTGCTGGAGAGTGTTCTGGCCTCCCGGGGTTCTGGCAAGCGTTTCGATGCGGGACTTGGCTATTTGTTGCTCACGGCCTGGGACATATTCCTGTCCGCTGGAGAATCAGAGGTCGATACGGAATTGCATCCGGCCGTGGTACGCGCTTTTCAAGCCCTGCAAGAAGGGGACCTGAGCACACCACTGGCGGACGTGATCGGCGACGTGGGCCTGTCCAAGTCGCAGTTGAGTCGACTCTTTCGCCGGCATATCGGTATGACTTTCGTTCAGTTTCGCAATCATCAACGCCTCGAACGATTCCTGCGGGTCTATGGTCAGGGACAACGCATCAACATGCTCCAGGCCGCTCTGGAAGCGGGTTTTGGCAGCTATCCTCAGTTCTACCGCGTGTTTGCCCGGTTCATGGGATGCGCGCCTCAAGACTATTTTCGGTCTCAAGGTTAGCGACAATTTCGTGAATCTTTGGCAGGGAAAGTCCTCCCACAGCAAGAAATGATAACTTTCCGGCAACGGAAGATAAGCCTCCTGCGCCGCTTTCGTGCGATTAGCCATGGATGGCGCCGGATCTCACCGGCGAGCTGTGTCGCAGGAGTTGAAGTATGTCCATCGAGATGTCGCACGAACGTTTCGCTCGGAGTAACGTCGAGCGGATTCCCCCTGACGGTCGAGAGTGGCCTCTTCCGCTCGGCGACGCTCGCACCCGCTCCCTGCGGAGCGCGGGGGTGAGCGCCGTCGGTATCCGCGAGGTGGCGCCCGGTTTTGAACAGCGGGATCCGGCCGCCGACCACCTGGTGCTCGGAACCGTGGAGGGGGCCGGGACCCTCGAGGTGCAGGACCGAAGCATGACGCTCGAGCGCGGCGATCTCGTGCTAGCGCCCGCGGGCATTGCCCGGCGCTACGCGGCAGCGGGCGGCCGCTGGAAGTTCCTGGCGGTCCGGCTGGACAGGGAGCGCTGGCGCCGCCTACGCGATTGCGGCGTTCACACCTTAGCGCGTCAATGGTTGCGAAGCCTGGTGGCGCCCGTAGAGGGGATGCTGGCGGAGCAGGAGCTGGGCGAGGCTAGCGGCCACGGGCAACTTCCCGGGCTGAACGGCGCCTCCCCTCTGCAGCGCGCGCTCTCGCAATACGCGGACCGACTCGGTCCGGCTGACCAGGAGGAGCGGGTGCAGGTCATGCAACCCGACGCGCTACGGTTTTACGCCTTGATCCTGAAACGCCAGGTGGAGCGGATGCTGGCGGACCTGGAAGCGCAGCAGCCCCGGGACGACGAGATGGCGCTGGCGAGCCTCTGGGCGGCGGTCCGGGAGCGCCCCGGGCTTGCCTGGGACACCGGCCAGCTCGCCACGACTTTGGGCGTCTCCCGCACCACCCTCTACCGCATGGTAGGGCGCAGGCACGGTACCTCCCCGGCCCGGGTAGTGGAGGCTCTGCGCATGGAGGAGGCGTGCCGCCTCCTGACCGGAAGCGCCAGACCGCTCGGAATCATCGCCGAGCAGGTGGGCTACGCGAACGCCTTCTCGTTTTCCGCGGCGTTCAAGCGGATCGTCGGCGAGCCGCCCGCGTCTTTCCGGAGGAAGGTCGCGCAAACGAGGCGACCGGCCGCGTTTTGCGCCTCGGCGCCTGTTGAACTATAGGAATAATCGGCCGTCCGCCATGATGCTCGTTTTCGTTGCACTCGCCCTCCTGCTGACCGCGTCCTGTTCCAATGACGATCCGGATCCCGAACGCCCGGCGGACAACATCATCCTCATCATCGGAGACGGTATGGGACCGGCCCACGTGGAGGCGGGGCGCATCTACCGCAAGGGCGCCGCGAAGTTGACCTTCGAGGGGCTCGCCGAGCACGCCAGGATGATCACCTCTTCGCTTAATGCCGTGGTCACCGACTCTGCAGCCAGCGCGAGCGCCATCGCCACCGGGCAACTGGTCAACAATTACGCCGTTTCCATGACTCACGACGGTCGAGAGCTTCGCACCATTTTCGACCACGCCAGGGACCTGGGCATGGCGACCGGCCTTGTCACCACCGACGCCATCGACTCCGCGACGCCCTCCGCTTTCGTCGCCCATACGCCGTTGCGGTTTTCGTCGAGTGAGATCATCGAGCAGATGGTCATGCCGGGCGGGCCGGATGTCATGCTCGGAGGGGGCGTCAACTGGTCAAGGGCGTGCATTGCGACCGCGGAGGACAACGGGTTCCGGATCGTCGTGGACGCCGACTCCATGAACGCGCTCCCTCATACGACCGACAGGGTTACCCTCGGCCTGTTCGAGGGCTCGGTCGTGCCGCTGCCCGGGGTGGAGGCGAGCACGCGTGTCGAGCCGGCCGGGTGCGAGCCTCCGCCGATGGAAGCGGGCTCGCCCGCGACGGATTCGGGCGCAGTGGAAACGGATGCGGGCACGGTTGTGGTGGAGGGCGGCACGCTCGAGATGGAGGGCGGCACGCTCGAGATGGAGGGCGGCGGGCTCGAGATGGACGGCAGCATGCTCGGGACGGACGCCAGCGTGCTGGAGACGGACGGCAGCCTGCTGGAGATGGACGGCGGCATGCTCGAGACGAACGGGGGATTTGACGCTTCCTCCGATGATGGCGAGGTGGATGCCGACGATACCGAGGAACCCGTGGTGGTCGAGAACACGGACGAGGTCTTCTTGAACCGGGCGCTGGTGAGCTATACGCAGAAGCTGCTCACGCCCCCGCTGGCCCGTGACGGCTCACAGAGCGATCCGACGCTGCCGCAGATGACGCAGTGGGCGCTGGACGAGCTGGAGGGGCGTGGCACCGGCTTCATACTGGTCGTCGAGACCGAGCACACCGACGAGCTATCGCACGTCATGGGCAGCAGTAAGCGGCATGCCGACGCGCTGATGCCGTATCTCGTGTCGGCGGTGGCCGAGCTCGATGAAACCGTCGAGCTCGTCCTGGACTGGGTCGACGAGCAAGAGGACCCGAACCGAACGCTGATCATCGTCGCGGCGGACCACGAAACCTGCGGCCTCATCATCGACAGGAGCCAAACCGGCAAGGGCACGGTGGTCGATGCCACCTGTTCGGTGGGCGATAGCCATTCGGCGCTGCCCGTGGACGTGTTCGCCCAGGGTGCGGGAGTCGACCTGTCCGACGTCGAAGAAAACACCCATATCTTTCGCCTGATGACCCGAGCTCTTGGCCTTTACGAAGCAGGCATGCGCGACGCGGGCATGTAGAAGGCGAGTGAAAGGGGTCGGAGTCAAGGAGTTAACTTTTCGTTTTCATCCGACCGAAACGGTAGAAACCTACTTGAGTATTTCCGCCAGGTGACGAGCGGGAAAAAGTTAACCTCAATGTTGCAAACAAACGTCGGCATAAAACCGCTTGCGCTCGCCCGAGAGCACGCGATCTGCGCGCGTGCTCGGTTCTTCTGGACCTCACATAGGGTGGACTATGCTGCGGCCCAGAATAACCTCCGCGCGCGCGCATCTCACGCACTCTCGGGCGTTTCTGCTCGACGTTTTTTGCTACATTGAGGTTAACTTCTTAACTCCGACCCCTAGGAGCCCGGCGCCAGCGTGACCTTGACCTCGGCCTTGGCTCCCTCGCGCACCAGGTTGAGCACCACCGTGTCGCCGGGCTGGTGAAGCTCCAGCATCCGGAACAGGTCGCCGCTGTTGCGGACGCGCTTGCTGTCCATGCCCACGATGCGGTCGCCGAGCACGACGGTGCCTCCGCGGGCGCGCAGCGTTCCCTGGACGCCCGCACGCTCGGCCGGGGAACCGCGCTCCACGCCCAGCACCCCCTCGATCCCGAGCCGGCGCGCCAGCGAATCGTCGGCGATGCGGATGCCGATGCGGGGGCGGATCACCCGACCGTGGCTGATCAGCTGCGGGACCACCCGGTTGACCGTGTCCGCGGGGATGGCGAACCCGATCCCGGCATAGGCCCCGGTGGGGCTGAAGATGGCAGCGTTTGCCCCGATCAAACGCCCAGAGCTATCGAGCAGGGGCCCGCCGGAATTACCCGGGTTGATGGCGGCATCGGTCTGGATCAAACCGGCCAGGTAGGCCCCGGTCTTGGAGGGCAACTCCCTGCCCAGCCCGCTGATCACCCCCTTGGAGAGCGTCTGGTCCAGGCCGAAGGGGTTGCCGATGGCGAACACCGACTGCCCGACCTGCAGGTCCTTGGAGCGCCCGACCGGTATAGGGCGGAGCCTCTCCTTTGGCGCGTCTATCTTCAGGACGGCCAGGTCGTCCTCGGCGCTGAGACCGACCACGCGGGCCGGGAAGGTCGAGCGGGGTTAACAGATAGCCCCCGGGTCAAGACCTCCCGCGGCGTCCTTACAGCCAGGGTGAAAAGACGGCGGCGGAGTTGTCGGAGGGCGGGGTTAATGTTTCAACTCCGAGAAAGTCCTGCTCGTACACTGCTTCGAGCACTTCTGCCGTAGCCCGCTGGACCATCTTGTCCTCCAGCGCCGGCACCCCGAGCAATCGCTCGCGTCCGTCTGGCTTCGGGATCCGCACTCGTCGTGCAGGTCTTGCCCGGTACGCTCCACGCTTGAGTCGATCACTCAGCTGTCGGAGGTTGTCCTCCAGCCGCTGACCGTATTGCTCCCAGTCCACTCCGTCGACTCCTGCTGCCGCCCCCGGATTCAGCGCCCGGTAGGCCGCACGCAGGCGCTCGACGTCGTAGATATGGTGCAAAAGCGCGGTGAACCGTTGCTTCTTGTCCCTGGCTGCTGCCTTGCGTATCCGCTCAAGCGCACTTGGCGCGTCATTCCGGCGCTGAGTCCGGAACGCGTTTTGCCCTCGCGGATTGCCCTTGGCCAGCTTCCTTCCCTCCACGGACTCCGCCGCCGCTCGCGCGGCCTTGTTCGCCCGCTTCCCAGGTACTACGGAGCTGTTCGACTCGTCGTGCTCGTTCATCTCGGGATTACGCCTTCGGGCTTGCCCTTGCGGCCTCGGCACCCTCTGCCGAGGCGAGCACGACGCCTCCCGGCTTCCGTGCATGGTGCGTGCGTACATGCGCGGGGTCTACGACCGCGGCAGAACCGCTTTCGACTCGCGATAACGCCGGAAACGATGTTGCCTTCCGCGCATGTCGAAACGCGTCGGCCTCTGCGATTAATAGTGTTTCGCGGTTGAATACCCGGCCTGCACGTACCCCTGTCAACGCTTCGCCCCCAACCTCGCGGCCGAAGGCGCATGACTCGGAGAACAAGATGGATCGCTACTCCTTTCTTGTAGGGCTCTTGCATCCCCAACACCATGCCGGCTTTGGCCGGCGCTTTCCGACATTTCTAAATGGACGCTGCAGATATAATCTTTACTTCTCAGACCTGGTCTGAAGCGTCTACTGTTAGCCCGGCCGTCATCATGATCGCGGTAATCGCCAGAAACGAAAGGTTCAGCGTTGGTACTACGCTACGAGCTTGAGGTTCGGACGCCACGTTCTTATGATGTCTTTCCAGTCGGTTCGGAAGATTGTACAATGGTTTCGCCGGGTCGCCCTTTATGCCGCCCATACGCTCATATCCCAGACGATGCACTGGGCGTGGGGTCCAGAAAAAAAGAGATCGGACATGAATCACTCGACAGATCAGCTTCGACTCGAACGGCGCGTTGCGGCCCTGGAGCGGGAGCTCGCGCGCACGACGCGCGCCCGCCGCGACCGGCGCCGCCTCGTCGCCCGCGCGGTGGGCGCGGCGACGGTAGTGCTGCTGCTCGGGACAGCGGTGGCGGTGGCGGCCCCGTCCGTCGCGCTGACCTGCCCGGGAGGCGACCTCTACTGCTTCGACGCCAACACGCCGGCGAAGGCGAACGAGGTCAACCACAACTTCGCCCAGATCAAGGCCTGGCTCGAGCAGAAGGTGGGGGCGACGGGCAGCGCGGAGGTTCGCGTCCAGACAGGATTGACGTCCAATGTGCTTGCTGCCGCCGGAAAGCCGCTCTTCGTCTCGGGGGACATCGGCGCCAGCTCGAACGGCGTAGAGATCAGGCGCGACGACCTGACCCAGGGGATCGGGCTCGGCTATAACACGATCTACGCCACCGGCAACGACGATAACCAAGACCTCAACCTCGCCGCTTGGGGAACCGGACGGGTCAAGACCACCAGCGCCCTGGACGCCAGCGATCTCTACATCGGCGGGACCCACATCGGCACCTATATCCGCGACTACATCCGCTCGAACTGCCGGATCTGGGTCGGTTGGCGCGACAGCTGCGAGTCTTGCGGGGAAGCGCCGTCGCGCTATTCCTCGATCCTGGTCGGCGGGACAGGATGCCAGCACTCCTCCGACCAGACCTGGTGCAACGGCTCATGGGCCATGGTCGGATTTTCGGGAACGATGGACGCCAACGAGAACATCGGCGTCGCCTTGGTCTGCGACTAGATCCTCCGAAGGGGGACTGTGGCCGGCTAGCCAGGTACCGTTCGAATGTGGAGTCCGGACGTCGAACAGGTAGCGTAGGCAGCCTCGCGGTCAAGACCTACCGTACCTGTCACGCGCTAACGAGACCACTCGAAAACGCAATAACGTAGGCCGGGTGCGCCTTTGTCCTGAGAAGCCTCAATCTGCGGCCGGGCCCGTCCGCCATGCTATCATCGCCGCTCTACAAACCCAATCCCGGGAGACAGGATGGCGACCAATGCCGATACCGTCTCTATAGCCGCCGGCATGATCTGTATGGCAGCCGTGCTTGCGGCCAGGTGGGCGGGCACCAGATGAGCGTTTCCTTCTTATCCACGGGCGTCAATCCGGTCTCACGCGCCCCTGACAAGCACAGGAGGCCTCCAGGTGGCGTAGTTAATATGCAACATTAACCCCGCCCTCTGGCAAATCCGCGGACGCTTTTCACTCTGGCTGGAAGGACGACGCGGGAGGTCTTGACCCGGTGGCTGGCTGTTTACCCCGGTTCCCGTCCTTCTTACCCAGCGAGGCGTAGACCACCTGGTCAGCATCCGCGACCACCGCTATATTAGGGTTGTGAGTTACGATCACAACCTGCCTCCGGCCGCGGGCGCGCTTGATGCACGGAACGAGAATGTCGAAAACCGTTTGATTGTCTAGGTTGCCTTCGGGTTGGTCAATTACCAAGGGAATATCCGTGTTATCCAACAGAAGGTAGAACACGAGTAACAGCGATCCTCGTTCGCCCGGAGATAGCTGGCTTAAGTCCTTGTCTGCCCATCTCAGAGCAAACTGTGGTCTTAAGTAATCGAGCGAATATAGATAGTCGTAGAAATCGACTAGCCGTTCTTCGCGCAGAGGGTCCAACCTGAAGTCACCGAAAACGTAGGTCATGGCTCTGGCGCGGGGGGGTCCGAGGGAAAGGGGACTTGCTTAAAATAGTCACTTCTGGGAAACCGTTTTTCCGCTGAGGAAATACCATATTTCGGGGTAGAAGATGGCAAGGCTCGCGCGGTGTATCCCCGCGAACCTTGGTTGCCTCGTTACCCCGCATTCGCTCGAACGCAGGCGTCCCCGTTCTCGAACAGCCGGCTCGCGATGGCTCGCAGATAGGCAAGGCTGATATCGGTCGGACGGACGGGGTCGCCGGAAAAAGCGACCGCGCCGATCAGGACATCGCTCTCGCCCATGCGTACAGGCAGCAAGCGGATACGGTAGGGGGACAGGTTTTCATCCAAACCGGTCAACGACAACGTCTCTTCGGTCAGATCGACAAAAGAAGCCGCGGTAGAGACGCTGTCATCGACCAGTTGCAGCACCGCATTCACCAGCGTATCGGGCGGCTCCTGTACCGACAATGCCCCGGCCAGGACCACGCCCTGCTCCCGGCGCAAAAAGAGGTAGGCGGTGCTGCTCTGCGTACGCTGCGCTATCAGGCGCAACGCCTGCCGCGCTCGCTCATCACGCCCCTGGCATTTCGCGAACACCTCGTCCAGGGCCAAGAAGGCCTTCTCCTTGCGAACCGCGGTCACGCTGTCGTCGTCGCTGCTCGGCTCCTCGTCGATGGGCAGTGGGACGACTGACGGCACCCCCGCGCGCATCCCGTGTTCCGCGATACGCTCGCAATGGGCCAGCATGGCCGGGTTGCCGGCCTGCTTGGCCCACCAATACATCCGTTCGAGGCTATTTCGATACGCCTCTTTCTCCCCCAGCACCTCGGCGAAGCGCAGGCGCATCTCGTGGGCCTCGAACATCAGCAGGGGACTGTTCTCGGCCTCGCGCTCCTGCGTCAGCCGGTCCATCGTCCGCCTTGCCTTTTCGACCCCTTCGGAATCTCCCTCCAAGAAAGCCAGCACTCCCTCGTTAAGGGCCAGAAGGAACTCCAACAAACCGTACATCCATATGTACTCCCTTTCGTTTGCCATGAGCGCAGAAAGCGCGATCCGGCAGACCTCGGCGGCTCTACGGTAATCTCCTCGCAAAAAATGGGCTAGAACCAGGGCGGCGTATCCCTGGGACCAGGCGGTAGTGCTACGGGGGGGGTACGCGGCAATGAAGCCCTCTCCGCGCTCGCAGGTCTCCTCCAGATCGTTACGGCGTAGGTGGTATCCGAGCAGCATCATCTCGCGGTTTATTTTCAGCGACGGCCTGACCTCGGCCAGCAGATCCACCTCGCGCAGCACCCGCTTGAGCGTGACCAGATCCGAAGCGCGTACCGCCGCCATCGCCTCGATCGGAAGCGCGAACCACTGTACCTGCCAGATGGTCCCACCCTGGATGGCGTGAGTCTCGAGCAGCGCGCGGTACTTCTCGGTATGTTCCCCGTCGCCCCGCAGCAGGTGGTGCATCATGCGTATGCGCAGCGCTGCCGCACGACCCACCTTGGTGCCCATGGCCTCCATGGCATCGGCCAGTTCCAGCGCACGCGAGCCCTTGCGAAAACTCTCGTTAGCCGCGGCCACCAGCATCGCGCCGATCTTGAGGTCCTTGTGGTCCGACTCCGCCAGACCGAACAGATCGGGGCGCTCGAGCAGGGCCAGCGCCTTTTCACCGGCCCGGCGCAGCTCGCCCTCGCGGCCCTCGCTAATCATCAGCAACGCGCGGCATATCAGGTATACGGCCCGTATTCCCTGCCGCCCGACGGCGCCGGCGAACTTTTCAACGTGTTTCATCACCTCCCGGCAGCCGGACGCGTCCAGCGACGTTGCACGGATCCCCATCATCGATATCGCGGTGCCGCAGAAATAGACAAGGGCCCTCACGATCTCGGGACCGCGCTTCTGTTGCACTGTCAACAGCCGCCGCAACGCCGCCCAGCAGAGTCCGACCAGAAAGGAAAGGAGCGCGCCGAGAAAGGGTCGAAGTCTATCCGCCGTATCCAGGCCGGTGTAGTAAAGCAGTTGTTCCAGCGCCTTCTCGCCGTACCGATCGGCCAGCCGGTAGTCGAAAACGTAGGAGACCCGTACCAGAGCATTTCGTAGACGGAGGCATTCGGCCGGGCTGCGTCCGCCTTGCTCGTATACCTCGAGAGCCCTTTCCAGGCCGGGAATGGCCATGTCAATGGCGATGCCCTCTCTCGCCATCCTCGGCGCGACCCTGGCCATCAGCTCGGCTCCCCGCATCGCGTCCCCTCCGCTGAGCAGATGGAATCCGGCCTCCAGGATAGTCTCCGCGTTATCACCGGCGATTAGCAGCAGGGCCTCGGCAAGACGCAGATGCAGCTGTTGCCCGAGCCCCGGCTCGATGGCTGAGCGTACCGTCTCGCGCATACTGTCGTTGGCGAACCCGTAGCCGCCGCCCGATACGACAATCATACCTTCCTGCACGAGCCGGTGCAGCGCGGCGAACAGCCGGTTGTCGTCCAGCCCGGCGAACGACGCGCACAGCTCGAGCGGCATGACCCCGCGGCGAATGCTGAAGGCGGCGGCCAGGGCCTTCGCGTCCTCGTCCAGCGCTTCCAGCCGCATCCGGAAGGCGTCGGCAAAGCTTTCCGGCAAGAGTCCCTCGTCCAGCTGGTCGGGAAGGACCCACATCCCGGCCTCGTATCGAACCAGGCGGCGATTGACCATCTGTCGCGCGAGCTCGGTGCAAAACCCCGGATTGCCGCCGCTCTTTCGATGCAGAAAGTCGGCGACCAGGCTGCAATTGGGCACACGGCCGAAGAGGGACGCGACCAGTTGCTCGGTGTCCGGTGCGTCGAGCAGCGACAGGCGATAGCAGGCCGCCGCGTTCCTGAAACTATCGAGGGCGTCGCGGGCGATCACCGGCTCCCCGGTGCGCTGCGTGGCGACGACCATCAGCGCACGATCGCGTGTCTCGCGCGCCATCGCGGCCAGAAAGGCCGCGGACAGCTCGTCGGTGCGATGCAGATCATCGACCAGGATGGCCAACGGCCGCTTCGCGCTCACCGCCAGTATCCAGCCTGCCATGGCGTCCTGCAGGCGGGCGCGCGATTCGCCGGCCTCGCGCTTGACCCCCGGCTCGTCCGGCGATGCGCCGATGGCGCGTATGGCGGCGGTGAAGGTAAACGGCGCGGTCGGGCCCATCGAGCCGGCCCCATCCTCCGCACCCGCCGCACCGGTCTCGTCAGTGGCCCCGGAACCATCCCCGGCCCAGGCCCGGCTCTGCTGGAGAATCGTCTCCAGCCTACGGCGGCGGGGAGCCAGTGCCCGCTCCGCCTCGTCGGGCAAGGCGATGCGGAGGGCGCGGGCCAGGGAGCCAAGCACCGCGGCCGGCCCGCGATGGGCGCGTGTGTCCACGCGAACCACTGCCGCGCCCGCGGCCTGCGCCCGCAAGGAGAGCTCGTCGAGCATTCTGGTCTTTCCCAGGCCCGCGTGGCCCTCGAAGAGCAAGGTGGCGCCCTGCCCCTTGATGAGGCGCTTGATTCGCTGCTCCAGGCTGAGCAGCTCCCTGTCGCGCCCCCTGAGCGGAGAGCTGAGCAGGTAGCTTTCCGCGACCTCCGAGGCATCGACCGTTTCCAGACCGGCGATGGCAGTCAGTCGTTCGATCACATCCGCCGCGCTGGAAGGCCGACCCAGGGGATCCAGGCTCAGCATGGATACCACCAGATCATCCAGGTCCCCGGGGATATCCTTTGCAAATGTCGAAGGCCGGGCCGGCTGTGTCTGCCACGCCTCGGGCAGCGACTGCAGGTCCCGCGCCCGGTAGGCGTAGCGTCTGATGAGTAGGTAGTAGGCCAGAGCGCCCAGCGAATAGATATCGGCACGGTGGTCGAGCGAGCTTCCCCGCAAGGCCTCCGGCGGCACGAAGGGAGGCGTACCGGCCACGGTTGCAGGCACCCCGAACTGGCACATGGTACCGAAATCGAACAGCTTGCAGTGCCCGTCGTTGGTGCAGCGAACGTTGCGCGGCGAAAGGTCCCGGTGCAGCAGGCGGCGCGTGTGCAACAACGCCAGCGACGAGGCGACGTCACACAGGTAGCGACAGGCGTCGCGAAAGGGCATGGGGGACATGTCGCGCAGGTCCTGACCGTCCAGCAGCTCCATGGTGTAGTACGGCGATTCCCCGTCCACCCCGTAGTCGAACACCCGTATGACGCGGGGGTGCTCGATGGTGGCCAGCGTGCGGTACTCGAGCTCGAACAGCATTCGCAGCCGCGGTTGCGACGCCATCTCGGCATGCATGCGCTTGATGGCCATACGCGAGCCGGTCGACTCGTCCAGGGCGCTCGAGACAACGCCCATCCCGCCCCGGGCCAGGTCTCCCTCGAGCCGGTAGCGGCCGGCAAATCGCTCCTCGCCCTCGACGGCAACTGCGGGGGCATGGGAGTCTACGGCCATCCTGCGCATTCCCCTGAAACCGGTCATGCTTTCCGCGCCGCGGAAAATCTTTTTCCGGCGTACGCGGCTAACTTCCCCGGCCAACGCCGATCAGGGCATCTTCGGAGCGAGGCGACAACCTTTTGATTTTACGAAGCGTTTTCCCGGGTGTCAAAACCGCCGGGATCGGGTCCAGCGGCGGTGCGGATACCGGGGCGCAAGCGATCTTCAACAACCGCGGGCTGTTCTATCGCGGCGTCCGTCCGCTCTTCCGCTCCTATTCGAGGAGGATCTGACTGCAGTAGCCTGCGATGCAGTACAGCGACTTGCCGTCGGCTTCCTCTGGCGAGCAGCAGTCGTCGTTGCTCTCGCAAGCCTCGCCCTCCCGGGCGCAGCGCTCGGGCTCGTCCACGCACGCGCCCTCGCTCGCCCCGGGCTCGATCTCGCAGAAGCCCGTACAGCAGTCGAGCCCGGTCCGGCAGGGTCCGCTCACCGGCTTGCACGGTTCGAGCGCGGCAAAGGCCCGGATATTGCCCGACTCTCCCTGGCCCGGCAGGTAGAAGGCCGGGTGGCTCGGATCGACCAGCAGGCCGATGAATTCCTCCGTCGGGTTGGGGATATCGATGGCGCTGACCCAGATGCGCTTCTGGTCCGGATCGATTCCGATGCCCGTATCGGCGGGCGCCAGGGGATCGTCGGTAATGATGTTGCCGTAGGTTCTGCGGCTGGTCCAGAAGAGCCAGAAGTAACCCCCGGCGGCCACCGGCATGACCGTGGGCACGTACTCCCAGCGGTACTCCGCGTCTGCGCGCGGGAGGTAAATGGAGCCGTCGGGACGGCGCCCGTTGGCCGCGTCCAGCGCTGTCACGTACTCTGCCAGCCGACCGGGGTCGTACCCGGTCGCCGCCGCCAGCTCCAGGTCGACCACGTACAGCAGGCTCTTCTTGGGCAACAGACGCGGAGGCGCGTGCGCGAAGTCCGGGGAGCAACCGCGCGCGAAGACGACGCGCTTGTTGTCCGGCGTGAAAAAGGGCCAGCCCGGGTAGCACGGCTCGGCGCAGGTATCCAGAAAGACCGTGTTGTATAGGCCGAATACGGAGTGGTAACCCTCGTAAGGAAGCGAGGGTGGCGGCGCATTGTCCACGTATATCTCGCGCAGGTTGGAAAAGGTCAGGGTGGATTGATCGAAATCCATGATGGCCAGCGTACGCCTGTCGGTCCTGCCGTCGTACCCGCCGGGCTTGGCGTTGTTGAAGACCACCATGCTGCCGTCGGGCGAGAACTGGGGCATCCACAGGTAGCGGTCGGGCGGCAGTCCCTGCGCGGCCACGTCCTGCCCGGTACGGGTGTCCCACAGCGTCGGCACCGAGGGCCCCTCCACCAGATGGAAATTGGACTCGTGGCCTGGGAAATCCTGACCCAGCGGCAAGCCCGGCTCAGGATTTCCCATGCAGAGGATGTAGTCGCCGTCCGGCGTCAAGGCTCCGAAGTTACAGCCGTAAAGGTTGGGCCCGTGCTGATCCGGAGCATCGATGGGGTTGGGCACGGCCAGCAGATCAAACGACCAGACCTGGAAGTCCTTTACCAGATAGTCGTGCCAGGTCGCGACCATGGTCGAGCCGCTCGCGGACATGCTGTGGCAACTAATACAGGGGTTGTCGCCGTCGCCGGTGGGTAGCGGTACGCCCGGACTGGGATTGTAGATGAAGGGCGTCGCGGCGTCGGCGCCCAGCCGTAGCTGCATGACCGCCCCGGTCTTCTCGAACCCGGGGCCCCTGGCCTGAAGCTCGGGCGCGCTGTAGGTGTTGTAGTAGAGGGCTCCGCTGAGATTGCCCAGCGCGATCTTCCAGTGGGTCTCGCAGGAGCTCACCTGCCCGTTGCGGGAGATCGCGAGGGTCACTTTCAGATGCGTGCCCGCCTGGCTGCGGGCGGTGATGTTGGCCCAGACGTCTCGCGGGATCTGCAACCGACCCGGGTCCGAGGGTCCTTGCGTGTACTCGTAGCTGACGGTGGAGAGGTTCTCGTACTCCATGCGCACGTAAACCGCCTCGGCGCCTCCCTCCCACTGGACGATCGGGGCGGGAATCCCGCCGGGGAAGACGGTTCCCTCGTACGGATAGAGAATGCGAAAGTCGCACGGCCCTCCCGTTTTGAGCCGGTCGACCACGTCCTGGCTCAGGCCGGATGCGTCGGTGTCGTCCTGGGAGTACTCCGAAGAGCCGGGGATGATGGGCGGGACCGGCGGCTGCGTGGGATCGGACCCGCCCGTGCCTCCGGTCGCCGCGTTTGGCGTGTTTGCCGCGCCACCGAGACCGCCGGTACCCGTCGCGTTTGCGCCCGGCTCTATCGCGCTCGGGCCGGTGCCACCGGAACCGTTGGCCGTTGCCGACCCGATTCCCTGTTCACTCCTACCGCTGTCCTGCTCCGCGGAGCAACCGATCGAGCTTGCCGTCAGCAACATGCCCAGGCACGAGACGAACCGAAAACCGGATAACCCTTTCATCGGCATAACACCTCGTCCCCTATTCTACCGGCAGGCAGATCTCTCCCTCGCTGGCGATATCGGGCACGTAGCCCTCGGGGCACTTGCCGTCCTCGGGCGGGGGCAGGCAATATTCGCCCTCGCTGATGACGTAAAACACGTAGCCGTCGGGGCAGACCTCGTCATCGGGCGTCTCGCCGCAGTTTTCCCCCTCTTCGAGTAGATTGGGAACGCAGTACGGCACATCCCAGTCCGGTGGACACTCCCCCTCCTCCACGATGATGGTGTTGTCCGAGGACTTGGAAGGCGAGGCGTGAACGTACTCGACGGCCACGCCGCCGAAACCGGCGTCGCCGAACGCCTCCGCGTCTATCCACACCTCGTAGACCATGCGGTAGTCCCAGTCAGGCGTATCCGCGTTGGGCGTGTAGCTCGCGTCGGTAGCCGGCGAGTCAGTGGTGTAGCTGCTGTATCCGCAACCGTTCAGGTTGCGATCAAAGGAGGTGGCCACCTCCAGCACGTCGGCAGCGTCTCCAATGATCATCTCGCCGTCGCCGCCCGTGACCCCCAGCGTGCCGTAGCCCGACGGAAGCGAAGCGTCCTCCGATATGTAATCGACCTTGAAGTGCATGGCCGTATCTCCGCTGCCGTTGGTCAATATCAGCTCCACGTGATCGCTTCCCACCAGGTCCTTGAACTTGTGGATGCCGTCCTTGCGGTTTGCCCAGCCCACCGAATTCACGCCGTAAGTATTGTCCACGAAGGCGGGATCGAAGGTGACGCGCAGGTGGACATAGGCGGTGTCGTCCACCGACTCCACGATATACTCGGCCGTGGCGGCGGGAAGGGTCGTCTCCTCCACCACGTCATAGAAGCACTCCTGGCCCGACTCGATGACCTGGGTGGTCGCGCTTCCATCGCGCGACTCCAGCGTCGGGCAATCGTCTGCCGTTTCCGGTCCCATGCCCGGCGCGAGAGGATACACCGGTTCGTTCGCACCGCCGTCCGCTGCGTTCTCGCCGCCGTCCTGGCCGGGCCCGGCATCCATGGTTTCCTTGCCGCCATCGGGGCTACCGCTTCCACCGCTCCCGCCATCCGGCCCCGGGCCGCCGTCCGCATCGGGCGCCGAGCCGTCATCGGTCCCGCCGCCCCCATCGCCCTGCCCGGGACCGCCGCCGGCAGAGCACGCAATCACCGCCAGCGCCAGAAGGGAGAACAAGGCCATCCAGGCGATCGGTTTTGTAGCAAACATCTTCATGGGTTTCTCTCCTCCGTGGAAACGCGTCCTGCGGTATCAAGCCCGATGGTGCGGTCCTCCCTTTCGCCGGAAAACGGTCCCGCGATGCATCACTCCACGTCTTCCAGCCGCTGGGTCTCGCAGCCGAGCGCCAGCTCGAAGGTTCCGCCCGGTTCGCTCACCACCTCGCAGGAGGCGGCGCAGAGAAGGACCCGGGAGGGCGCGCCCGCATCGTCGTAGTACCATCCGCCCTCGTCACGTTCGCACGCTGCCTCTTGCACAGGCATCTCGAGTCTTGGATACGCCACACATGACGGAAGTTTAGTAGCCGGAGGCGGCTTCTATTTTCAGGCAGCGGTTCTTTTCCGGACAACCGCTGGTCCTAGACCGGCCTTTTTTCTTCTTTATACAGGCTAGCTCGTTCTTTCCCGGATCGAAATACGCGAACGTTCCCCCGTCATACGTCACCGTCTCATTCATCATCACGCGCTTCGGTATACGCGAACGTTCCCCCGTCATACGTCACCGTCTCATTCATCATCACGCGCTTCGGTATCGGAACGCAGTCGACCGGAAACCGAAAGCGAGAGCGATAGCGATTTGCAGGCGACTTCGCCCGCCCGCGTTTCGTTTGAGGTGCTGGCAGACCGGGGGACGACGGTTGGCGTCATGCGGACGCAACCTCCGCTACCGGTTGGCCATATTACTACCGTATACCCAGAGAACCGGGATTGTCGAAGGCGTGTTCGAGCGCCAGCAGCCCGGCGCCCAGCAGCGGCGCCTCGGCACCGGTTTTTGCCGCGAGGATCTCGCACGGCGCCCAGCGCGCCGACAGCAGGCTCCGGTTGAGGTAACGGCGGATCGGCGGGATCAACAGGTCGGCGAAACGCGCGGCATAGCCGCCCAGGATGATCGCCTCGGGATCGAGCAGGTTGGCGTAGTTCGCCAGGGCGACCGCGAGCCACCGGGCGGTCTCGTCGAGGACCTCGCGGGCAGCCGGATCCCTGTCCCTGGCCAGTGCGTGCAGGGCGTCGAGCACCGCGTCCGGATCGGAGCTGTCCGGAAGGGCCGCGCGAAGTCGGCTGCGCGCACGGGCCATGAGCGCGTCACGCCCGACCAGCGCTTCCAGGCAGCCGCGGTTGCCGCAAGCGCAGCGCGGACCATCGGGCTGAACGACCGCGTGCCCCAGCTCGCCCCCGAAGCCGCGCGCGCCGCGGAACAGGGCACCGTTCTGGACGACCCCGGCCCCCACGCCGACCGCCAGGGTGACGAAGAGGAAGTCGCCGGACGCCTCGCCCTGGCCCGTCACGCCGGTGCGCGCTGCATGCTCGGCAATGGCAGCGGCGTTGGCCTCGTTGGCGAGCCCTGGTCGGGGGATACCGGGCAGTAGATCGCGCAGCATCGGCGTCAGCTGCTCGGCTAGCGGGATGTCCGACCAGTGCAGGTTGGGCGCCAGGTACAGGTGGCCGCGGCCGGCGTCGACCAGGCCGGGTACGGCCAGCGTCGCCGCTACCGTCCGCACGCCCGACCGCTCGGCGGATCGAACCGCTTCGGCCGCCAGACGCAGCAGGTGTCGCAGAACGGTAACGGGTCGAGCACGCCGGTTGTCGCGCCGGACCGCGCGCGAGAAGCGGGCCCGGCCGCTTAGATCAGTCAAACACACGCCCAGGCAGTCGACGTCGACCCACAGCCCCAGGCCTGCCGCTCCATCGGGGTCCAGCGCCAGGGGCCGGGAGGGCCGGCCGGCCTGCCCCGAGCCCCGCTGCAGCCGCTGCTCGCGCAGCAGGCCGCGCTCCAGCAGCTCGCCGGCGAGGCTGGATAGGGTGACCTTGGTCAGCCCGGTATGAACCGCCAGGGCCGCGCGCGACATCGGACCGCGCGCGCGCAGCGCCCGCAGCACCAGCGTCAGGTTGTGCCGGCGCACTGCGGACAGGCTGGCGGGTACGGGGTCGCGTTTGGTGGATGGTTCAGTCATGGACGCCAAATCGGTAGCGCACGCTCGCGCAATAGGTCTGGCCCGGGTCCAGGCGCGCGCTGGGCAGGTCGGGACGGTTGGGCGCGTCGGGCGGGTGCTGGGTTTCCAGGCAGAGGCCGGCGTGGCGTTGGTACCGCACGCCATCGTGGCCCACGAGGGAGCCGTCCAGGCTGTTTGCCGTATATAGCTGAAGCGCCGGCTGGTCGGTGAGCACCTCCAGGGTGCGGCCTCGATGCGGTTCGTACGCCGCCGCTGCCAGGCGCGGTTGCCGTGTAGAAGCGGCCTTCGGCTCGACCGGTCCCAGCATAAAGCAGTCGTCAAAGCCGCCCCGCTCGGCCATGCGCGGGCCGAGATGTGCCGGGTTGCGGAAGTCGAGCGAGGTGCCCTCGACCGCAACGGGTGCCCCGCTCGGTATACCGTCGGCCTCGAGGGGCAGGGCATGGTCGGCGTGAACGGTGAGCATGTGATCACTCACGCTGCTCTTGCCTCCGTCTTCGAGGTTGAAGTAACCGTGGTGCGCCAGGCTCACCACGGTCGGCGCGTCGCTCGTGGCCCGGGAGTCGATCTCGAGCGTGGTGGCAAAGCCATCCTGCACCAGCCGGAAAAGCACCTCTACCTCCAGCCGGCCCGGATAGCCCTGGTCGCCGGCCGGGCTCACCAAGGTCAGCCGTACCGCCGGGATGCCGGAATCCAGGCTCGCCTCCCCGCTGAACACGCGCCGGCCGAACCCGGCCGGGCCCCCGTGCAGGTGATGCACGCCGTCGTTGGCCGGCAGATCAAAGGTACGCCCGTCGAGCCCGAAGCGGGCGTTGGCGATCCGGTTGGCGTAGCGGCCCACCATGCAACCGATGGAGGGATGATCGGCCACATACCCGGAAAGGCTGGGAAAGCCGAGCACGACCGGCCCCTGTTGACCGTCGCGGTCGGGCACCCGCAAAGAGACGACGGACGCGCCGTACTCGCTCACCTGAACGCTGCTTTCGGCCGTGCGCAGGGTAAAGAGCTGCACCGGCTCCCCGCCGGCCGTGGTGCCGAACGGGGCGCTTTCGAGCGGGGCACGGTGGGAGGGGCTTGACATTTGTTAGTAATACTAACTAAATTGGGGATCCGGGGCAAGAGAAAGCGAAGCATCGTGTTCATCGGCATCGACATCGGTACCTCCTCCGTCAAGGCCTTGCTGGTCGATGGCGACGACGGCGTTCTCGCGGACGCGTCCGCGCCGCTCACGGTCTCGCGACCCCAACCCCTCTGGTCGGAACAGGACCCGCAACAGTGGTGGGATGGCTGCTGCCAGGTGCTCGAGAGGCTGCACGCGGAGCAGCCCGGGGCCATGGCGCGCGTGCAGGGGATCGGGCTGTCGGGTCAGATGCACGGGGCGACCCTGCTGGGCGCCGACGACGAGGTGTTGCGACCGGCCATCCTCTGGAACGACGGGCGCAGCGCCCCGCAGTGCCAGGAGCTCACCCGGCGCCTGCCCGAGCTCGAGGCCATCTGCGGCAACCGGGCCATGCCGGGCTTTACCGCGCCCAAGCTGCTCTGGGTGGCGGCGCACGAGCCCGAAGTACGCGCCCGGGTGGCCAGGGTATTGCTTCCGAAAGACTACGTTCGCCTGCAGTTATCAGGCGAGCACGCCAGCGACATGAGCGACGCGGCCGGCACCCTGTGGCTACACGTGGCCGAGCGCCGCTGGTCCGAGCGGATGCTCGAGGCCTGCGAGCTTCCCGCGTCGGCCATGCCGCGGCTGTACGAGGGCAATCAGCCCACCGGTCGGCTGCGGCCGGCGGTGGCGGAGCGCTTCGGGCTGTCGCGCGAGGTGGTGGTGGCGGGCGGCGGCGGCGACAACGCCGCCGGCGCGGTGGGCATGGGCGTCCGGGAAGCGGGGCAGGCGCTGCTCTCGCTCGGAACCTCGGGCGTGTACTTCACCGCGGCCGAGCGCTACGCCGCCAATCCCCGGGGCGGCGTCCACACTTTCTGCCACGCCTTGCCCGACCGCTGGCACCAGATGGGCGTGCTGCTGAGCGCGGCCAGCTGCCTGAGCTGGCTTTCCGGGATACACGGCGTAGACGAGGCCACGCTGCTGGCCGAAGCTGCCGGGGAGCGCCCGGGCGAGGTGTTCTTTCTTCCCTACCTCTCCGGCGAGCGCACCCCGCACAACGACTCGCAGGCGCGCGGCCTTTTCTTCGGTCTGGGGCACTACACCACCCGAGGGCAGATGACCCTGGCGGTGCTCGAGGGCGTGGCCTTTGCCTTTGCCGACGCCCAGCAGAGCCTGCTCGAGGCGGGCGCCGACCCGAGCGACCTGTCGGTCATCGGCGGAGGCGCTCGCAGCCAGCTCTGGGGGCGGCTTCTGGCCAGTACCCTCGGTCGAACCCTCGTCTTCCGCCAGGGCGCCGAACTGGGGGCCGCCTTTGGCGCGGCCCGGCTGGGGCGGATGGCGGCCACCGGAGAAGCGCCGGATAGCGTCTGTACGCAGGGGGCGGTGCGCGCGGAAATCGCACCCGACCCGGCGCTTGCCGAGCGCAGCCAGGCCCGGCTGCCCGTCTTTCGTACGCTCTATTCCAGACTCGAGGACGTTTTCCCGCGGCTGCGGGACGGAGGCAATCGATGAGCACACCGTTTTTTCCCCGGACCGAGCGCGTCGTCTTTGGCGGACCCGAGAGCGACGATCCGCTCGCCTTCCGCCACTACGAACCGGACCGGAAGGTTCTGGGCAAGACGATGGCCGGGTGGCTGCGCCCGGCTGTCTGTTACTGGCACACGCTCTGCTGGGATGGCAGCGACACCTTCGGCAATGCGACCCTGGGACGCCCCTGGCACGCGCCGGGCGGCGACCCGATGCAGCAGGCGAGGCAGAAGCTCGAGGTGGGCTTCGAGCTGTTCGAAAAGCTGGGCGTGCCCTTCTTCACCTTTCACGATCGCGACCTGGCGCCCGAGGCAGGGGATCTGCGCGAGAGCGACGCCCGGTTTTCCCGGATGGCCGAGCTGGCAAGCGCGGCCATGCAGCGCACGGGCGTGGGCCTGCTCTGGGGTACCGCCAACCTCTTTTCCCATCCGCGCTATGCCGCGGGCGCCGCCACCAACCCGGATCCCGAGGTGTTCGCCTGCGCCGCCTTCCAGGTCAGGCGCGCGCTCGAGGTCACCCACCAGCTGGGCGGCGCCAACTACGTCATGTGGGGCGGGCGCGAGGGCTACGATACCCTGCTCAACACCGACATGCGACGGGAGCTCGAGCAGCTCGGGCGCTTCATGGCCATGGTGGTCGAGCACAAGCACCGCATCGGCTTCAAGGGCACCCTGCTCATCGAGCCCAAGCCCATGGAACCGACCAAGCACCAGTACGATTTCGACACCGCCTGCGTCTACGCCTTTCTGCAGCGCTACGGTCTGGATAAAGAGATCAAGGTCAACATCGAGGTCAACCACGCCACCCTGGCCGGGCACGACTTCCAGCACGAGCTCGAGTACGCCGCCGCCTGCGGGCTGCTGGGCAGCATCGACGCCAACCGGGGCGACTCCCGGCTGGGCTGGGACACCGACCAGTTCCCCCAGAGCGTCGAGGAGATGACGCTCGCCATGTACACCATCGTTCGAGCCGGCGGGCTCGGCAACGGCGGGTTCAACTTCGACGCCAAGCTGCGCCGCCAGAGCATCGACCCCCTGGACCTGCTGGTGGCCCACGTGGCCGGGCTCGACACCCTGGCGCTCGGCTTGCTGAACGCCGAGCGCCTGGTGCAGTCGGGGCTCATCGAGGGCGTACTGCGGGAACGCTACGCGGGCTGGGACGCGGAGTTGGGGCGCGGGATCCTGGACGGCACACGGGACCTGGCCAGCGTCGCGGACTACGCTATCGAGCGCGACCTTCGACCCCGGCCTCGCTCGGGCCAACAGGAGTTGTTAGAGCACAGGCTCGCCAGGATCACCACCCTTCGCTAGCGGAGCAGCCAGGAATGAAAAACGATCAGAAGGGCCGGGTGCCCGGGGAAACCGCCTTCGGGCGCGCTATTAAAAAGGTTAACGAAGGAGCGGACCCCGACGAGCAGGCCAGGCTCTTGGTCGCCCAGATGGACCAGGAGGAAAAGCTCGGGTGTCTGGACGGCGACACGTCCTTCTGGCCGGGTCTCATGGAAATGGCCGCGGGCGCCTACTGGGAGCGACCCTGGCCGGCCGCCAGGGTCGAGCGGCTGGGCATACCCGGGCTCGACTTTGCCGACGGCCCGCGCGGGTGCGTGATCGGGCCCAGTACCGCCTTTCCGGTCTCCATGGCCCGCGGAGCCAGCTTCGATCCCACGCTCGAGCGCAGGGTGGGCCAGGCCATGGGCGCAGAACTGCGGGCCAGCGGCGCCACCTACACGGGCGCGGTTTGCATGAACCTGCTCAGGCACCCGGCCTGGGGCAGGGCCCAGGAGACCTATGGAGAGGACCCGCACCACGTGGGGGAGATGGCCGCTGCCAGCACCGAGGGGCTACAGCAGCACGTGATGGCCTGCATGAAGCACTTCGCCTGCAATTCCATGGAGAACTCGCGCTTCAAGGTGGACGTGGTCGCCGACGAGCGCGCGCTACACGAGGTCTACCTGCCCCACTTCAAGCGCGTAGCCGCCGCCGGGGTGGCCAGCGTGATGAGCGCCTACAACTCGCTCAACGGCGAATGGTGCGGCGAAAACCGCGCCCTGCTCACCGACATTCTGCGGACCGAGTGGGGTTGGCGGGGCTTCGTGATCACGGATTTCATCTACGGCCTGCGCGATCCGGTCAAGTCGGTCCTGGCCGGTTGCAACGTGGAGATGCCGTTCCGTCAACAGCGCGCGCTGGTGCTGGGCGAGGCCCTGGCCAGGGGAGAGCTGCCCGGGCGGGAGGTCGACGGGCGCGTGGCCGAGACCGTGGCGACCTTTCTCCGCTTTGCGAGCGTCTTCGAGCAGGCGCCGCCGCCCGAGGTCATCGCCTGCGCCGAGCATCGCGCGCTCGCCCGCGAGGTCGCCTCTGCCTCGATGGTGCTGATGCGCAACCAGGAAGACCTGCTTCCGCTGCAAGGCGAAAGCATCGACAAGCTGGCGGTCCTGGGCCGCCTGGCCGATCTTCCGAACCTGGGCGACGGCGGCAGCAGCAACGTCAGGCAGCCCGAGGTGGTCACGCCCCTGGCCGGGTTGCGCGCAGCGCTTCCCCGTACCGAGGTCGCTTTTTCCGAGTCCGATACGGACATCGTTCAGGGAGCGGACGCCGTGCTCCTGGTGGTGGGCTACACCAAGTACGACGAGGGCGAGTTCCTCGACGAGAAGTCCACGGAACAGCTCCTGCACCTGTACCCTCCCTCGGATCACCCGGCCACCGGCTTTCCGTCCGGCTATCAGAGCCCGCAACCGAGTAGCGACGACTCGGGCGAGAAGAAGCGCTTCGAGAAGGGCGGTGACCGCGCCTCACTACGGCTGCGCGCGGCCGACGAGGAGCTGATCCGCGCCGCGGCCGCCCGTCATCCGCGGGTGGTGGTGGCGGTGATGGCCGGAAGCGCGGTGGTGATGCCCTGGTTAAAGGACGTATCCGCCGCCCTCATGCTCTGGTACCCGGGAATGGAGGGGGGGCATGCGCTAGCCGACGTTCTGCTGGGTAAGGCCGAGCCGGGCGGCCGTCTACCCTTCGCAATACCGGTTGACGAGGCGTACCTGGTCGACTTCGACCTGGACGCGACCCGCGCCGAGTACGGCCTTGTGCACGGCCAGTGGTGGCTCGACGCGCAAGAAACGGCTCCCCAGCTGCCCTTTGGCCACGGCCTGGGCTTTACGCGTTTTGCGCTCGACGCGCCGCGAATCGCCGACGGCCGCGTCGAGGTGCAGGTTCGCAACAGCGGAAGGCGACCGGGCAAGGCGGTGGTTCAGGTCTATGCCGGCGTGCCCGGGTCGCGTTATCAGCGACCGGCGCGCAGGCTAGTGGGCTTCGCGCCCTGTGTGCTGGCCGCCGGCGCCAGCGAGCTGTTGCGAATCGATCTCGATCTGGCTGCGCTCGACATACGCGTCGATGGCCACTGGGAACGCGAGCCGCTTCCGGTCGAGCTCAGCGTGGGTTTCGACGCGGTCGAGGCCAGGACGCGCACGATGTTACTTCAGCCTCCCGCCGCATGAAAACCCGACCAGGGGACGGTGCGTTCGTGCGGTCCCCTCGCTTAAATGTCTTTTTTCTCGAAATCAGGACACCGGCGTGATGGTAAGTAAATTCTCGTTGTCTTCCGGAATAGATGATTGTCGTATTGAATCCAGCTGTTGACCCTAGGTTCGCATAGTCGCCACGTCTTCTCCGCACGCGAAGCCTGCGGCTCTCACTTCCGACCCCTCTTCCCTTCGGGGAGAGGGGAGAGGTGCGAGCGGCATGGCCGCTAGATCGGAGGTGGAAATCCTGACCCAGAGCCC
>CAYVFC010000041.1:5784-57572 GCA_964450715.1 uncultured Sandaracinaceae bacterium | reverse complement strand
TGCGCTCCGCCGACGCGCCCGGTCTCGTATCGTTTATTTTGCGGTGCCTCCTAAGAAAGGCCCTCGAGCGAACGGTGCGGCCCCGGAAGGGAATACGACGTGGCCATCATAGCCGGAACAGGACCGATCAGGCAGCCGAAGATCCTCGTGGTGGACGATGATCTGGCCTTGCTGCGCATGCTCGACAAGCTCATGTCCAAGATAGGGGAGGTCACCTGCGCCACCGATGGCCAGGAAGCGCTCGATTTCCTGCTGGAGGGAGTCATGCCCGACATCATCATCACCGACCTGATGATGCCGAGGATGGACGGGCTGGAGCTGGTCGAGAAGCTACAGGGTAACTCGAAATTCAAGCACATCCCGATCATTATGCTGACCGCCAAGGGAACGCCCAAGGACGTGATCACCGGCATCAACAAGGGGGCGCGTCACTACCTGGTCAAGCCCTTCAAGACCATGGATCTGGTCAAGAAGGTCGCCACCCTGCTCAATCGAAAAGACCTGATCTACAACGTGTAGGTCAAGGCGGGATTCGAAGACACGCGTTCGAGCAGGCCGCGGCCGTTCAGAAGTGCCGCGCGATGCTGGCGCCGATCACGTTGAGCGAGAAGGCGTGAGTGCCGGCGTTGACGTAATAGGTGTTGTCGCCGGTCCGCTGCCGGCCCACGCCATCGGCATCCGCCTCGTCGATGACGTGATAGACCTCCTTGGCCTGCTGCTCGGCGATGGCCGGGTCAGCGGAGTACCCGCCCGGTCGGGCGTCCGGATTGAACGTGCGGGCTCGCCGGAGATAAAGGTCCATGCCGGAGGCTTCCGGGTCCGTGTTGAGCGCCAGCTCGATGGTCTCCTGGAAGAAGTGGGCAAAGGCAAAGGTCAGATCGGTACGGCCGTCCAGCCGCCAGGTGAACCCGGTATGTAGCCCCAGCCGCTCGAAGGGAAGCCCGTAGGGGGGACGGGTGTAGTCGGGATCCGCGCCGCGCCCCTCGTAGGAGACGCCGGCCCTGACCGCGAACACGTCGGGGATGATGTTGTAGTCCCCACCCAGGCGCATGGAGATCTGATCGTTGCCGCCGAACTTGGCGGGCATGACGTAGTTGACCAGGCAGTTGCCGCTCGGATCGCTGTCCGGGCTGCCGTCGCCGTCGTTGTCCGGGCAGACCCCGGGCGGTCCGCTGATGGTGCTCACAGCCCCGGCCTCGTCGGTCGACACGCGGGTGATGCGCTCCGAGGGAACGAACTCGAAGTTCAGCTCGTCGAAGGTGCTGTTGAAGTAGTAGATGAAATTGAACTCGATATCCCAGCGCTCCTCCGACATGGAATCCCGTACCGGGTCGGTGCCCCCGCTGAATCCGGCGTAGTTCTCCGGCCGCGGCACGATCCGATCCGCGAAGCGAATGCCGAGGCTCAGCTGGGGGACGGATACGGGCGGGGAGACGACCTTGCCCGGGACGTTGTAGTTCATGTAGGCGGGATCGACGGCGTAGGTCTCGATGGCATCCCCCGGGCTCTCGCGGAAATAATAAGTTTCGCCCGTTCCCCAGGGGTTCACCTCGATGTCCAGCTTGGCGTCGTTGAAGGTCGGGCGGTCTTCCCACCTGAAACCGACCGCGATATCCAGGGCATCGATGGGCACGGCGTGCACCGAGGCGGTGAAGCCCGGAACGAACATGTCCGTGCCGTAGTAGTGGATGCGCAGGTCATTGGCAGGGCTCAGGTCTGGGGTGCCGTACTTGTTCCAGGCGGTGACGTCCGCGTGCACCATGCTCCAGCGAAAGCCGGCTCCCACGCGCAACCAGGGCACGATTCGATAACCGAACGCTCCCAGCAGGCCGAAGTACGAGGGTGCGCGGCCGGTGTCCATGTAGCGCATGGGGTTGGGTCGCAGCCCGTTCGGGGTGTCCACCGTGCCGTCGTTATTGCCGTACTGGGTGTCCATGGCGATTTCCGGGGGCATGAAACCGATGCCCAGGCCCAGCTTGTCGCCGAACTTGCCGGTCAGGGCTACGCTCGGCGCGATGGTGGTGCCGCTCTCGTAGCACACCTCGGGATAGGGCTCGTACTCGTAACCCATTACGGGCTGGAGGTTGTCCGGATCGCTGCCTCCTACCGCGCCTTCTTCGGCGGTGACTTTTACCGGTTCGCCGTTCGGGTCCAGCTGGAGGACCTCGGTGCCCAGCTCGCCCCAGCCGTAGCCTCCCGAGGGTTGGGAGCAGGCTTCTGGAAAGCCGACGTTGACGTTCATATAGAGCATGGAGCCCCAAAGGTCGGCCAGTAGCGCGGGGTTACGCACCATGATTTTGGGATTATCTGCCCGGGTCATGCTCGCGCCTCCCCTGCCGAGCCCTCTGGTCCCGTCCGACGGGTACTCCGAGCCTCCCGCTGCCGCGCTCAGCGGCAGCGATGTCAGGGCAAAAGCACAGCAAGCGACCAGCCTCACGAATGAACCCCGATACATGTGGCCTCCGAAAATGGAATAAACGAAATATCTATAATTCCATCCGTGTAGATTCGCTATATCCGAACCCGGCGCAGAATACTTCAATCGTTTACAGCCAGGTGTAGAAAAGGGTGTCCAGGAAGACCCGCGGCCTCTGCGGATCTTTCTCTTCGTAGAAGAGCTTCTCGAGGATTCCTCCCAACCGCACCTTCTTGCCCGTGGCGAGCCGTGCCCCCCGGTCTACCGCTACTATTGCCTTGCCGCCTTCCATGCTCTCGTCGTCGAACAGCTCGAAGACGTCGTATCGCTTGACCAGGGGAACCTTTTCGTAGCCGGTGCCGCCGCCCGCGGAGATGGTCACGTTGACCTGCGCCTTCTTGGCATAGGGATCTTCCAGCGGACGCGAATAGCCCTCGATGATCACACCCTGACCCAGGGTGGGATCCTGGCCCATCTGGGACGGTTGGGTGATGCGCGAGCGGTTCTCCTGGTAGCTCTCGCGCAGCTTGGGCTCGAGCGCCTCGACGGCCCGCTCTCGGGCCTCTTCGGGCAGGTCCTGGCACGCCATGTCGAAGAAGAGATAGGAGTAGACCCCTGCGGTCACCGCGCCCGCGGCCTTGGCCAACTCGCCCTCGGAGATGACCCGGTCGCCGCCTTTCGAGAACAGGTTGAAGACGCGGCCACCGTTGTCCACTGCTGTCATCATTCCGTTCTCGTCTTTGTAGGGCTTTATTTCGCGCATGACTCCTCTCCGTGTGGTTGAAGGGATCGCCTCGGACACTAGCAGAGGCCGGCTTCCGAGAATAGCGGTTACTGCGCCCGCCGGCGCCTTTTTTCGGGGCTTTCGCGGCCGCCGGGCCTCCGGCGTCAGGCATCGGTCAGCGGCCTGGGTGAAACGCCCCGGACCGCCAGCCGGCCTCATTTACGCGCTTCTGCAGAAGGGTTCCGCAGCAGGGCCTCGCTCGGGTAGTCGCCGGTCAAGCCCGTAAATTTCCGTGTTTCTGCGATGGGGTTAGTGCGCCAGCAGCGGGCGTAGCTCCGGGAAGCTCATGAAATGCGTCGATATGCGGCGGGCATGGGGGATGATCGACTCCAGCTTCAGCCGCAGCTCGCTCTCCAGAGCGAGCGTCTGGTCGTGGATGGAATCCTTGTCCATGGTCGACGTGGCGTTGAGCGTTCCCAGACGCCCCTTCAGCTGCCCGATCTGGAACTGGATATCTTCCCAGGTGCTCTGCTTGGCCGCGAGCAAGTCCCTGAGCCGCGTGACGGTCTTTCGATGACTCGCCAGCCCTCGAGCCGCCGTGACCAGAGTGTCCAGCGCCGCCGCCTCCCGGTCGCGGAGCGCCCTCACGCCCCCGAAGAGGTTCGGCACCGCCTCGACCCGCTCGACCAGCTCGTCCTGCGATTGCTCCATACCGTTCATGGCCGAGGTCAGCTCGATGCGTGCGGTATCCAGCTCGCGGCTCACCCTGGATTCGTCCCTGGCCAGCTCGTCCAGCGCATTGCCCACGCGCAACCGCAGCTCGCGCACGTCCTCTTCCTGTTCCGTGGCCGTCTTGACCGCGCTGGCGAGCTTTTGGCGCACGAGCAGCGCCTCTCGAAGCGCGGACTCGATCTGCTCGATCGATTCCACAAGCCAGCCTGGTGACCCCCCGTCGGCGTACTTCTCTTGCAGCAACCGCCGGTAGAGCCTGGTCCTTTCCAGCCACCCCTCCTCCTCGCCCTCGACGCAGATGGTGCGTTCGGCTCCCGTGGTCGCCGGCGGGATGCTGTATTTGACCGCGGCCCCGGGTTCTCTCGGCAGCGTGCCGGCCAGGCGGTTGAGATCTTCCAGCAGGTGAAATGCGTCCCGGTAGCGGTCCTCCGGCTTCCTGCGCAGCAGCTTTGCCACTGCCGCGTCCAGCTCGGGCGGAACCGACGACTGCAGGCTGGACGCCATCGGAGCCGGCTCGTTCGCCTGCTTGATGATCCGCACCGCGTGCGAGCCTACGAAGGGCAGGCGCCCGGTTAGCATCTCGAACATCACGCAGCCCACGCTGTAGAGATCGGTCGCCGCGCTAACCTCCCGGCTTCGCAGCTGTTCCGGGGACATGTACTCGGGCGTCCCCACGATCGCCCCCTTGGCGGTCACGCGCATATCCTGCGCAAACCGCGCCACGCCGAAGTCGAGCACCTTGACGAAATCTGGCTCACCGCGGTTCTCGATCAGGAATACGTTGTCCGGCTTGATATCCCGGTGCACCACCCCCTGCTCGTGTGCGCGCGCCAGCCCCTCGGCGACCTGCCGGGCGATCTTCACTACCCGCCAGGCGTGCATGGGACCGGTGGCTATCTCGCGGCTCAGGGGGCGGCCTTGCAGGTATTCCATCACCAGGTAGACGAATCCGTCCTCGGTCTCGCCAAAGTCGGTGATATCGATGATGTGCTCGTGGTTGATCTGATTGGCGACCCGCGCCTCGACCAGGAACCTGTGGCGGTACTTTCTATCCCGGGAAAACTGCGGCAGTAGGAACTTGAGTGCGACATCCCGCCCGATGACCTGGTGGCGGCAGCGGTAAACCGTCCCCATTCCGCCCGAGCCCAGTCGTTCCTCGATCAGGTAACGGCCGGCGATGGTTCGGCCGATCAGCGGATCGCCAACAGAACGCAGCCGAGTGCCGTCCAGCGGACAGAAGACACCATCCTCCGGCAGGCGCAAATTGCACTTCGGGCAGATTTTTGAGGTCGACGCCATGCCCCGGCTTTCGGTTCCAGGCGCGATACTAGCGCAGGCCGGTCCCGGTCAGAAGGTAAGGACGGATCAGAAGTCGGTGATATCCAGGCCCCCGGTCCGGCTCCTGCCCGCGGGCCGTCTGGGCGCCACGGGCCTCGGAGCGGCGGGTTTCGGTGGTGCGGGCGCCGCTGTTGCCGGGGCAGTTGCGGTGCTCGTCCGAGTCGACCGCCTCGAGGATCTCGGTTTTCGGGGCTTCGTCGATCGGCTGGCGCGCTTCTTTTTCTCGGCTTCGGCCTTTTTACGGGCTTCTTCGGCCTTCTTTTCGGCCTCTGCTTCTGCCTTGGCCTTGGCCGCCGCGGCCTCTGCCTCTGCCTTGGCCTTGGCCTTGGCCGCGCTGTCATCGGGCGCGCCGGTGACCGCTTTGGCCGCCTGTTCGGCTTGCGGTTGCGCCTTTTCCGGCGCCGGAGCAGCCGGTTTCAACTGGTTCGGCTCCGAGGGGCCCGTCGGGCTGGCCACGGCCGCCGGCTGAAGCTGGTTGATGTCCCCCTCGTCGGCGGGAGCCTGACCCATGAAGAACCAGGCGCCCAGCCCGCCCAGAACCGCTATCGCTCCCAGGCCTGCCGCGATCCCGACCGAAAATTCCTTCTTGCCCGGTACGGTGACCGGGGCCTCCGAGGCAAACGGCGTGCTGGTCGCGGTCATCGAGGTGACCGTCGGTCCGGTGGCCAGACGGAAGCCGCCGGTCGGGTCGGCGCGGTCGCCGTCAAAGGCGATGCCGTCGCCGAACGGCTCCAGCGCCCGGGCGAAGCTCTCGATGTCCTGGTAGCGCTCCTCGGGCTCGCGCGCCATCGCCTTCATCACCACCGCTTCCAGCTCGGGCGGGAGGTCCGGTCTGATCTCCATCAGCGGTTTGGGCGTCCCGGTGGCGATCTCCAGCACCAGCGCGCTGAAGGTCTCGGCGTTGAAGGGAACCTGACCGGTGAGCGCCTCGTACAGGATCACGCCGAAGGCGTAGACGTCGACCTTCGAACCCACCTCCTTGGCGCCCCTGACCTGCTCCGGAGACATGTAGTAAGGCGTACCCATGACCGCTCCGGTGCGGGTCAACCTGGGGCTGAGGCTGGTGTCGTTCGAGGAGACCTTGGATATGCCGAAGTCCAGAACCTTGGCCTCGCGGGGTCTGCCTTCCGGGCTACGGCAGAGGAATATGTTGTCGGGCTTGATGTCGCGGTGCACCACCCCGCGCCTGTGCGCCGCCGCCACCCCCCTGAGCGCCGGCATCATGTGGCGTATAGCGGTTACGGAATCCAGCTGGCCGCGTGAAACCAGCGCTGTCAGCGGCTCGCCGTAGAGGTACTCCATCACCAGAAAGACGGTCTCGCCGTGCTGACCCACGTCGTAGACGTCGACCACGTTGGGGTGATCGATCCGACCTGCCGCTTGCGCCTCCCGGATGAAACGTTGGCTGGCCTCCTGGTCCCGAGCCAGCTCTTTATGCATCCATTTCAGCGCGACGCGCTTGCCCGTGATCTTGTGGGTGGCCGCGAACACGGCTCCCATTCCGCCCTCGCCGAGGACACTTTCGACCACGTATTTGTCGGCGATCACGTCGCCCGGTTTCGGTAGAGCGTCGTCGCCCACTGCCTTCGCCTTTCCTTTTCGATCAGTCTACGAGCAAATCGGGTATCTGTCACTTTCATTGGGGGCCGAATACGAAATACTTCGGTGACGGGCGTGCGACCAGGTGTATTCCCGCGTCGCACCTTTACGCACGATCCGCCTTACGGCGGGATCGCGTTCCGACCCGAAAGGAGGCGGAATGCCTGGCTAGAACGGCGACCGGTTTGAAAACGCCATGATTTCGCGGTCTACAGGGGCCATCTGCGGCGCCGTCCCTCCTCGAAGTGGCTCTGCCAGTCCTTCGTCGGGCCGACGCCACATCTGGCCCCTCTATCCTCGCGAACTCAAAGACGTTTCAAACCGGTCGCCGTTCTAGCGAAGCCGTCGCGCGGCGAGGCAGGGCGCGCGCCCTCTCAATAGCAGGGCTCGGGCGTCGACGGGTAGCACGCGTCGTCGGTGGGCAGGTTATCGCATATCTGCCACGAGCCCAACGTGCCCATCCCGTCCAACCGGTTCCTGATGCTGGTGGCCTGGCAGTTGGGAAGCGAGGCGTTGGTGTGGATGTTGAGGGACCCGTATCCGGAGGTGAAGTCGAAGTTGCCGAGAGCCAGCGAGTTGAGCAGGAAGTTGTCGTAGATATTCACGCCCCACTGGATGCTCTGGAGGTTGGGCATCGAGACGGTTCTCAGATCGTCGTTGCTATAGATGTAGAGGTAGCTGCCGATGGTGAGAAGTTCCCCGAAGGCGTCTGCCCGATCCAGGTTGGGGTTGTTGGTGATGTACACATCGTAGCCCACGTAGGTCAGGGCGCTCGGGCCGTCCAGGTTGTCGAGCAATGCGTTGTCCTGGATATAGAGATACCCCTCTACCCGCTGCAGGCTGCTCAGCCCCAAGCTAAACAGATTTTCGTTGTACTGGATGTAGAGGCTTCCCTCGTAGATGCCGGTCTGGCCCACCGAGAGCAGGTTCTGCAGACCGTCGATGTTTTCCAGCGCCGAGTTGCTCGAGATCTCCACGTCTTCGTTGACCTGGGTGATGTCCTCCATGCCGTCGAGGTTCCGCAGCTGATTGTTGTAATTGATATTGAGCCGTCCGGGTATAATGCCGACGCCGGAGAAACCGCCTACGGCGATCAGCTCGGGATTGCTGTTGATATCCACGCTACCGCCGACCGAGGTGAGCCCGCTCAGCCCGTTCAGGTCGATCAGATCGTGGTTGTTGTAGACCTCGACCTTGCCGTTCACCGTGGAGAGATTGCTCAGAGCGTTCACGTTTCGAAGCGAGGTGCCCCACCCGTCGTAGGACGAACCCAGCTTCAGGTCGCCTCCGACGCTCATCAGGTTCTCCAGCCCTGTCAGATCGGTCAGAAACGCGCCGCCATAGCCCGAGCCGCCGTACGAGGGTACGCCGAACGTCAGGTGCCCGCCCACGCTCTGCAGATCCCTCAATGCTCTCAGGTTGAGGTGCTCCTCGGGCTCGACGGTCAACGTCCCCGCTACCGAGGTGCACCCGCCCAGCCGGGCCGCGTCGGTCATCGTCTGGATCATGTAGGCGCTGACCAGCGCTCCTTCCGGGCACATGTTGTTGGTCTGGCAATCGGAGCTGCAATCGTCGCCGTCGGCCGTATTGCCGTCGTCGCAGATCTCGTTCTCGTCGCGGTAACCGTTGCCACAAGTCTCGTCGCTCCAACAGTCGGGGCTGCAACCGTCGCCCGCGTCGGTGTTTCCGTCGTCGCACGCCTCCTGGTAGGCGTAGTTCCCGTAGTAATCGCTGACGCTGTCCACGATGTTATTGCCGCAGCTCTCGTCGCTCAGGCAGTTGCTGCTGCACCCGTCTCCGCTCATCTGGTTTCCGTCGTCGCAGACCTCCTGTACCAGCTGGTTGCGCTCGTCACGGTACCAGTTGACGTTGCCGTCTCCGCACCACCCCTCCTGCACGTCGGGGCCGCCGTCCACCTCGCCATTGTGTCGGCAACTGCTCTCGTCAAAGCTACAGTCGAAGTTGCAGCGCAGCTCGCCCGAGGCGTAGCCCCGGTCCATACAGTCCTGCCCGTTCATGTCGGGTCCGTCGCACTGCTCGCCGTCGTCCATCTCCCCGTTGCCGCAGCGATTGCACTCAGACTCATCGAAGGTGCAGGAGCCGGGATCGCACCTTAGATCTCCCCCCTCGTAGCCCCGCGACCGGCAATTCTCGCCGTTCAGATCGAAGCCGTCGCACTGCTCGTCCTGCTCGATCTGGTTGTTGCCGCACCCGCCGTGGCATTCGCTGGTGTCGAACCGGCAGTTGCCCATGTCGCAGCGCAAATTCCCGCCCTCGAAGCCCTGCGAGCGGCAATCCTGTCCGGCCAGATCGCCCTCTTCGCACTGCTCGCCGCCCTCTATCACGCCGTTGCCGCACCGGTTCTCGCCGTCCGGGGCGTTTTCCATAGCCCCCCAGCCGGGCCGTATCTCGGTGATGTCATGCTCGCAGCTCAGAGCAATGGCGCAGAGCAGCGCCGTCATGACCGCCGCGAAGCGATTTTGACCGTGCGAAAGAGATCCGAAGCGCGCCCCCCGCATCTAGAAGCTCCCTTTCAGCCGCGCGCTGCCGGCGCCCAGCTCGAGGTTCAGCCCAGCCTGCTTTTCCTCGGGCTTGGAAGAGCCGCCCACGCTCTCGACGATGAAGAGGATGATCGACCCTCCGGCCAGCACCCCCGAGGTGATGAGGAAGATGTTGGTCATCCGGTCGGAGTCTTTTATCTCCTCCGCGGCTTTTTCCCGTTCCTCTCCCCCGCACCAATCCTCGCACTTGTCGTCGAGGCTGTTGTACTTCTGCTCGCCCTGCGCCCAGAAAATACCGGCCACGCCGGCCGAGAGCGCGCTGGCGCCCAGCGCCACCCAGGCCCATACCGGGCCGGATTCTTCATCCTCGGGCAAGTCCCGTTTCTGCGGCGCTGGTTGCGCCGGCTGCGCGGGTTGTGCCGGCTGGGCGGGCGCTGCCGCTGGGGCGGCTGCCGGAGCTGCCGGCGCGGGATTGGGCACCGGACCGGCCGGTTCCTTTTCCACGATGGGCTCGAGCATGAAGCTCAGCGTTTTGTTCTCGCCTCCCTCGACGGTGACGGTTCGGGTCTGTTCCTGGTAGCCGGAGGCCATGGCCACGATCTCGTGCTCCCCCAGCTCGAGAACCAGGATCTTTTCCTCGCCGATATCCGCCGTGGATCCGTCTACCTGCAGGGTCACTGCAACCGGTTCGGCCACGATGTGGAACTTGCCCAGAAACGCCTCGGTCCGCTCGATGAGCTTCTGGACTTGCGCGCGTTGCTCGTCTGTCAGCGGCTTGCGCTGGTCGCGTAGCGAGGCCTTCAGATCCTTGACCGCCGAGAGGTAGGAGCGCATCTCGAAGGCCGCCATGCCCATACCGCGCAAGGTACGCGCGTTGGGATTCATCTGGTGAGCCTGGCGGAAGAGCGCGCGCGCCTCTTGCCAGTTGCCGAGATTGAACTCGTCCAGCGCGCGTTTCAGTACCTCGTTGTATCTCGAGCTGTCCCCTTCCTGCGCCGCAGCCGGAAGCGCCGGGCAGACGGAGGCGATCAGCAACGTCATGGCGGTGAAAACGGTAAGCAAACGGTCTGCGAGTAGACGCATGGTTCCCTCTCCAGGTAGAGCCCCACATTTTACAGAAAACGTTCAGGTTTGTCATCGTATCCGATCGGTCCCGTCGCCGTCGGGCGGCCGCTTCTCGCGTGGCCCGTCAGGGCTTACAATACAGAAAAGGCGACCATGACCGACCCGAAGATCCTGATCGTCGATGATTCTGAGGCGATCTGTAACCGTGTAAACGACGTACTACGCGACCACGGCGTGGCGTCCGGCTGTTTTATGGCGTACAACGGCATCGAGGGGTTCAAGCTGCTGATGAGCCACCGCGTGGATCTGGTTCTCTGCGACCTGGTCATGCCGGGTATCGACGGGTTCAAGCTCCTCACCTTGATGCATAGCAAGCCGCAGTACGCCGAGATTCCCGTCATCATCCTCACCGGTCGCGAGAATATCGAAATCAAGGTCAAGACCCTGGATGCCGGGGCGTCCGACTACCTGACCAAGCCATTCCACGACGAAGAGCTGGTGGCCCGGGTCAAGGTCCATCTGAAGATCAAGGCGCTGCAGGACGAGCTGAGGGAGAAGAATCTGAAGCTCGAAGAGCTTTCCAGCACCGACGACCTAACCCGGATCTCCAACCGGCGCTACCTGATGGAAATGCTGGAGCTAGAGTTCCTGCGCGCCGAGCGCTACCAATCGTGGTTGTCGCTCATTATGTGCGATTTGGACCATTTCAAGGCGATAAACGACCAGTACGGCCATCTGGTGGGGGACCGGGTTCTGATGACCGTCGCCGCACAGCTCAAGGAGGGCTTGCGCAAGCACGATATCGTCGGGAGGTACGGCGGCGAGGAATTCGCGCTGGTCCTGCCGGAGACCGATCTCGACGGGGCCCGGATCGTAGCCGAGCGGTACCGGGAGCTCATCGAGGGGCTTTCGTTTGCGACGACCGGTACGTCGCTGAACCTTACGGCCAGCTTCGGCGCGGTGACCTACCCCGACGAGGAGATCAGGGGCGTGGACGACTTGATCCGCAAGGCCGACGAGGCGCTTTACGAGGCCAAGGCCGCCGGCCGCAATCGCGTGATCGTCCGGCAGTGACCCGGTACGGCTGGAACTTTCGAGGATGGTTTTTCGAGATCCGATAAATATGTTCGATCCGGTATTCATTCTTGCCGGAGTGTGCTATTAGCCGGCCGCTGCGGGCCGCGGAACCCCCTCGGGAGGTTGCTGGGGTGCTCCCGAAAGCTTCGCAATCGGGCAATGGCCTGCCAAGGGGCGCGAGCAGGGTATTCAAATAGACGTATAGACGTGATGTTCAGGGAAGTAACAGCGCGGTCCTGCGTTGGCGGGGGCGCGGATATGAATTGGCCGCCGTCGTTTCAGACACCGACTACCCCCCCTGAACGGTTACGTTTTTCTGGGATGGTCGCGTTTCTAGGGCGCTGTGCTCCTCTTCTAAAACCCATGCATAGCCAGAATTGGTCATTAAGTAGAATTGAAAAGTTATATTGACAACGTACAATTTTGTAGCTAATTTTACTGTAATTGTTGAATGATAATGGATTCCGGCTATACATCATGGCTCGCCGAAGCCCTGGGAGTCCCTTATATCGAGGAGATGGAGGGCGGTTGTATCCGGGTCAACTCGGTCGCACGAGCGAAGCTCGGGACAAATGCAGCCGAGGGGCTGATCGTCGCGGTCACGAAGCTGTCCGGGGGTTCGGAGTGCGGGCCGATTCTGGGAGCGGCCGTCGAACGCGCGCGAGCCGGAGATCCGGCTGAGTGCTCGGGGGGAGATCGTACGAGAATACTGCTCATGCCCGTCGGAGAGGGAAGGGCGTCCGCCGTGATCGTTTCCAGTGACTGCGCGCGCAGCACCGGCTCCGCGCCCGACCGGAAGACCGAGACGAACGCGGCCATGTCTCACGAGCTAGCCAACGCGCTGGCCGCCATCTCCGGCTGGGTCGGCTTGGCGCGTTCGGGCAGGAGGGTCGACGAGGCGCTGGAGCTCATCGAGCGGGCTTCCGCCACCGCTTACGGTATCGCCAGGAAGATGTTGGGTCGAGACAGCGCCCGGGAGGCGAAAGTCCGGGAGACGGACATCTCCGCTTTCGTCGAGGAGGCGGCGCGGCTGCTGATACCCAAGGCGGTTCAGTCCGCAGTGGAAGTCAAGACGGACATCACCCCCGGGCTACGGGTGCCCGGAAGCCGCGACGAAGTTTGGTCCGTAATTTGGAATCCAATTCTGAACGCCGTCGAGGCGATGCCGCGCGGCGGAACCCTGTTGGTCGAGCTGAAAGGAGGGGCGCAGGCCGTTACCTTCACGGTTACGGACAACGGACCTGGCATCGACGAGAAGAACCTGGTTCGCATATTCCAGCCCTATTTCACCACCAAAGCCCGTGGCACGGGTATCGGGCTGGCCACGGTTAAGCGAGCCGTCGATGACATGGGGGGAACCATACAGCTGAGCAGCTCCCGCGGCCGCGGTACGCGTTTCCGAATCGACTTACCGCGAGCATCCGGGACCGATCGGGAGGGCTCCAAGCGCGGCGGGTCCGACGATCGGAGCAGCGGGGTCTATTACGCCGAGCCGATCGAGGCTCGTATCTTGCTGGTGGACGACGATCCGGCATTACGCGAGATGATGTTTACTGCTCTTTCCATGCGCGGGGCGCAGGTGGTGGCGGCCTCCTCCGGAGATCAGGCGCTGGCGGCCGAGGGACATTTCGAGCTGGCACTAGTGGACTTGCGGCTAGGAGAGCAGGCCGGCGACGAGGTGCTGGCCGAGCTTCGAAAAGAGGACAAGATCGCCGCCGCGTTGCTCGTTACCGGCAGCGAAGCGCTTCCCGAGCTGGCCGCGGGCGCAGAGCCCGATGGCGTTTTGCGCAAGCCGTTTCAGCTGGAGGAGCTCTACGAGCGAGTGCTCGACCTGGTCGGTAAGAAAGACGAGCGGGAAAGGGCGGCCGGCTGAGCGCGGGGTCAGCGGTAGCTACTCCGAAGAGCGCGCCGCTCGATCATCGGCCGGCGAGGAGAAGGCTAGCGGGACTACCACCAGGCGGTAGAGGCGCACATCGGGGCGCTCGAGCGTGCTTTCCGGTGCTCCCTGTCTGCGGAAGAGATGATGGTAGGCGGCGACCGCCGTTTGCTCGCCCAGTCGGCGCCTCGCCTCGGGCAGGAGATAGCGCCAGGTTCCCCCCTCCTCGTAACCGACGCCGTGCTCGGTTTTGACGGCTCGATCGATGAAGCCTCGGTCCCGGGAGGCGAGCGTCCCGTCGTTTTCTAGAAGCGCTACATCGATGTCCAGCCGCGCGAGGGCATCGTCCAGCCGGCTGCCCATGATGGACTCGCGCTTGTTCCAGCGACGCCGTGCGCCGGTTGCCGCCGTGATCAGCGCCCGGGCTATCGAGCTTCCCCGAGCCGAACGCCAAAGCTTGGGTCTACCTCGGTTGGAGAGAAGCACCATGACCTCGAAATCGCCTTCTCGTCTGAGCGGCTCCGGGAAGGAGCTTATCCTGGGCGTGCGCGCTCCTGACAGCAATCCTCGTGCCACGACCCCGATCGCGTTCCGGATATCGGCCGGAATGCGGAGGGGCGGGGCAGGAAGGTACAGAGCAGCCTCTGGAGCCAGAAAGCCAGCCCGGAGAGCGGGGATATGCTGGTACTGTCTCATTTTTCGAACCATCGCGCGTTTCTCTTCGGATCGGTTCGTCTCACCGCTGGTTATCAGCAGGCCCGCAATGCCGGATCTGGTCAGGGCCCTCGCGACCGCCTCGCCGTCGCCCTTGTCGAGCAGGCGACCGAGTTGTGGCAGCTCGGCGATCGGTACGAGCGCGGTGCCCTGTATATTCGCGTCCAGCAGTTCGCCGTCGCCCACCACCGCGATCCGGCCGCGTTCGCTCAGCAGCTCGTGAAGCGGGGATGCGGGAGCTCGGTTTGCGACAACAGAAGCGAGCAGGCCGCCGGCGATTAAAAGCGCTGCGGCCGCGGCGCTCGTGGCTTTCCGGGAAGGCACGAACGGTTCATCTCACGATAGCGGGCGTCGGGAAAGGGGTTACCGGACCCCTCTCTCGATATATAAGAAGAGCACATCTCAATATGCCCGACTATCCCAAGCTTCGCTTCGCTCCGGTGGCACCGCCCTTTCGTGTGGTGCTCGTCGAGCCGGAGATCCCTCCCAATACTGGGGCGGTTGCGCGCACCTGCGCGGCGACCCGCTCCCCTTTGCATCTGGTCAAACCCCTCGGTTTCCGCATCGACGACCACGCTGTTCGTCGGGCGGGGCTGGACTACTGGCATCTGCTCGAGCTGCAGGTACACGAATGCTTCGAGGAGTTCGAGTCGGCTTATCCCTCCATCCGACTGCATTTTCTCAGCTCCGGCGCGCCGAGAAGCTACCTCGATGCCGACTTGCTTCCGGGCGATGCGCTCGTCTTCGGCAAGGAGTCGGTCGGGCTGCCGCAGACACTTCTTCACGCCCATGCCGATCGTATATGGGCGATTCCCACCTGCGGTCAGATCCGCAGCCTCAACCTGTCGAACTGCGTGGCGATCGTGCTTTACGAAGCACTCAGAAAAAACGGCGCGCTGCACCCCACCTTCGTCGGCTGACAAACCGATAAGACCCGTCCAGCGGGGCGCAGCACTCCTGCGCGCCGATGTTCCCAGCTACTTCTGCTATTTTTTGGCTTTACGGGGCTTGGTCCCGAAGAAGATCTCTTCCAGCGGGATCCCGGCATTCAGGAAACCGAGCACCGTGTGCAACCCGGCCCGCGCCCCCGATACCCGGAGCTGGTAGATACTGTGAACAGCCAGCCCGGTGGCATTTCCCCACTCCTGGGCCGGTTTGCTCGCAGCCAACTTCCGTATCCGGGTATTGATGAGGCGCGGCTGGGCGTTCTTGGTCGATACACCGGGGGCGAGCTTCTTGAAGCTCTTGCCGTAGATGATCGACTCGGGGGAGAACCGCCCCTTGGTCACCAGCTTCAGAACCATATCGAGGCTGGGCAAATTGCCGGCCCGAAGGTTCTTGATGTCATAGGAATCGAGTCCCAGACGCTTGGCGACGTCGTTCGGCGACTGACCGGCGCACTCCGCCAGTATGCGCTTGCCGATATCTCGCACCATGATGCGGGTCTTGTTGCTGCCGGCCCGCTTCTGGCGCCTGCGAGCCGGTTTTGCGGCTCGTCGAGCGGTCTTGCGAACGCTCTTTTTCTTGGCGGCCTTCTTCTTTACTACCTTCTTGGCCGCCCCTCCCTTACCGCCTTTTTTTGGGGCGGCCCTTTTCTTGGTAGCCTTCTTTTTGGTCGCCTTTTTCTTGGCGGCCTTCTTCACGACCCTTTTCTTGGCGACCTTTTTCCTGGTCGCCTTCTTGGCCGCCTTCTTCACGACCTTCTTCTTGGTTGCAGCCTTCTTCTTGGTCTTTTTTGTTTTCTTTTTGGTAGCCATAATGCGGCCAGTATAGCTACTCGAATTAAGCGGTTCTACTTTTTTTAGCCTTGGCAACCCTTTTTTGTGCGGTTTTTATCTCTAATAACTTATCTGTTTTATAAGTAAAGGTATCTTTTCTTGCGAAATCATTAGCTTTTTTCGATTTATCCCGTTTTTGTCGCCTGGTTTGCCTATCCGGGACAGATCGATACAAGCGGGTTCATTTTCGAATTCGATTGGGCGGTCAGGCGATCTGATCGAGGTAGGCGTCCAGGGGAAGCGAGCCCGCTCGTGTTCCAGGATTTGCCGGCGGCAGCTTGCGGACCTCCGAGCGCCACCGGGGATACGCCGTATTTCACCGATACAGATCGCGAAAACAAGGCGGGTAATAGGCCTATATACGGCTACAATCCCCAATTCGAGGTGGTGGATAAGGTCAGGAAAAGGGGTTGATGGATGTACTTGCCAGATCTCCGGGTGCCGCGCCTTGCCTGGCGCACGGGCGGCAGATCGCCGGCTCCCGGGCGCGGCGTCCTGCCCCCGGGGAGGGGCTGCCGGCGCGCGCTACCTCGAGCATCGCCCCCGGGCCTGTCGGGGACGCGCCGGGCGCAACCTTTTAATATAGACGGGGGGGCGGGCAGGTACGGGTCCTGCGGGCGTCGCACCGAGAGCACCGCTGCCGGAAAAACCTAGGAATATCCGCACCTTAGAGGTCCTGGGTCCCCATCCCCGACGCTGAAGACGGAAAAATCTATAACAAGCCGATCGGCGTCAGGGGCGAACGGTTGAAGGCGGTTTTCCTCCGGTTTTTCGCCGGGGGACCGGGTTAGCGAGAGGCTGCCCAGCCCACTTCCCGTGAAAACCCGGTCGAGGCCGAGACAGGATCAGGGGGCAATCGCCGCCAACCTTTTTCGATATTCCGTACGCAACCTCGGCCCGGGTGCGGCCGATAAGCGGGTTGAGGGTCGGGACCGACGCCAAGCCCCAAACCAGATCGGACAAACGGGGGCGAGGGTCTACGGACCGACGAGCGGGTCCCGCCCCTCCAGACCCACAACAACCCGGCCGGCAACGGCCTTGCGAAAGGAATGGCGAGATGAAGCTCATCAACAAGATCCGCTCGAGCGCGCTGGTGCGCGACACCCGGGGGCTCTCCACCGTGGAGTACGTGATCATCCTCTGTCTGATCGCGGCCGTGGCGGTGGGGACGTGGACGACGTTCGGGGGAATGGTCAAAGAAAGGCTAGGTGCCTCGTCGGGCGAGATCGCTGGCGAACTGAACGGCGAAACCGTTGATTTCTGACCGGGAGCGGTTTGCGGCGATCCCCACCGACACCACCGGCTCGGTAACCGTCGAGTACGTGGTGGTGCTGAGCCTGGTGTCGGTGGCCGCGGTGGCCGCCCTGGTGGCGCTCGGCCTGCCGCTGCTCAACCTCTACCTCTACCAGCAGGTCGTGCTGCTGCTGCCCTTTCCCTGACGCGGAGCCAGTTCATTGCAAGACCTATCCATACCGCTTCTGGCCGCGGTGGCCCTGGCCACGGCGGCCGCTATCACCGACCTGCGCAACGGCACCATCCCCAACCGGCTGACGGTTCCTCCCCTGCTCCTGGCGCCCCTGGCCCACGGCTTCGTCGCCGGGCCGGGGGCGCTCGGGGGCTCGCTTCTGGGGCTGGTGGTTTGTGGCGCGGTGCCGGCGCTGCTCTTCGCCCGCGGAGCCATGGGAGGCGGCGATCTCAAGCTGTTCGCCGCGTTGGGAGCAGTGGCCGGCGCCGGGGTGGGGCTGGAGATACAGCTCGGCTCGTTACTGCTGGCAGCGGTCTACGCGCTCGGACGGCTGGCCTGGCAGGGGAGGCTGCTGCGTACGCTTGCCAACTCGATTTGGTTGCTGCTCAACGCCTGTATTCCGGCCGCTCGCAGGCGCGAGATCCGCCCCGAGCTCATGACCAGCCTGCGCCTGGGCGGCGCCATCCTGGCCGCCTCGATCTTGACCTTTCTGTCCAGGACGCCCCTGGGGTGGACGTGGTGATGCAGGGTAGCGCCGGAGACGCTCGGGGAGCGGTCTACGTGGAGTTCATCATCTGCTTCATGCCCGTATTCCTCCTCTTTCTGGGGGTGGTGCAGCTCGCCTTCATGGCCTCGGCCAAGCTGGTGGTACAGCACGCGGCCGTGATGGGGGCGCGCTCGGCCATGGTGGTGCTGGAGGACGACGACCCGGAGCGATACGGGCCGGAGGGCTTCGGGGTCATCGATTACGGAAGCTCGGGCTCTTCGGGCACCTCGCAGAGCAACCCGGTGATGAACCGCCTGGCCGGCTGGTTCGGAGCACCGGTGGGCCAGCTGGCGGGTCGCGCCGGGCTCAGCCGGGGCGGGCCGCGTCTGAAGGACATCCGCAAGGCGGTCTACGTACCGCTCATGGCCCTCGCCCCACCGTTCCGGCTCGTGGCCGGCTGGTTCGACTCGGGCCTGCGCCAAGCCTTCGGCTGGAGCGGGGCCGGCAGCAGCAGCCTGGCCGGGGCCATCGGGAGCTCGCCCGGGCAGCGCTTCGCGGCCGGCCTCCTCTATAACAGGGCGGCCGCGGTGGTGACCTTTCACCGGCCCGGCAGCCGGGAGATCTTCGAGGGCGCCTATGGCCCGACCGACAGCGCGACTGTGCGGGTCACCTACCTCTTTCACTGCGCCGTGCCCCTGGTCTCGCGCTTCATGTGCGAGCGGCCCTTTGGTCTGTCCGGGGCGGAGGCCAGCGCGCAAGAGATCCGTGATGCCATCTCGGATCCGGCCGGGCTCGATCCGCAACGGCTCGCCGCCATGGTGGGCGAGACCCGCCGCAGCCTGCAAGAGCTCCGGCAGAGCCTGGAGCTCTTCTCCCGCGCCGAGAGCTTCGCCCTGACGCTGACTTTGGTGCTGGCCGACGCCCGCTTCGCTCAGCTGAGCGCCCAGGCCACCATGCCCATCCAGGGTGCGGGTTACTACCGGAGGGGAGATGACTAGCGGGGGACGGAAACGCAACTGCGTGTGCGACCAGCGGGGCGCCATCATGGTGATGGGCGTGGTCATGGCCGTGTTCCTGGTGGCCGTGCTGTATCAGGTAGTGGGTATCGGCGAGACGCTGCTACAGCGGCAGCAGATGCAGGACGCGGCCGACGCGGCCGCCTTTTCCGCGGCCGTGGTGCACGCGCGCGGCATGAACACCATCGTGCTCATCAACCTGGTGATGGCGGCGCTCCTGGCCGTGGTGGTGGCCTTCAAGCTGGTGGAGACCATCTGCGCGGCGGCCATCGTGCTCGCCGCCGTGGCCTCCATCTTCAGCTACGGGGCGGCGGCGAGCGCCATTCCGTTTCTGGAGTCGGCGCGAAGCAAGGCCCGCACGGCGGCGGATACCGCGCGGCGCGTGGTCTTCCCCCAACTCCGGATACTTCACACCGCCGCCCGCGGTGTGCGGGCGGTGGTGCCGGTCGCGTCCGAGGCGCGGGTGCTCGACACCGTGATCGGGCACTACCGCCCGCCCGCGCAGATAGCGGTGGCCTATCTGCCCCGTTACGCGCTTCCGGTACAGGACGATCGCTTTGACGTGCTCTGCGGCAAAGCCGCGGCCAACGTGGGTAGCCTGGTCGCCTACCCTTTCCAGAGCCTGGGAGGGACGGTGGGCGACATCATCGGCGACGCCATCGAGAGCGCGACCGAGGGGCTGGGCCGAACGCTCTCGAGATGGCTCTGCGGCGACGGCGATCCCTCGTTCGAGGACTTCACCGTCAAATACGACGAGAAGCGGCCCTCGCTGCCGTCGCGCGAGCAATGCATACGGTACCGGAACGATTCCGGCGGCAACTACGACGCGGAGGAGCACCGGCGGCTCTGCGCGCGGGCCGAGCAAGACGAGGAGGCGTCAAAACCCGACGACGAGGGCTACTGCCGGTTCGCGGGCCAGCCGAACCAGGAAGAGCTCTGCCGGCACTACTGGGAGCGGGCGGAGCGGGCGCGCAGCGCCTGCAACCCGGGCGCGGACACCAACCTCGAGAGCTACAGCTGGCAACAGCGGGAGATGAGGCTCTACTACCTCAAGCAGCCGACCGGATGGGTGCAGGTGCGCGAGGTGGTGGGCGCCGAGCGCAAAGACGGAGAAGGCGAACCCTGCGACCAGGACGACTGGAACCAGGCTCTGGGCGAGCGCGACCCCGAGCGGTCGACCCCGGTCTGCAGCGAGTATGACCCGGACCAGTGCGAGCAGCCGCCCGCTCCCGCGATCGATCCGGAGACGGGCCAGAGACTGGAGGCGGCGGTGGGGGAGAGTACCGCTGCCTGCTCCTTCACCGAGATAGCCCAGGTCTTCGCTTGCGTGAAACCGGACGTGGTCGAGGAGCACCCGACCGACACCACCGAGCAGGACCGGCTGACCGAGGAGCAGAAGCAGTCGCGAAGCACCAACGTTCCGCAGAAGATGCAAGACGAGGTGGAGCTGGGGGGCGAGGATTTCCAGCTGCGCGCCCTGGTGGTGGGGCAACCCTTGTCGGGGCTGGCGCGGGCCTCGGAAAACGTCGTGCGAACGGCGACCTGGAACCGGCCCCAGGAGCTGGTCCAGCAGCTCTACCAGCAGGCGCGGCGCTGGGAGAGGCTGTCGGTGGCCCAGGCCGAGTACTTTTACGGGGGCGAGGAGGAGCGCGAGCAGTGGATGTGGAACATGAAGTGGCGGGCGCGGCTTAAGCGCTTCCGCCTGCCGGAGGGGGATTCCGGGGACGAGTACGGGGCCGATCCCGAGGTCGAGCAGTGGAACGATGGCCTGCCCGCAGACGATCCCGAGCAGTCCTGTCGCGAGTCGACCGGAGAAGAGGCCGGAGAGGGCTCGGTTTGCGACGACCTCGAGGGCTCGCTCGATTTCTTCGAGGCCATGGTCGTTCATTGAAGAGGTGTATCCCGTGTCGGAGACGGCGACGACTAAAGAGCGATGGACCGCGGAGCAACGCGGGGCGGCCTCGGTGACGATTTCGGGGCGATGGACCGCGGAGCAACGCGGGGCGGCCTCGGTGACGATTTCGAGGCGATGGACCGCGGAGCAACGCGGGGCGGCCTCGGTGGAGGCCGTCATCATGCTGCCCTTCTTCATCCTCATCCTGTTCGGCGTGCTGTTCGCGGCGCGAATGGCCGAGACCCGTCAGGCGCTGCTGGTCAAGGCCCGCCACTGCGCCTGGCAGCACTCGAACGCCGGGTGCCCCGGCAGAGCTCCCGAGGGCTGCGACGGCGTGGTCGGGTCGCCGGTCGACTCTGGCATGGACAACGACATCTGGCAGAGGGCCGAGGCTTCGAGCCCCATCGACGAAGCCTCCGATATCCCGCTGGTCGGCGCGGCCGTCGAGGCGATATTCGGCAGCGCCTTGCTAGCCGATGCGGGCGGAGAGGTCGAGCGTCCGCCCGTGCTGGGCGGAAGGGCGGTCGAGGTGCACGGCCGCTACTACCTCATGTGCAACGAGCAGCCGCGCACGCTGGGGGAGGCGCTGATAGACGCGTTCTGCGACCTGGCCGGTTTCTGTTGAAGCGTTCGATCAGGGAGGATTCGATGTCGAAGGGAAGAAGAGCACCGAGCCGGATCGCCGCCTTGCTGCGGCTGCTCGGCTTTCTGGCGGCCATCCAGGTCGCGCTGTTGGCCCTGGCCGTCCGCTCGGGCCGCGCCGAGCTGAACCGAACCCTGATGGATCTGGGAGCGCAGCTGATGCGCCGCGCCGAAGGGCAGGGCGGGGCGCGGACGCTCTTTCTCAACGGGATCGGGTTGAAGATGGTATCGGGAAGCAGCCGGAGCGGCGTGTCCCGGGTGCTCGACCGGTTTCAGGCCGGTTGCCGGCAAAACGGCGGCCGGCTGGCGGAGCAGATCGAGGCGCTGTTGCGCCGCGGCCGCCCGGGGCTTGCCCAGGGCGCTCCCGGGCTGCCCGACGGTACGCTGCGGCACCAGACGCCCGAGCAGGGATTCGTGGCCTGTCTGGACCTGGGAAGCGATGACCTTTCCCCGCAAGAGACCCTCGAGCGGGTGAACCGGTTCCTCCGCTCGGGCGACCTGTCGGAGCTGGGCGGGCTGCGCTACCTGATGGCCGAGCAGAGCGAGAAGGGCGCCTCCTTCGTCGCCTTCTGGACCGAGGGGAAGGTCGACCTGCTGGGCGCCCTGTCAACCGACCGCGACGCGCCCGGGCGCGACCCGGCGGCCGTGGCCCGTCCCCCGGGCTGCGTCCGCGTGCTGTCGGCCTGGGAGCAGGACCGGGCACCCTCGCTTACGATCTACCGGACCGCGTCCTTGGACCGGGCCGAGCTGGAGCGCTTTTACCGCCGTATCTTGCCGGAGCAGGGGTGGCGGCTGCTGGACAAGCCGAGGGCTACAGGCCCGGTAACCGGCCGCGCGCTGTTCGCCGAGCGGCAAGGGCGCACGCTGGTGATCACCTTCGACCGGGCCGACGGCGCGGACCGGTACGTGACGATTTCGGAAATGAACTAGAAGCCATTGCAGAAATACTCCCGTCGTCTTTCGGGCGGGGCGGCCCCATCTGCGGCGTCGCTCCTCCTCGAAATAGCACCACTATTCCTCGTCGTCGCTCCTTGCAGCTGGGGCCGCCGCGCTCCGAAATACTCGGTCCGTATTTACGCAATGGCTTCTGATCGGACGCAACACCCGGCGCGAACGGCCGATAGACAATGTAGGGGAGGGGCTTGCCTCCTCCCGCCCCGAAAACTGAAGGACGGAAAGCCACGACCATGAATAACAAACCCCTGATCATCGCGGCGACGGCGGCCCTGCTGGGCATGGGCCTTTTCCAGCTCTACGTCGGCCGCCTGAAGGACGAGATCTCGGGCGGCCCGCGAACGGCCGTGTTGATCGCGGCTGTCGACATCGCCGCCGGCTCGGTGATCGAGCGCGAGATGCTCGGACTCCGTGAGCTGCCCCGGGGCTACCTGGAGCAGAGGCATATCAAGGCCGCCGAGGCGGACCGGGTGATCGGGGCGCACGCCGGCGCCGCGGTCAAGGCCGACGAGTCGCTGCTCTGGACCGATATCGCGGCCTTTCAATCCGAGCGCGGGACCCTGTCCGGCCTGGTGCAAGAAGGGATGCGCGCCATCACCATCAGCGCGCGCGCGAGCGACCTTTCGGGGCTGATCCGCCCGGGCGATCGCGTGGACGTGCTCTTTACCCGGAGCGAGGGGCTGGGCGGCGGCGGGCAGTTCACCAGCACCTTGCTGCAGAACCTGCTGGTGCTGGCGGTGGGCGCCGATATCGGCGGGCAGGACCAGGTGCGCAAGCTCTCCCGTTCCGGGGGATCGGTCACGCTGAGCGCCACGGTCGAACAGGCCCAACTGCTGACGCAGGCCGAGCACCAGGGCCGGCTCAAGCTTGCCCTGCGCAATCCGGACGATATCGTGCTGGCGCGCGAGCTGCCGGTCACCACCGGGGCGGACATGAGCGGCCCGGGCCGCGTCCAGGGGTCTTCGGGCCCTTTCGCGCGGGCTAACGGCGGAAGGGAGATCGACCATGTGCGCTAGAACGGCCCTGGTCGCGTCCGCGCTCTGCGCTGTCCTGCTCTTTGGCGGCGCCAGCGCGCTGGCCGCCGGCGAGCAGGAGATCGAGCTCGCGCTGGCGGTGGGCGAGCAGCAGGTGATCTCGAGCGAGGGCGTCAAGAGCTACTCCGAAGGGGTGAAGGGAGTGGTGGATATCCGGCTGACCCGGGATGCCTCCAGCTTCGTGGTGGTGGGGCTGCGACCGGGGAGCACCACCCTGCTCTTTCTCATGCTCGACGGCAGGCAGATGCACTACCGCATCACCGTGACCGGGGATGCACAGGTGGCGCCCGCACCGACGGAGAAAGAAGAAGACCCGGAAAGGGTTCAGGCCCGCGACAACATCCGCCTGGACTTTTACTTCGTCCAGCTCAGCAAAGAGTACGGGCATCAGATCGGCATCGGCATGCCCGGTTCCATCGGGGGATGGGAGCTCGGCGGCAGCGTGGACCTGATGTCGGGCCGGCTCCAGGAGGCCACGGTGGAGGTGACCGGCCAGGTGCTGCCCAGGCTGGACATCGCCCAGTCGGCGGGCTGGGCCAAGCTGCTGCGGCAGGCCACGGTGATCGCGGTCAACGGCAGCCAGGCGAGCTTCGGCGGCGGCGGCGAGGTCAACGTGCCCATCCAGGGTGCGCTGACGGCCGAGGTGCGCACCATCGCCTTCGGCAGCAACGTGAAGGTCTCCCCGCGCTATGATCGCGAGAGCGGCCGCATCGAGCTCCGGCTACACGCGGACGTCTCCGACCTGTCGAGCGACAACGGTACGGGAGTGCCGGGCCGGGTCACCTCGGTCCTGGATACCGTGGTCAACCTGGAGCTGGGGCAGTCGCTGGTTCTGGCGGGGCTGACGGCGCGGCAGCGCTCTCACGGCACCGCCGGCCTGCCCGTGCTCAGCCGCATACCCATCCTGGGAGCGCTCTTCGGCTCGGACGGCGTTCGCAGTCAGGAGACGGAGAACCTGATCTTCATCATCCCCACGGTGGTGGACGCGGTACCGGCCCGGGGCAGGGCGCTGGTTCGCAAGGCGTTGCGTACTTACCGCGAGTACTACGGCGATCTGGAAGAGGTGACCCTGGTCGAGCCCGCGGCCGCGGGCGAGCGGAAAGCGGGGCGGCGCGGGCGGAGCAGGTGAGTGATGGAGATCCGATTCGATATCCGGCTTCCGGACGGAAGCAACCAGTCGCGGCGCAGCCGGGCCGAGGGACCGATCTGGATCGGCCGGGACGGTCAGTGCCAGCTGGTGCTGGACTCCCCCAGCGTCTCCAGGTGGCACCTCTCGCTACAGTCGGTCCCGGGCGGCCTGCGGGTGAGCGACTGCTCGGCCAACGGCACGCTGGTGAACGAAACTTTGCTGAAGAAAGGCAGCTGTACCGTTCCCTGCAGCTGCCGCCTGGGCGTGGGTCCCTACCTGTTGCAGGTCAGCAGCGAGCAAGAGCCGGAGCGGGGGAAGGCCGAGCCCGGCAGCAGCCGTCCGTCGCGGCAAGCGCGGGAGCGCCAGGGGGACGACGGCAAGGCCGGGGGCGAGCAGCGGCCGGCCGGCACTGCGGCGCGCGAGGTGCCAGTCTCGCTGCGCAAGCTCATCCACCGGTTGCTGCTCGAGCACATGGATCTCGCGAACCTGGATCGGGAGCGCATGGGCCAGAGCGAGATGCGCCCGCAGGTGCTGGCAGCGCTGCGGCGCATCGCCGCCGACCTGTGCGACGAGCTTCCGGCGGGCGACGCCCTCGAGGAGCTGATCGGGGAGCTCTGCGACGAGGCGCTGGGGCTGGGACCGCTGGAAGGGCTGCTGAAGGATCCCGAGGTAAGCGAGATCATGGTGGTCGATCCGTACACCATCTATGCCGAGCGCCGCGGCCGCATAGAGCAGACCGGGCTCCGCTTTACCGATGACGATTCGGTGCGCGCGGCCGTGGAGCGCATCGTCACGCCGCTCGGCCGGCGCGTGGACGAGTCCACCCCGCTGGTGGACGCCAGGCTCAAGGACGGCTCGCGGGTCAACGCGGTCATCCCCCCGCTGGCGGTCAGGGGCGCCTGCGTCACCATCCGCAAGTTCCGGGCCGAGCCGTTGACCATGCACGATCTGGTCAAGCTGGGGACGCTCAGCTCGCGCATGGCCCTGTTCCTCGAGCGGGCGGTACAGGTGCGCAAGAACGTCGTTATCTCCGGCGGCACGGGCAGCGGCAAGACCACACTGCTCAACGTGCTGTCGGCGGCCATCCCCGGCCGGGAACGGATCGTGACCATTGAGGACGCGGCCGAGCTCAGGCTCGCGCAACCGCACGTGGTCTCGCTCGAGTCGCGCCCCGCCAACATGGAGGGCAAGGGTGAGTACAGCATCCGCGACCTGGTCCGCAACGCACTGCGCATGCGCCCCGATCGCATCGTGGTGGGCGAGTGCCGGGGCGGCGAGGCCATCGACATGCTGCAGGCCATGAATACCGGGCACGAGGGCTCCATGACCACCACCCACGCCAACAGCCCGCGCGAGGCAGCCGCCCGGCTGGAGACACTCTGCCTCATGTCCGGGCTGGATCTGCCCGTGCGGGCCATCCGGGTGCAGATCGCTTCCAGCGTCCACCTGGTGGTGCAGCAATCGCGCTTCTCCGACGGCTCCCGCCGCATCACCCGCATCGCCGAGGTGACGGGGATAGACGACGCCGGCGAGATCGAGCTCCGGGACATCTTCGACTTTCACCGGACCGGTACCGGAGCCGGGGGAAAGATCGAAGGGGGGTTTCGCGCCTCGGGTTACCTGCCGTCGTTTGTCGACGAGTTCATCGCCCATGGGGTGGTGAAGAAAGGAGACTACCTTTGAGCGAAGTATCCACGGTCTGGCTCGGCTACCTCTCTATGGTTCTGGTCTGCGCGGGAGCCGGGGGGGCGCTCGCCTGCGGCGTGTTCGCGCCCGGCGGGGCGCTTCCGGAGTGGCTGCGGAGATACCAGAGCGCCCTTAGAGGGGACCTGGGATTTCTCCACCTGCAACTGTCCGCCCGGGCCGTCTGGTCCTCCCAGGCGGCGGCCAGCGGCCTCTGCCTGGTGCTGGCCTGCGCCACCGGCTGGTGGTGGGCATTGCTGCTGCTGCCGCCGGTGCTCGCCTTTCCTCGCTTCTGGATGAGCGTCGGCCGCCAGAAGAGGATCGCCCGCATCGAGGAGCAGCTGGACCGCTGGCTTCTGGTGCTGGCCAACGCTCTGAAGGCCAGCGCCTCGCTGGGCGAGGCGATCGCGAGCAGCGCCGTGCACGTGCGCCCGCCTCTCGGCGAGGAGATCGACCTGGTGCTCAAACAGTTCCGGCTCGGCACCCCGCTGGACGAGGCGCTCGGGAACATGGAGCACCGGATCGGGAGCCGCTCGGTGGCCGGAGCGCTGCTGGTGATGCGGGTGGGGCGAAGCACCGGCGGCGATCTGCCCTCGATTCTGGAGAGCGCCGCGGCCAGCTTGCGCGAGTTGGCCCGGCTGGAGGGGGTGGCTCGTACCAAGACGGCCGAGGGCAGGATCCAGACCATGGTCATCGGCGCGGTGCCCTTCGCCCTGTTCGGTGTGCTGCACCTCATGGATCCGAATTTTTTCCGGCCCCTGGCCGAGACCTTTGCCGGTCATCTGCTGGTGGCCGGGTCGGCGCTATTCTGGCTCGCCGCCCTCGGCGCCGCGCACAAGATCATGGCCGTGGATATCTGAGGGAAAACCGTGAGCTCGACACACATGGAGCTGTTGACCCTGGCCCTGGTGGCGATCGCGGTCGGTTGCGGGGCGCACGCGGTAGCGCGCGCGCCGCTGCCCTCGGCGCCGCAGCTGGGACACCGGGGGGAGAAACGGCGCCGCACCCTGAGCAAGGGCGGAACCTTCCGCCTGCTGGAGCCGCTCATGCGGCCGGTCGCCGGCTGGATCTCCTTGCTGCCGCTGGGCAAGACCCGCGAACGGATCGACGGGCAGCTGGTGCAATCCGGGCACTACCTCGGGATCACCGCGGACGAGCTGGTCGCGCTGAGCCTACTCTCGGCGCTTCTCTTCGCCCTGTTCGGCGCGCTCTTCTCGCGGGTGCTGGATCTCGGCCTGCTGCTGGTCATGGTGGGGGCGCTGCTGGGCGCGGCGCTGCCCCGGATGCAGGTCAAGGGCGAGATCCGGCAGCGGTTCCGGCAGATCGACCGCGGGCTGCCGGCCGCCATCGACATCGTGGCGCTCTGCATGGGCGCCGGCCTCGATTTTCCGGCCGCCCTGCGCCTGGCCGCCGGAGACGGTGGCCGGGAGCACGACGCGCTCGCGGACGAGCTCGGGCGCATCCTGCAGGAGCTCGAGGTCGGGCATACGCGGGTACAGGCCCTGCGCGCTTTCGAACGGCGCGCGCCCACCGAGGCGGTGCGCGGTTTCGTCAGCGCCGTGGCCCAGGCCGAGGAAAAGGGCAACCCGCTGGTCGAGGTGCTGAAGATTCAGGCCCAGGTGTTGCGTGCGCAGCGCAGCGTGGCCGCGGAGGAAGCCGCGGCGCGGGCGGGCGTGCTGATGGTCGTGCCGCTCTTTCTCCTGCTCTGCTGCATCCTGCTTCTGCTGCTGGGCCCCTTCATCGTCAACGGAATGGGAGTTTGATATGAACGCTTTTATCGAGATAACCCTGCCGGGCCGGGCGTCGCGAAGACACCCGGTGACCGGAGCGCGCCTCTGCATCGGCCGCTCGCCCTCCTGCAACATCGCCCTGCCCGAGGCCAGCCGCCTGCAGCCCGAGCACCTGACCGCGAGACCGCAGGCGGACGGCCTGCAGCTCTCGCTGCTCGACCTCCGATCGACCCCGCTGCTGTTCCACGGCCAGTCGATGACCAGCTGTCTGGTGCCCTGGGAGGAAGAGGTCTTCGTCGCGGGTATTCGCTTCAAACCGGAAAAGGCGGCCGAGGGCGAGGCCCGCAGGAGAGCGGCGCTCGCCGCCCTGCCGGTGGCAGCCGCTTTCTTCTTCATCGGCGCTACCTTTCTGCCCGCGGGCGGGGACGACGGAGCCGTGTTCTCGCCCGCTGGCCAGCAACCGCCCGCGCTATGGCAGGAGGATATCGCCTGCACGCGACCCTCCGCCGCCGAGTACCGCGCCCGGGAGGCGGAAGCGGCGGCGCTGGCCAAGATGCAGCGCTTCCGCTTCGAGCCGGGCGACGGTATGCAGGCCCTGCGGCAGCTGCGGGAGGCGGCGCGATGCTACGCCGTCGGAGGGAAGAAGCGGGAAGCCGCTCGGGCCGAGAAGCGGTTCGAGGCCTGGAAGGAGCGGCTGCAGCGGGATTACGACGGCAGCCTGCTGAGATTGCGCCTGGCCTTGCAGAAGAAAGACCGGGAAGAGGTCCTGCGAGAGGTGCGCGCCCTCAAAGCGCTGCTCGGGCAACGCCCGGGCGAGTACCTGGCCTGGCTCGGCGAGCTGGAGCGGAAGCTGGAGAAGGGGGAGGGGAGATGACGCCGTCCCCTGTCATTTCGCCCTTCCCCCTTGTCATTTCGACCGAAGGGAGAAATCTCATTCGGGTGTTACTCGTAATATCCTCACTCCTGGTCGGATGCGCGCCGGCTGCGCCGCAAGGGCGGGAGACGCTTCCGCGCGTCGGGATCGATAGGCAGGGGACGGCCGAGGCCCTGTTCCGGAAAGGCGCGGCTCTGGCCCGGGCCGGACAGCTGGTACGGGCCGAGCAGTACCTGGCTCTGGTCTGGGAGCGCGGATACCGAGAAGAAGAAACGCTGCCGCTGCTGCTCCGCGTCTGCCTGGCCTCCTCCCGCCTGAAGACGGCGCTCGGCTACGCCGAAAACCGCCTGGTGCGGCACCCCGACGACTGGTCGCTGCGCTACCTGGTCGCCTGCATTCACCTGGCCATGGCAGAGCACGGGCGCGCCCGCGAGCAGCTGCAACGGGTGATCGCCCACCGGGAATCGTTCGAGCCGGCGCACTACCTGCTGGCCATCCTGCTGAGGGATTGGTACGCCGATCTTCCCGCAGCCAGTCGCAGCTTCGCGGCCTACCTGGCCATCGCTCCGCGGGGAGAGCACGCGAGCGAGGCCGCGGCCTGGCTGGTGGCGCATCCGGTAGAGGTGGGGGCGGGGATGGTTGAGGCAAAGGCCGTCGGAGAAGCGCGCGGGAGCGACGAGAGAGCAGAGGGCAGATGATCCCGGACGAGGTATACGAGCAGACGTTGCTGGGCTTTCTGGCTCCGGTCGCTCCCCTGCTGGAGGATCCAAGGGTGAGCGAGGTGATGATCAACGGGCCGGGCGAGGTCTTCGTGGAACGTGGCGGAAAGCTCTTTCGCACCGACCGTAGATTCGCCGACGAGCAGGCGCTGCTGTCGGCGCTGAGAAATCTGGCGCAGTACGCGGGACGGCCGCTGGACGAGGAACATCCCATTTTGGAGGCGCGGCTGCCGGACGGTTCGCGGGTGGAGGCGGTGCTGCCGCCGGCGGCGCCGCTGGGACCGCTGGTGGCTATCCGCCGCTTCTTCCGCGAGACGCTCACCGTGCAGAAGCTGCTGCGCCTGGGCTCGCTCACCGAGCAGGCGGCCGAGCTTCTCGCCCTGCTGGTCGACTGCAAGCAGAATATCATGGTTGCGGGCGGGACCGGTTCGGGCAAGACCTCGCTGCTGAACGCGCTGTCGTCCTTCATCCCGGCCGATGACCGGGTGGTGGTGATCGAGGATGCGCGCGAGCTGCAGCTGCAGCGCGAGCACGTGGTGCAGCTGCAGGCCCGTCCGGCCGACGCGCGGGGTCGAGGGCAGGTGACGATCCGGGACCTGTTCCGAGCCAGTCTGCGGATGAGGCCCGATCGCATCGTGATCGGCGAGATCCGGGGAGGCGAGGCGCTGGATCTGGTGCAGGCCATGACCTCGGGGCACGGGGGCTGCCTCTCCACCGTTCACGCGACCTATCCGGCAGATACGCTGAACAGGTTGGAGACCATGGCGCTGATGAGCGACGTACAGCTGCCGCTGTTCGCGTTGCGCATGCAGATCGCGTCCGCTGTGGACATCATCGTGCAGACCGCGCGGCTGCGTGACGGGTCGCGCCGCGTGACCCACCTGAGCGAGGTGGTGGGATGCGATCCGCAAAGCGGCTACCGCATCCGCGACCTGTTTTCGCGCGACCACGGGGAGGTGAGCGCGGGGCAGGCCGCCGTGCCCGAGCTGGTCGCCACCGGTGCGGTGCCCACCTGCCGCAAGATGGCCGCGAGCCTGGGCCGAGAGCTGCCGTCGTGGTTGCAGGAGGTATCCGAACCGGAGCAGGGCGATGCGCGGTCGTGATGGAGACGAAACGCGAGCGCTCTCGCCAGCGCGGGCGGGTGGTAACCCTGTCGACGCGACGCGCCTGTGCAGGCCATTGCCGAGCGGGAAGCCGAACCGTCTGCGCACCGGACCGCAGGGATCGGCCCGCGAACAGGATCCGGAAGCCACCCGCCTGTACCGCTCGGGCGCTCTGACCGCCTTGCTGGAAACGGAAAGGCCTAAGCCGCGGCAGGTGCGGCAAGCGCGACAGGTTTCGTCCGGGCCATCCGGGCTGCCGCCCACGGTGATCGGGGACCTCGATCGAGTCGAGGTAGTCGAGGAACCGATCGCAATCGAGCCCAGACGTCCGGCGAGGCGGCCGACCTCCCGGGCGCGCCTGCGCTCGTCGGTCGTGCTGCTCGGCCTGAGCCTGGCGACCCTCTGCTTCCTCTTCTGGATCCTGGTAGGCGAGAGAGGACAGACGCCGCAGATGCGGCCAGCCCGCCCACAGGCCGGGCCGCCCCGCTCGGAAGACGACGGAAGCGGTTCTGTAACCACTTCCGGGGAGGGGAAGACACCGCCGGCGACCGGCAAGCGCGCGGAGCCGACCGGCGAGGAACCGCCGGTCGAACCGGCTGACGACGACCGCGACGTCGGCGGCGAAGAGCGCGAAACGGGCGGGGAAGAGAAGGCGGCGGTCGCTCTCCTGTTGCAGGGTCGGTACGCCGACGCGCTCGCCTCGTACGAGACCCTGGCCGACCGGTACCCGGGGCAGCCGGTTTACGGCACGGTCGCGCGCTTGCTCAGAAGGCGGATCGCCGAGCGTTGCAGCCAGCATCCAGCCTCGATGGAGGAGCAATGCGACGGATCGAGATAGAGCGCCTCTCGACGGCCCACCGCACGTCGATGCGCTGGGTGGCGGTTCTTGTCTTGACACTCTTTCAGCTCGGTTGCGGCGGCTCCGAGCCCGGCGAGTTCCCCGTCACCGTGCTCTGCCTCACGGATGCGGATGCGCCGCTGCAGGGAGTGCCGGTCGAGGTCGAGGGCAAGCCGGCCGGGTCGACCGACGGTTCGGGACTTCTCCGCCTCCGAATTCGGGGCACCGAGGGCGAGACGGTCCGGCTGGCGGCGACCTGTCCGTCGGACTTTCGCGGGTCCAGACAGCAGCGCCGCGTCACGCTGCGCGGCTTCGACCGACTGGACGAGAGCCAGCCGGCCGCTGGTCCGCGGATCGTCTGGCGATGTCATCCCGCGCGCAGGCTGGCGGCGCTGGTGGTGCGGGCCGATGGCCGGGCCGGGCTGCCGGTGATGGCCGACGGGCGCGAGGTGGCGCGTACCGGGCCGCAGGGCACGGCGCACGCGCTGCTAGAGCTCGCTCCCGGCTCGAGCCTCACCGTCGCGCTCGATACCGCCGAGCACCCCAGGTTGCGGCCGCGGAGCCCGCAGAGGAGCTTCCGGCTCGAGGACCGGGATACTCTGTGGGTATTCGACCAGAAGTTCAGCGAGAAGCCGGTCAAGCGGCGCCGGAAGGCCGTCCGCGCCGAGCCCCGGCCGCAGGTCCCCTACCGGATTCGATGAACCATCAGGGAAGCTCCCGCACCGCACCCTTGTCGGCCGAGGCGGCGAAGGCGGCATAAGCCCGCAGGGCCTCCGAAACCCGGCGCTCCCTGCTGACCGGGGTGAAGGCCTGCTTGCCCCTGGCCTTCTGCTGCTTGCGGCGCGCCGCCAGATCCTTGCGGGCGACGCGAAGTTGGATCTTCCTGCGCGGGATGTTGATCTCGATGAGGTCGCCGTTCTCCACCAGGGCGATAGCGCCTCCTGCCGCCGCCTCCGGCGAGACGTGGCCGATGGAGAGCCCGGCCGTGCCCCCGGAGAAACGGCCATCGGTGATGAGCGCGCACTGCTTGTCCAGGTGGACCGACTTGATATACGAGGTGGGGTAGAGCATCTCCTGCATGCCGGGTCCGCCCCGCGGCCCCTCGTAGCGGATGACCACGATCTCGCCCGCCTTGACCTCGCCCGAGAGGATCCCTTCGCAGGCCGCCTCCTGAGAGTCATAGACCCGGGCCGTGCCGCGAAATTTATAGATGGAGGGATCGACGCCGGCAGTCTTCACGATGCAGCCCTCCTTGGCGATGTTACCGAACAGCACGGCCAGCCCGCCGTCCTTGCTATAGGCGTGGGCGACATCGCGGATGCAGCCCGAGGTCCTGTCCAGGTCGAGCTGTTCGTAGGTCCGTTCCTGCGAGCCCAGCACCAGGTTCCGTCCGCAGGCTCCGGGCGCGCTCAGGAAGATCTCCCGCGCCTCGGGCAGCGCGCTCTGGCGCGCGATGTCGTAGGCATCGAGGGTTTGCGCCAGGGAGAGCGAATCGATGCGCTTGACCGATGTTTCGATCAATCCCGCCCGGTCGAGCTCGCCCAGTATGGCCATCACGCCGCCCGCGCGGTTGACGTCCTCCAGGTGGTACTGGCTGCTGGGCGCTACCTTGCACAGGTTGGGGATGCGGCGGGAGAGCGCGTCGATGTCCTTCATGTTGAAGTCCACCTCGGCTTCCCGGGCCACCGCCAGCAGGTGCAGCACCGTGTTGGTCGAGCCGCCCATGGCGATGTCCAGGGACATGGCGTTGAGGAAGGCTTGCCGGGTGGCGATCGATCGAGGCAGCACCGAGTCGTCTCCTTGATCGTAGAATGCTCGGGCCATCTCCACGATGCGGACCGCCGCCTTCTCGAATAGTTGCAGGCGGTTCTTGTGGGTGGCCAGGATGGTGCCCTGGCCGGGAAAGCCGAGGCCGATGGCCTCGGTCAGGCAGTTCATGCTGTTGGCGGTGAACATCCCCGAGCAGGAGCCGCAGCTGGGACAGGCTTCCCGCTCGATGCGGGCTATCTGCTCGTCGCTGATCGACTCGTCGGCCGCCAGGACCATGGCGTCGATCAGGTCGTATTTTCTGCCCTCCAGCTGGCCCGCCTCCATGGGGCCGCCCGAGACGAACACGGTCGGGATGTTCAGGCGCATGGCCGCCATCAGCATGCCGGGGACGATTTTATCGCAGTTGCAGATGCAGACCAGGGCATCCACCCGGTGGGCGTTGCACATATACTCCACGCTGTCCGCTATGAGCTCCCGCGAGGGCAGCGAGTAGAGCATGCCGCCGTGCCCCATGGCGATGCCGTCGTCGATGGCGATGGTGTTGAACTCGGCGGCGAAGCATCCCCGTTGCTCGATCAGAGACTTCACCCGTTGACCGATCTCGTGCAAATGAACGTGTCCGGGGACCAGCTGGGTAAAGGAGTTGGCGATGGCTATGACCGGCTGGCCGAACTGCTGCTCGGTCATGCCGTTGGCGCGCCACAGAGCCCTGGCCCCGGCCATTCTCCTACCCTCGGTGGTGGTTGCGCTTCTCAGGGGGATTGCCATGTTGCCTCCATTGATCTTCCAGAGCAGATGGAGCCTAGCCAGCGCCTCATCGGTTGTCCATCGCCCGCAGCGCATTGAGCAGGGCGATGAGCGCGTGCTGGTTGTTGTCGATGCGGCAATGGTTGTCCACCAGCCCCATGCGGACGGCGCCGTGCAGGTCGAAGCCGCGGGGGACGAAGTAGCTGTTGGCCGGCATGAATTGCTGCTCGATCAGGTGGCGCGCCCCGCGGACCAGCGCTTCCTGCAGCCGCGATGGATCCCGGCCCGTGAAGCGCGCCGCTCGCACCGCGCCGCCCAGCGCCTCGCCGCGCGAGGCCGCGCGCGTGGTGCGCGGCAGGTCGATGAAGCGGAAGTAGGAGCCCAGGTAGTCGGGATAGATGAGTGCAGTCGGGGGATGCTGCTCCCGCAAGTAGCCCTTGCCCATGAGCACGGCCACCTCGGCATACCGTTTCTCCCCGGTGGCCTCCGCTACCTCGGCCAGCGCCTGGATGATCCAGTGGTCGCCCCTTACCGGGAGACCTACCGCGCTGAAGGGCCGGTAGCGGCGCAGCTGGCGGTCGCCGATGCGGATCGCTCCCTGTAACAGCGTTCGATCGCCGGTGCGACGGTAGCCCCGCACCAGTGCCAGCATGACCTCGCCCGGGAAGTAGAGCGGCTCCTTCTGTACGTAGCGACGGGCGCTGGCCTCGCGGTAGCCCCAGAAGACCGCTCCGTCCGGATCGATCATGGCGAGCATGCATTGCCCCATGCCCGATAGCAGCTCGTTCACGGGAATGCTCCGGACCCGCTCGCGTAGATCCGCCCACGCTATCTGTTCCGGGTCGGGAAGCTCGGCCACCGCGATGGCGGCCAGCGCCGTGGCCCCGGAGGAGGCGTAGCCGTTGCCCTCGAGAAAGCAAAGCATACCGCTTTCGCCGCTCGGCGGCGCGCCCAGGTTGCGGGTAATGTAGCCGAGCGACTCCAGGCCGGCGCGTAGCGCGCGCTCCGCGGCGCCGGCGAACGCCGGTTCCTGCAGCGCCGCGTCGTGCAGGGCCAGCAGGCCATAAACGCTCCCCGCGTGGCGGGGCAAGTTGTAGTCCGCGGTCTCCCTTCGGTAGGGGGGATAGCTCTCGTAACGAAACCTCCCGGTGGTCCTGGAGTCCGCGGTCCGCCGCACCTGTCGCGAGAGCCAGTTCGCGGCGGCGATGGTCCGCTCTACCAGCAGATTGCGTTCGAGCCGTTCGCCCAGCAGCACGTTCCCGCGGTACAGCTCCACCGTCGGGTCGCCCGGCCGCGGTTGCGCGAAGCTGGTGGTTTTAAACTTGCTGACCCGGAAGTCTGCGTCCGAGGGCACGAGCTTCACGCCCAGGTCGCGAGCGGCCGCCCGGGTCAGCATGGCCTGCAGCTTGGCCGGCGCGCTGCGCACGCGCGGCGTCAGCCAGCCGTGGGTGACCGGATCGGAGGGCAGTACGACCGCTGTCGCGTCCGCGCCGGTCAGTTGCAGGCGCAATCCGTCCACCCCCGGTTCGATCTCCAAGCCGAGACCGACCATCTCGCCCAGAGCGTCGACCGGTGCGAGATGGGGGCTCGCCCGCAACAGCGGTGCGACGAGTCGGAACAGGGGTCTACGGGCGAGCGGACGCGAGCGACCGCTGACGTCGATCTGGATCCGCGTGCTTCGCGAACGCGCCTGCCATTGCTCTCGCGCCGGGTTCGGGCGAGGCCCGGGGATCCCGCTGCCGCCGGTGATGGCGGCCGCTGCCGCGCCCAGCACCTTCTGCAGCGAGCCGGCGCCCTGATTGGAGAATCCTCGCGCTCTGCCTCCCCGGTCGTCGTAGAGCGTAACGAAAATCCCCTCCGGGCTCGGCGCTGTGACCAGATCGGGAACGCTTTCGCGCAACTCTTCCGCTAGGCGTATCGCCGCGTCCGCGCTCGAAATACGGTCCGCCGCTCGATCCGCCAGCAGGACGCGAACCGCTCGCATCGCTTGCTGCCCGGCGTCGGGCGACCATTTCGGCGCTTCCTGGGCGCGCGACAGCTTCTTGATGAAAGCTTCGGTGGGCCGCGCACCCCATCCTAGCTCCAGCAGCCAGAGCGCCAGCGTATAGCTGGTAACGACAAATAGTAGTGCCGAAAGAACCGGCGCACGCCGCAACGCCGAGCTGCCTCGCCGCCGCTTCCGGATCTCGATGGCGATGAACAGGGCGAGGAGCAGAGAGAAGGCGGCAATGGGAGCCGGACAGCCGAGGACCAGGCAGGCGGTGAGCGGGATGACCACCAGCGGAAAGGCGACGGCGGCCGCCAGCCTGATGCGACATCGCACGCCGGGCACGAAGGGCAGGCGCCGCTCGCCGGTCGCTCTCTCTCTCTCGGGTTCCGTTCCCTGCCGGTCGGCTCTCGGCCGCCGTCGCAGGTAGGCTACGGCGGCCAGCAGCGGTACGCCCAGCGGTACGCCCACGGCGATCGCCATCGGCGGATCGATCAACAGCAGGACGAGCCAGCCGGCGAGCAGCGCCAGCGCGTCCCGCGGTACGTTAAACCTGTCTCTTGGCTCGATAGGCATGACTGGACTCGATAGGCATGACTGGAAGCGGTTTCAAAATCCCTTCCCTGATCTTTCGGGCGGGGCGACCCCATCTGCGGCGGTACTCGGGCCCTGCGGGCTGCGTATTGCCGGTGGAAACGTACAGCTTCGCGGACTCTCGTACGTTTCCACCGACAACCGCTCCGACTTTTGTTCATAGCGCCACTATTGCTCGTCGTCGCTTCTTGCACCTGGGGCCGCCGCGCTGCGAAATACTCGGTCCGGGATTCTGAAACCGATTTTTCGCCCCAGATATGCGATAATGAGCTTTTTTACCTCGCGATCTCGACAATTATCGTTGCGTTGAAAAAATATACCTTCGATAATTGCAGAGCTACGTCCGGGCCGGGTCCGTGTAGTATAGGGTATGACATCCAGCAGCAATATCCACGTAAGATCGGAATCGCTCACCGCGATGGAAGCCGCTATCACGGCAGAGGATCTGGACGTGGTCTTCCAGCCCATCGTGGACCTTTACGATGGTTCGATGTTCTCCGCCGAGGCGCTGGTTCGCTGCAAGGTGCCGCAGTTCCGTCTTCCGCCGGTGCTCTTCGAGCACGCGGTGGCGAACAACTACTGCGGACGGCTGGGACGCGCCATCCGCGAGGTAACCTTTTCCCGCTGCCCGGGCCTTCCGGTTTTCGTCAATATCCATCCCATCGAGCTGAGCGAGCGATGGCTGGTTCGCCCGGACGATCCGATTTTCAGCCACGACACCGACGTCTTTCTCGAGATCACCGAGTCCGTGCCCTTTTCCCACTATAGCCTCTGCGTCACGGTGCTGCGGGAGGTGCGCCTGCGGGGGCAGCTGCACCTGGTCATCGACGATCTGGGTTCAGGTTTTTCCAGCCTCAAGCGCATCAGCGACCTGCAGCCGCGGGTGGTCAAGATAGACATGGGGCTGGTGGCCGGGCTCGACCGCAATCCGCGCCAGCAGAAGCTGGTCGAGTCCATCGTGCAGCTGTGCATAAACCTGGGCGCGGAGGTGGTCGCCGAGGGGATAGAGACGATAGACGAGCTGAAGGCCGTTATCGACACGGGCGCCCACTACGGCCAGGGCTTTCTGTTGGCCCGCCCGGCCTACCCGATTCCGGCCATTAACTGGCCGTTGAGCGGCGAGGGAGCGTAGAATTAGGGTGAGCGTCCGGCGTCGGATCTGCGAAGGCGCGGGTCCGCGACCACCTTTGCTGGACGTAAGTGGACGTATGACGAGGTACGGAGCGTGACCAGGGACGATCGACGCGATTCCGGGCCGCCGGAAGAAACCTCCCCGGCCGGATCGGGTGAGGAGCGCGAGCAGATGCTCGACCGGGCCTCGATCGAGCGCGAGCTCGGTGCGCTCGTACCCGAGCCTGGCAAGGGGCGAACGGCCCCCCCGGCTCGGCCGCCGGAGACGGAGTCCGCGCCGGCCGGGCCAGCGGAGCCGCCGCCGGAGCCCTCGGTCCGTCTGAGCATGGAGGACATCGAGAGGCTGGCCGTCAAACCGCCCGACCGCGCGTCGAGCGTGCCTGCGGCAGGTCCGCAGGACGATGCTCCGGTCCCGGCAGAGGAAGCGCGAGCCTCGACGCCGCCGGATGCCGCCGCGCTGGGCAACACCATGAAAGCCCTGTTCGACGCCAGCGTCGCCGCCGCGGCGGAGAGCGATGCCGCGGCGGCGGAATCGCGCTCGTCGGTCGGTGATGCACCTGGTTCCGAGGCTCGCGCCCCCGGAGCGGCGGCCGAAGCGGACAAGGCGTCCGAGGCGGCCGGGGCTATCGCCGGCCGGGAGCAATCCGCGGCCGCCGGCCAGCGCGCGGCCGAGGGTGCCGGCGAGCGGTCGGACGTAAGCGGCAAGACCCTCTGGCTGGCCGGTATACTCGGTCTATCCGTTATCGCGGCGGTATGGATCGCCGTCAACGGCTGGCCGCTCGCGGGGCCGGGTGAGCGCGATGACGATTCCCTCTCATCGGCGCGTGGCGTCTCCGGTCCGGACGCCGTGTCGCGATCCGGCGCCGAGCCCGGCGAGGCGGCGGACGAGCGGGACGAGGTCGAGAGCGGAAGCAAGAAGAAGAGGAGGGCCCGGTCGAAACGCAGGCGCAAGGCGAGAGAAGCCCGCGCCGGGATAAGCGACCGAGGCGAGGCGCGCGCGGTCGATCGCGACTCGGGAGACGGCGAGGGCATTGCGCCGGAAGAGCAGAGCGGAGTTGCCGAGGCTTCGCCGGGTGATCCCGCCGCCGCGACCGAAGAGGAGGCGCCAGAAGGCGCCGCTGCCCCGCCCTTCGATTCCGCCGCCGCGACCCCGCCGGAGCAGGGCGCGCCTGCGGCCGCCGCCGGCGCCGAGGTGGAGCGGCCCATCGACCCGTGGGCAGAGCAGCCGGCGATCGCGCAGCCGTCCCAGGTTCCGGACCGCGAAAGTGTGAGACAGGCCATGGAAAAGGTGCTTCCCGAGGTTCGCCAGTGCGCGGCGGGCAAGCGCGGCGTGGCCGAGGTGACGATGACCGTGAAGAACACCGGGCGCGTGACGCACGCGGTGGTGGGCGGCGATTTCGCAGGTACTGCCGAAGGCTCCTGTATCGCGCGAGCGGTCCGCAAGACGCGACTTCCGCCTTTTCTACGTCCTAGCTTCACCCTGGTCTATCCCTTCGCGTTATAGACGGGCTACAATCCGCCGCGATGGTGCGTAAGGCCGACGCCGCTGATGACGCCGCTCGCGGCCGCGGGCGCGCAAAGGTTCTCCTGTTCCTGGCCGCTATGGCAGCCGCCATCGGCGTGCACCTGGCGCTGCTCTTCTACTTCGAGCCGCCGGAGGTCGTCTTCGACGAGAAGGCCATCGACGCGGGGGATTTCCAGACCCATTTCGCCCAGGCCTTGCGCGTGATCGAGGGCATCGAGGGGTGGGGAAAGACCTGGGTATACGACGTTCACCTGCTGGCCGGTTATCCGCACGGCACTATCTTCGACGCCGACAACAAGGCGTGGGAGCTCTGGACCTACGCCCTGTACAAGCTCGGGCTGCCCCTGGGCACCGCCTTCAATACCTTCCTGCTGCTCGCCCACCTGCTGCTGTTGCCGGTAGTGTTCGGCTCGGCCCGCCTCTTCGGGCTGGGGCGCTGGGGGGCGCTAATCGCCATGTTCCTGGGCAGCCTGCTCTGGTTCTTCGACTCGTTCCTGCACTTCTGCTGGATCGGCGGCATGGTCGCCTATGCGATGGCGTCGTACTTCTTCCTGCTCCCCCTGGCGCTGTTTTATCGGTTCGTCCAGCCCTTCGGGATAATCAAAGGAAAGGGAGGTGACTCCCCGGAAAGCAAGCCGGTCGAGGAGGAACAAGCACGGCCGGCAGGGCTCTGGCGAGGCAACCGCCTGGAGCTGGCGTTGCTGGTCGGCCTGCTGATGGGGCTCGGCCACCTGGTTCACCCCTACACCTTCTTTATCATGGTAGTCCCTATAGCCATTCTGGCTCTGCGCTTCGGCCCCGGACTGGGCCGGGTGCGGCAAGCGGCCCTGCTGGCCATCCCCGTCATCGTCATCGGCATGAACGCCTGGTGGCTGCTGGTGGCATTCCGCTTCTGGCACTACATCCTGGACTCGGGCTACTGCGGCCAGACCACACTGGGGTATCTACCGGCAGACTTCTTCAGTCTGGTGCTGGACACCACCAACACCGGTCTTATCGGCAGCCGGACCGGGTTTCGCTTCCTCTGCCTGGGCGCTTCGCTGGTGGCGCTCTGGCTCTGGAAACGAGAGGGTGACGAGCGGTTCTGGCCCTTTTCCGCGGGCATCGGCGTGATGTTGCTGCTCGCCTACACCGGCGGCTACCTCAAGCCGGTGGCGCAAATCCAACCCTACCGCCACGTGGCCGCGGCCTGTTTTCTCTCCGTGATACCGGCGGCGGCGATGATCGAGCGTCTCTGGCAGCGGCGGGTCTGGCAACAGACGCCGGCGCTCGGCCGCGCCGTCGCCTTCGTGCTGCTGCTGCCGGCCGTTCAACACCTGGCGACCGACGTCATCTACTTCTTTCCCGAACAGTTGCCCAAGCTGCCGCCGCTCACGGACGGCAACTACCCCATGATGTCGGCCATGGGCTTTCCGGCGCATCACAGCTACCGGCATACCGATCGTCACCCGAACCTGGACCTGCTGGTGCGCTGGGCGAATCGGCGAGAGGACAAGCGGGGGCGCATCCTGGTGCAGGGCGGCATGGACGGCGAGGCGCTGGCCTGGATGAGCGACGCCGAGGTGCTGGGAGGCTTTCAGCTGCTGAACCTGAAGCACGCCTATGCGAACCTGTTTCGCCTGCATTTTCAGGGCGACGTCGAGGAGCAGCATCTTCGCCGTTACCTGCGAAACTACGCCGTACGCTGGGTGGTTATCACCTCGCCGCGCGTCTGGTTTGACGACAAGCCGCACCTACTCAGGCTGGCGGCCAGGTTCGCGCAGTATCGCGTATACAGGGTGGAGATGGAGCCGGACCTGTTCCAGGAGGGTTCGGGAAACATACGCGCGCGCACCAACCGTATCGAGGTGCGGGGAACGAACCCGGCGCAGCCGCTGGTGCTGCGCTACCACTGGCTGGGGACGCTGGTCTGCGAGCCCGACTGCGAGCTGATGCCGACCGACAATCCCATGGGCGGCGTCGACTTCATCCGCATCCCGGCCCCGCATCCGCGGGACCTGGTGATACGGAACGCCTATTGATCCACCCCTGCAGATCGCAAAGCGCGCGTTCGGCCATGGCCTCGCGACGGCGGATCTTGGGGATCTTTCGACCCAGCAGCGGCGGGAACATGCTCCAGTTGACGTTGGAAGGCTGGAAGTCGCGCTGGCTTGGTTGCAGGTGCGAGAGCAGCGCGCCCAGCGCGGTGGTGGGCGGCGGTGGCTCGACTTGCTCCCCCCGGATCCGGGCCGCCAGCAGTATGCCCAGGTAGAGGCCGCAGGCGGCGCTCTCCACATAGCCCTCCACGCCCGTGATCTGTCCGGCCAGGTAGACTCCGGCGAGCGCGCGTAAAGAGAGGTCCGGGTTGAGGACCGAGGGGGCGTTGACGAAGGTATTCCTGTGCACGCTGCCATACCGTTCGAATCGCGCGTTTTCCAGACCGGGGATAAGGGAGAAGACCCGGCGCTGCTCGGCGTGTGTCATACGGGTCTGGAATCCGACCAGGTTCCAGAAGCTTGCAGTCCGGTCCTCCTGCCGGAGCTGGACCACGGCGTGAGGCCGTTTGCCGGTGCGGGGATCGATCAACCCCACCGGTTTCATGGGGCCGAAGGCCAGGGTCTGCTCGCCTCGCTCGGCCATGACCTCAATGGGCAGGCAGCCCTCGAAGTAGCGCGGATTCTCGCAAGCGTGCGGCCTTACCTTTTCGGCCCCGCGCAACTCCTTTACGAACCGTACGTACTGCTCCCGGTCCAGCGGGCAGTTCAGGTAGTCGTCACCCTCGCCCTTGCCGTGGCGCGAGGCCCGGAAGACCCGCGAGCGGTCGATCGAATCGACCGCCACTACCGGGGCGATGGCGTCGTAGTAGAAGAGGTTCCGTTCGCCCAGGGCGCGCCCGAGCTCGTCGCAGAGCTCCTGTCCGGTCAGCGGCCCGGTGGCCAGCACCAGGGGACGCGCATCCGGGATACGGCGTACGACCTCGGTCGCCATCTCTATGCGCGCGTGTTCCTGGATACATCGGGTAATCTCAGAAGAGAAGGCCTCCCGGTCGACGGCCAGCGCTCCGCCCGCTGGCACCCGGGTTCGAGCGGCCGCCCGCATGACGAGCGACCCCGCTCGCCGCATCTCTTCCTTGAGCAGACCGACGGCGTTTCCGAGCGAGGCGCCGCGAAAGGAGTTGGAGCAGACCAGCTCGGCCAGGGTATCGCTGCGTTGCGCCGCGGTGCGCGCCCGCGGCTTCTGTTCCAGCAGCCGGACCGCTATCGCCCGCTCGGCCAGCTGAAAGGCGCACTCGACGCCCGCCAGCCCGGCTCCGACGATGGTGACCTGGGGGTCGCTCACGACGTCAGTTGCTGCTCGCCGCTTCCGCCGGAAGAGAGGGAGCTTTCCGGCTTCGACTCCGTCGTCGATTCGCTCTCCGCATCCTCCCCTTCCTCACGCCGGTAGCCGCACCCTTCCTTGATGCAGCGCAGAAACGTCCGCTTGGCGGAACCCGCCCGTACCAGAAACGGTGCGCTGCACTGGGGGCAGGGTTCGGGAACGGGCCGCTGCCAGAGACGGAACTGGCACTTCGTCTCGGTGGCATAGTTGCTGCAACCGAAGAAGGAGCGCTTGCGGCCCCGCGTCCGTATTTCGATCAGGTCGCCGCCGCATTCGGGGCATTTCACTCCCAGGGGCAGGCTGCGGGTGTTCTTGCACTTGGGGAAGGTCGAGCAGCCCAGGAACCAGCCGTTGCGCCCCCACCTCTTCATCATGGGCGCGCCGCAGAGCTCGCACATGTGGTCGGTGAGCTCGGCCTGCTTCTCCGGCTCGTCGGCGTCGGTCCGGTAGCTGCGCGTGTACTTGCACTCCGGGTAGCCCTCGCAGCCGATGAAGAGGCCGTTGCGCCCCCAGCGCTTGACCAGCCTGGTGCCGCACTCGGGGCAGTTTTCTTCCAGCGGTTCGGGCGGCGGCCACCACTTGCCCTCCTGCTCGAGGCTCTTCGCGATCTTTTCCTGCAGCCGCTCGTGGAAGGGCGCGAGCACGTCGAGGCGCTTGGTTTTCGCCTCCGCGATGGCGTCGAGATCCTCCTCGAGCTTGCGGGTGAAGTCGAGGTCTGCCAGGTCGAACTCGCCTTCGACCAGCCGCTTGATGACCAGCCGCCCCAGCTCGGTGGGCACCAGCTTGTTCTGCACCTTGTGCACGTAGTCGCGGGCCTGCACCTTGCTGAGGATCTCCGCATAGGTGCTCGGCCTGCCGATCCCCTCTTCTTCCAGCTTCTTGACCAGCGAGGCCTCGGTGAAATAGGGCGGCGGCTCGGTCTGCTTGGCCTGCACGACCACCCCGGGCTCCTGCAGCTGCAGCTGCTCGTTCTCCTCGAGCTCGGGCAGCGTTCGGTCCTCGTCCTCGGGTTGCTCGCCTTCCTCGCCTGCGAGCGGAGCGACGGCCGCCGCACCGTATACCATCTTCCAGCCCGGCACCCGCAGGATGCTCCCGCTGGCGCGAAGACCATAGCGGTGCTCGCCGGCCTGAGCCTCTATCTCCACGCTGGTCTGGTCGTATACGGCCGGGATCATCTGGCAGGCCACGAACCTGTCCCAGATCAGCTTGTAGAGCTTGAAGCGCTCGTCGGTCAGGTATTGCCGGACAGCTTCCGGAGGTAGGTCCATGCGGGTGGGGCGGATAGCCTCGTGCGCGTCCTGGACGCCCTTGGACTTGGACTTGAAGTGGTTGGGCTTGGCGGGAAGAAGGTTCTCGCCGTAGGTGCTCGCGATGTGCTGGCGACACTCTTCTACCGCCTCGTTCGAGAGCCGCACGCTGTCCGTGCGCATGTAGGTGATGAGACCGACCGTCTCGGCGTTCTTGCTCTTTCCCAGGGCGATGCCCTCGTACAACGCCTGCGCGACTCGCATGGTTCGGCTCGGCTGCATACCGAGCCGGTTGGCAGCATCCTGTTGCAGCTTCGAGGTGATATACGGCGCGGGCGAGCGGCTACTGCGCTCTCGCTTGACGATGCGGGCCACCCGGTAGGTCGCCGCGGACAGATCCCCGGAGAAGCGCTGAGCGTCGCTCTCGCTTTCCGCGGCCGGCCGCGAGCCGATCTTGGGGAGCTTCTCCCCGTCCACCGTATCGAGCAGTGCGTTGAAAGCGGGCCGCCGCGTTCCGACCAGGTGCGCCTCGATCAACCAGTAGGGGCGAGGCTCGAAGGCATCGATTAGCGCCTGCTGGTCGACCAGTATGCGCAGCGCCGGTGTCTGTACCCGTCCGGCCGAGAGGCCGAATACCAACTTTTTCCATAGCAGGTTGGAGAGCGGGTAGCCGCCGATGCGGTCCAGGACCCGGCGCGTCCGCTGGGCCTCGTACAGGTTGGGATCGAGATCGGTCGGGTTGGCGACGCCCTCGCGTACCCCTTTCCGGGTGATCTCGTTCATCAGCACCCGGCTGATCTCCGCCTTGGCGCCCCCCTTTTCGATCTCCTCCTTGATGTGCCAGGCGATCGCCTCGCCCTCACGGTCCGGGTCGGTGGCCAGCAGGACTCGGGAGACCTTTCGCGCCTGCTGGCGAATGGTCTGCAGCACGCCTTCCTTGCCCTTGTCCTTGATGACCTCGTAGGTTTCCTTGAAACCGTTCTCGATGTCGACACCGCCGCGCTTGGGCAGATCCTTGAGGTGCCCCTTGGACGCGATGACGGTTACGGTCCCCTCCAGGTACTTTTCGAGCGTCTTGGCCTTGGCGGGCGACTCCACGACCAGCAGCGTGTCCGCGGACGGGGCCGGGCTCTTGGCCCGGGAGCGTTTCGGAGCTCGGGCGCCGGCGGCGGCGGCCCCGGCGCCGTCTTCTCCCGGTTCCGGTCTCTCCGGAGCATCCTGAACGCTCTTTTCGGCCCGGGTGCGTGACGCCGTTTTTCGTTTCGCCGGGGTTGCCCGTTTCTTCTTCTTTTCGGCCATCTGCGCGGTTACCTCGCTACTTTCGCGTATCTCCCGTCGCCGCGCTCCTCGGCCATACCCTGCAGCATCAGGGTCAGCAGAGCCCGCTGAACCCGCGACGCGGCAATGCCGGAATTGCGGGCGATCTCATCGGGATACCTCGGTCGGTGGCCCAGCATACCCAACACGCTTCTTTCGTCCTCGTCGAGCCCGGCGAGGTCGAGGGCATTTTCCTTCTCTTCCCGCGATGTTGCATGGTCCGTGTCAGCTTCGGGAGAGCGTACCGATAGGACATCTCGGGCCGAAGTGCAAACCTTCGCTCCTTGCCGGAGAAGCCGGAGGCATCCTTCGCCCCTCGATTCCCAGGGGGCCGCCGGGACCGCCAACAGCATTCGACCGAGCCTTTTCGCCCAGTAGGCGGTGGAAAGCGCGCCCGAGCGACCGGGCGCCTGGACCACGACGACCGTCTCGGCCAGGGCCGCGATCAGGCGGTTTCTCGCGAGAAAAAGGCCTGGGAACGGCCTCTGGTCGTCCATGGCTTCCGTGACCAGGGCTCCAATTTCGGCTATACGGCCGAAAAGTGGTCCGTGCCGGGGCGGGTAGGCCTCCGCCAGACCAGTGGCCAAAACGGCCACGGTTCTGCCCGATGCTTCGAGCGCACCCGCGTGCGCCGCGGCGTCGATCCCGTAGGCGCCTCCGGAGATCACCGTCACCCCGGCCGCGCACAGGTCACCGGCCAGCTGCCTGGCGAAACGCACCGCGTCCTCGTCCGCGTGGCGGGTACCCACGATCGCCACCGCCGGCCCGGACCGGGGTAGCATTCCAGCCACCCGCAGCCACAGAGGCGGATCGGGCAGCTCGGCCAGAGCAGGGGGCCAGCCCGGATCGGCGGCCGTTATCATCACCGGTTGCTCGCGAAGCGGTATCGACTTGTCTCTCATGCCCCGCTTATCGGCCGTTTTGCCCTCCGGGTGCCCGTTTTCTTTGCTTGCGACAACAAGGTGCCCAGCTGGTCGGCAAAACCGGCGAAATTGCGCTCCGCGCTATACTTCGATTCCCAGGTGGCCCTGGCGCCGCCGCGCAGGCGGTGGTGCCGTTCGCGCGATGCGATGCAATCGAGAACGGCGTCGGCTATCTCGCGCGGGCAGGGATCTGGGTCGACCAGTACGCTGCAGGACGGGTCGAGCATCTCGGGAATACCACCGACCGCCGTGGCCACGACGGGAATGCCGCAGCTGAGCGCTTCCATGATGCTGACCGGACCCCCCTCGGAAGCCGAGGTGTTCAAAAAGACGTCGACCGGGTGGGCGAGATAATGGGCGATGAGCTCGCGGTTCGGCACGTTCCCCCGAAACGCCGGGGAGACGTTTTGGGGAAGTATACGCCCGGCCAGCTCGCGGATTTCTCGGGACAGAGGGCCGTCGCCGAAATGGGTCCAGCGGAACCGGCGCGCCGGCGCAGCCGAACCGAGCGACGCCAGCGCCTCGACCAGGAGGTGGAGCCGTTTGACGGGCAGGACGCCGGAACAGGAGACGAGCTGCACGGGTGCGCCCCTCTGGTCGGCCGCGAGCGAAGAAGGGCTGGTCCCCGCCGGATCGTGCACGCCTAGACGCGACAGGTGGCAGCGCGAGGCGGCTCCGGGCCAGCGACCGGCAAAGTAGTCGCGTCCGTTATCGGATACGAAGAACAAGGCATCGAGGTGGTCGGCGAGCAGTTTTCTATAGGGTAGGTAGGGAAGCGGGTGCCGTTCCTCGTAGAGATCGCCGCCGTGCGCTCGCGCGACCGCGCGCAACGAAGGGTGGCGCGCCTTGAGCAGGGCGGCCGCGCAGGCCGCCGGGTCCGACCAGTAAGCGTAGAGCAGGGTCTGTTCCGGATCGACGGAAAGGCGATCGAAGAAACGCGACAGCGCGAGATACCGAGCGGCGACCCGCAGGGAGAACCAGGTCAGCCTGCGCTGATGGAGCAAGCTGCGGCCGATGACCGGGAGGCGGCGCAGATCGTCGCGCGCGGCCGTTGCCAGCCCGGCGAGCAGGGCTCGATCGGGTAGGTGCAGCGCCCGCTCCTCGACCAGGCGGACGCCGTCCGGGACGGGCCGGAGCGTGCCGTCGCCCTGCTTCTCGGGAACGACGAAGACCCGACCGAAGGCGCGCCCTAAATACGGTACCTCGACATCCACGAAGCACTCGTTGTGCCCCTCGTTATAGGGGTAGACGCTGGTGAGGAGCACGAGGTTCGTCGCTGTCTGTCTCAAAGGCATTTCCATTTCAGGTCGGCCAGTACCTGGCCCGGATTCCGCTCCAGATCTCTTTCCCGTCTGACACCATGACCGCGGCGGTATCGCGGTAGAGGACGAGCAGCAGGGCCGTGGCCGCTAGCACCAGCAGCGGATGCAGCAAGCTGTAGGGCGAGAAGGCCAGGTAGGAAGCGAGCAGGGCGATGAGAACGATGGCGCCGTAGGTGCGGCCGAGATCGTAATCGACCCGGTAGATCGCACGGGAGACCAGGGTCCTGCCGGTGAAGAAGACCACATAGGAGAGACAAGAAGCGATGGCGGCGCCCTTGGCGCCCAGTGCGGGGATGAGCAGGAGGTTGCTGGGGACGTTGACCGCGGCCGCGGTCAGGAAAATGACCAGGTTCCAGTAGGTCTTCTTCTGGAAGTAGATGCCCACCGTGGTGACCTCGGAAAGGATGTACATGGCGGGGCCGAAGAGCAGGAAGGGCATGATCGCCGCCGCCGCCCGGTACTCCTCGCCCAGGATGAGGACGATGAGATCCTTGAATAGAAGAATGAAGAGGCAGAGGAAGAAGACGAAGGCGGAGACCAGGCGAAAGGCACGGGAGAAGAAGGCCGTGTCCTCCGGGGCCTTGTGGAACTGCTCGAAGGAGACTGGTACCCAGAACATCCCGAAGGAGGTGCGGAAAATCTGCAGCACGGAGACTATCTTGATGGCCGCGGTATAGACGCCCAAAGCCGCGTATCCGGCCAGGTCGGAGAGCAGGAAGCGATCGATCGACTGGAAGGTCCAGGCGGCGATGGCGGTGGGAGCGATGGGCAGGCCGTAGGCGAGCAGCTCCCGCAGCGTTACTGGTGGCCCGGCTCCGGCGGCGGCGAACCAGAAGCGGCGCTCGATCAACACCGAGACCGTGCCGGACAGGGCGAACGCCAGCAGATGCGCGAGGATGAGCGATTCGAAGTTGCGCCCGAGGGTCAGGCAGAAGAGGACCGAGAAAAGGGCGTTGGAGGCGGTGTTCAGGAACATCAGGGCGGAAAAGACCAGGCCTCGCTGCTTCATGCGCAGCACCAGCATGCCGTAGCGATCGATCAAACCGAACAGTATGGCCAGGGCCAGGATATACGCGTGAAACGGATTCGACTCCCCGAAGAGCAGCCGGGATACCCGGGGGGCGAAAACCGCCAGCGAGAGCGAGACGACCAGGCAGGAAGCCAGCGAGATGCAGAAGGAGCGTTTGAGCAGGGCGGCGCTCTCGGGCAGGCGCTTGCCGTCGAAGAACCGGACGAAGCTCTGGTCGATTCCCAGGATGGAGGTGAGCAGCAAGAGGTTGAAGGCCACTACGAACATGGCCGACTTGCCGAACTCGTCCGGGACCACCAGCCAGGTGATGATGGGGGTGGCTACGAAGGCGACCGCCGCGGCTCCGAACGGTCCTACGGAGAAGGAGAGGAACTTGAGGAGAAGCCGGCTTTTTTTCGAGTCGTTTGGGGGCATCTGGCGGTCGGCCGGGCTGCATCGCCCGGCCCGCCGGCCGCGCGATGCAGGTGGTCCGCTGAAAGAAACCACGGCGGGAGTTCCCGTACAAGCTAGTACCTCGACCAGTAGATTTTGATCGGTTTGCGGCGGCCTTCGGCGCCGAGGGCAAGGAGCGACGGCGAGGGCAAATCCAGGAGTCGGGCGTTTTCGCGCAACATTCGGCGGCGCTGCCCGATAACAGGTACGTACAGGCCGGCGGGCTTCGCAGCAGCTCGGGCGGCTGCGGACGAAGGCGAGGACGAACCAGGACGAGGAAGGCATTGAAGCTGCTCTTCGACCGAGGCACCGTGGTCATCTCCAAGCCGCCCGAGCTGCTGGACGTGCAGTCGCTTCCGGGCGTGCTCTGGGATCCCAGGACCGGGCAGTATCGGGCGCCCGCCTGGCTGCTCGGGCAGATAGAGCGCGTGCTGGCCAGCCGCGGGGTGGAGGTAACCCATAGCGCCGGAGTTCCGCCGGGGCTCGTCCGGCAGTGGCGAAGGGTGCAGCTCAGGGAGTACCAGAGCGCGGCGCTGCTCGCCTGGCAGGCGGCCGGGCGGCGCGGGGTGGTGGTGCTGCCTACCGGTAGCGGCAAGACCCGGGTGGGCATGGCCGTGGCCGCGGCGGTGGGTGGGCCGGCGCTGTTCATGGTTCCCACCCGGGTGCTTCTGCACCAGTGGGTGAAGGAGATCGGCGGACTGTATGCCGGGCCGGTGGGCTGTCTGGGGGACGGGCAGAGCCGGGTGGAGGCGGTGACCGTGTCCACCTTCGAGAGCGCCTACCGCTGGATGGAACGGATCGGCGACCGCTTCGCGTTGCTGGTGGCGGACGAGGTGCACCACTTCGGCCTGGGTAGCCGGGTGGAGACCCTGGAGATGAGCACCGCCCCCTGCCGGCTGGGATTGACCGCCACTCCGAACGGCGAGCCCGAGAATGTCGCCCTGTTGCAGCGGCTGGTCGGCCCGGTCGTCTTTCGCCTGAGCGTCGATGACCTGGCCGGCCGCTTCTTGGCCGACTACGAGATCGTCACCCTGGAGCTGGATCTCACCGCGGACGAGCGCGAGCGATACGAGGAGGAGACCGAGACCTTTCGGGCCGTGCACCGCACCTTTCGCCGGCTCAACCCGGACGCTGACTGGGCCGCCTTTGTACGTGCCGCCTCCCGGAGCGAGCAGGGGCGGCGGGCGCTGAGCGCCTGGCGCCGCGCTCGCGACCTGCTCGGTTTCACCGAGGCCAAGGCCGAGCAGCTCGGCCGGCTGCTCGAGCGCCACCGGAGCGCCCGGGTCCTCGTCTTCACTCCAGACAACCAGACCGCCTATGCCGTGGCCCGGCGCCATTTGGTCATGCCCATTACCTGCGACATCAAGCACGCCGAGCGGGAGCGGGCGCTCGGGTGGTTCCAGCAGGGCAGGATACGGACCCTGGTCTCGGCCCGGGTGCTGAACGAAGGGCTGGACGTGCCTGACGCGGACGTAGCCATCATCGTCGGGGGGCTACTCGGGCCCCGGGAGCACGTGCAGCGCATAGGGCGGCTGCTGCGCCCGCGCGACGGCAAACGCGCGCTGGTTTACGAGTTGGTCTGCCGCAACACGGGGGAGGTGTTTCAGGCGCAGAGGAGGCGCCGAAGTTTTGCTACCCAGCAATCTGTTACAGGAAGCGCTGCGAGGCGACCAGACGGCGCCGCGCTACTTGAATGAGAGCGACTGGCCCTGGCTGCGGGCGCTGATCGAGCAGTACGAGAGGTTTGCCGGTCGTAGGCGGATCGAGCTGGACGAGCGGCTGCGGCAGGGGCTGCACGTCGACTGCCCGGCCGGCAAGCTGGGGCAGGCCGCGCACGTGATGGAGCGTCTCTGCCGCGACCGGGTGCGCGCCGCGGTGCCGCCGCCCGAGGCGCGGGCGGCGCTGGCGCTGGAGGCCGCTCGAGGCGGGAGCCGGCAGCAGGTGCTGGAGCGGGCGGGCGCCCGGCTGAAGCAGCAGGGCGAGCTGCTTGTAGAGTGTATGCTGGCGGATCTGCCCGGCGAGCGGCGGGTCTCGGCGCCCCCGTCGGAGCTGAGCCCCTCTCAGCTCGCCCTGCGCGTCAACGCGGCCATCGCCCGCTCTTTGATGGCGCGCTGCGATCGCGTGCAGCTCTTTCTCAGCGGCAACGCCCGCGACATCGTGCGCCACGCCCGGCTCAAGGGGCTGCTCTGCTCGGTGCGGCGGGTGCTTACCGAGGCGGGCGAGGAACGCACGGTGCTGGACATCTCCGGACCGCTGGCGCTGTTCAAGCACACCACCGTCTATGGTCGGGCGCTGGGCAGCCTGGTGCCGCGACTCTGCTGGTGCGACCGGTTTCTGCTTCGCGCCCGCTACCGGGTAGGCGGCCAGACGCGGCTTTTGGTGGTTCGCTCTGGCGATCCCATCTTCCCGGCCGAGGAGCCGCGCCGCTTCGACAGCAAGCTGGAGGCCCGCTTCTTCGCCGAGTTCTCCCGCGCGGCTCCCGGGTGGCAGCTGGTGCGCGAGCCCGAGCCGGTGCGCGCCGGGGAGCGGCTCATCTTTCCCGATTTCGCCCTGTTCCGTCACCAGCGGCCCGAGAAACGCTGGCTGCTGGAGATCGTGGGGTTCTGGACCGCCGAGTATCTGGCCGGCAAGCTGCGGGCGCTGCGCGCGGCGCGCATCGACAACCTGATCCTCTGCATCGACCAGGAGCGCAACTGCTCCGAGCAGCAGCTGCCGGGCAACGCCATCGTCGTGCCCTACCGGCGCCGCATCGATCCGGCCGCGGTGTTGAAGGCGCTGGAGACACGCGGCGCGTCTTCGCCGTGAAAGGTCCTCGCGCCATACCCGTCATTTCGACCCGTCCCCAGTCATTTCGACCCGTCCCCCGTCACTTCGACCCGTCCCCAGTCATTTCGACCGAAGGGAGAAATCTCCTGGAGGAGATCTCTCGCTGCGCTCGAGACGAGGGGCGGGGGGGGGCCCGGCCCGTCCGGGGTTTCGGGGTCGGACAAGTTGGGCGGGGCGCCCCGCCCCGTAGCG
>CAYVFC010000041.1:0-5774 GCA_964450715.1 uncultured Sandaracinaceae bacterium | reverse complement strand
CGCCGTAAAAACCCTCCGGGCGTCCACCCCGCGCGCCCCGCCCCCGCCGGGGCGGGGGGGCGCCCGCCACTTCCGGGATAGCTGCTTCGAACTCTTGCGGCTGGCAGCCAGGCGCATTCGCAGCGGCGTCAGCGCGGTTGCGCCGGTAAGCAGCTCGTAGAATACACCGTTGATATAGACGGGATCGTTTCGCATGACCGCATCGATGCCCTGGCGGGCCACCTGGCGGGCCTGCATCCAGATGAAAGAGGGCGTCCGGCTGATCTGCTCGCGGGTTCCGCTCACGTCGTGGAACTCGCTGTGGGTGAAGCCGGGGCAGAGGGCGGTCACGTGGACGCCGGTGCCTTCCAGCTCCAGCCAGAGTGATTCGCTGAACTTGATGAGAAAGGCCTTGGACGCGGCGTATAGCGTGCCTCCCGCCGAGCCGGGCAGCAGACCGGCCACCGAGGATACGTTGATGATACGACCGTATCCGCGTTCGATCATGCCCGGCAGCAGCTTGTAGGTGAGGTCGCAGACCGCGGTCACCATCACCTGGATGAAGGCGGTGTGTTTATGCCAATCGACCTCCAGGAAGGTTTCGGGTATCCCGTAGCCGGCGTTGTTCACCAGGAAATCGACCGCGATCCCGGCCTCGGCCAGCTGCCCGGCGATGTTCCTCGGGGCCTCCGGGTCCGCGAGGTCTGCCGCGATGGGGGTGACTCCGACGCCGTATTGCCCCCCGAGCTCCCGTCCCAGCGCCTGCAGCCGTCCTAGGCGGCGGGCGGTGAGCACCAGGTCAAAGCCGTCCTCGGCCAGCAGGCGGGAGAAGGCCTCGCCGATTCCGGCGGAGGCCCCGGTTACCAGTGCGGTACGTCTTTCCTGGGCGGTCATGCCGCAACTAGAGCACCGACCCGGACGGATCGTCAATGCGTGCGCATATTTACCAGAGAAATGCCGGTCGTCTCCGCCGGCCCTCGGACGAGATCTATCGCGCGGTTTTCGGCGGGGACTGGGAGAAGAACCTGGCTACCGATTGGCGATGAAGATGCTGTCCCGCGTCACCAGCCCCATCGACGGCACGGTCAAGGAGCTGGCGGCGCGGGCCGGCCAGCAGGTGGCGAGGGGCGAGTTACTGTTGAAGATACGGCCCCGGCGGTCGCGCGACGAGGAGTGAGAGGGGGAACCGGGCGCGGCACCCGGCCGAGTGTTTTCGCCTACTTGCGCGCTCGAAGTGGCGGAACCGCCGGCGGCCGGCTGGCGGCCGCCAGTCTCTTATGGCCTGTCCGGCGCCATGGTCGGGGGGCTGCTGCTGGGAGCGGCCGCCGCTGGTACCGTAAACTCCCCGACGCTTGAAAGCGGCCAAAATCTCCTCGCGCGTACGCCTCTCGGCGTGCGCCGCGACCAGGCCGCCGGTATAGAAGAAGGAGCTCTGCCGCTCCCACAGGGTGATGCCGGCAGCGCCCTCCAGCTCCTCTACCGCGTCTTCGGTGAAAGCGCGCGCGCGCCACCTTTGGCCCGTCCGCGACCAGGAGTCGGCGCGTGCTGGGACGCATACCGCCCGCGGACTCGGTGTTGTAGACACGGCGTGTTGAATCTTCGCGGACCGAGGTCGGGGTTGTCGGCCGCGACCGGGTGGGTGGGTACCTTCTCCTCGTCCTGCTCCCCCAAAACCACGTTCTTGTGGCCGTAGTGATTCCGGGGCTCGGTACCAGCCTGCGTCCACATCCCGAACAACGCTTCCGACACCAGCGAGAACCTCTTTTTGCGTCGCTCCGCTTCTGCGATACTTCTACGGTATGGTGTTCTAGGAGCCGACGTCGAAACCGGGCCGCGGATCGCGCCGTGCCGAGGGGTCGGCTGCAAGGCAGACCGACGAGGCCGGATAGGGGCCTGGTGAGGAGAACCGACGCCGCAGACGATCCCGCGGCGCAAGCGAGACAACAGGGGTTTCGAGAACGGCTCCGAGCCGGGGAGGTCAGAATGCGGGTGATCCCAGGAGTTTTGCTGGTATTGGTAGAAGTCGTGGCGCCTGGTTGCGGCGATAGCGATGACAGCGGTTCAACGGGCGAAGGCGGACGAGCGGGTAGCGGAGTAGGTTCGGGGGGAACGAGCGGTTATGGTGACGCCGGTGGCGCGGCAGGCCTAGGTCCGGGAGGTACGGGCGGTAGTAGCGGCACCGGTACTGACGGCGGCGTGAGCGGTACCGGAGGCTATCTGGATGCGGGGCGGGACGCGAATCTTGGCGATACCGGCAACAATCAAGAGAACTGTCCACCTTGCGCGGCGCCCCCTTCACCTGATTGCATTGGACGCGGACCTTGCGGGTGCGGTCCCTATACCTGCCCGGACGCGGGGTGGGATGCCGCTGTCGGCGATACGGGAACCGATGCAAATCCGGTAGACGCCGGTTGTCTAGCGGTAACCTGGCAAGAGGCTGAAGTATTCGCTGTAGCAACGACGTGCGACTTCGTTCCTAGTGAAGTCCATTATATCTGCCTAGAAGCGACTTTTTCTGCGACCGGTAGCATCACCGCGATTGCGCAGGGCGTGGGGTCATCTTTCGACCTGGATCAAGATCAGCTGCAGTGCGCACGACAGCAACTATTGGGGCGCTGCGATCCGGGTCACGCGAACAGTGCCCCTCGAGTAGAGTGTATTGCCGGTATCTAGCGACGCCGCAGATGGGGCCGCCCCGCCCGAAAGATGGTATACGGTCTGCGATCTCGGCCCCATGAGCGCCTGGAGCAGTTGAGGTTCGAGGCTCTGTCGCCTCCGGAAACCGCGCGGCTACGCCCGCGGTTGGCTCGCGCTTCCGCTCGCGGTTCTGCCCAACTGCGCTCCGCGCCGCGTTCGGCCTGCCTCTCTCCTCGACGACCCCCGTCCGCTCTTCTCCGCTCTATGTCGAATGTGGTCACTGTCACTCTGGACCGATGTCGAATGTAGGGTTTTATGGTACACAGCGGTATGGCGAGGACCGTTACGAAGACCGGGTTGTTATTGGCGCTAACGCTTTGTGCAGCGTGGTCGGAGTGGCCCGGGACGGTTCGGGCGCAGAGCGGCCGCGACGAGGTCGGCGAGGCTCGGGCGCTGTTTATGGCCGGTCGCTCGGCTTATACCGAGGGGCGTTATCTGGCCGCCCTGGAGTATTTCGAAAGGTCGTACCAGCTCAGCGGAAAGCCCCGCCTGCTGTACAACATCGGTCAGTGCCACGACCGGCTTCGCAATGACAAACAAGCGGTCGACGCGCTGCAGCGCTACCTGAAAGAGATGCCCGAGGCGGAGAATCGCCGGGAGGTAGAGGCGAGGCTTTTGGTTCTGCGCGCCGCGGTACGGAAAAGCGAGGCCGAACGCCCGGGAGGGCGGGCCGCATCGACGACATACGGCGGACCGGAACCATCCGCGTCCGAGGGCGCTCGGTCACGATCAGCGGAGGCGACCGGGAGGTCACAGGAGCAGGACCCGGAGACCGAAGGGGACGCGCTCGAATCGGAGCCGGGGTCGTTTCCCGTGGGGCCGGTGCTCACCATCGCCGGCGGAGCAGGCCTGGGGCTGACGGGCGCCGTGCTGATGCTGGTGGCCGGCGGTCAGGGTGATGACGTGGAGCAGGCGCCGGTCGGCTCGAGCTACGATGAGCTTCAGCAGGACCTGGACGGTGCCGAGCGCAATTGGATCGTGGGACAGGTATTGATCGGCGTGGGCGCGGCCGCGGCGGCGGGCGGAATCGCCTGGCTGCTGCTCGAGGGCGAATCCGGGGGCGAAAGCGCGGCGAGCGCGGATAGGAGCGCGGTGACGGTCACGGCCGCCGGCAACGGACTCATCGTACGAGGGAGGTTCTGATGCGCTCTTGCGCTGCCATCCGGAGGTTGGCGGTCAGTTTACTCGTTTTATGCTCGGCGGCGCTGCTTCCGGCCTGCGAGCTCGCCGTCAACCTGCCCGAGGGCGTGATGCGCTGCGATGACGACGCTGACTGCCCGTCCGGTTGGAAGTGCCGCCTCGCGACCGGGCAGGCACAGCGCTTGTGTTTCCGGGCGGATACCGAGGTGGGCGGCTCGGATGCCGGCGCGGACGGATCGGAACCGCCGCTGGATGCAGAGACCGATACCTCGCAACCGTCCGGCGATACCGGCGTCGAAACCGACGGCGCGGCCGGCGATACGGGAACCAGCGACGCGAGCGAGATAGATGCGCAAACGGCCGATGCCGAGGACGGGGACGCGGGCGACCGCGATGCCGGCGACGGCGGCGGTATAGACGCCTCGGACAGCGGCGATCTAGACGCGGGGGACGGGGGCGACGCGGGCGACGCCGGCGACGCGGGCGATGCATCTACCGAGGGCAACCACGATCCGGTCATCGAAGACCTGACCGCGGAACCGGATACGGTCAACCCGGGAGGCATTTCCGAGCTGGTCTGCACCGGAAAGGACCCGGACGGCGACGGTATCAATTACCAGTGGGAGGCGACTGCCGGTAGTCTTCAGGGAACCAACGACGCAGATCCCTGGAGTGTGAACTGGACCGCGCCCAATGCCAACGGTTTGTACCAGATCCTGTGTCGGGTACGGGATCCTCGAACCGGCCAGGCCGAAGAGACCATTAACGTCGGCGTCAGCGATCCGGGCAACAGTCCGCCAACGATCACGGGTATGAATATCGTCAGCCGCGTGCTGGTCACCGGAGGCGCCACCGTCGTCAGTTGTTTTGCCAGCGACCTTGATCTGGCCGACACGCTTTTTTTCGACTGGAGGGCCTACAGCGGCACCTTTGACGATGCTTCGGCCAACACCACCGGCTGGAACGCGGGCGATACGCCGGGAGAGGTCCGTCTGACCTGTCAGGTAACCGACGGCAATGACGGCGTGGATACCGATCGCGAAACCGTACGCGTCTATCCCTCGGGACTGATCGGCTACTATCCTTTTTCGCTCGACACCCACGACGCCAGCGGAAATGGTAACGCGGGTACGGTAACCGGCGCCTTTTACTCGAGCGATTCGGAGGGCGATCCCTCCTCGTCGTTACATTTCGACGGCGACGACGACGTGGTCACCATCGACAACGAGAGCGAGTTTGATCTAGTCGCCTACACGTTTGTGGCGGTGGTCAATCTAACCGCTGCCGATCAGGATCGAACCATCGCGAGCAAGGCCGCCAGCGGACCCGGCAACTTCACCATCATGGTCCGCGCCGACAACGACTCGGTTCATCCCGGTTGCCTGGAGGTCGCGCACGACACAGCCGCCGGCGTTGGGGTGGTGCAGGAGGTGTACGCCGCCGAGCCCTTCCCCACCGAAGAATTCGTCCACCTGGCCGTTACGGTCGGCGCCCTGGAAGGTATCGCCATCTATCTCGACGGGGTTAACGTCCATCAGTCGGCCACGCCCATCGATTCCCCCGCACAGAACGACCTCTCCGTCCAGCTCGGCAATGGAACGCCGGGCGGTTTTATCGGCATCCTGGACGAGGTGCAGTTCTACGACCGGGTCCTGCCGGCCGAGGATATCGAGGCGCTGGTGCCGATGCAGTAGGGGGATCGATAATAGTTATCATAAACCTCGCCTTCCTCAATTATCTCCAGGGACGTATCGATGTCGCGTTGCTGCCTTGAAGGTTAGTAAGAGTAAGAGTAAGAGTGGTACCGCTCTCTCCTCTCGCTTTTACGCCCGCTGGGCGACGCACGATTAGAGCCGGTCTCATAAACCATTTTGGTCGAATCTCGGAGCGCGGCGGCCCCAGCTGCAAGGCGCGACGACGAGGAATATTGGGGATATTTCGAGGAGGTGCGAGCGGCA
>CAYVFC010000040.1:0-57812 GCA_964450715.1 uncultured Sandaracinaceae bacterium | reverse complement strand
TCTCGACAGCCGGGGAAGGCGCGACGACGAGCAATAGCAGCGCTATTTCGAGGAGGAGCAACGCCGCAGATTGGGCCGTCCCGCCCGAAAGATGGATGATTTATTTTGTCACGGACCCTAAGGGATCGCTGAAGTCAGTTGACTATCCTGCAGTAGCTCGGAAAAGAGGGAGGCAGCCCGCCGAGCCAGGGCCAGGGATCGACCCCGAAGGGATGGGCCTGGAAGAACTCCCATACCTGGTCTGCCACCACGCTGCCGCCGCAGTGGCCGTTGCCGGTATCGCAATCGATGGCAAAGCCGCCGGCGGCTACAAAGGCGTCCTCCGCGATCTGGCTGGATTGACCGAAGTTGATCCCCACGTTGTCGCCGGCGCCGCCGTGTACGCACATCAGCGCGGGTACGTGGGGGGAGCTGATGGGCTGCGGGATGATCGGGAATCCGCCCGAGTTGGGTGCCGCCGCCGCGATGTACTCCGAGCGGTTGGCCGCCAGGCAGGTCGCAAAGAGCCCGCCCGCGCTGCAGCCCATGGTGAAAATGCGGCGCGGATCGACGTTGTGATCCCGAACCGCGCAGGCCACGAGCTGATCCGCGATATCCATGTCGCTCATGCAGAAGATGCTGGTGCCCGAGCAGGAGCACCCGCCGCCCCCGGAGGTGCCCTGGAACGAGGTGATCACGCCGCCCTGCGAGGTCACGCCATTGGCTACCGGCGCGGCCATGAAGGCAAACTCGCCCGCGGTCGAGCCCGTGCCGTGCCAGTACAGGAGCATCGGCGCGGTGGGTCCAGGCGCCTTGGGGCCCGCTCTCAGCTCGATGCCACCCAATCCCATGAAGCTAATCGTACCGTCCCGGAAAACCGGGCAATCGCCCGTGACCGGAGGAATGATCGGATCGGCCGAGGTGGCGCCCGTGCCCCCTCCTCCGGATACACCGGCTCCGCCGGTCGCTCCCGTACCCGATCCGCCGCTGAAGCCGCCGCCGCCGTCGTCCACGCCGCCGTCCATGGGCTCGACCACACCCGCGGTGCCTCCGCCTCCGATGCCAGCGCCGCCCATGCCTGCGCCGCCCATGCCGGCGCCGCCGACGCCCGCTACGTAGCCGGCGGTTCCGGCCACGGGCCCACCGGAGTAGCCGGCAGCAGGTCCCCATCCCGCGTATCCGGCGGTACCCCCGCCGTACGCGGCATAACCGCCAACGCCCGCGGAGCCGCCCGCACCCGCGAATGTCGTTGGATTCAAGCTCTCACCCCCGCACGCCGCCACTACAAGGACCAGAAGTACCCCTGATACCCACGCCGCCAATTTCATCGCCGACCTCCGCGAATCCGGATCCGTAGCCTGATAATTTAGAATACCAAGGCACCGAAAAAGCGCAATATGCGGACACCGTTTGAACTGGTTTTAAGTTGGGAAAATTATTGTATTTTTCTTGTACAGATTCGGGGGCACCTCCTCCTCGTATCCGCTAGTCACCTCTGCAAAAAACGAGGAGAGCCGTCTCGTCAGCATCCGGGGCCACCGCCCGCCTTTACCGTAGCCGTGGTCGCCGCGTCCTTTCGAGAGGTCACCGCAGCTCGGCTCCCGTGCTTTCGCGGACGCTCGATCCGATCCCCAAAGGCGAGCCGCGAAACGCCGCTTACCCCTATTTTTTCGTAGTAATCTTGCGCAATTGGGGTTCGGGCTGCTACATGCTTGTTCAGTGAGCCAGCAACGGGCTCCCGAACGAAGAACGGAACGAACGTGCCCCGAAAACAGAACAGCCAGCTCAAGCTATTCGACCGAAACGGAGAGGGCGAAAACGGAAGCAACGGAGGGGGCTTCGACCTGCCGCCGACCATCTCCGATACGTCGCTCTCCAGCGAGGCCCAGAAGCGATACCTGCACTATGCCCTGAGCGTCATCACCTCGCGGGCGCTGCCTGACGTACGCGACGGATTGAAGCCGGTACAGCGGCGCATTCTCTACACCATGCAGCACGACCTGCACCTGCACGCCGACGTCAAGCACCGCAAGTGCGCGGCCATCGTGGGCGATGTCATGGGCAAATACCATCCGCACGGCGACTCGGCCATCTACGAGGCACTGGTGCGCATGGCCCAGGATTTTACCATCCGCGCGCCGCTGGTGGACGGCCGCGGCAACTTCGGCTCGCCCGACGGCGACGCAGCGGCGGCCATGCGGTACACCGAGGCCCGGCTCACCCGGCTGGCCGGCGAGCTGCTGCGCGAGATGGGCAAGCAGACGGTGGCCTACCGGCCCAACTACGACGGCACCCGTTTCGAGCCGGTGGTGCTGCCCGCGCGCTTTCCCAACCTGCTGGTGAACGGCTCGCAGGGCATCGCGGTGGGCATGGCCACCTCGATACCGCCGCACAACCTGGGCGAGGTCATCAACGCCTGCGTGGCGCTGATCGACAAGGGGGAGCTCAACCCCCGCGCGCTGCTCTCCCACATCAAGGGCCCGGACTTCCCTACCGGCGGACAGCTGCTCAGCACCAGGCAGGAGCTACAACAGCTCTACGCCAGCGGCCAGGGCTCATTGAAGCTGCGCGGCGAGTGGAAGATGGAAAGGGGGAAGCGGGGAGCCTCACTGGTGGTGATCCGCTCCATCCCCTACCTGGTGGAACGTTCGACGCTGGTCGAGAAGATCGCCGAGGTCATCCTCTCCAAGAAGCTGCCGGCGCTGCTCGATGTGCGGGACGAGAGCACCAAGGAGACGCGCGTAGTGCTGGAGATCAAGAAGGAGGCCGACCCGCAGATGGTAATGGCCTACCTCTACAAGCACACGCCGCTGGCCATCAACGTCCGGGTGGATCTGACCTGCCTGGTCCCCACCGACAACCCGGACATCTGCGGTCCGCGCCGCCTGAGCCTGCAGGAAATCCTAGACCGCTTCCTGCAGTTCCGCATGGAGGTGGTGACCCGGCGAATCGAATTCGACCTCGGCGAGCTTCGCAAGCGGATCCACATCCTGAAAGGGCTGGAGATCATCTTCGACGCGCTGGACGAGGCCATCCGCATCATCCGGCGCTCCGAGGGCAAGGCCGACGCCGCGGCTAAATTGATTAAACGGTTCAAGCTGGACGAGGCGCAGGTAGACGCCATTCTCGAGCTCAAGCTCTACCGCCTGGCCCAGCTCGAGATCCTGGCTATCCGCAAAGAGCTCAAGGAGAAACGAGCGGAGGCCCGGCGCCTGGCCGAGCTGCTCGACAGCGAGCGGGCCAGATGGCAGCTGGTCCGCGCCGAGCTGCTGGAGCTGAAGGAGCAGTACGCGGCACCGCGCCTTACCTCCATCGCCGGCGATATCGACGAGCCGGAATACGACGCGGAGGCCTTCATCGTGGAGGAGGACGCGCACGCGCTGCTCACCCAGCAAGGCTGGCTGAAGCGGCAGAAGGAGATCCGGGACATCGAGAGCACGCGGCTGCGCGAGGGCGACAAGGTGCTGGACGTGACCGTCGGCTCGACCCGTTCCTCGGTGGCCTTCTTCTCCAATCACGGAAGCTGCTACGTCTGCCGCATGGTCGATATCACCCCTACCACCGGCCACGGCGATCCGGTACAGAAGCTGTTCAAGCTGGGCGACGGGGAGCGCATCGTGCGTATGCTGGGCTTCGACAGTCGGGTGCTCGAGGTACCGCCGCTCGAGGAGGGCGCCGAGGAGCCGGGCGGGCCTTACGCCGTGGCGGTGACGCGTGGCGGCATGAGCCTGCGCTTCTCGCTGCGAGGTCATCGAGAGCCGAGCACGCGCAGCGGCCGGCGCTACGCCAGGCTGCGATCCGGCGATGAGGTGCTCTACGTCGCGGTCTGCCAGCCGGAAGCCATGCTGGCCTGCGCCACGGTCAAGGGCCGGGCGCTCATCTGTGCCGCGGACGAGGTATCGCTGCTGTCCGGACCGGGCAAGGGGGTCATGCTGATCCGCCTGGCCAAGGACGACCAGCTGATCGGCGCACAATTGCTGACCAGCGAACGCGACGAGCTCACGGTGGAAAAAGAGAACGGCACGACCATCGCCATCAGCACGCGCAAGTACAGCCCGGTGTCGCGGGCGGGCAAGGGATTCGTCCTATTCAAGCGCGGCGCATTGAGGCGCTCCATCCTGCCGCCTCCCGCGCAACCGGCCGTGGACAAGGAAGAGCAGTGAGATGATCGACTACACCGCAAAAGACATCGAGGTTCTGGAAGGGCTGGAGCCCGTACGCAAGCGGCCGGCCATGTACATCGGCGGCGTGGACTCGAGGGGCTATCACCACTTGCTCTGGGAGGTGGTGGACAACGCGGTGGACGAGGCGATCAACGGTCACGCCCGCAAGATCGAGGTCGAGCTAGAGGACGACCACAAGGGCGCGGTGGTCACCGACGACGGTCGCGGCATCCCGGTGGATATACACCCCAAGTTCAAGCGATCGGCTTTGGAGCTCATCCTCTGTACACTGCATTCCGGAGGTAAGTTCGGCGGCAAGAGCTACCAGGTGGCCGGCGGGCTGCATGGCGTGGGCGTCTCGGTGGTCAACGCGCTGTCCAGCGAGCTGTCGGCCACCGTGCGCCGCGACGGCTACGAGTACCGGCAGGCCTTCTCGCGGGGCGCGCCGCGCGGCAAGCTGGCCCGGTCGAAGAACCCCCGGGGCAAGGGAACCACCCTGCGCTTCCGTCCCGACGGCGAGATCTTCGGAAACCGGACCACCTTCGATCCCAAGGTGGTCCTCGAGCGGCTGGAGGCCAAGAGCTACCTACACAAGGGGCTGCGCATCGTCTTCCTGGATCGGGCCACCGGCGAGAGGACCGAGCTCCACCACCCGGGAGGCATCGACGAGTACCTGGAGAGGCTCGTCGCCGAGAAGGCCAAGCGCCCGGTACACCTGCAGCCCTTCACCCTGGAGCGGGCCAACGGCGTGATGCGCATAGAAGTGGCGCTACAGTGGACCGAGGCCACGGACGAGAACATTCGCTCCTATGCCAACGGCATTCCCACCGCCTCGGGCGGCACCCACGAGAACGGCCTCAAGCAGGCCCTGGGCAAGGCGATCCGCGGCTACATGGCGGCCAAGAAACTCTCCCCCAAGGGGGTTACCATCGCGGCCGAGGACGTACGCGAGGGCGTGGTCGCGCTGGTCAGCGTCTACGTGACCGAGCCGCAATTCCAGGGGCAGACCAAGGATAGGCTCAACAACCCGGAGGTGGCCGGGCTGGTCGAGTCGGCCGTGCGCACGGCGCTCGAGCAGTGGCTGTTGGACAACGCCACGGTGGCCGACGCCATCGTGGCCCGCATCATCACCGCCGCCCGTGCCCGCGAGGCCAGCCGGGCGGCCAGCCAGCAGGTACAACGCAAGACCGCGGTCAGCCACCGGTTGAACCTGCCGGGCAAGCTGGCCGACTGCGCCAGCACCGACCCCGACGAGTGCGAGCTGTTCCTGGTAGAGGGCGACAGCGCCGGAGGCAACGCCAAGCAGGCCCGCGATCGGAGAACCCAGGCGGTGCTTCCCCTGCGGGGCAAGGTGCTGAACACGGAGCGCGCCTCGATTTCGGCGGTGATGGACAACAAGGAGCTGAAGGACATTATATCCGGCCTGGGCTGCGGCCTGGGAAAGGACTTCGATCCGGGAAAGCTACGCTATGCAAAAGTATTTCTGCTCATGGACGCTGACAGCGACGGTTATCACATCGCCACCCTGCTGCTGACCTTCTTCTACCGGCACCTACCACAGCTGATACGCGAGGGTCACGTCTACCTGGCTCTGCCTCCGCTCTATCGCATCGACGCCGGAAACGAGACCTACTGGGCGCTCGACGACGTGGAAAAGGACGGCATCGTGCGCAAGCTTCCCAAGAACGTGAAGCCGACCATCAGCCGCTTCAAGGGTCTGGGAGAGATGTCCCCGGACGAGCTCAAGCAGACCACGCTCGATCGAAACCGCCGCCGGGCCCTGCGCATCACCATCGACAGCGAGCTGGATACCGACCGGATCATGAACGAGCTGATGGGCAAGGATCCGTCGCTACGCTATAAGTTCATCATGGAATCCGCCGCTACCGCGGAGGCCGCGCAACTCGACGTCTAACCTTTCTTGTTCTCTCTCGCCGCACGCGCGCGTGCGGCGAGAGAGTAAACCTCAATGTTGCAAACAAACGTCGGCATAAAACCGCTTGCGCTCGCCCGAGAGCACGCGATCTGCGCGCGTGCTCGGTTCTTCTGGACCTCACATAGGGTGGACTATGCTGCGGCCCAGAATAACCTCCGCGCGCGCGCATCTCACGCACTCTCGGGCGTTTCTGCTCGACGTTTTTTGCAACATTGAGGTAAAGTCGGTCGAGCCGTCCACGCCGACTGCCGGCGAAACGATTTCCCCAAAGGAAGAACTTTCTCGCTCCATTATTGACCGCACCGGCATTCGCCACATAGAGAGTAAAGCAATGGCTTTAGCCTTCGTGCGAATAAGCGTCCGTGACAAAATAACTCATCCGTCTTTCGAGCGGGACGGCCCCGTCTGCCGCGTTGCTCCTCCTCGAAATATCCCCAATATTCCTCGTCGTCGCGCTCCGAAACCTGATCGAGCTATTTTGTCACGGACGCTAACAGGAGAAAACGTGCCCCCCCCAGCTCCCCGGACCCGATACCGGACGTCACGATGTGGACCGGCAACGCATTCGTTGACGGCCGCTGCGGTGCTCACCGCGTACTGCCTTTTCTTTTCGCTTCTGCCGTCCTCGCCGGTGTTCGCTCAGCCGACGCCCTCCACCGAGGAGACGGTCGCCGAAATCGTCGACAGCTCCGGCCGCGAACCGACGGAGATCGACGATGCGCAAGAGACTGGAGGAAACGAGACGCCGCAACCGGTCCCTGCCGACCCCGCCTCGCTCATCAAACCGCCGGACGGTTCCGCGCCGGTTGTAGATAGCGAACCGGTCGAACCGCAACCGGCTGCCCGGAAAGAGCCGCCTGCACCGGCCATCGAGCCGGAGCCCGGGATGGATACCGCGCTCTCGGAAAAGCTCGGACCGGCACGTATCGAGATGGAGGCGGGCTACCTCGACCTGAAGATCGCTTTCCAAATCATCGGCACCGTTATCAGCACGGATACCGGCGACGACCACGACACTAGCTTCAAGGCGGAGCCGCGGAGATTTCGGTTGTACCCTAGCGGTAGCTTCCTCGATGATCGGTTACGGTTCGGCGTACAGCTCAGCACCACACCGGTCGCGCTCGAGGTCCTGGACTGGTGGATGGACGGGCGCTTGCTGGAACATGTCGCTATCCGTCTGGGCCAGTTCAAGATCCCCTTTACCCAATACCGCCAGGGGTCGTTCTCTAACCGTCTCCTGGTCGACTGGGGCAACGTGACCCGCGCCTTTGGCGCAGAGCGCCAGATCGGGCTCATGCTGCACAACGGCGGCGCGCGGCCCGAATGGGAGTACGCCATCGGTCTGTTCCACGGGCAAAACTCCCGCAAGGCCCACGGTGTGGGGCCGGCAGACGTCTACGCGGTCAAGTTGGCCAGCCCCTCGGACCTAAGAGATCCCGGTCCTCTGGAGGAGAGATGGCACCCGGAGCTGGCGGTGAGGCTGCAGCACAACAGCGAGGGCATCGATACCTTCGCGCCCACCGACAAACGGCGGGGAGAGCTACGCCACGCCTTTGCGCTGAGCGCGACCTGGGACAACCTTCCCTACGACCCCGAGCTCACCACTCGGAACGACCTTCTACGGGTGGCGCCCGAGATGCTGCTCAAGTGGATGGGAGTGGCCGCGGTGGCGGTCGTCTACCTGGGTGTGGAGAGGACAGCCGCCGAGCAGGACACTACCCTCGGTATGCTGGGCTGGCTCGCGGAGCTCGCCTACCGCTTCGACCGCACCTGGGAGCTGTCCGCGCGGTTTTCCCGGGTGGACTTCCTGAAAGCGTTGCGCAATGACGCCCGGCGCCTGGCCGAGGCGCGCATCGCCGCCGCTGCCGGCACGGAAGAGGAAGAGACAGCGATGGAGCGATACGAGGAGGCGGGCGCTTCGCAAGCGGCACAAGAGCTGGCTGTCGGTCTCAATGTCTACATCGTTGAAAGCGATCTCAAGCTGCAGACGGATCTGGGTCTGCTCACCGAATATCTCGACCGGGCCGACGCGCGAAACGACTTCCGCTGGCGGACGCAGCTGCAACTGGCGTTCTGACCCCATGAGGTAGGGGTGGGCCTTGCGCCCGCCCGACAATCGTCTGCTTCTTCAGGCAGGGGGCAAGCCCCTCCCCTACATTTTCTCCAGGGTGATGTCGATTTCCGCCTTCGGGCCATCGTCCGAGCCTATCCAGCTACCCGGTTCCACCGCCACCTTTGCCGGCGAGTACCCGGACTCGTACAGGACCAGATGTGCGGTCTCGCCTACCGGGAGGTTGTCGACCCTCAAGTCGGGCGTGAAACCGAGAAGACGGTATACCCGCATCCCCGCGGGAGCTGTCTCGACGCGGACGGCACCGAGCTTACCGGAAGGGGAGCCGGGGTCGCGCGGAAGGCCGGTGGGCCCCAACGTCCACTCGTTGCCCGGTTCCGTCGCTCCGCCGCTCTGCAGCGCGAGCTCGTAGCGGGGACCGTCCGCCGTATCACGCCAGGCGGCGTCCGCCGGTATTACCGCGCGCACGGGCTGCCGGCCATCCGCCACGGAAACGAACTCGTGGGCCACCCGCAACGGCAAGCCGGCCATGGTGAGGGGAGCGATTCCTACATACATCAACACCTGAGCCCCCTGTGGCGAGCTGTTGACCGTCAACCTACCGCCGCGCGCGATGTCCACTGCGGGTTTCTTCTCCTCGGCGACCGGCGATGGCGCGACGGGGACGGCAGGATCGGCCCGCTTCGCAGCCGGTTCGGAAGGTTGCACATGCCGATCGCAACCCAAACCGCCCGACCGGGAATCGGTCAATAGGGAGTAGCCGATCAACAACGCCACCAGAAGCAGCACCACGGCCGAAGCGGCGTAACGAAAGAGCGTCGCCTGCTCCCGGTCCGCTTCCTCGAACTGTTCCATGCTCCTGCGGTGGTGCTCCGGGACCGGTCCCGCCTCGGTCTCGCCCTCCGGCTCCAGGTCCGGGTTCGGAGAGATCGTACCCGGCGATCCCGTCCGCCCGGAATCGAGCGTGGTCTCGCCGGCTTCCGCAGTAGTGTAGCCGACCAGATCGTCGAAGGAGGCGTCGAGCTCCGATTGCTTGATCCGCTGAGGCGGGGCGACGTTCGGCCTCTCGCCCTGCGCGGTGGCCTCGCGGACCAGTCGCGCCAGCACCCGGCGGGTGGCCTGCCTGTTGAGAGGAACCAGCGATGCTTCCAGCTCGTCCCGTAGCGACTTCAAGGTCCTTGCGGCGGTCTCGGACCCGGCGTCCACCAGCCGCAAGAGATCCTCGGGAACTCCGGGCGCCGACGCCAGCAACAGATCAGAGAGTAGATCGAGCAAAGAGCGCACGGCCTGCAGCTCGGAATCGCTTCGCGGCGCCTCCTCCGCCACGGCGACCTGACCCTGCTCGTTCACCCAGACGCAATCCCTGCCGACCCGTACCGGCTTGTCTACGATCGCCTCGCAGGTTTCCAGGGCCACGAAGGCCCCGATCTCGAACTGCAAAGGCACCCCCTTGCGCTTGAGCCGCTGCAGGAACTGCTCGACGTTCAACGCGTTCAAATCTCCCGAACCCTGCATTTGCGCCAACCTCGTCGAACGGGTTACCCCGCCGCCTCCATGGCTTCGCCCAGAGTGAAGGCGCCGTTATACAGAGCGCGACCACAGACAGCGGAACGAACACCCGCGGCCGCCAGTGCGCGTATATGATCTAGCGATCCGATTCCGCCGGAAGCGATCACCGTTGCGCGAACGCTATGCTGCAGCCTGCGGGTGGCTTCCACATCCGGGCCCTCGCTGGTCCCATCCCGTTCGATGGCCGTGAAGAGGATGGCCGCCGCACCCCAGCGGTCCGCCTGTAACGCCAACTCCAGGTCCGAGCGGCCGCTGTCTTCCAGCCACCCCTCGACCGCTACCCGCCCGCGGCGCGCGTCGACAGCCACTATCACTCCTCCGGGCCTGGACGCGCAGAGCTCTCCGACCAGTTCCGGATCCTTGACCGCCGAGGTTCCCAACACCACGCGTTCGACGCCCGCATCGAACCAGCGTCGCACCGCTTCCCGGTTGCGGATGCCGCCTCCCACCTGAACGACCAGCGGCGCCGCCTTCAGGATCTCGCCGATGGCGTCCAGGTTACACGGCTCCCCCGATCGGGCCCCGTCGAGGTCGATCACGTGAAGGCGACGAGCCCCCTGCTCGTAAAAGGCCCGCGCTTGCCCCGCAGGATCATCCGAGTAGACGGTGACGTCGTCGTAACGCCCTTTTTGCAGGCGCACCACCCTACCCTGCAAGAGATCAATGGCGGGTATCAGTTCCATGGACCCATCGAGAGACCGGCGCTCATGGGTCAAACAGGTAATGCCAGAACGCCTACTCCGTCAAGGTACCCTTGGTCGAAGGCACTCCGGTAGCCCTCGGATCGAAGGCCACCGCATCGCGCAAAGCGAGGGCGAAGGCCTTGAAGCATACCTCGATGATGTGATGAACAGAGGTGCCCTCCAGCAGCCTCAGGTGCAGGGTGCAGCTCAAGCCGCGGGCAAATGCCTCGAAGAACACCTCGGCTAGCTCCGAATCGAACTCGCCCACCTTGGTCCTCGGCAACTCGACGCGCCATACCGAGCAGGGACGTCCGGATAGATCAATTGCACATAACGCGCACGCTTCGTCCATGGGAACGGTCGCCGATCCGAAACGCCGGATGCCGGACCGATCGCCCAGCGCCCTGGAAACAGCCTGGCCCAGGGTCAATCCTAGATCCTCCGTGGTGTGGTGACCGTCGACCTCCACGTCTCCTTCTGCCTTGACGCTCAGGTCGAGCATTCCGTGCCGTCCGACCTGGTCGAGCATATGGCTCAGAAACGGTAACGGCGTCTCGATACGAAGATCGCCCGAACCGTCCAGGTCCAGCTTCACCTGGATCCGGGTCTCCCGGGTCTTGCGGGTGATTTTGGCGGTGCGGAGCATAACCGTTCGATATCATACCACGCGGTCCGCGCTGCGCCGCATTTCTGGCTGCGTTCTACCTGTCTTCGGCGGGCGGAATTGTCATTTCTCGTCGCCTTCGGCTCCTCGAAATGACAGATCACCGCCGGTGACGGGGATAGCTACTCGTCTTCGGCGGGCGGCGGGATGCTCTCCCCCGACTCGCTGACCGCAGACGAATCGCCATCATCCGGCTCGCCGCCCGGCGGCGGGATGGTGTCGGCCGGCGCGCGACCCTCGCCCTGCTGCGCGTGCGCGCGCAGGTTACCGCTGCCTCCGTTCTCCTCGCGCTCGGCCAGCGGCGCTACGTCGACCACCTTCTCGCCCTCTTCCAAGCGGATAACGCGGACGCCCTGGGTATTACGGCCGGTTTCGCGGATCGGTAATACCTCGGTCCGGATTACCTTTCCGCCGTCGGTAATGACCATGACCTGAGCGTCCATTCGCACCAGGCTCAGGTTTACCATGGCGCCGTTGCGCTCCGAACACTCCATGGCGATGACGCCGATGCCGCCCCGTCCCTGTACGCGCCAGTCCGATACTGGTGTTCGCTTGCCGTACCCGTTAGCGCTGATGGAGAGCACCTGCTGCTGCTCATCGTCGATCAAGCCCATCTCGACCACCCGGTCGCCCTCGCGGAGCTCGATACCCCTGACCCCGCGCGCGCTCCGTCCCTTGCGCCGTACCTCTGACAGCTCGAAACGGATCGACATCCCCTCCGAGGTGCCGATGATCACCTGCTGGTCTTCCCGGGCCACCTTGGCCGCGAGCAACTCGTCTCCCGGGGCGATGGAAACGCCGATTATGCCCGAGGAGCGGATATTGGCGTAGGCCCTGAGCGACGAGCGCTTGATCAAGCCTAGCTTGCTGCAGGTAACCAGATCGCACTTCTCGGAAAACTCGCGAATCGGAACGATGGCGGCCACGCGATCGCCGGGATCCATCCCTACGAAATTGACGATGGCGCGCCCCCGCGCCGTCCGGCTGGCTTCGGGGATCTCGTATATCCGTTTCAGATAGATCTTGCCGCGGCTGTTAAGGAAGAAGACGTGATCGTGGTTCTTGGCCACGAAAATCTGCTCGACGAAGTCCGCTTCGCGGGTATCCATGGCCCGCTTGCCGCGCCCTCCCCTGCCCTGGGCGCGGTACTCGTTGAGCTTGACCCGCTTGATGTACCCGGCATGACTGATGGTGACCGCCACGTCCTCGTCGGCGATTAGATCCTCGATATTGATCTCGCCCTCTACCTCGACGATCTCGGTGCGCCTTTCATCGCCGTATCTCTGCTTGATCTCGTCCAGCTCGTGGACGATCACCCGCATCAGCTCGCTCTCGCTGTCGAGTATCTTCTGCAATCGAATGATGGTCTCGCAGAGCTCGCCGTACTCCGTCGCCAGCTTCTCGCTCTCCAGCCCGGTCAGGCGGGCCAAGCGCATGTCTAGGATGGCCCTGGCCTGTACCTCCGAAAGCCGGTACTCACCCCTGGCCTTGGCCCGCTCCACCTCCTCGGGGGGACGGCCGGCCCGCAGCACGAATTGCTCCAGGCCGCTCAGGGGCAGCTGCATCAAGGCCACCCGCGCGGCTTCGGTATCCCGGCTCCTGCGGATGGTCTCCACCACCCGCTCCACGCTGGCCACGGCCATTCCCAGCCCCTCGACGATCTCCCTGCGGGCCTTGGCCTCGGCCAGCTCGAAGCGCGTCCGCCGGGTGACGACCTCGCAGCGATGGTCGACGAAGCACTGCAACATCTGCTTGACGTTCAGCAGCCGAGGCCGGCCCTCGACGATGGCCAGGTTGTTGACGCCGAAGCTGTTCTGCAGCTGCGTGGTCTGGAACAGCTGGTTGAGCACGATCTGCCCGATCGCACCCCGCTTGAGCTCGATGACGACGTGCATGCCCTTGCGGTCCGACTCGTCGCGGATGTCGCTGATACCCTCTATCCGCTTCTCGCGCACCAGCCCGGCTATCTTCTTCAATAGCTCGGCCTTGTTCACCTGGTAGGGAAGCTCGGTCACCACGATCCGCTCGCGGTCCTTGGCCCGGGGCAGGGGCTCGATAGCCGTCCGGGCCCGCATCACCACCCGCCCGCGACCGGTATGGAACGCCTGCCGGATACCCGCCGTCCCGTAGATGAATCCGGCGGTGGGGAAATCCGGGCCGCGCAGCCCCTGGCGGCCGCCGTCCGGCTCGTCCTCCATCAGCTCGTCGATGCTGATCTCCGGATTGCCGATCAACCGTACCGTGGCGTCTATCACTTCGGTCAGGTTGTGCGGCGCGATGTTGGTGGCCATGCCCACCGCGATGCCTCCCGAACCGTTGACCAGCAGGTTGGGCACGCGGCTCGGTAGCACGGACGGTTCCTGCTCGGACTCGTCGAAGTTCGGTACGAAGTCGACGGTATCCTTGTCGATATCCCCGAGCAGCTCGGAGGCCAGCCGGGACATCCGGGCCTCGGTGTACCTCATGGCCGCCGGGGCGTCCCCGTCCACGGAACCGAAATTGCCCTGACCGTCCACCAGCGGATAGCGCAGTGAAAAGGACTGGGCCATGCGAACCAGCGCGTCGTAGACGGCGCTGTCGCCGTGCGGGTGGTACTTGCCCAGCACCTCGCCGACCACGCGCGCCGACTTGCGGTAGGGCTGGTTGTAGTGCAACCGCATCTGGTGCATCGCGTAGAGGATCCTGCGGTGCACCGGCTTCAGCCCGTCGCGTACGTCCGGTATCGCCCGGCCGATAATGACGGACATGGCGTACTCGAGGTAGGAGTCGCGAAGCTCGTCTTCTATCGCTACAGGAATCTTGCCCGACGGATCGGCCATGGAATCGAACCCGTTGACTGCGGAGATAGGTAGAGGCTTAAACTGGAAGTCTCGATATCTACCACACCTTAATTAATAGCGCACGAGAACACGACAACTGACAACTCTTTTGCCCGCGATCGGCAACTTTGTTGACACAACGGGCCGGGATATAACGATATTCAGCTGTAATCCCGAACACTTACCACCCGAGAAAAACGGCGCCTGTCTTGCCTATGTATAGAACCGTGAAGAGGTCGAGATCTTTCCGCCCGTTGGTACTGGCGTTCATAGTCCTGCTCGCCGTCGGGTGCCTTTCGCCAACTCTCCCTCTACCGCCTCCCGAGGCCGAGGCGACCCCGCCCGACGCCGACGGAATGGTATTCGTCACCGGAAAGAGCCTGGAACAGGTATACGTGGCCTGTCTGAACGAGGATCTGGAAAAGGGCGTGATCACCAAATCGGACGACGAGGGTTTCTACTCGCTGGAGATCGAGGGACGCGAGGGAGACCAGCTGACGTTGTGGCAGATCCGGGGCGCGGAGAGCAGCGAGTTCACCTATTTGACCGTACCCGCCCCTCCGTAGCGCAGAACCCCGAAACGTCATTTTTATACTGTTCTTGTTATCAGTATTACGACGACCGGACCTTTGCCGGGCGAATTCGGAACACCATGTGATCTCGAATAGCTGTCGTTTTCTTGACCAACCTCCCGCATTTCAATACCTACATTTATATACATGTAGTCGATCGTAGGGAGGTATGCGATGGAGAACCGCATGCGCGATCTAGAGCAGATCCAGGAAAGAACCTCTGAAAGCCGCGGTCATCCCGTTGGAAGCGTGCTGCTAGCCGTCCTGACCTTGCTCGGGTTCACATTTTCCATGGGCGTCGTGGTCGGTCGTGCCGCTCAACCGGAAGAGGAGAGTACGGAGGATCCGCTGGCCAGGCTCGACCGCGCAGATGGGCTTCACCCCAGAGCCGAGGCGAGCGAGAAAGCGGTCCCGGAGGTCAAGCGCGAGGAGCTGACCTTTCCCACGGTTCTGACCGACCATGAGGACCGTCCGGAAGTCCAGGCCGCATTGGAGGCCGCGGCCGCCGAGGAGGCGGACCTGGAGGCCGCGGCTCTGGCCCCGGTTGCACACACGCTGCAGGAAGAGGTGTCCCCCGAAGCCCCGACCGCGCCGCCGCCCGCCCGGAAGATCGCTAAGGCCCTGCCGGCAGCCGTGGCGGCCGGTAAAGCGGCCGATGAGCTCGTCGAGGCGGCTGAGAAACGAGATCCCCTGCTGTCGGCCGCCATCAGCCAGCCGAGCGACGCGCAGCCCGCGCCGCCGGGGCGCGACGGCAAGTTCACCCTACAGGTCGCGAGCTACGACCAACCCGGTCCTGCCAAGGCATTTGCAGAGGGTCTTCGCGCGCGAGGCCACCAGGCATTCGTGATCTCGGCCGATATTCCCGAGCGGGGTCGCTTCTGGCGCGTCCGCGTGGGTCCCTTCGACGCGAAGTGGAAGGCGGACGCCTACCGGGAACGGTTCGAGGAACAGGAAAGAATGAACACGTACGTGGTCCGGCGCAGGGACTGACACCCCGTCCGGTACGTATTCCGGATCTCGGTTCAGTCCTCTATGATGGGGCGCATGGACGAACCGACCTTCCACGACCTACTGCGCAGGGGAGCCCAGTACGGCGCGAGCGACGCGCTGTTCAAGGTGGGACAGCCGCCAGCGTTTCGCGTGGCCGGCTCCCTGCACTATCTCAAGGGTGACAAGCTACACCCCGATCACACCCGCATCCTCGCGCAGCTGGTGCTCAAGCAATCGCGCTTCGCCGGCAACCTCGACGATTTGAAAGAGCACGACACCTCTTACGGCGTGCCCGGGGTGGGTCGTTACCGCGTGAGCGTCTATCGGCAGCGAGGCACCCTGGCGCTGGCCATGCGCAGCATTCCGCTGGAGATCCCCACCTTCGAGCAGCTCGACGTCACGCCGGTGGCCCGCAACTTCGCCGAGCTGGAGCGCGGCATGGTGCTGGTAGTGGGCGCGGCGGGCAATGGCAAATCGTCGACGCTGGCCTCCATCATCGGCTACCTCAACCAGACCAAGCGCCTGCATATCATCACCATCGAGGATCCCATCGAGTTTCTGCACGTGGACGGGCTGGCCACCGTTTCACAACGGGAAATCGGTCTCGACACGCCCGACTTCGCCACCGCGTTGCGCGCCGCTCTCCGGCAGGACCCGGACGTCATCCTGGTCGGCGAGATCCGCGACGAGGAGACCATGGATATCGCACTCAAAGCCGCCGAGACGGGGCACCTGGTCTTCTCCACCCTGCATACGCCCGACGTGGCGCGGACGTTCGGCCGTATCCTCGCGCTATCGGGCAGCACCAGCGTGGCCGAGACCCGCGAGCGGCTGGCGGATAACCTCAAGGGAATCATCGCGCAGAGACTCATTCCGAGCGGCAGGGATGAGAGCCGGGTGCTGGTCAGCGAGGTGCTGGTGGTCACCGGAACGGCCCGTGACTCCATCCGGCGGCCGGAACACAGCCTGCCGCTCAAGGACATCATGGAACGTGGCCAGCACCCCTATGGAATGCAAACTTTTCAGATGCACCTAAAGAAGCTGGTCACCGAAGGCAAGGTCACGGCCGACGCCGCGCGCCAGGCGCTGGGATGATTCGGACGGCCGCGCTCTCGACGATTCGGACCGATGAGTAAGCTGATCGGCCGCATCCACGCGGCGTTCCACGAGCCGGATACGCCGATCTACCGCCTGGTCCAGGGTACGGTCTGGGCGCTGATCGTTCTGTCCATCGCGCTGCTGGTGGTGGAGGCCTTCATAACCGCCGAGAGTCCGTTCGAGCCGATCCTGCAAGCGGTCGACCGCGTCATTCTGACGATATTCGCCCTGGAGATCACCCTGAGGATCGCCTCCTTTCGCCCACCCGCGCTGGAGGTCTTCCTCCGCCCGCCTTTCGGACGGCTGCGCGCTCACATCATGGCGCGGCTGGGATTCGCCGTGCGACCGATGATGCTGGTGGACATCATCGCCGTGCTGGCGCTCTTCCCGGAGCTGCGCGGCCTAAGGGCGCTGCGCCTGCTGCGTTTGCTGCGGACCTCGCGCGTCTTCCGCTACCGCAATCCCTTCGCCATCGTGCTGCAGGCGCTGGAGGAGAACGGTTTACTGTTCGCCTTTGCCTTCAGCGTGCTCGGCCTGACCACCGTGCTGGGCGGCGTCAGCATCTACCTGATCGAGAGCAGGACCAACCCGGACCTGAAGAGCCTCACGGACGGCGTCTGGTGGGCGCTGGTGACGGTGACCACGGTGGGCTACGGCGACATCACCCCGGTGACGCTCCTGGGCAGGATCATGGGCGGGGTGATGATGGTGGGAGGCATGTTCACGCTGGCGCTCTTTGCCGGTATCGTGGGTTCGAGCCTGGTGAGCGGGATGCTCAGCATCCGGGAGGAGCAGTTTCGCATGAGCGACTACGTCAACCACGTCGTGGTATGCGGCTACGACAGGAGCTCGCTGTTGCTGGTGGGCGCGCTGAAACAGACGCTGAACCTGGACGAGACGCGGGTGGTCTTCTTCGACGACCAGGAGCGCCCGCGAGCCCTGCCCCCGGAGTTTTTCTGGGTCCAGGGAGACCCCACCAAGGAGAGCGAGCTAGGCAAGGTCCGCCTGACGCACGCCTCGGCGGTCATCGTCTCCGGAGCGCGCGACCGGAGCCCGCAGGCCGCCGACGCGACCACCATACTCACCGTCTTCACCATCCGCTCCTACCTGAAACGCGAGAGCGCGGTGATGGACACGCGCCGCTGCCCGCTGTACCTGGTGGCCGAGATCCTGGACGCGGAAAACGTCGATCACGCCAGGACCGCGGGCGCGGACGAGGTGATCGAGACGCGCCGCATCGGCACGGCCATGATCGCCCACGCCGTGGCCTGGCACGGCACGGCGGCCACCATGAGCCGCGTTCTTCTCTCGGGCGCGCACAACGTATACATCGGCAGGCCCCCCGCCGATCAGGCGGGGCCGGTCCTGTTCGGCGAGCTGCTGCTGAAGCTGCAGCTGTCCAAGGTCGGCGGGTTGGTCATCGGCGTTCGCACCCCGAGCGGGGAAGAGGTGATCAACCCGCCCAAGGGGATGACCCTGGAGCCCGGGTCGCTGCTCATCTATCTGGCGGAAAAGCCGCTGCTGGATCCGCCGGTCTGAAAACGTTGACGCACCTACGGTTCGAACCCCTCGGCCACCGGGTAGCCGCGCTGCACCCAGACGAAGAAGCCCTCGTCCAGCACCGCGGACCGCTCGTATCCGGCCGCTCGCAAGGTGTCGACGACCTGACCGGAGGCCGCGTGCGGGCAGCCGCAGTAGGCGAGGTTCCAGGCGTCTCGGGGCAACAGGTCTACCGCGGTATTCGCCTCGTAAAAGGGAACCGACACCGCTCCCGGTATATGGCTCACGACGTAATCCGACGGCGGGCGGGCGTCTATTATGACCATGCGCTCGCCAGCGTCCAGGGCGGTCTTTACCGCGTCCACCGGTACGAAACGCCCTTCCCTGAGCTCGAAGCTCGGATCGGAACCGTGGGGATTCAACAGGGCGCGCGTCAGATCCTGCTCGATCACCACCTCTCCCGGTCCATCCGCCGGCTGTTGCCAGCTGCGGATGAGCACCACCAGGTCGTCAATGGCCTGCGAGGTGAGCTCGGTCGCGTACCCCGGCATTTCGGTATCGGCGCGCCCCTCGGCTATCGCGTGACGGATAAAGGCGTCGCTCGCGTCGGCCAAAAATTGCGGATTGTTCAGGCTCATCGCCGTATTGCCCTGCCCCTGCTCGCCATGACAGCTGGCGCACCGCGCCCGGTAGACGCTGTCGCCCCGCAGCGCGGAACCGGTGCTCTCGCCGGTTCCTAGATCCAGCGCATCCACGCTTTGCCAGCCGCGGATGAAGGCCAGCAGGTCGGCCGCCTGCTCATCGTCGAGCGGTCCGCCGTACGATTGCCCGAAAGGAGACATCGAGGTGCCGGGCCTTCCTGCTACGATCCCGTTGAAGAGCAGCTCGTCGGACGCGGTGGCGAGAAAGCCCTGATTGGCCAGCTGGTTGGCGTTGTCCGCGGCGTAGCCCTCGCCCCTCTCGCCGTGGCAGAGAGCGCAGTACTCTGCGTAGACCGCCGACCCCCTTTCGGGATCGCCGGCTGTCTCGCCGTCGGGCTCGGTGCCGGCCGAACAAGCGGCCAATACGCCCGAGGATAAGACGAGCCAGACGCTACTCGGCCGCCAGTATCTTCGATTTGACGTTTTCATACCCCGGCGGGGACGTCAGAATCGTAGGGCCTTCTTCCCCCGAGCCGGGCAAGAAGGCCGCGACCCGACCCTCCCTGTCGTAGACGATGAGGTCGTCCTTGGCGCCGCCGTGCAGGACAAAGGCGTTCACCTCGGCCGTATCCTGGAAAAGCGGAAACGCGCAACGGTCGACGAGCGGCTGCTGGCTGTCGACCGCATCGGCCGAGTTGACGATAACGAACTGAACGTCGCGGCCCTCGGCGAGCAACTCCTGCCTCATGCGCTCCAGCTCCACGGTCTGCGACTGACAGAAGTCGCACCACCCGGAAAAGAGCCCCACCAGGGTAGTGGTCCCTCGAAACTGCTCCAGGCCGTAAAAGAGCCCGTAGCCGCAGCTCTGCGGCTGGAAGTCTTCGAGCTCCCAGGCCGGCGCCGTAGAGCCCGTACAATTCGGGCAGTCAGCGCCTCCCGCGCCCGGTTCAACGCCCTCGTCCACCTGCACGCCCACGCATTCGACCCCGGCCTGTTCGCCCGCAGTCCCGGAAGCGCCGCCGGAACCCGCGGAGCTCCCCGGGGCTCCGTTCGTTCCGTCATCATCGTCGCCCTTGCAGCCAAGCGGGATAACCGCAAGTACGATGCAGAGCAGGCCAAGAGGGCCTCGATTCGTTCTGAAACTTCTGGAGCGGTTCCTTACCATGGTAGCTCCGAGCTTACTCCCGGTCCCGCAGCTCCGGAAACCGCTCCGGATCGGCGAACTCGGAAACGTCGACCGAAAGATGAACATAGAGGTCGTCCCGACCCGGAACCGGCAGCCAGTAGGCGTCGTATACGCCCTGCAAAGCCGCCACGTACCCCACGCCGCGCTTGGCCGTCTGCTCGGCCAGCGCCTGGTTGGCCAGGCACTGCTCGTGCACCCCGCATTCGCCGGTGAGCTCGAAGCACTTCACACCCGGCGTCACTCCCAGTCTCTTGCCCAGCGCGTTCACGTCGACGATGGTCCGGTCCTTGCGGATCAGCATCACCACCGCCGGGAAGGCATCCCACATGAGATGGAACGCCGGACCGACCTCGGTGCTCTGCGGCCTCTGCGTCTGGATCTGTTCCATGTTCGACCTCCCCGATCGAGTCTAGAGAGCGGCCGCGATATCCGCGCCCATGGTCGCCGGGTCGACCTGCGTCAGATAACGCTGCAGCAACGACCCGTCTCGCGCGATCAGGAACTTCTCGAAGTTCCAGCCCACGTTGCCGTCGCCGGCTTCGGCCTTGAGCCAGGTGAAGAGCGGGTGCTCGCCGGGCGGATTGACGTTGACCTCGTCAAAGAGCGGGAAGTTTACGCCGTATTCGGCCTTGACCGCGTCCCTGCGAACCGGATCGCCCATCTGCCCCAGAAACTGGTTGTTCCAGAAACCCAGCACGTTGAAACCCTGGGCGTGGTAGGTGTTCTGCAACTGAACCAGACCGGCGAGCTGCCAGGTAAAGCCGCAGTTGGCCGCGATGTTCACGATCAGCAACACGTCGCCCTGGAAGTCGCACAGGGACTTCTCCCCGCCGCCCTCGGCATCGGCGGTGAACTGATAGGCTCCCTGGCACGAGGGCTTGGAGCCTCCGGCGCCGGCGTCGCCGCCCGCACCCGCCTCGGCCCCGGCCGTGCCCGCCGTACCGCCCGCGCCGCCTTCCGAGACCGCCGTTCCGGCCGTCCCCTCGTCGACACCGCCGCCGGCGTTCCCGCCGCTTCCTGCCTCCGCCGCGCCTCCGGCGCCTGCTAACGCTTCCGCTCCCGCGGCGCCGCCCTGCCCGCCAGTTCCAGCGGTCGGGGCGATACCGCCTCCGGTACCGCCCGGCATGGTTCCGGCAGCGCCGGCCGTACCGGCCGCGCCCTCGTTCCCGGACGGCGCGCCGTTACCGGTCGCGCTCGACTCCTGGCAACCCGAAGCGAACACGCAGAAAACGAAACCCAAAGCGATACCGGAAAACCCCGCTACTGGAAACATGGCCAACCTCTCTCTTAACTAGAGAATCCTGTACGATACCGTTAATTCCGCTATTGGCTAGCAACCTCCGCTAGACGTATGCCTGGATAGCCTGTAGATTGATGAATGTCGTACGTTATCGGACAATAAACATACACTATCGGCCAAGGGATATCAGAACATGATCATCGGCCTGACGGCTACTTTGACAGAACCGCTTCCCACCCATGACCACGAGCTGCACGAGTTCATCGTCTGCATGAAGGAAGGCGGCGAGCTGCGTATACCCGGACGAGAGTATCCCTATAAGACCGGTTGCACGCTGTTTATCCCCGGAGGCGTCTCGCACGGCATCATGGCCAGCCAACAGAGCCCGGCGGTCTCCACCTTTGCCTGCTTCGACTGGCAGTCCTGCAACGAGCACCTTCACGACTCGCTCAAGCCCCTGGTCAAGCGCCTGGCGAGCACCGTGTCGGCCGCCTACAGCTACGACGAGGCCGCGGTGCGGGACAACCTCCAGCTGGCCGACCGCCTGCACACGGAGCTACAGAAACAGGACTCCTACAGCCAGTCCATGGCGGGAAGCATCCTCACCCAGCTGCTGGTCAACCACATCCGCGACCTGGGATTTCAGACCGAGAGCGAGAGCTCTAGCGCGGAGCAGAAGATCGCCAGGAGCATCGAATGGATCGAGAACAACCTGCATCGCGAGATCAACGTCGATGACCTGGCTCGCCGGGCGCAGATGTCCCGCTCGCTGTTCTCGCGCAACTTCCGGGCCTGTACCGGGATGAGCGCGATCGCCTTCACCATGGCCGTACGGGCCGACGCTTCGGCACGCCTACTCTCGCAGACCGAAGACAACGTCGCCAACATCGCCCTGGCCTGCGGCTTCCGCAACATCGGTCACTTTCACAAGACCTTCAAGAAGCGCTTCCGCATGACCCCGCGGCAGTACCGGCAGACCGCTATCAAGCAGGGCTCGTTCGGGCAGCCCCACTAGCCCCCTGCCGTTACAGTTCCGGGGCCGCCTGGCCGCGGTGACAGGGGCCGCATTTCTGATAGGCCTGGCCCAGCAGCCGGTGACCCAGGGTTCGCAGGCGCCAGCCCGCATAGGCAATAGTGAAGGGACCGCTCTCTTCTTTGGAGAAGATGGGGTTGTTCACCCCGCCCACGACCGACAGCGCCATGACCTGCTCGGCCACGCTGACCGGGCATCCGCGCAGGCACAGGTGAGGGTGGCCTCGGCGCTTGCTCGCCTTGCGGATCAGCGACTGCGCCGATATCAGCTTGGCGTAGATATCCGGGTGTTTGATGGTGTAGGGATCCCTGGTCTCCCGGTCCCTGTACTCGCTCGGGATGTCGATGACCTGCCCGTTGATCTCGCCGCGCCAACGCGCGCAATCGCCGATGAAGATCACCCACTCGTCCGGTCCGGCGTCGATGGGCCCCTGGTAGGCGCCGAATACCACGTGCATCTTTTTCATCTTCTCGTCGCATCTATCATCGTATAGACGCAGTATCTCGATGGCTTCCTCGATGGCGCCCGGGCATCCTCCCCAGCAATAATCGGTATATTCCCTCTCCGGAGGCGGGCCGGCGTGGGCCGTGATTTTCGTGCCCTGGAAGCACTTCTCGACCCTTACCAGTCCCACCTCGTAACCCTGGGCCCGCTTCTGCGCCTCCGCCAGCGACACGTCGCCCGTAATCTCGATACGGTCGGCCCGGGTGGTGCCGAAGCCGCGATCCTCCGCCAGCCGGATATGCTCCACCTCCCGCGGGTCCAGGCCCAGGATCCGGCAGCAGACCGCGTCAAAGGCGACCTGGCTGTTGCCCATGATCAGGAGCTTCAGGTCCACCGGGTTGGGGGTCAGCATCCGCCCCTCTCCGCCGATGATGGCGTCGATGCAGATGAACTGCGGTTGGATGATATGCTGCAGATCGGCGATCTTCTGGTGGAGCCGGTGGTCGTGATCGATCAAGCGATGCCGGTCATCCTGGATGCCGATATAGCTCTTCAGAGAAAAGGTCACCGTGGTCCAGGGGTGGGCCTTGAACTTGGGTACGTTGACGAAAAAATCGGCATTGGCCACCGGCTCGGGCGTGAACACGTAGTCCCGCAACCGTTCGGGATGGGTGAGACGGATCTCCTTCTGCTGCGTCTCCTCGAAGCAGTAGCGCTTGACGCTCGGCAACCGCTTGAGCACGGCGTTCATTCCGGCCCGCTCGAACAGGATCGATGTGGGCATGGTGATACCGCCCCTCTCGCCCAGGGCGAGCTCGCTCATCTGCCCGTCGTCCTCGTCCTGCAGCGCCAGCATCACGCCCTCGATCACCTCGGGGCGGGTGTGCGCGTGGGGGAACTTCTCTCCCGCCTGTACGATGTTGGGCTTGACCAGGGTGCGGCCGATGGGCTTCAGACCCAGCGCCTGTAACCCCTCCCTCACGATCTGACGGATGCGCTGCGGATCATAGGCATCGCAGTCACGGATGATCACCTTCGGCTCTTCCGGTATCTTCATCTCTCCCTCAAACGGATTCGGACGTATCGGCGGGCAAATCCAGGTGAAAGCGGGTTCCTTTCTCCTCGTCGCTCTCGAACCAGAGCTCCCCGCCGTGCTCGCGGACGATGCCGTAGCTGACCGAGAGCCCCAGCCCGGTACCCGTGTCAAAAGGCTTGGTGGTGAAGAAGGGCTCGAAGACGCGGTCGGCGATCTCGGGACGGATGCCGACGCCGCGGTCCTGCACGGTGATCCGCGTCCAGATCGTCCCCTGCCTATCGAAAACACTGCCGACCACGCTGATGGCGGTGCGCCCGTCCTGTTCCGGATAGCGCTCGACCAGCGCGTCGCGGGCGTTGGTCAGGATGTTCATCAGTACTTGCTGGATCTGCTGGCTCGAGCAGCAGACCGGCGGCAGGTCTTCGGGAATGTCGACCTCCAGGGCGATCCGGTCCTTCTTCAGCAGGGTGCGGACCAGCATCAGCGTGGCATCGACGACGTCGTCGAGCCGATTGGTGACCCGAGCCGACCTCTCCTGCCGAGAAAAGGCCAACAGGCTCCTGACGATCTCGGATACCCGCCAACTTTCGGCGATGATGCCGTCGGCGTACTCCCGGGCGGAGTCCTTTTCGCCGCTGCGCCTGGCGATGATCTGGGCGTAGTTGAGGATACCGGCGATCGGGTTGTTGATCTCGTGGGCCAGACCAGCCGCCAGGGTACCGATCGCCTCCAGCTTCTGCTGGTGTCGCAGCTGCATCTCCAGCGCGCGCTTCTCCTGCTCCGCGGACTTCACCGCGGTAACGTCCCGGATGATGACGTGGAAGTAGCGGGACGTTCCCTCTTCCTCCGGCATAGTTACCAAAATCTCCAGCCACGCGCTTAGCTCCGGGTTGGCGGTCAGCTCGACCTGAACCGCCTCGACCTTTTCGCTGTTCCGTACCCCGGCAAACGCCTGCCGCACCGGGCCCATGATCCGGGGAAACATCGCCTCCAGGTCGGCCAGGTTCATGCCGAGCAGCCGCTCCCTGGGCCAGGAGATCATCTGCATCACCGCGTCGTTGACGGCGATGATGGTCTCGTCGATGGAGACCATGGCGATGCCGATGGGGGCCAGGTCGAACAGGTTCCGGTAGCGCGCCTCGCTGGTCCGCAGGGCCCCCTCGGCCTCCTTGCGCTCGGTGATGTCGACGATGGAGGAGACCAGCATCGGTTTGCCGTCGATCTCGATCCGCTCGGCGCGGTTGGAGACCCACCTGACCCTCCCGTCCCGGGCCAGGACACGGATATCATACTGCTCCGGAACGTCCGGGTCCCCCGCCATCCGTTTCGCGTAATAGGACAGCGTCATCTTGCGGTCCTCGGGATGGATCATCTGGGCGAAGCCGCCGCGCTCCATGGTGTAGACCTCCTCGCGCGAGATGCCGACGATCTTCAGCACGGCGTCGTTGACATAGGTAATGCGCCCGTCCTCGAGCACCGCGATGCCGACCAGCGAGTGGCGGGAGATGGCGCCGAGCAGATGCCGTTCTTGCCAGGACCCCTCGGAGATCCCGGGTTCCGGCGAGTCGGAGGGCTTTGCTCCCATCTATTCCTGTCTCCCTATTACACGCACTAGCCGTCGACGCCGTTTCGAGGATTCCTCTGCCCCGGCGCGGCGAAACCGGCGTTACTTGCGGCGGCGCCTCTCCATCATCAGGGCGGCGCGCTCCTCGGCGGCCACTATCAGCTCCCCGGCCTCGTCCTCGGTCAGGTCGAGCTTGCCGATCAGATCGCGGACGACCTGGATCTCATCGTCGGTCTGCCGGCCGTCCACGTAGGTAAGGATCACGGCCCTCTGCAACAAGCTGCGTCGCTCCTCGTGGGAGAGCCCGGCGCTGGTCACCTCGTCCAGGGTACGGGGCGTGCTGGCGTACTCGCGCAGCGCGGCGGCGTCCCGTTCGTCGAGCTCGAAGGAATCGATCAGGGCGTCGAGGACCTGCCCCTCCTCGTCGGACATACGGCCGTCCATCCAGGCCACGGCGACCAGGCACTTGACCATGGTTTCGACATTCGCTTCCATCTCGCCCCTCAGGGTATTTCCGACAGGGGGCGGGGGCAAGTGGAGGCCCGCACGCGGGTTCCTTCCTTACTGGGTTTCTCTTCGTGTAATGGATCTCGGCGATTCATTTCGTGAAGACGTTCGTCTGCTGCCGTGTCATCTCTCGCTTCGCTCGAAATGATAACAGGGCGACAGGCGGCATTCGAGTCGATACTTCGTCTCTTTGCCAGAAGAGAAACTCAGTAAAAAAGGGGCGTTCGAGGCTAGGAACCCTTTCAGCCGCCTCTACTTCACCACCAGGTGATAACGCAGCGTCTCGCGCGCCAGGTAGCTCGCCTTGATGCGCCAGCGCGGGGAGTTCACCACCAGAGCCGCCAGGGCGATGGTCGGCTTGTCGACCGGTGCGAAGCCGACCCACCAGCTGTAGTCGCGGAAAGGCCGCTGTTGGGTCAGCGACCCGGTCTTTCCGGCCACCTGCAGCCCGGGAAGGAACGCCCTGCCCTGCTGGTCGAAAAAGGCGCGACGGCTGGTCCCGTGCGTAACCGTGCGGGTCATCATTTTGCCGAGCACCCTGGCCGTGGAGCTGGGGATCACCGAGCGGAACGCCGTCGGCTGCCGCGCGACCAGCTCGCGGCCCGACGCGTCGACCACCCTGTCGATCACGTAAGCGCGTGGCATCACGCCCCGGTTGGCGATGGTGGCCGCGATCAGCGCGCCGTGCAGCGGAGACATGTACATGTGCCAGAAACCGGCCGCAGTGCGCGCGAACTCGACGCGCTCCTCCGGCACCTCCATCCGGCTCGCCTGCGTGCGCGCGTCAAAGGGAAGCGAGTGCCCGAAACCGAAAGCCGACGCGTAGCGCTCCAGCGTGGGTCGGTCCAGGTGGCGGTCGGCCAGCTTGGCGAAGACCGCATTGGCCGAGTAGCCCAGCGCGTCCTGCAACGTGAGGCAGTGGCGGTCGCGGTCCGTATCGTCGTTCAGGTCGGCCTCCACCAGCTTTCGCGTACCGCCGCCGTAGCAGACGCGCCGGTCGGGCCCGACGCCGGCGTCGAGCAGAGCGGCGGAGGTGATGACCTTGAAGACCGATGCGGAGGGCGGGGCCGGATCCCGCGCCAGGTCGCCGGCCTCCGGATCCGCGCTGGAGTGGCTTACATATGCCAGCACCTTGCCGGTCGACGGCTCCAGGGCCACGACCGAGCCAAAGGGAACCCGGTAACGGTCCAGGATCCCTTCGACGTGCTCCTGTAATCCGGGGACCAGGCTGAGCACGGCGGTCCCCTGCGGCTCGAAATGGTGAACGAAGTGGCCGTTCTCCCGCTCGTACCGTAGCGGATCGAAGCCCGAAAGCAGCTCCTGTAATGAGGGCCTCGATTCCGGACCCGGTAGCCCATCCTTTTCGCCTTTCCCTTTTTCCGTAGAGAGAGCCGAAGCCGACTTTCCGCGCGCGGGCTCCTTCCCCGTCTCTTCGGCCTTCGCTCCTTCGGGAAGAGGCGACTGCGCAGGCGCCCCTGCGGCCCCTGTTTTCCTCTCAACGGCCTCCTGCTTCGAGCCGCGGGACGCGGCACAGCAAGGCTTGTCGCAGCAACTCTCCGGCTCCTGGGCCGGTTTGGAGGCCTCGGACGTGCCGCCGTGAGCCGGCTGAGCGGGGACCGGCTCGTCCGACTCGCCGGCAGCGGCCAGTGCGATGGCGGACGCGGCTCCCAGGACCGCCGGAAAAACCAACAGCAGAAGCGCCCGGTTGAGGGGACTGGCCATGGAAAAAAAGCTATAGACCGACGATCTATTGGTCAAAAAAAGCGGTAAAACGGCTGTTCGGAGGTAGAACAGCCCTGTTTTTCCCGAAGCCTCAGCCATGAAACGCTTTTTCGACCCCGAGACCGTGGCGCTCATCGGCGCCTCGTCCACGCCCGGTAGGCCCGGGTACAACCTTTTCGGCAATCTCGAGGACTGCTTCGGCGATAGGTTCTTTCCGATCAACCCACGCCTGAAAGAGATCGGCGGCAAGCGGTGTTACGCGAGCATCCTGGAGCTGCCGTCCGCAACAGACGTAGCCGTGGTCTTCATCCCTGCCGCCCGGGTACCGACCGCTCTGGAGCAGTGCGCCGAAAAAGGGGTGCGACGAGTGATCATCGAATCGGGCGGCTTTGCCGAGAGCGGGGAGCGGGGGCAGGAGCTTCAACAGCGCTGCCTGGAGATCGGCCGGCGGGGTGAGATGCGGCTCTGGGGGCCGAACTGCATGGGTCTGATCAACGTCCGACAGACCAAGGTACTCTCCTTCATGATCCCGGATTTCTGGAAGAACCACTTCCGACCGGGCGGCGTCTCGCTGGTCGTGCAGAGCGGCATGCTCTCCGCCGGCTTTCTCACCCACACCCTGAGCCGCACCCCCTTCGGGCTGGCCAAGATCGCTTCCATCGGCAACAAGATGGACGTGGACGAGGTGGACCTGCTCGAATACCTGGTCGAGGACGAGGAGACGGCCGTCATCGCCATGTATCTGGAATCCCTAGGTCGAGGGCGGCGTTTCTTCGAGCTATGCCGGGCCTCCCGCAAACCAATCGTGGTGCTCAAGGCAGGTCGAACCGCGCTGGGCGCGCAGGCCGCCTTCTCCCACACGGCCAGCCTGGCGCAGAACGACGCGGTGCTGGACGGAGCGCTGCGCCAGGCCGGGGTGATCCGCGCCACCGGCATGAACGAGCTGTTGGAAATCGCACGTGCGCTGGAGCTCGCCCCGACGCTCGAGGCGAGCGGACCGCGGGTGGCGGTCATCGCCTTTTCCGGAGGCGCGGGGGTGGTGAGCAGCGACGCCCTGGCGGATCGCCAGATGACCCTGGCGGAGCTATCGTCCGGTTCACTGAAGCTTCTCGGCGGAGTCTTTCCCGAGTGGATGGAGCCCGCCAATCCGATCGATCTCTATCCCGCCATCGAGAAGAACGGCTTCCAAGCGGCGTTCACCGCCTCGGTAGAAGCGGCGGCGAGCGATCCGGCGGTGGACGCGGTATTGGCCCACGTGTTCTCCCGCGCCGCCCGGGAGAACCTCGACTACGAGCGCATCGCAACTCTGCTGCGAGAGAGTGGCAAGCCCATGGTGGTCTGGACCCTCGGGGACCCCGCTTCGCTGGCAACGGTCAAGGGCCGTTTCGAGAAGGTGGGCGTTCCAGTGGTAGACGAGATAGACAAGGCCGTGCGCGTGTTGGCCGCGCTGGCCATGCGCGCGTGAAAGCGGCGGGGTACGGCGGGTAACCGTTCAGGGGGATGCGCGTTTTTGACCACGTGCCGGCCAATCCAACCCCCGCCGACCGGCCCCGGCCTCCACGCTCCCGGCCGGCGTCGAGCCGTTATCCGAGAAGTACAGTCGCAATCGATTGGACGGGCGGGCTGCTGCTTCGACGCGGTCAGCGCGGTAAGGCTGGACGTCGCCGAGTACCTTTGCAGGCGCGTATCTTTAGCCCTTGCGGCAGCCCGACCATGGGAGGGGGCAAGCACCCCTACGGGGCTATCCGAACGAAATACCGAGGGCCGAACGCGTACTCAAGCGCATCTATAAGGCGCGCGAGGATGAATTGCCGGGAACCCCCCCCTGGGGTTCCGGTCTAGCTCAGGCCGGCGGAGCGTGAGCTCCGCCGGCCTGAGCTAGACCGGAACGTAAACACGGGGGAAAGGCTACGAAAGTATCTTCATCACGACGTCGGGACCGGCGTTGAAGGGCGTCGCTTCCTTCATATCCTTGATCTCTTCGATCTTGGCGGCCACGTCGTCAACGGTGTGGTCCGCGCCGAGCCTCACGCCCTTGGACTCCATGATCTGTACCGCGGCCACGTATCCGCCGCCCGCTTCCAGGATCATGCCGGTCGGTGCCTGCTCGCTGACCATGTAGAGCACGGCCGGGGTGACCGCCTCGGGCTTGAGCTTCTCGAGCACCTCCGGGGGCATGAGCGGAGCGGTCATGCGCGAGGCGCTGGTGGGGGCCAGAGCATTGATGTGGATGTTCTTCTTGGCACCCTCGTGCTTGAGGCAGTTCATGAAGCCGATCACGCCCATCTTGGCCGCGCCGTAATTGGTCTGGCCGAAGTTGCCGTACAGGCCGGAAGACGAAGTGGTCACCACGATACGGCCGTAGCCCTTCTCGTTCATGATGGGCCAGGCTTCCTTGACCACCAGCACGGTGCCGTACAGGTGCACGTTCACCACCATGCGGAAGTCGTCCATGGTGACCTTCTTGAAGCTCTTGTCGCGCAGGATGCCCGCGTTACAGATGATGATATCAACGGTTCCGAACGCGTCGACGGCGTCCTTGACGATGCTCTTGGCGCCCGCCTCGTCGGCGACCGAAGCGCCGTTGGCGATGGCCTCGCCGCCCGCGGCCTTGATCTCCTCGACCACGTTCTTGGCCGCTTCGCTGGATCCGCCGGTGCCGTCCAGCGCGCCACCCAGATCATTGACCACCACCTTCGCGCCGAGCTTGGCCAGAGCCAGAGCGTGCGACTTGCCGAGACCCAGCCCGGCGCCGGTTACGATTGCGACCTTTCCTTTGAAATCGATTGCCATGTCCAATTCTCCCTGTGACAGAAATGCGACCCTTCCCGGCCGGGCTCGGATGCTTCGTGGCGCCAATGCGCCTTGAGCTCTCTGCCTGGCCGGCTCCGGGCTGCGGGGTATCCCGCGGAGCCCAGTCTCCGAGGAAACGATTAATGGGAGATCACTAGTACTAAGTGGAAACGGGTGGCGTCAAGCGTAGAGCCCGCGTTCCTCGCCTACCGCTCCATCCGGATCTCCGCCCGGCCAGCAAGGGGGCGGGATCGACTCGACGAACTGCACTGGCGACCGCCCGAAACGCGTGTCAAAACGATTACCCGAACAGGCGCCGCCAGGGTAAGCTCGCAGTGCCAGCCAGACGGAAGATACCCAAAATGGTACACCTCGATTTCCCCAAGCAAGGCGGTCTGGTGCCGGTCATCGTGCAAGACGCTGACGACGGCACGGTGCTGATGCTCGCCTACATGAATTCAGCCGCTTTCGAAAAGACCGTACAGACGGGAAAGGCGACCTACTGGAGCCGCTCCCGGGAGAAGCTCTGGGTCAAGGGAGAGACGTCCGGTAAGACACAACAAGTGGTTGATATCTTTGTGGATTGTGACAATGATACCGTGCTGCTCAAGGTCCGCCAGCTGGGCGGAGCCGCCTGCCACGAGGGTTACCGCAGCTGCTTCTTCCGGCGCGTCACCGATGGCGAGCTAGAAACGGTCGCGGAAAAAGTCTTCGACCCCGACGAGGTCTATCGCAAATGACTCCCCTCAAGTTTGGAATTCCCAAGGGAAGCTTGGAGAGGGCAACCATCGAGCTGCTGCGCAAGTCGGGGTGGCGCGTATCGTCGAGCCACGGACGCAGCTACTTCCCGTCCATCGATGACGACGAAATTATCTGCTCCATGGTCCGAGCGCAGGAAATGTCCCGTTACGTCGGGCTAGGTACCTTGGATTGCGGGATCACCGGCAAGGACTGGACGCTGGAGAACGGCTCGGACGTCGAGGTGATCTGCGACCTGGTCTACTCCAAGGAATCGTTTCGGCCGACCCGATGGGTAATAGCCGTGCCGGCCGACTCCGCCATGAACAAGGTCGCCGACCTGCAAGGCAAGCGCATCGCCACCGAGCTGGTGCGTTACACGGAACGCTTCCTGGCCGAGAACAAGGTCCAGGCCTCGGTAGAGTTTTCCTGGGGAGCGACCGAGGCCAAGGTCGCCGCCGGGCTCTGCGACGCCATCGTGGAGGTCACGGAGTCCGGAAGCACGCTCAGAGCAAACGGGCTCAAGATCATCGAGGAGATCATGGTCTCGTCGCCGCAGCTGATCGCCAACCGCGTGGCGACCAAGGACAAGCCCAAGCGGGTCAAGATGGAACAGATCGCGCTCATGATGCAAGGAGCGCTACGCGCGCAAAGCCGGGTGGGCATCAAGCTGAACGTGCGGCGGACCGACCTGGACAAGGTGATCAAGCTCTTGCCGAGCATCACTGCGCCCACGGTGGCCAACCTGCACGGGACCGATTGGGTCTCGGTGGAAAGCGTGGTCTCCGACAGCGCGGTACGCGACCTGGCGCCCGAGCTGGTGGCCGCCGGCGCGGAGGGCATCATCGAGTATCCGCTCAACAAGATCATCTGAGGATGGGGATAGAGACCCGCTTAAGGTCAGTCGCTAGCCTGGAGTAAACCGATGAAGATACTGCAAGAAGCCGCGAGCCGGGGAGCCAAGACGCTATCCGAGCACGATTCCAAGCAGATGCTGGCCGCCTACGGCATCCCCGTCACCGGGGAATCGGTGACGGCCACCGCGGATGACGCGGTGAAAGCGGCGGTCGAGATCGGCTACCCGGTGGTGCTCAAGGGATCCGGGGAGAGCATCAGCCACAAGACCGAGATGAACCTGATCGCTTTGAACCTGTCGAGCGAGGCCGAGGTGCGCGAGGCCTTCGCACGGTTGACCTCGGGCGGCGCGACCAACGAGGTTCTCGTGCAGCAGATGGTCAAGGGCGACCGGGAGCTGGTGGTCGGCATGACCCGGGACGCCCAGTTCGGCCCCTGCGTCATGTTCGGGCTGGGGGGAGTCTTCACCGAGGTGCTTCAGGACGTCGCCTTCCGGGTGGCGCCGCTCTCGCGCAGGGACGCCATGGAGATGATGGACGACATCCGGGCGAAGAAGATCCTGGAAAGCTTCAGGGGCAAGCCCGCGGTGGACCGCGAGGCGTTAGCCGATATCCTGATCAATGTGGGCCGTATGGGGCTGGAGCAGGATCTGATCCGCGAGATCGACATCAACCCGCTCAAGGTCCCCGGCGGCAAGCCCGTGGCGGTGGACGCGTTGGTAGTGCTTCAGGGCGAAGAGAAGTAAGGGTTGTCAGGGGGCTTCTTGCTCCCCGGCCATCAGCTCCGGGCTCAGGCAGGCGGAGGAGCGGGAAGCTAGCCAAGCCGAGGCCGCTCGCGCGCTCCACAGACGCTTGCGCAGGGCCATTCGCTCCGCGATGGGAAAGGGGCAGAAGATATGGACCCGGGTCTCCATCCCCCTGCGCACCATCGTGTAATCCGAGCCCGGATGCCAGAAGAGGAAGCCATCAGCCCCCCCCCATCGCGCACCCAGGATCTGCTCGGCGATGAAGCCGGGCGTGTAGTAGTCCGCGCCCTGCTCGAAGGCCTGCAAGAAGGGACGGATCACCGGCTCGGGACCCAGCCGCTTTCTCAACCTGGAAATCCCGGCTGACACGAGCCGGCCGGCGCGCCGTTTCTCGTCGGGGCTCATCAGGCTCTGCATTCCGTTCAGATAGAGCATCGGGGTGAAGACCTCGACGTGCTGGGCCCACAGCTCCACGTTCTGGCCCAGAATGTCGACCTGCTCTGTGCGGTAGTTGAAGGCCGTGAGCCCGAAAACATCGACGCCCAGCGGAATGGGTACCGCCGCGTCGATCCGCTCCAGCAGGTCCAGCAGAATTCTCTCGCGGGGCTGGTCACTCTGGCTGGGAAAGACCGCGAAGGGTGCATTCCCGTTCACCGGAAAGCGGATGTAGTCGAGCTGGATCTCGTCGAAACCCATGGCGGCCGCCTCACGGGCCAGCTCCACGATCACGCGGTGGTTCTCTGGGTGGTAGGGGTCCAGCCAGAAACCGTCGGACCCCCAGCTACTCCATAGCTGGCCCATATTGCGGGGTCGCGAATCCTTGACGGCCCGCTCCGGAAACCGCCGGGCGAGCTCCCGGTCGGCAAAGCAGACGATACGGGCGATGGTGTAGATGCCGGCCTTCCTAAGTCTTCCGGTCAAGGCGTGAACATCGGGTATCAACACCTCTACCTGGGGAAGCAGGTCCGGAATCGAAGTCCGGAAGGTAACCCGCCCCTTCTCGTCCTTGAGGTCGATCACGGCGGCATCCATGCGAGCCAGCCGCAACGTTGCCACCAGGTTCCTCACGCCCAGACCCGCCACCTTGGGTCCGCTGAAGTAGAGCCCGCGCGCCTTCTGCCCTTTCTCGGAGACGACGTCGATGTAGGGATCGGTGGCGGGTAGCTCGTCCGGTAGTAACGGCACGGCGGCCTCGGCCGCTCCCTCGTCCGCCTCCGCATTCTCGGCGACTTCGGCTGCCGGCGTGGCCTCGCCGGCCGTTAGATCAGATACGCCCGCAGTTTCCGTCTCATCACCGGTACCAGCGGCGGAAACGACGGTGTCGTAAGAGCTCCAGAGCGGCTCCATGCTGGAATCGCCGCCAATGTCAGCGACGCCCTTCGCCGAACGCATACCCATGCTGCCCGATTGCGAGACGGTCGGTTCAGCGGCAGTGGACAGCTGCTCGGCCGTCGATGTCATCGGTAAAAGTGCGAATATGAAGAAGAGTGCAGGCGCGACCCCTGACGGGGCGCGAGCCAGTCCGGCTCGATGCTCCCGTACAGACTGATCGTGCACTACCCCATGTATATGTACTATTATGACATAACCAAAACGAATGATCTACCAATATTTTAGTAATTTCTTATAGTTACACGCATACCCTAGACTACGTTGTAGGATAGAAGCGCACGGATCATGCGATGAGGTTTTCCCTCGTTCAGAAGCTGAAAGGCCTGACACGATTCGGTCGCCAACATCTATCCCGATCCGATTTCTGCGTGACGACTACATCATTGCCCGTAAGCTTGGAACCTACGCTTGATCTGGGACTAGTGTCCCGGTTCAGAAGTTCGTGGTCAGGACCGGCGCTTTATTCTCGTGGGGATCAAGGCGCCGAACCGCAGGAATATTGGGAGTATTTCGAGGTTCGGCAACGCCGAGCCCCGCGAGAAGATCCGTCGAGACTGACCACGTATTTCTGATCCGGTACACTAGACAGACAGGGTATGTGCCGCCACAGGAGGAGAGGCGAATGATCGGTCCTGGTGACAATGTTCTAAGTTCACAACGAAACAAGATTGTTTTTATCAACCTCCCGACGACCAACGGGGAAAACCTGCGGACTGCCTTTCTTCCGCTTCCTGTTCTGATTCTGGTACAGGCGCTGAAACAGAGCGGAGTCCTCGAAAGGCACGAATGTGGACTGGAAATCGTCGATCTGGATCTGAGTATCAAGACCGGAGAGCTTGGCGACAACGCCCAATTCTTCGACGACAGCCACGCAATACTTACTAAAACCAGCGCAGATCTGTTTCTCGTCTCGACGCACGGATTCAATGTCCAGGTCGGGCTAGAGATCGCCAGCCGATTGAAGGCGAGTTCACCGAAGGCCTTCATAGTTATGGGAGGCATGGCTCCGACCCTGGCGCACCAGGCGATCCTCGATCATTTCCCTCAGATCGACCTCATCGTACGAGGCGACGGCGAAGAAGCCCTGCCAGAAGTGGTCGACACCTTTTTTGCCCGCGGCGATTTCGCCTTCGTGCGCGGTATCAGCTACCGCGACCAGGGCGACGTGAAAACGACTCCTGATCGTCCGAGGCTCGATCTGAGCAAACGGCCGCGACCAGCGTACGAGCAGATCAACACCGATACCTATCGGGAGCACAACCAGAGCCATCCGTACTTCTCGCCGGACGTCGCGCTACTGGAAACCGGCCGCGGTTGCAATGGCCGCTGTTACTTCTGCGGTCCAGCCAAGATGTATGGCGGTACAACGCGCTACTGCGATCTGAAGCTGATTGCCGAGGAGATCCGGACACTGCAGGGGCTGGGATTCTCCTTTTTCTATTTCACTCAGGACAATCTGGACAAATCCTTCATAGAAGAGTTCTGCGCGATGCTCGAGCAGGAACAGCTCGCGATCCACTGGGCTTGCCAGGTTCGCATTCACCCGATCAAGGGCGAGCTGGTTCGGCAGATGGCTGCGACGGGTTGCCGTGTGGTCTTCCTCGGCATGGAGTCGGCAAATCAATCGGAGCAGACGACGATTCGTAAACGGATCGATGTCGCAGACGCCTTCAATCGTATCCGCTTCATCAACGAGAACGGAATCCGGACCATCTGCAGCTTCATTGGCGGCCTTCCAGGACAGAACCGGCAAGATCTCGATCAGACGCTGATCTTCGCCCTCGAGCTTTCGGCGGGTAAACGACGCGACACGTTTGCCGAGCCGGGCCACGGATGGTCCCGTAACCATCAGGGGGACTGGATGAATATAATCCGCGTTCACCTATTCAATTCGATGCCCGGCACCGACGCGCGTCGCTCCCACGAGTCTGGGCTGCGTCTGGCCACGTATTCGACGGAGGCCCATTCCGTCGGGTCACCAGTGTTCAATCGCATTATTAGGGAGAATCCGCAGTTGAAGCTGCATTTCCGACTTTTCCCGCAAGCGGCAACACCCCATTCAACAGAGGACGAGGAGTTCTTCTTCAAGGTTCTGTTCAGCTTCAATACCCTAATTGCCAGGGATCCGGACCTGTTTGCGCGACTGGTCGCCTCCCAAGGCGGTTCTTGTGTAGAGTTCTGTCAAAGCCTGTATCAGAAAATGCCCGAGAGCTGCTTTACGCGCATCACCGCGGAGACCCACGCGAGGTTCTCGAGCCTCGTGGAACAGGCCGCAAGCAAGCTGTGACCGACACTCGCCGGCGCTCGCGCTCTATCTGGACCGGACCGGTGAAGGACGCTATATACTGGAGCCCTCTCGGACAACCGGGGCGAGGGCAAATACTAGAGCCGGTCTCATAAACCCTTTTAGTCGGATCTCGGAGCGCGACGGCCCCAGATGCTGGGCGCGACGACGAGGAATAGCACCGCTATTTCGAGGAGGAGCAACGACGCAGATGGGGCCGTCCCGGCCGAGAGGCGGCTGAAAGGGTTTATGAGACCGGCTCTAATTAGTCCGCGTTCAGCGAATACCGAGATCGAGCAACACGGAGGCGACTACGAAGGGCTCGCCCCATCGCGCTACCTCGCGTCCTGCAAAGCGGACCGTTGCCGCCGGGATCAGTGCACCCGACTGTATATCCAGGCGCAACCGGAGCTGCTCACGCGCGATGCGTACCGCGATACCGGCGCGACCGTAGACCGGGATGCTGGTCGCGATCCGAGTCCGCCCCTCCCATATCCCCTCTGCTTCCCCGCGCATGGGAAGCAGCGCCGTACCCGAACCCGCGCCCAGATCCAGGTGCCAGCTGCCCGCCGGATCGGTCAACAGGTAGCTGGGGCCCACGGCCACGCTGCCTAGAAAAACGCGCGCCGATCCCTCCTCGGCCTCGATGCTCGTACCCACGGCCGGCAACAGCAAGTGCAGCTCCAAACCGAGGCGTCCGTACACCAGCCAACGCGATCCCAGCCGTAGACCTCCCAGAGGGCCGAGCCCTCCTGGGCTCAGGGCCAGCCAGGGGCCGACGTTGACGAAAAAGCGCGGAACCGCTCTCGGCCTCGGCTTCGCGCCCGCGGCCAGGCCCCGTACCGCGGCCGTGGGCTGAACCTCGCTCTGCTCGGGCGGCCGGTCGGAAAGCTCGAGCTCGCGGAAGCTCGCCCGTAACAGCTCTATCACCCGCATAGCGATAACACGGTCGGCCTCGGGATCGACGCCGCGCGGCCCCTGTACCGTGCGCTCGACCGTCTTGCCGGTAACGCGGTCGACCACCCATATCTCCAGCCTGGGCTCGTCGGCCGATGGCAGCCAAATAGCGGCGGCAACCCGTAGCTCGCGCGCCAGCGATTGCAGCTGCTTCCAGGTCTCGACCTTCTCCCCCTCCCCGGAAACGACCACCTCGAAGCCGAGCATACTCAGCTCCGCCCTCAGCTGCCGGGTCAGCTGGTGCCCCGGGGCGATGCCCACGATGGCTACCCTGCTCCCGGCCTCGGCTCGCGTTTCAGGAGCGACCAGCAGGCAGACGAGCAGGGTGCTGGCGGCAGCCCACCCCGCGCGAATATGTCGCCCACCCGGCGCGGCCCTCAGAATTCGCGTGCCCCTGCCGATCATCGATGCGAGTGGTCTGAGCGCGGGATCCATTACTCGCCAATTGCATACACGAATTCGTCCGGATGGCGATACCGGGAGCCGCGGCCGGAAGAGGGAAAACCGACGGCCATAAGTGGTGCATTTTCGAGCGTGAGGCGGGGCCGCAGACCGTGTCGCCCCGCCCGAAAGACGACGGGAGTATTTATGTAATGCCCGAGCTCGGGTATCTCTACCGGTCGGTATTGATCTCGCCGATCAGGGACTCGACGCCGGAAACGTCCCCGCTCATCATCGCCAGGCAGAAACCGCCGTGGAACTCCCGCGGGTCGCGACCGGCCAGGCGGGCCATCAACACGACCTCGTCGGACATGTGAACCACTCCCCCGGCCACCGCTTCGGCCACATCTTGGGCAAAGGCCGCCGCCTCGTCGAGGATCTGGGCGAAGGGCTTGCCGTTGACGGCGTAGTCGAGCGAGTCCCAGAACTTGAAAGGCAGCAACAAGCGCGCCTTGTAAGAAGCGACCTGCATTACGTATGCGTCGCGATCGGTAAAGGAGAAACCGTAGCGCTCCGGTTCGGTGAACCAGCGGCTCCCCGGAAGCGGTATGGGGAAGAGCATGGGAATCCCATCGGGCGATATCTCCCGCAGGGTGTCGAGCGTCGCCTGACGGGTCTCGGCGGTCTCGTCCGGGTTGGGGAACACCGTGCTGGCGAGGGTATAGATACCCGCGGCCTTGCAGGCCTTCAGCGTCGCCACCGAATCGGCCACCTTGTGCCCCTTGTGAATCGACCGATCGAGGATGATCTGGCTGCCGGACTCCATGCCGAAAAACAGCGTCTCACAGCCGGCTCGATGAAATAGGGGGAAGTCCGCGTCGCCCGCATCGGTGATGCGACCGTAGCCGCAAAAGGGAAGTCGCGTCTTGCGGTCGACGATCTCGTTGCACAGGTCGCGCAGGTAGGCGCTGGGCGTGTAGCTCCCCCCCAACTTGAAGCCGCGGAATCCGTGTTGCTCGCGCAGCCACGACATCTCGTCCACCGCCGAGCGAACGGCCCGTTTACGCTGGGTATTGCCTACCTTGCCCGGATGCCCGCAAAAGGCGCACCGATACGGACATCCGCGGGTTTCCTCAAAGGTACAGACGCGCATCTTACCCGCGAGCGGGTACACGTCCGACCCGTATACCGGCCTAGGAAGAGCTTCCAGATCATCGACCCGTCTTACGGCAGTGCTCCGGTACGCTCCATTCGACGGCAGGATGAGGTTCGGCACATCGTCGAGCGGCAACCCCCGATCGAGGTGATCCCCCAGGCCCAGGACGGTGGGTTCGCCCTCGGCGACCGAGAAGGCATCGAAGGCTTCGGCCCCCGGAGTAGCGAAGAGCTTCTCCCTGACCATGTCGACCTGCGACCCGCCCCCGACGATGAAGACCGCGTCCCCGACCGCGGCGCGCACTGCCCGGGCCATACGAACCGAGCCGGTCCAGCCGTCGCCGTTCCATAGCTTGAATCCCAACAGCTGGACGCGGTCGCGCTTCACCCGGGCCGCGAGCTCGGTTCCCAACCGATCGAACTGCTCGGTCCGGTGCTCGTCCAGCTCTCGCTCGATGGCGAAGTAGGTCTGCAGATCCGTATCGGAGATCATCTCGGACTCGAGGCGCTTCGCCAGCCAGGGCCGCAACCGCTCGCAGGTCGACGGCCGGAACAGCCGTTCCATGATCTCGACCGTGTTGAGGTCCAGCACCTGGACCTCGTGACCGGCGTCCAGCAGACAACCGGCCAGACCGGCCAGACCGTTATCCGGCATGAAGTGAGAGGGGGTGGTCGGCGTACCGGCCATGGTGACGAGAAGCGTTCTCATGAGCCACCTCGAGCTTCTTCCACTTGGGGAACTCGCCCTATCGGATGATTCCCCATCCCACACGCACCGCTGCTTGGTTACCCGACCCTACCTTCTTCGCGAACCGGTGACTAGGCTGCACGACTCGACCCGCAACGGGTAGCGAAGCGGTGACATACTCCTAGAGTACCCTTTAAGAAGATAGCACACGACGCGACCGACCAGAAACCGGCAATAACTAATATTAGAGCGCGGTAAGAATCCCGGCGCCGCCGGCTCGCTTCGTTTCGAGTGTAGAACCGAAACCTCGTCCGCTACTACCGAGATTCGACATTCGAGGGGCTTTGTGGCAATTTTTAGGGGGCTTTGGCCACGAGGCGCGGTCCGACCGCGAGGAGGGTACCTGGCGGGCGGTCGCGGGAGCCGCCGGTTCGGAAGCGCCGCAGGGACCATCGAGGGAGAGGATGCCCCCGAGATCCGAAATCAACGAGGAGATGGAGAAAGTCGAGCTGCACTGCTTCGGCTTTCGCCCCATCCTGGATATCGTCCGAGAAGAGCTCGGGGAGGACGTGCTCGAGGAAATCTTGCTGTCACTGGGGGTTTCGATCGAACGCGTCACGGCCCCGGACTCCTGGATGTCGCTGAAGTTCCTGGAGAGGTTGCTCGAGGAGATGGTGAAGCGCTCGCGCGACCCGGGGATCATCGATCGCGCGGCGAAGCGCATTATCTCTCCCAGGTACCTCGGCAGATTTTATCCCATGCTGATAGCCTTCGGAAGCCCGGAGAGGTGCTACGGGCTGGCGGTGCACGCCAAGCCCCGATACGACAAGACAGCGAGCCTCAGCATCCGCGACGTCCGGCCGGGCCACGTGATCCTGGAGCACCGTCCGCTCGAGGACGGGCCGAGGGAAAGCGGGGATCTGTTCTGCCGGATCCGGGAAGGAATGTACGCCAACATGACCGTTCTCTTCGGTATTCCGCCGGCCGCGGTGCGCCATCCCAGTTGCCTTCACCGGGGGGACGATGCCTGCGTCTACGAGCTCGACTGGCAGGCGCCGGTTAGAGCGATAGCGCCCTGGGTGGGGCTGGGACTGGGGGCGGCTGCGGGTACTGCGGTCGTTCTTCTGGGAACCGTGACGGCGTCCCTCGTCGCGTTGGTGGCAGTAGTTTTCGCCCTGGCCGGCTGGTCGATCGGCAATGTTCTCAAGCTAAGGCGGGAAGTGGCGGCTCGCGTGGCGGAGATCGGCGACCACCAGGAGGCCCTGCAACAGAGCATGCGCGCCAACGAGGAGCGTTTCGCGGAGCTGCTGCAGTCCAAGGCCGACGTGGAGAGAAAGGTGGAGGATCGCACGGCCGAGCTGCGCGAGGCCGGACAGAGGCTGGCAAAGACGCTCGAGCAGGTGGAGAGGTTGAGCCGGGAAAAGTCGGATTTCTTCGCCAATGTCTCGCACGATCTGAGGACACCGTTGACCCTCATCACCGGTCCGCTCGACGACATGGCGGCGGGTAACAAGCCGGCCGGAGGTACCCCCATGGCCATCCAGGCCATGAACCGCAACGCCAAGTGGCTGTTGCGGCTCATCAACCAGCTGCTGGATCTATCGAAGCTCGAGGCGGGGCGGGTGGAGCTGGTGCGAAGCCCGATCGACTTGACCTCGCTCACGCGCAGCGTCTTCCAGTCTTTCGCCGCCGCAGCCGAGGCCAAGGGCGTCGAGATGCGGTTCCAGGCGCCCGAAAAGATTGAGCCGTGCGCCCTCGACCCGGTCTGGATCGAATCCATTCTCAACAACCTGCTGGGCAACGCGCTGCGCTTCGTGGGCCGAGGCGGACTGGTGCAGGCACGGGTGGTCGAGAGCCGCGACCGGCTGCGGATCGAGGTCGAGGACAACGGGCGGGGCATCGAGCCCGACGAGCTCCCCCGCATCTTCGAGCGTTTTGCCCAGGCCGGGAGCTACCGGAAGCGACGGGGCGGAACCGGGATCGGGCTGGCCCTGGTACGCGAGGCCGCGCGGCTGCACGGCGGCGACGCCACGGTCGAAAGTGAGCTCGGCAAGGGCACGCGGTTCACCGTCACGCTGCCGCGGGTAAGGGCGGCGCCAGCGCGGACGAGCCCAGGGGGCGAGGCCGGTACCGCCCGGACGGAGACGCCGGAAACCGGCAGCGAAGCCGGTTCAGGAACGTCGAGGCCCAACGGGGATTACAGCGATCCGCCGCGAGCCTTCTCGGATGTCAAGGACGAGCTGCTGGAGGATCCCTCGGACTCGGAAGGAGTGGCCGACCGGGCCGGGCCCTCGGAGAGCGCGCCGCTGGTGCTGGTGGTGGAGGACCACGCCGACACGCGTAAATACGTGGCCGACGTGCTGGCCGACCACTACCGCGTGCGGGCTGCGTCCGAGGGAAAGCGAGGGCTAGAGCTGGCGCTGGAGCTCAAGCCCGATGCCGTGGTGACCGACATCGATATGCCCGAGATGGACGGGCTGGAGCTGTGCGAGCAGCTGCGCCGGAGCGAGCCGACCCGGACGATACCGGTGCTGCTGTTGACGGCCCTAGGCGATCCGTCCAACGTGGTGCGCGGGTTCAGGGCCGGGGCCGATGACTACGTGGCCAAGCCCTTTCACGGCCTGGAATTGCTGGAACGGCTGAGAGTGCAGATCCGGCTGAGGCAGATGGTCAGCGACATGGCGCACAAGTCCCGGCTGGCCATGCTGGGGCAGACCGCGGCCAGCGTGGCCCACCAGATGCGCAACCCGCTGACCGCCATCTCCTGCGGGCTGCAGGGATTTCAGTCGAAGCTCTCGCCCTCGGCCGATCCGGCCACCCGCGAGCTGGTGGAGATGATGCTCGACTGCGCCGATCGGATCGAACGCATCACCACCGACCTGATGAACGTATCCCGAATAGATCGCGCGCCCGTCGACCGCTGGCGGGCTGCCGACGGGCTCTCTAGCTGCGTCAGGCTGATCCGCGCCCGACTGCCGCCGCGCGTGACCCTGCAAGAGAGCCTGGACGAGCAGGCGGAAATCGAGGGCCGTCCGGGGGATCTGAACCAGGTTTTTCTCAATCTCCTGGACAACGCCACGCGGGCCGTAGGCGATCAGGGACAAATCGAGCTGCGGGCCGAGAGCAAGAACGGCGTGCTGCAGGTGAGCGTAGACGACTCCGGGCCGGGAATCGAACCGGAAGAAAGGGAGGGCATCTTCCAGCCTTTCGTCACCACGCGCGCGGCCGGCGAGGGTACAGGCCTGGGCCTGAGCATCGCCAAGCAGGTGATCGAGCAGCACGGGGGAACCATCGAGGTGGGTAACTCCTCGCTGGGGGGCGCGCTGTTTACCGTGCGTATCCCCATCGCTCCCCCCCTCCCCGAAGGCTGCGATACCGGGGAAGAGGATATCGCCAATTGTGCGGGGCTCACTCCCCGTCGCTCGTCAGGTAATCCTTGAGGTAGGGATCGCGGGCGGCCAGCAGCGTGAAGCGGCGGCGGGCGCTGGTGAGCCTCCGCTTGATGGTCGCCAGGGAGACCTCGCAGGCCTCTGCTACCTCGGTGAGCTCCATGTCCGCCACGAAGCGCAAGGCGAAGGCGACGCGCTCCTTTTCCGGCAGGGAACCGATGACTCGGTAGGCCCGGCGTAAAGTCTCCATCTCCTCGGGGGTCGCCGCCACCGCGGAGGCGTCGGGAAGATCTTCGGAGCGTTCCAGGTAGAGCCACCGGAGCATCCGGCGCTTGCGGATCCAGCCGCGCGCCGTGTGCACCGCGATACGGGTGATCCACGGCTTGAGCGATCGGTGGTCGCCGCGAAAGCCGCCCAGACCGGCCAGCACCCGGACGAAGACCTCCTGCACCAAGTCGGGGATATCCGCGTTCCATCCCAGCACGCGGATCAGGATCCCCTCCACGGCCTGCGCGTGACGCCGGTACAACTCGGCGCGCGCTGATCGCTTGCCTGCGCGCAACTCGGTGAGAAAGTCTTCGTCCTGCCGACCGAAATCGGGGGCGTAGACCACCGCGCCGCGGTTCTCCTTTTTCGTCTCTCCTGCCAACGAGCGTCCGTTGAGTGATTGTATACCATCTTGGGGACACTCGATATTCCACTACCAAACCGTTAAGAGCTTCGAGATCAACCGGGGCAGCCTCACCTTCGACGGCTCGTCGGAGATCAACCCGGAGGTGGCGTTGACCGCGACCTACTCGCCGGACAGCGCGGGAAGCTCGCCGGTGGTGGTCACGGTGACCGGCACCATGCAGCTACCCGAGATCTCTTTCGCCAGCGATGAGTGCGAAGGCGACCAGGGCGGGCTGTCCATGCTGGTGGCGGGGCGCTGTGCGGTCGGCGAGAGCGACGTGACGGCCGACAGCCAGGCGCAGCAGAGAGCGATGGAGGCCGCCATGCTGGGCGGCGTGCTCACCCTGGGAACCAGCGGCGTGCGCAACAAGCTGGGCGGTCTCATCCCCAAGCCCATCGTGCAGAGCAAGCAGCGGGCCTATTCCGGGGACCGCGTCTACCGCGTGGGCGCCGGCGTGAACGCCGATTCGCTCATCCCCCCGTTTCTGCGCGGTATCGTCAAGGGCGCCTACCTGGAGAGCGCCTATGCCAGTACCACCTCCACCACCAACGCCGGTGGGGAGCAGGCGGAAGGCAGCGAGGCCGCCGCCACCGGCACCGGCGGCGTACCGCCCGGAGAGGAGCCGGGAGTGGGCGCGGTAGATTTCCTGCTCGAGCTGCGCTTCCCCTACGATCTGGTCTGGACCGGAAAGATCTCGCCGCCGCAGAACTGGGGCACCGACATCCTCTGGGAACCGTGAAGCGGACTCGACGAGAAGATCGAGATGTCACTACAGTATATATGATATAAATCCAGCCAGCTATTGTCAGCTGCGGTAATTGCGTATACGCAAGCGGTTAGAAGCGGATTGCCGGCACCAGCAGGGGTTCTACCGCATGAGAGGAAGCTCTGGAGCACGAAAGTTCTGGAGCACGAAGGCTCTGGAGCACGAAAGCTCTGGAGCACGGAAGCTCTGGAGCACGATAGGAGAGGCCGAGTAGGAAGACGATATGCAGCAGAGGGCTCGCATCGAGGAGACGCTTTCGGCCCATAATTTCAAGGTTGAAATGTCGCGAGGCTCGATTTCAAAGGTGAAATGATCGCGAAAATGACAGGCTCGGCGAAATAACAGCAGCGTTGGATTTCGTCTAAAAAACAGGGGCAACGGAATAACAGCGACGTTGAACTCGCTTGCGCTGCCGCGGGCGGTTCGTAGACGGTTGCGGTTTTCTCGTGCGATTACGGGCAAGTGCTCGTCGGCGATCGACGCGCGCCGGAGAAAGATCACCCCCCGGGGTGAGACTTTGGCGGCCAACTTTTCCAACGAAACGGCTTGAAGGGCTCGTCGGCGGTGGAGCGCGGCGCATCGGCTTCGGCCTCTCGGCCGGATAAATGGAGGCGATCGGTGATCCGATGTAGTTCCGAGTAAGCAAACGGATACATCAAATAAGATCTCAAACTCTCGGATCGCCCTTGTTTTTAGGGGCAATAGCGTTTTATTATTGTTTCTATCCGGGGACGGCCGCGGGTGGTTTCCAAAAGGCCGGGGGCGGAGCGGTTGTATGTTCGGGAGGCTTGGGGTTGTGGCGCGGCGGTTGTATCGGCCGCCGTGTACGCAGCGGTCTGCCTTCCGGCGAGGGGATTCCGCTTTGCATAGCGTATTCGAATCGGTATCCGATGGGTGGGGGCAGGAGCACGAGTATGAGAGGCTACGTATCGGTCTTTACTATCTGGAACCTGTTGAACGCCATGGCCTGCGCCACGGTGCCGCACCTGTTGATCGGGTGCGAGGGCGAGGAGTCGTCTCAGCCGGACATTGAGGTCGAACGCCTCGCCCTTTTCGAAGGAGTGGGCGAACAAGGGGACGCTGTCGGCGATGATTCGGAGAGCAGCGATCCGCCAACGCCGAATCCCGAGCCGAACGAAGGGGGGACGGAAGCGCGCTCGGGAAGCGACACGGTTCCCTTCGATCCCCCGTCAGGGCCGGAAGAGTGTCCCGAGGGCTATAACGTCATCGAAGGAACGGCCGAGGACGACGTACTGGAAGGCACACCGGGCAGCGACTGTATTCTAGGATACGCAGGGGCGGATATCATCCTCGGCCGAAACGGAGACGACCTGCTGTCGGGCGGCCCGGGAAATGACACGATCGGCGGCGGTAATGGAGACGACCTGATCTACGGTGGCGAAGGTGACGACGTCATCATCGCGGATAATGTCAGCAAGGCCTGGAACCCCGGGGGCGGTCCGCCGGGCAAGAGTCCGCCGGAACAGGGGTGCCCGGAGGAGAGCGGGCAAGGACCAGGTGACGGAGGAACCGAACCGCCTCCCGAGCCGCCAGAAGACCCCGAGGTTCCGGAGGAGGTCTGCCCTTCGTGCGATATCCGAGTTGAGGATTGCCCGGAAGGCTACAACGTCATCGAGGGAACCGCCGGTGACGACGTGCTACAGGGCACGCCGGGCAGCGACTGCATCCTGGGTTACGAGGGCGCGGACACCATCGTCGGCGGAAACGGAGACGATTTCTTGGCCGGCGGCCCTGGCAACGACACCATCGACTCCGGTAACGGCAAGGACGTAATCCACGGCGGGGACGGCCACGACCGCATCACCGAGGGAAACGGCCAGGGAAGCGTGGTCCACGGTAACGCCGGCAACGACGTGATCGACACCGCAAACGGCAAGGACTCGCTGGTCTTCGGCGGGGAGGGCCACGATCACATAACGACCGGAAACGGCAAGGACCAAGCGTACGGGGGTAACGGCAACGACTTCATTACGGCAGGCAACGGCAAGGACGAGCTCTGGGGCGAGCAATGCCACGACGTCCTGATCGGCGGCCGGGGCAAAGACACGGCAGACGGCGGCGATGGTTTCGACGCCTGCGACGGCGAGAACTGCGAGACGGATGAAGACGATATCGACGATTGCGAGTCGGACGAAGAGTGCGCTACCGGCCATTGGTGCGTGGTTTGGGTAGGTCTCTGCGTCCCCTGGGTGCCCGACGGCCAAGACGCTAACGGCAACAACCTATGTAACGGCGAAGACGATGACTGCGACGACCTGGTGGACGAGGACTACGCGCCGACCCCGACGAGCTGCGGTATCGGGGCCTGCCATGCCCAGGGCGAGCTGGTCTGCGAGAATGGAGAGGAGATCGATACCTGTATCCCCGGTCAACCCGCCCCCAAGGACGCCACCTGCGACGGCATCGACGACGACTGTAACGGCGAAAATGACGAGGACTACCTGCCGACGCCCACGAGCTGTGGCGTCGGGGCCTGTGCCGCGACCGGACAGCTCGTCTGCGAGAACGGCCAGGAGGTCGACACCTGCACGCCAGGAGACCCGGCGCCGGACGACGCTACCTGTAATGGAATCGACGACGACTGCAACGGGGAGACGGACGAAGATTACGTCGCTCTGGTCACAAACTGCGGGATCGGCGCCTGCGCTGCCGAGGGAGTGACCTCTTGCGTAGGCGGCCAAGAATACGACAGCTGCACGCCGGGCACCCCCGCCCCGGACGACACGACCTGCGACGAGATCGACGACGACTGCGACGGCGCCAAGGACGAAGATTACCCGGAGATTCAGACCTACTGCGTGGTCGACGGCTGCTACTCGACCGGACACTTCATCTGCGCCGACGGCGGGGAGATCGACACCTGTCCGTTCGATCCTGTGTGCATCTCCGAGGTCGCATGCTCCGACAACGCGGACAACGATGGCGACGGGCTCACGGACTGCTCCGATACCGTGGATTGCGCGACGACCCCCGAGTGCCAGGACATCCCCCCACCGCCTGAAGCCGTCGCTCCGCCGCTGGAGCCCGGGCAGCCCAGCCGGATCTACGAGATCGGTAAATTCCTGTTCGAGGGAAGCGATCCCATACAGGAAGACGTCGTGCCCGGTACCATCGAGCCCGAGCGTATCGCTCTTCTTAGCGGCCACGCGAAGACCCGGGACGGTTCGCCTTTGCCGGGCGTAAGGGTCACCGTGCTAGGCCATCCCGAGTTCGGCAGCACGCGTACGAGGGCGGACGGGGACTTCGACATGGCCATCAACGGTGGAGGCGTCTTCACCCTGACTTTCGACAAGGAAGGCTACATCCCGGTCCAGCGTACGGTGCACGCCTTGTGGGAGGGCTCGGCCACGGCCGACGACGTAGTGATGATCGAACGCGACCCTGAAGTGTCGCTCGTGGAATTCACCGGGACCGGTCAGACCTACCAGATCGCGTCGGGCAGCGCGGTCACGGACGAGGACGGGACACGACAGGCATTACTGGTGATCCCGCCGGGCACGCAGGCCTGGTACTTCGGGTCGGACGGCTCCACCATACCTCTGGATCAAGCAAACATACGAATCACGGAATTCACCGTGGGTCCCGAGGGACCTGAGGCGATGCCGCTCCCCTTGCCGCCGACCAGCGCATACACCTATGCATTCGAGGCGACCGCCGACGAGGCATTACAGGGAGGAATCAAGATAGGCGGTAAAGACATTCTGTTCAGCCAGCCGGTAGCGTTCTACACGGACAACTTCCTCGGTTTCCCCGTAGGTACCGGCCTGCCCACGGGCTACGTGGACGACGCCGCCGCCGCATGGAAGGCGGTCGACAACGGTCTGGTAATCGGCATCGTGGGCATCACCGCAGGTTTGGCGGACATCGACATAGACGGCGACTCGTTACCCGAAGCCCCGGAGGTTCTGGCCGCGCTGGGCATCACCGACGGTGAGCGAGAGGTGCTGGCTTCTCTGTACGGGGAATCGGAAAGCGTATGGCGCGTGATGCTGCCGCACCTGTCCTTGTGGGACATCAACATGGGATTCGGTTTTCCAGAGGGCGCCGGCCCCCCGGGAGACGAAGAACCGCAGAACGAGAGCCACTGGCCAGTTAGCGGTGAAAATCAATGTAACCTTCCCGGCGTGGGTTCGGACGTGGAGTGCCAGAGCCGCGTGCTGAGCGAAAGCGTGCCGCTAACCGGCACGCCCTATTCGCTGCACTATCGCAGCGATCGCGTACAAGGATTCGCCGCGAGCCGCACGCTCAGTATCCCACTCAAAGCGCCAGGCTTCGATAACATGCCGATCGCGGCAGTGCGGCTCAAGGTAACACCGGCCGGTCACCGGACAGAGAAATATTCTTGGAGCAAAAAGGGCACGCCGGAACGCCATATTTGGACCTGGGGCGCCAAGGACCTGGCGTACCGGACGGTCAGGGGCCGCGTAGCGGTAGATGTCTCCATCGAATACCTTTACCCCTGCGATTACTCCGAGGCGGCGAGGTTTGGCGCATACAGCTATCCGGGTGCTAGGGTAGTGTACGCCGTAACCCGAGAGGCGTGCCTCTTGTCCCGGAGCCGCCGGTTCACTCAATACGTAGAACACTGGCCGAACGAGCCTTCCAAGCTGGGAGGCTGGAGCCTGAGCCACCATCACGAGCTCGACTACAATCGAGAAAAGCCGGTCGTGATGTACGGAGACGGCGGGCGGGGCAACGGGCTCCTGCAGGACTTGAATATTGAAGCCCGCTCGGACCAGGGTCTATATAAGGGTGACGTCCTCGACGTTCCGCTGGAGAACATGAGGATAACCCCAGGGGAGTCCGTGGCGGCCGATCCCGACGGCAACGTGTACGTGATAGACGTGTATGGGGCGAGATACGTACAGAAGATCGATGCTGACAAACGCGTGACCACCATTGCGTCAGCTGGCAACTGCCAGCCAGTGCCGGTTAGCGGCGCTCCGGCGAAATACGGTCCGTTGTGCAACAACTCCTACTGGAAGATGGCGATAGATCCGAGAAACGGGCATCTGATCCTGGCGGACCACCCGACACGCATCGTACGGGTCGATCCGATCGAGGGTCGAGTCTACCCCGTTGCCGGCGTCCTGAACCGCTTTGGATACAATGGAGACGATATCGAGGCTACGAAAGCCTGGCTCAACATGGTGGCTTACTCTTCCAACAGGGGTGTCGCCGCGCTGGCCGTGGACCGAACCGGGCGCATCTTCGTGGGTGACGCGGAAAACTTCCGTATCCGGATGATCGACAGCAACGGAATCATCAGCACCGTGGCCGGAACGGGCTCTCGCCCGCCGTACGGCAACCTACCGACCGGTCCCTCGCCTGCGATCGATACCCCGATCGCGGCGATCAGCATGAGCGTCGTGCCCGACGACGACGGAGGCTTTTACTTAACCCACGTGAAGCGCGCCTCGTCCTTCCCACCTTGTTGTTACCTTAGACATGTCGACGCCGCCGGCGTAATGGAATCGGTCTGGCTAAGTCTATCGACGAAATCTACGGGTCGTTTTGCCATGACGCGAAACAGTGCGGGCGAGCTCTATTTCGGCGGTGATAGGATGGGAAAGGCCATCCGCAAGCTGGTATTCAAGGAAGACTCACCGGTTCCAGCCGTAGTGAGAGTGCTGGGCAACGCCGAGCAAGAATACAGCTGGAACGCGACCTGCGCGGAGAATATATACCCCAAAGCGGTAGGCTTCATAAGGGCCTTGACGTTCGGGCCGGACGATAAGCTGTACGCGAATGACGTATGCTATACATGGAATGACTACTACCGGTTTATATCCGGCGGCATGACGCCCGGCTGGGCCATATCGGAAGATGGCCGGCGATTGTACGAGTTCGACTTCAACGCACCGCGGCGGGACGGCCGGCACCTCGCCACCTACGATTCTCTTACAGGCGGTATATTGTCCACGTTCGAGTACGACGACGACGGATTGCTAATAGCGATCCACGACGGTGACGGAGCAATAACGACCATTGAACGCGACGACGACGGCAACCCGACCGCGATAGTGGCTCCTTTCGGACAGCGCACCGAGCTACTCGCCGACGAGAACGGGTACCTGGATTCGATCATCCCCGATCCGAACGGCGCACCTCATCAATTCGTATACAGCGCCGAAGGCCTGATGAGGGGACAGGTAGACCCGCGTACCTACCTGCACAAGTACGTCTACGACTCGCTAGGCCGCATCGAACGCGTTTCCGACGCCGAGTCCAACGTCTCGGTCCTGACCTCAGATAACAGTGCGAATCTAAAGCGCGTGATCTTTACCACGCCCCAAGGCCGCGTCACTCAATATGAATCGGCAGACGCGCTCAACGGTACGCGCACCATGAAGGTGGTATTTCCCGACAACACCGTGAACCAGAGCGTCATCAACAGCAGAATGGGAAAGCACACAACCTCACTAGCTGACGGCACCCAAGTCGACGTAGAGCTCACGCCTGATCCGATCTACGGAATGCAGTACCCAACCTCCAACACCACGGTAACCACCCCGCACGGCCTAAGCATGTTCCAGACCGCCACCCGGACCGTAACTCTCTCCAACGAGTCCGATCCACTGTCGCTGATCTCCTGGAGCGAATCGACCACCATAAATGAAGAAAAGACGTCGACCACCTCATACGATCCCGCTACGCGCACTTTCACCGAAGTCACCCCCGAAGGACGCACCAGCACCCGCACCATCGACGACCAGGGCCGCACCGTACACGTACAGCCCTCCTGCTGCGAGGCCCCGTGGTCCTACGAGTACGATCAGTACGGGCGGCTGGAAACGATCGTACAGGGAGAAGGGGAGGACGCCAGGGTCACCACCATGACCTACGATCCCGACTCCGGGTACCTACAGAGCGTCTCTGGACCTCTGGATGGGCATGTCACCTCCTACGTCACAGATGCCGTGGGCCGGGTGACCCAGCAGACCAGGCCGGACGGCGAGGTCATTGGCTTCGGGTACGATGACGCTTCGAACCTGACCTCGTTGACGCCTCCAGGGAAGCCAACGCATGGGTTCACGTACACTCCTGTGGACCTGATGGAGGACTACATTGCCCCGGACGCGGACGGGGGCAGCGATGCTGCTGTGACGAGCTACAGCTACACGCCGGACCGGGACCTTCAGACCGTGACCCTGCCCACTGGCGAGCAGATTTCCTATGGGTACCGGGCTGATGGTAAGCTCGAAACCATGACCACGCCGGAGGGGAGCTACGGGTTTGGGTACAATGCCTCTACCGGGCTTCTGACGGGGGTTACCGGGCCGGATGGGTGTACGTTGAGCTACACCTACGATGGGTCTTTGCCCAAGAGCACGACCTGGGGTGGAACAGGGTGCGTGCAGGGGAGCGTCAGCAAGACCTACGACAACGACTTCAGGTTGGATGTGCTGTCTCTGAACGGGACTCCTGTGGTCGATTACGGCTACAACAACGATGGGCGTTTGACGTCTGCGGGGCCGATGACTCTGACCAGGGACCCTGGGAATGGAAAGCTTGTAGGGACCACGCTGGGGACGATTGCTACGAGCCAGGGGTATGATGGGTTCGGGGACCTGGAGAGCTACTTCGCTGGCGACGGGGTGGGAGATTTCTACTCCTTCCAGATCACTTCCCGAGACGATCTCGGAAGAATTCTGACCAAGGACGAGTCCATCCAGGGTGAGGTTCACCAGTATGCTTACACCTATGACCTGGCCGGTAGGCTGGACACGGTTACCGTGGACGGGGTACTTCAGTCGGACTACTCGTATGACGCCAACGGGAACAGACTGGAGAAGTGGACGCCTGGTGGTAACGAGGCTGGGGTTTACGACGACCAGGACCGGGTGGTCAGCTACAAGAATAACACGTATACATTTGATGACGCCGGGTACTTGACGAGTAAAACGTCGCCGGAGGGGCTGACGACGTATGATTATGATGTGCTCGGGAATCTGCGCGAGGTCGTGCTGCCGGATGGGAGGGTTATTGAGTATGAGGTTGACGCAAAGAACAGGCGTGTCGGGAAAACCGTTGACGGGGTTATCGAGAGGCGCTGGATTTACCTCGACAGGTTGCATCCTATCGCAGAAACGGACAGTGCAAACAACGTCATCGCTCGATTCATATACGCGGACAAGAGCCACGTCCCTTCGTTCATGGTGAAGGGAGGCGAGACTTATCGTTTGGTGACCGACCACCTCGGAAGCGTTAGGCTGGTGGTAGATATCGCCGACGGATCAATAGCCCAACGCATCGACTATGACGCGTTCGGTCGCGTGATAGCGGACACCAACCCCAGTTTCTCTCCGTTCGGGTTTTCCGGCGGACTATACGACTCGGACACTGGACTCGTAAGGTTTGGAATTCGCGACTATGATGCGGAGAAGGGGCGGTGGATCGCGAAGGACCCGGTTCTATTCTGGGGCGGCCGCGCCAATTTCTATACGTATACTGGTAACAACCCGATAAACGCAATCGATCCAAGCGGTCTCGACGACGTTTCTTCCAGCGAAACCCCTTGCGCTAACGGTTCGTACGACGACTTACCCGAGAATCTAAAACTTCCGCCATCTCCTCCCCAGGACGATTTCTGCGAACCCGTCCCACCGAAAGAAGAACCGGAGTTCCCCGTCTATACAAAAGAACTGGAAGAGGAAGGCGATCCCTTTCAGATTTGCTACGATGGCATATGCATTACACCCTATATCCCCGAAATACCGATTCCGGTAATAGACTTCGATCTGACGAATCAACCGAAAGGGAGTACCGAGTGTGAACCTGAAGAATCAAGTGGGGTTACTGGATTCGGTATAAGCGTACCCTATTGAGAACAAATGCCATACAACATTAATCGGCTCTTTGCGGTCACTATCGTTTTTGTTATTACGGGAACGAATTGCGCCAATACCTTTACGTATTCACCCGAGTGTAAAAAACTAGTGAACGAATGTATGCGCGACTGTCCAAGAGATCCAGGTCTTCGAGAACGACGAGAACCAGGATGTCGTGGTGGAGGACGAGAAGACGCATGCGCCGGACGCTGCCGCAATTTGTGTCGAGAATTGGAAGGATACTAACTTGGTCTACGTGTCCCTCCCCCTCCCACGCCTTCCCTCTTCCCCCACGGCAACGGCTAAACCCACGGTAAAGGGAACACGGCTGGGGTGGAAAGGCAGCGTGAAGGGGTAAGGCTGGACGGGGAGGAAGGGGAGGATGAACATCGAGGAGAGCATGTCCCGGCGGCGGTGAGAGGTTAAAGGCCCTACGAAATAGACAAGGAACGATGCGAGTACGATGTCTTTTTGCCTATCGTTTTCTCAAGACATTCTGTTCGCGGGGCTCGCGGTCGGCCTCATCGGGTTGGCTGGCTGTCAACGAACCGGCACCGCCGCGCCAATGAGTCCCGGCGCGCCGGCTTCGCCCGAATCACGACTCAAACTCCCGGGCCTTGAACCGTGCCACGCCCTAGCCAAGATCCCTATGAGCGTTCCAGAGGAGGACGAACGCTGGCTGGGCGCTGTCGAACGGTGCAGAGCCACGATGGAACACCGGAGGAAGGAGATCATGCGCCTCTTCCATGCGGGCGATTGCGACGGACTCAGCGCCCTCCCTGCCTTGGCCTTACGACGCGGCGAATTACTGTTGATAGCCGAGCTTCTCGACAATCTTGGGGATAGGCGTGCGAGGACCATGTTTGTAGATCTGTTCCCCGGAGACGCGGACGACCTAATCGAACGCGAGATGAGAAGGCAGTCGAGCCTCCTTGGCTTCGACGAAGGTTGCGCTCCGGCGTTCTGCAGAACTGGCAAGGAACCGGCCTGCATGCCTTGGTTTGGCAGTGTGGCTCCAGGCCAGTGCATTTCTGTACGCTACGGTAGCCGCGAAGGGTGCATGCCCACCTACTGCTCGGAGGAGCATGAATACCTGGTGATCGCCGCCCACCAGCAATGGTCCGGTGCTGCGGCAGCGCTCGTGAAGGCGCTTGCAGACGCAGACGGATACGTGTACGGGTATCTCTGCCACTGCGGACTCAGGGGGGCTGGGTCTCGGCCACGCGAATGGTGGGAATCCCATGCCAGTGGGAAGCAGCAACTTCAGATAATCGACGATTGCTTCGCCGAGACACCCGGCAATACGGTGACGGCCTGCTGGGAACTCAAGGAAGAAAGGCCGGCGCGAAAGTGCGGCCAGCCATCGGAGCGCTCGCCGTGAAGTGACCGGCAGGTCCAGAAAGGACGAAGAGGAGCAGCACAGCGTTTTCTTAAGACATTCTGTTCACGGGGCTATGCATTTGCACGCCCCACTAGATCATGAAGGAAATTTGAGAGGTGTCGAAGAGTGATGCTCGGAGGCGAGAGCGGACGAAGAGTCCTCGGCGGGTGGACGTAAAGAAACCTATGAACATGAATCGGAATATCGAATAGTGATAAACGTTGAGAAAAGAAATGTCTTTTTATGGGCAGCAATCATGATATTTGGTTTCTTTCTTTTCAACGCTTCTTTCGGGGCATTATTTGGTCTATATATTGGTTTTCAAATAGTGGTGCCCGTGGGTGTTGAACTGTCGAGTTCCGAAGATATGAGAAGTGTTGATAAAGAGGCAGATCTGACAACAGAACAGATAAATACTATCAAGAATAAAACCGTCGAGCAAATGCGTAAAGTTAGTTGGTGGTTATGGTGGCCCCTTCTTAATACTATAGCCTGGCTGATCACGTCTTTGTTTCTCGGATTTATGAAAGTAAAAAAATATAACGGAGGTTTAGTAGTCTTTGCTTATCTATTTATGTTTTTGAAGCGTGGAAACGAATGGAATCCTCCAGGCAGTATTATTATTGAGGTATTTACAATACTGCTCGCCCTTGTCGTAGTGCATATTATGAGTAAATGGATATGCGTTATGAGGAAAGCACGCGCTTGATAAACGCCCGTACCGAGAGGACTGGTAGGGAAGATGCGATAGAGGGCTGGCCGACGGGGACCGCCGCGGTCGGCAACGGCTACGTCCACGGGAAAGGGAACACGGCTGGGGTGGAAAGGCAGCGTGAAGGGGTAAGGCTGGACGGGGAGGACGGGGAGGATGAACATCGAGGAGACCATCGCGTGGTTTGAGGAAATCGCGGCTAGGCCTCTGGCCCGCTTCTCAGCCGTTGAAAGGGGCAAACCGCGAGTAGTTCAATTGGGTAGAGCCGTTATCTACACGGCTCGTCTTCCGTGTGTTAAGGATGGGTATGAGGAATGTTATTCTTCAAGAGTTCTCTAAAAGATCTAAATCTCACACTGCCGCTATCCCAAGCCCGAAAGATCGCCCGCATTCTCGTTGTGGACGACGACGAAAAGGCCTTTCCCTATAAGTTGCTCGAAAAGGAGGGCTACAATGTCAGATACATGCCGCAAATTGAAACACTTACAGAATTGGAAGCCGGGGAATACGATATTATCGTTTTAGATATTTACGGCGTGTCGTCGGAGAAACTATCGACAACCGATGGCCTCGGGATCATTCAGCACCTGAAGAAGTACAACCCCGCCCAGCTCATCATCGCCTATTCGGGTCAGAAATACGATCCAAACCAAGCCGAGTTCTGGAAGCTGGCGGATGACTACATCGGGAAACCCTCGCCGCTTACGACGTGTAAGCAGAAGATCGATGACCTGCTTGAACGTCACTTTACCGCGACCTTCTACTGGAACGCTTTGAGTTCCGTTCTAAGGAATGAGGGGGTTTCGCCTGATCGAATCAGGAGACTTGAGGCAATTCTAGTAAAGGACATTCGAAAAGGTAGACGCCCGGATTTGGCTAGAATCGAGGCCGCCCTTAGGGTGTCAAAACAGGTGGCCGGCACGGTACTAACTATAACGGCAATTATATATCGTATCGCGAGCATGGCGAATGATCAGCAGTGACATCCTCGCCAGAATGGTTCACGTCCCGCACGCATTTCAGGGCGAATTGCGTGATGGATACGCTCTAAAGATACATAATCGTTGTCGGCGATGTAAGCAATTAGATTGCATCAAGCGATCTAGCGAAGGAGTTGGGCATCTGGTCTGCTCGGCGGGATTCTCGTGTTATCCACTTTCGTTCGATGATGGGCGATTTATACTAATAGGATTAATTGATGTCGAATTCAATCACGCGATAAAGGGTGACCGCAGAAAAGGCTATCGACAATATCGGTATTCGCTGGACGAAGCGAGGGCGCTGCAGGAAAGGATCAACGGCGTTTTAGAGGCGCTTCAAGCGGCGACGAACGTCAAGGTTAAGGATAGTGTAAGTTATCTTCATGATATAAGAACCAGTGTCGGCATCGTTCTTTCGTGCTGTCAAAGCATAATCGATACCAGTAAAGGTGGGACATTCGAGGAAAAACTTTCCAGGGTCGATCGCGACGTATTCAACCTATTTCAATCGATCAACCTCCTCCAAGAGCAGCTAGATCTCGCCGATATCATAGCCAATCCCAGTTCTATTACGTACGGACACAAACGCCGCTCTAAATTGCACGGCTTTCTGTATCGACTAGTAAGGATATTCGAGCCACGAGCGTTCGATAGAGGATTGTTGATAGAGTTGCGGGGCCGAGCAAACGGTGAGATCGAAACATTCAATTCGTTTCAGTTCGTCCCTTTGGTTCTCCTAGACAACGCCGTTAAGTATAGTGCATCCCATAAGGATATTTACGTCGATGTATCCGAAACGAGAGAGGAAATAACGGCGAAATTCTCGTCTTTTGGACGGATAATACCGGAAGAATGGCGTGAAAGGGTCTTCGAAAAGTATGAGCGCGGGCCTAACGCGACAAAAGGAACGTCGAGAGGTATGGGGCTTGGACTATACTTAGCGCGACAAATATGTCTCGCACACGGGACCAACGTCACCTACAACTGCGTTACGAAGGATGGGGTGGTAGGCACAAACGAATTCGCATTTACGCTACCTATAGTAGAATCGACCATCTATTAGAGACGGTTTTCAATTCTACCGAAACAGCCTCTGCAACATCTTCCCGCTGATCTTCACGTACCGCTTCCCCTCCTCCGCCACGGGCACCATGAACCCTCCCGTCGGCATCACCTTCATGAACTCCTGGCTGCCGTCCTCGTCGTAGAAGAAGACCTTCAGCTTGTCCATCCCCCGGTTGAAGAAGAGGAAGACCGCGCCGGTCACGGGATTGATGCCGATCTCCTCGGTGCAGATTTTTGATAATTTCGCCGGTCCCCACTGCATGCTGATGGGCTTCGTGTACATGTAGGCGTTGCTGCCCGGGGCAACGATTCTGTTCAAGGGCTTGATCCCGAAGAGATCCCAGATACCGAACTGCCGCACCTGCTGCGAATCCATCGGGACGAACTTGGGCAGATCTGGCCGTTCCCCGTGCTGGGCACGATCGGGGTCGGTCAGTAGGCCAAGTTCGAGGAGGCGTTTCGTGGTGGAGCGGCCGACACCAGGAATACGAAGGGCGTCGGCCACGGTCTTGGGCTGGAGCGAGAGGAGCTGGGCGCGGGCTTTTTCGGATAGGCCGGGAAATCCGTTGAGATGGTCGGTGGTGATCTT
>CAYVFC010000039.1:0-57864 GCA_964450715.1 uncultured Sandaracinaceae bacterium | reverse complement strand
GCCTTTTTCAATAATGGTTATGCGCGATTAGGCGGCTTAAGCGAACACGCGTGTAGCGGAGTCCAATTACCTACCTTTACCGTCGGCGGGGAAGTCATCGGCCTGCCCTCGGGCGACTCGATAGTGCTTCAGAACAACGGCGGCGACGACGAGGTCATCACGGGCAACGGCCCCTTTACCTTCGCGACCGCGCTCGATGACGGCTCCCCGTATAGCGTAACGGTGCTGACTCAACCGACCACGCCGAACGTGACCTGCGCGCTCGCAGGCGACAGCGGCGCGGACTCCAGCGAGAACATCACCAATGTCGTGGTGACCTGCACCATCGATGACTGTACCGGCCAGCCCGACTTTACTCTCTGCAACCTATTCAACAGACGCGATTTCCCTTACCAGATCTGCGTAAACGAGGCCTGCGTGTCTCCGGGCTGTTGGGACGTGAGCTGTAACGCGCCCGGCCCGCACTTCCCCCTAGCGGACACGAACCAGCGCACGTGCTCCAGCGATGGGGGCCCGATTACGTGCCCGTTGTCGGGCGAAGCGTTTTACGGACAGGATGCCCAGTACGGCTGGGACGTGTCGCACGAGGCCATTGAACGCTTCAACCGCGACACTTCGACGGCTAATCAACCGTTGGTCACGGACAACGTCACGGGGCTGAGGTGGCAGGGATGCGCGCTTGGCTACTCGGGCGACTCCTGCGACACGGCCGGTAGCCCTACGGAATTCACCTGGGCCGAGGCGCTCGCGGGCTGCGAATCTCTTTCATGGGGCGGCTAAACGGACTGGCGCCTACCAGACGAGTACGAGTTGGATTCGATCGTAGACTCTGGGACGCGCTATCCCGCAATCGATACAGTCGCGTTCCCTGCCACGCCGGAGGATGACTACTTCTGGACCTCGTCGTCCCGCGCCGACAATGTGTCGGGCGGGTGGAAAGTCGACTTCGGAGACGGGTCCATATTTCTCGGCGCAAAGAGCAATGCTGCCAATAATTACGTTCGTTGCGTTCGAGGTGCGGCAACTCCACAGCCGATGCGCTTCAGCCTCGACACTTCGACGGCTAATCAACCGTTGGTCACGGACAACGTCACGGGGCTGAGGTGGCAGGGATGCGCGCTTGGCTACTCGGGCGACTCCTGCGACACGACTGGCAGCCCAACGGAATTCACCTGGGCCGACGCGCTCGCGGGCTGCGAGTCTCTTTCGTGGGGCGGCTACACGGACTGGCGCCTACCTAACAAGAAAGAACTGCGTTCGATCGTGGATAACCGCGAGAATAATCCGGCGATCGACACGACGGCGTTCCCCGCCACGCCGAGTGACAGCTTCTGGACCTCGTCGTTCCACGTCACCACGTCATACGCGTTTTGCGTCCGCTTCTACAGCGGCGACGTGAGCGACTCCTTTAGGAGCGGTTCTCTTTTCGTTCGTTGCGTTCGAGGTGGACCGTAATTGGTGATTTATATATTTGGCTATTTTAATCCGATCGTAAGGTCGTAATTAGAGCCTGCTCCGAAACGGAATGTATTAGAAAAACGTGGCCGGCCTATGGAGCGACCGCTTCATTCTCATCGTTTCGTGCCGTCAAGGCTGCCAATTCTATCAACCGCGCCCTGACGAACCTCGGATCGGCTTCGAGCACAGCGCGGGCGGCCCTGGCCAGCGGCGCATCAAGAGCGGAGGAGAGTAGGGCTTCGACATCCTCGGCCACAGGGTCCTCGCCGTCCGCGAGGGAAAGGAGAATCCGCCGAGCGATTACCCGAGTTCGGTCCCCGATCGGTCCCCGGTCGGCGAATTCAGTAATGATTCATAGCCAGAGCGGCGGCCTCCGGAGCCGCAGGTCGGAGGTTCGAATCCTCTACCGCTCGCCGTTGATTTCGTTGGGGATTCCGGTTCGGTCCCGTCGGCCGTGGGGACCGATCGGGTCAAGCGGTGGTGCCACGCTCTCTTGACGCCGCCTTGTCAGGCCACGCAATCGCGCGGTATGAACGCGCACTTTTTTCATCGATCAATATCGCCGGGCTGGCGGCCTGGGGAGCCGCAGGGCGGAGGTGCACCAGGATCGCGCCAAGCGCGACCCGTATCGCGTCTGAAAACGTGCAGCTTCGTGGACTGGCGTCCACTCCGCTCTGCATGTTTTCAGCCTCGAGCGAATTCTCTACCGCTCGATGGTATTGCGGGTTCGCTAGTTGGCTTATCGAGGATACCGGCGTGGGCGTCGGTGCCGCACCGCCAGCACGGAGAGGCCGAGCAAGAAGAGTAGCTTGGCGCATCCGCCATCCTCGACCGGTGCAATCCGGCAGCCGCAGCCTTCGCCCCCGGCGCTTCCGGTGCTGCCACCCGTTGCGGCAACGGGTATCATGCCGGCGGCTCCGGCCGTCCCGGCGAAAGGTGCGGATTCTCCTGTCGCAGCTCCACCTCCCATGCCGCCGCCGCCCGCGTCTCCGTAGCCGGTGCCGCCAACGCCGCCGGAGCCGCCCGTCAGCACGGTTCCTCCGCTGCCGCCCGTCGGTATCGCGCCTCCGGTGCTTCCCGCGTCGATGATACCGCCGTTCGCGTTACCGCCATCGGTGACGCCCCCGTCGAATACGTCACCTGTGCCGCCGGAGCCTGCGGTAACGCCGGTTCCCGAGGCCGACTCGTTCAGCGAATGGGTTTTCAAGAAGGCCCAGGCTTCCTCGCTACCGTCGATGTCGAACGGCTTGCCGGTGAACTCGGGGTCCTCGTTCTCGTTCGCCTTACCCGCGGTTGCCCAGTCGTGGATCATGCCGGCGACGGAGATCAGGATTATCTCGCTCGTCTGACCGTTGGCGCTGGTGCAAGGGCCCCAGTACTCCTTGAACGACTTGGAGACCGGATTAGAGGGGGGGTAGGGCTCGGTCCTGACCGGGGTTGTCGGGCAGCCGTACGCGGCTACTTTCGTGTTCAGGAACGCGTGGATGCCGCTGTAGGGGACGAAGTCGTCGGCCGTACCGTGCATGTGGAAGATGGGCACGGAGCGGGTATTCACGCAGCCGAACTCGCCGCCGAGGGGGTATCCGTTGCCCGGGGCGATCGCCGCGATCACGTCCGGTATCTTGCAGGCCAGGGTGTAGGAAAACATCCCTCCCATGGAGAAGCCCGAGGCATAGACGCGGTTGCGATCGATGTCGTAGAGCCTCGACATCTCATCGATGATCGCCAGCACGAAATCGATGTCATGCGTGCCCATGAGGTCCCACCGCAAATCCTGGTCCGCCTCAGGGTATACGACGATGAATTTTTCCCGGTCCGCTATCGGCTCGAACTTCATCATTCCGCCCTGATGCCATCCGGCCCCGATGCCCATTCCATGCAGGGAGATGAGCAAGGGCGGGTGGTCGATGCCAGTCGGGACGTAGACGAAAGCCTTTCGCGTCAGGGCGCCGACCTGAAAGTCAGTCCACGTCTGCGAGAACGCGCTTGCGGGGAGCAATGTAGCGGCGAGGAATACGTTGAGACCCAGAATCCGATAGAAATTCACATTACACCTCAACTCTTTCCTGCGAGCGAAGGCAGGCCGGTAGAGCGAGACCCAAGATGAGCGCCGATAGAAAAACGAATCTCTCGACGCGATCATGGTCAGAAACATCGATGCCACGCGCGGCCGCAGCCGATAAGGTGAGTCTATTCTCCCCTGCCGTATAAAATATTCCTCGCCGGGGGGAGAAAAATGTCCTCCCTCCATCAACTCGTTACCGTGAGCAGAAAGGGCTTCGAATACTCGTACCAATTACGGAATCGTAAGTATAAATAAATAAAACTTGGTACGTCGTCGGGTTGTCGCGTCCAGGAAAGAATATGGCGGGACGGGCGAAACGTATGCCGGTTTTATTGTGGTATGCGAATTACTGATGCGAGTATCTGCGTTGGGTTCGGGGTGTTGGATGGAGTGGCGTTTATGAAGACTGGCTTCAAAGGGGAACGCATGACGTTCAAGCTGTCCGTCCTGCTATCGCTGGCGCTTTGCCTGTGGGTTGCGTGCAGCGAGGTTGACGGTAAGGATCCGCTATCGGGCGGAGGCGCGGGTGGCGGGACCTGGCCGGGCACCGGTGGAGCGAGCGGGAACGGAGGGGCCGGCAACGCCATGGCGGCCGGAGTCAGCGGCGGCTTCTCGACCGGTGGAACCGCTCCCGTCGGATGCACTCCCGGGGAAACCCAGACGTGCGGCTGTGCCGATGGAACAACCGGCTTCAGTACCTGCAACGCGAGCGGGACGGCGTTTGACCCCTGCGAGTGCAGCTCAGACGGTTTGGGCGGTTCGGGCGGTTCGGGCGGCACGGGCGGCACGGGCGGTTCCGCCGCAGGCGTGGATGGCGACACGGGCGGCGTTGGCGGTACGGCGGGCGATGGCGGAACCGGAGGTTCTGACGCTGGAGGCACAACCGGGTCCGAGACTGACAAGCTGCACGTGTCGGGAGCTTTCCTCCAGGATACCAGCAATAAAAACGTGCTTCTCCATGGATGGATGCAGCCCACGGCGAGCTGGTTCAACGGCGAGGGGAACCGATACAGCGATCCGACGGACTGGAACGAACCCGCCAACGTCGCCGGTCTGTTGAACTTCATGAAGGCCGCGGCGACCGTCATGAGCGACCCCAGTCCGAAATACGGGCGGAGCCACGGATGGTATGCCACGTTCGTGCGGGTCAATACCGACTCGGTCGGCGGCTGGACGAGCGAACAGGGGCTGGTCGATTCCGGCCAGTTCGACGGCTGGATCAACAACTTCCTCGTTCCCTACGTCGATCACCTCCGGTCGCGCGGCCTCTACCTGGTGCTGAGCGCGACGGGACCGATGGTCGTCAACGTCGGTGGCGACAGCAGCCGGAACATGGGGCAGGGAACCCAGCAGCGCATGATCGCCTTCTGGGAGGCAGTCGCCAACGCTCCGGGCATCAAGAGCGTGGACAACGTCATGTTCGAGCTAATGAACGAGCCGGTCGCCATCGAGACCAGCTTCGGCGCCAACGACTGGGGCTTCGGCAGCGCGCCCTTCTGGCAAGCCTTGAAGAACTGGATGCAGCCGGTCGTGGATACCGTCCGGAACACCGGCGCGGACAACGTCATCTGGCTTCCGACCCTCGGGTGGCAGGGTGAACCCATGGGCTGGGCGGAGTATCCCATCTCCGGCTCAAACATCGGGGTCGCGGCCCACTATTACCCGGCGTACGGCGGTGTGCACGACGATGCCACGGCGGTGCAAAACCTGTGGAACTCGAACTACAAGCCCGCCGCGGACCTGTGGCCGATGATGATCACGGAAATGATGTGGATTCCCAATCCACCGGGCGGTTATGACGACCTGTTCAACGGGACCACGGCGGGCTTCGGCAATGCGGTCAAGAACGCCATAGACAACCAGGGCAACGTCTCGTTCCTCGTCGGCTTTCTGGCCGATCACCTCGTCGATCTAAGAACGACACCTCCGGCCGGGTGCACCCTGGGCTCGCATGAGGGATCGCAAGCCTATTTCGAATGGCTTCCGACTTACACCTCGGCCGCCCCCACGGGCCACCCGTTCCTGTAGTGAAGATATTGTTTGCGGAATAGGGAGAAGAATAGGGGGACGTTGCTACATTATTTACAGTACTTCGCTCTCGGAAACGCGACGGGGTCCGTCGGCAAAATAATGTAAAGGAAGAATAGGGGGACGTAAAGGAAGAATAGGGGGACGTTGCTACATTATTTACAGTATTTCGCTCTCGGAAACGCGACGGGGTCCGTCGGCAAAATAATGTAAATAATGTAGCAACGTCCCCTTCTGCCCCTAGGGGCTCCGTGCTTTCGGCTCTCCGTAGCCGTCACTGGAAAACTCCAGCGAGCTAGATAGGCATTGTGGAGGGAGGCAGGTGAATCAGAGCTCGATCCAGCATACGCTTGCGCCAGGGCCGAACATACAGTCCGCCGTCGCAAGGGTTGTGAATCCGGTGCCGTCGGGACAGGTCACGATCATGCTGCCCGACTCGTCGATGCAGTAGCTCAACGTCTTGCCGTTTGTACTGTATTCCGCGTAGCCAATGCAGGTCGGCTCTCCGGGTGCGTTGCCATGGCCAGTGCCGCAGACCTCTCCGGACGAGCCGATGATGGTTACCTGTTGGGTTGGCGCTTCGAGATCGGACAGGTCGGCGATCATCTCGGTCCGGGCACCGTTCGACCACGTCATGCTCGACGAGCCGAGGATATCCAGGTCGGCTTCACAGCTTCCCTCGGGATCCCAGCAGGGGCCGAAGAATCCCTCGACGCAGGTTCCGGCGAAGGTCTGATCCGTGCACAGCGGAAGGTTCGCGCTGCCCCCACTCTGCTCGTCGCTGCAGTTTTCCGCTAGAACCGGCCCCGGAGGATCCGGTTGCAGCGCCGGCTGTGACAGACCCGATTGCACTTCGAATACGTCGGAGATGATCTTTTCCCTGGAAGTCGGCACAATCAGATACGCGGTCGTGAGGCCGTGCGCCAGCGTGTCGACGTCTTCACCGCCCGTACTCACGTTGCCCTCCAGCGTTGCGGGGAACAGCAGGCGCACCGCCGCTATGATCCTGTCTTGTTCGAACGTCGTGTAGGGCGAATCCGCGGTAGGTGTACGGTCCGCCGGGGTAGCGACGCCTACGAACCCGATGGCCGACATGTCAAATGAAGTGTCTACCTCGCGTAAATGTAATTCCGCCGCATTTGCATAAAAGTTACCTTGCGAATGCGCCACCAATACCACCTTCGACCCTTGAATGGCTACCAACTCCGTGTAACGCGCAAGGTGCCTGAAAAGGTCTTCGTCGTTTACGAATGCAGACAGGTCGGCCTCTGTCGCCAAGTCCTCCAATGCTTCCTGCATCCAATCCGGCATGATCTCGATCCCGGACAGGGATCGCCAGAAGCGCGCCCAGTCGGCACCGATTCGTTGTTCGGCGACCTCGATAAGTTGCTCGAACCACCTTTCGTTTTCGTTGTACGCGAGCTCGAACGACCAGCTTCCCTCCATGTCCCCGAGTGCAATCCTCTCCAGGAGCAGCAGCTCGAGTGCGTACAGCGATCGATATGCGTCCTCCTCGTCGTTGAACATACCGTTTCCGAAAACGATGGTCGTGTGTCGGTCTTCCGTGCACGACGAGGGCTGCGCCAGGGCGACGCCTTCCCCGAACACCAGGGCCATGCCGATAGCGACGTAGACCCCGCGACAAGAAAAGGTCAGTTCTCGAGCCCGCGGGTGTCGAACTGGCAGGTAGCGGCGAGCCGGTTTTTGGGAGTCAGTGCGAAGGTTCTGCCGCCCAAGTGCCGACCTCGCCCGAGATGCTTTCGCGAACGCTCGCGTGTGTTGAACGAGCGCGCGAAGATCTCCCTGCCAACTACGTCGTTGCGCTTATGTCCCAGTACGAACTCCATGCAATCGATACCGCGAAATGCCCGATTGGCGGACTGCACGGCGTGGTACTCGGTGTCCGGAGCGCCGAGCTGGTCTCGCAGCGCTTTGGCGTATTGGCGGGCCGCCTTTTGCGCCAATGCTTCTCCGGCGAGCTCTTCTTCGATGTACTGATCGATATCGTCGCGAACACCGTTGCCGTCCGTATCGGGCCCCAGTAGCTCGGCAAGGCTTCTGTCCACGGGTCTACGGTCTTCTGAGTCGCTCGGGTCTTCTCTCTTGGAGGCGTCGTCGCCGCAACTGCCGCTGAAGGCAATAAGCACCGCCAGCAGGGCTCCAGCGATGGAACCGCGAGGGGTGGAGAAACGACAAGTCCCGGTTTCGTTTCGCATTGTCGATTGCATAAATCCTCTAATGGCGCTGGAACAGAACGCTAGGGAATGACGAACGCTTGGGTCTCGTCGAGTAGATCCTGGTCCACGACGCCAAGAATGTAGGTGCCGGCCACGGGCATGACGAGGTCGAAGATGAGCGTAAGCTCTTCGCGGTCTCCCGGGTGGACCGCCTCGTTCAACAACTTGGGCGCAACCGAAATACCGTCGGGTCGCGTGAGGAATACGTCCTCCTCACTCCAAACTTGGCCGGCTCCGCGCATGTCGGGATCGGCGCTGATGAAGCCTTCCAGCACCAAAATGGCAGTTCCAACCGGAAGCGGCACGTTGTTTCCTCGCAAGTTGTATTGAACGCGAGCGATCGGAAGATCCAGGGTCGTGGAACGATAGCCCTTAACGAGAAACTGCGTTTCCAGCTCCTGATCCGCATGGTTGATAAGGGCGGTCAGGTCAGAAAGCGGCAGCACAGCCTGGTTATGGCCGGCTTCGCCGAACGTGATTACAGCGTTTCGCAGATCATTTTCGGTCAGTTCGTCCCAGATTGCCCAGCTAACCGTCCCGACACCGTCCCGAAGCCCGGGGACCTCTTGAGTGGCCACCCTGCCGAAGTAGTAATTTCCGGCGGCGTCGAGCACCAACCCGTCGCCCTCGAGGGGCACGAGCGGCATGGCCACATTCTCTGAAGCATTGTGCGCTTGGAAGGAAACCTCTACATACGCGTAAGGATCGTGGGTGCTCGCTCCTGGGTTAAACAGAGCGTCTTGCAGGTCGAGCACGAACGCTCCCACGGTGATTTGCTGATCGATGGGTACTTCAAACGCTTCGAAGCTGGGCTCCTGCAAGTCCGACTCGGTAGTCGGAAAACTGGTATCTTCGGTGGTCATCCCGTTGCCTTCGGCGTCGCCGAACCAGTCGCATACAGCGCTGCCCTCGTCTTGCAGTTGATCACAGCCACAGTCCTCGGAGCAGCCGTGTAGACCTATAATTGCTAGAATTGCCAACACAATCGTTGTCTGTATCATCACTATTCGTCCTTTCATTCGTATATGCGCAATGCTGTATGTTGAAAGAAGGTAATCGTATGCCTGCCGGAGAAGGCGGCAGGCAAAGGAAATGTCGAACCGTTCACTTCCGTCTTCCGTTTCCGAAGGGCCGGTAGATCGGACGACAGAGTGGTCCGAGGCGCGGAAGCAGATCGGGAAGGCGGAAGCGTCGTTGAGGGGCCCAAAACAGGCGGTATTCGAAGACGTCGTTGACGACCCTGTCGGACGACAACGGAACTGGACCCATCACGCGTGGAGCGGGTAGCCCGGTGAGAAACGCCAGGGACCGACATTCGGGAATGGCTCATGCCCCCGTTATCGGCCAGTCGCGGAGGAGGTTGCGTGGTTTCGACAAAAACCTTGTAGAAAACTGCTCTGAGACGGAGGCGCCCCTACCGAGATGGAGAAAATAGAGGGACGTTGCTACATTATTTACAGTATTTCGCTCTCGGAAACGCGACGGGGCCCGTCGGCAAATTAATGTAAATAATGTAGCAACGTCCCTCTCTGCCCTCTAGCTCGTTGTACAGGCGCCGATGGTATCGGCTGGAAGGTAATAGCCGGCGCTGATGTCCTCGCAGGTTCCGTTTGCGCACTGATCGTCGGTCGGATCGCACGGGGTACGGCAGACGTCGGATACGCAGATCAGGTCGGACACGCATTTGTTGGTGTCGCCCGAGCAGTCGCCGCTTTCGTCCACGTTGCCGGCCTCCCCGCAGATGAAGGCGTAGCCTCCGATGGCACCGCCGGCCAAAACCTCGCAATTCTGGCCGGTCTCGCAGCCGGTCTGGGCGACCGGATCGCAGGGGATCGCGCTGCCGTAGCAGTTGCCGGTATGCCACTTCACATCGGTCTTCTCGATGCAGTCGTTGCCGTACAGACTGCAGGGATCCGGGCCCTGGACGAAGCAGTGCGGCAGGCAGTAGCCGTTGGTAGTGGAGCCGCCCACCGAGATACAGGTCGATCCCCAATCGCAGGTATCGTCCGAGGCGCTCGGATCGCAGGCGCCGGCCGTGAGCACGCAGGCCCCCACCGCGGCGTTCTGCGGGGTGGGTACGCAGGTCAAGCCTGCCCCACAGGCGGGATTGCCGGTGTTACAGGTGGGCCCGCAGGTGCCGGGCTGTTCCAGCCCGTCGATGAGCAAGCAGGTCTCGCCGCTGCAGTCGGAGTTGTCCGTACAACCGGTTCCGCAGATGCCGCTGCCGTAAAGGAAAGTCTCGGCGAAAAACTCGCCGTTCGACGTGGGCAGGCAGGCGTAGTTATAGCTGCAGGCGGTGTTGCCGTCTGTCGGATCGCAGCGCGTCATGCAGACTCCCATGCCCGTGTCAGCGCCCAGGCAGTCGTTTCCGGCTGGACACTCGACGCCGCGATCGGGCGAGCAGAATTGGCCGCCGAAGTCCCTGCACAACGCCAGCTTGCCGGTCGGGTACGCGGATTCGTAGACGCCGATATCGTTGCAGAAGTAGTCGGGGTTCTCGCAAACCGGGTCGGCGGTGTCGCAGGTCTGTACGCATACCATCGGATCGGGACCGGATGGATCGTCCATCTCCACGCAAATCAGGCCCTCCGCACAGCTACCCGAAGGATCGTAGGTGCAGAGATCGTCTACCCCGCCCGGGCCGAACTCCACGCAGATTCCGCCCAGGGCCTCGCTCAGGGGGTAACAGGTCTCGCCGGTATCGCAGTCGTTTTCGAGAACGCTGCACTCGGCGCAGCTACCGAGGTCGGAGGAGAACTCGATGCACTCGACGCAGTTGTCCAGCAGCGCGTCGCCGGGATGGCAGAGGATCGTGCATACGCCCTCGTCGCCGTCATCTATATCGCTTCCCAAGCAGGCGGTACCCGGCGCGCACGGGTTCTTCGCCCTGGCGTCGCAGCGCTGTCCCGCCCGCAGGTCGCCCGAGGGAACGCAGGCCCGTCGAGCGGGATCGAGCTCGACGAGCACGCAGCTTTCACCGGCCGCGATATCGCAGCCGGCGGCGGTCACGTAGTCGCAGTCGGTCAGCTCGAAGCAGACCATGACCTCGTCGTTTTGCGGGCTCGCCCTCAGACAGACGCCGCTCGTACCACAGGTGTCGCCCGGCTGGGCGCCTGCCGGGCACGTCTCGCGGCAGTAAAAACCGGACCAGGGTCTGCCCGCGCAGACTGCCGGGGTCCCGCACGGATCGGGTTCGGCCGTGATATCGCAGGCGAGCAGCTCGCCCGGAAGGGCCGGGCCCGTGTCCGGCGTAGCGGCGTCAGGGTCGCCGCCGGCATCTCCGCCCGCACCGCCGCCGCTATGATCGATGTCGCCCCCGGTTCCGCCGCCGGCTGGCCCCCCCCCGGTGCCTCCGTCCGCGGTGCCGCCGCTCGCAGCACCCCCGGCGTCCTCTGGATTGCCGTTGCCGGCCTCTTCATCGCCTTTGCATCCGAGCGCAGCCATTGCGGCCGCCAGAAATACTCCATGGACAATCCTCATGATGTACCTCGCCTGCCCTTGATTCGATCGATCCGTTCTGGCCCCGCACCTTCCCCGTCCTTCGAGGATATCCCAAACCGCGCCCTCCCGGAAATCGACGGCCGACCGGCTTGCGAACGGGCGGGCGGCGCGTGTTGCCTCCGCTCTCGGATGGAATAAAGAACGGAAGAGTGGAGATCGGCAAGAGGCGGGCGGAACAGATCGCCAGAACGTTTGGAGTTCATCCCGCGATGATCATGTTTCCCGAGTACGAGGGACGCGAGATATCGAAGGTGGCTTGAAGGTCGGTAGCTATCCTAGGCAATCGCCTTGCGCCACCATCGCCGCCAGTTCGATCAGCCACGTTTTTGGGTGTGTCCCACTTGGTCAACCGAGGACCCGCACCTGTCATTTCGAGGAGCCGAAGGCGACGAGAAATCTCTCTGGGAGATTTCTCGCTGCGCTCGAAATGACATTACCGCCACGACTTTTTGAGAAGTTACCGCAAGGGGCCACCATTACAGTTGACCAAGTGGGACACACCCGGAATTTCCGGTCCGGAAAGCTCTCCGCTACCAGTTGCAGCATCTCGTCCGCCAGTTCTGTCTTCTTTCGATGAGGCCTGTCGAGCTTGCGGTTGAGCTTCTCGGGACGGTACAGACGCACCAGCACGGGCAACGAAAAGACCTTTCCCCACCGGGCAAAGGGCACCACCACGGCCAGCACCACCCACTGGTGGCCGAAGTGAAAGAACGGTTTGTTCGCCGAGGACAACAGCGGGTCGTGGTGCATCGCCGCTGCCTCGATGTGCTTGCCGGTATGGCGAGCCAGCGTGTCGTCTACCGTCAGTCTCACCGTCGCCGTCTTGGGAAACATCTAGACGATGAGTTTCATCAAGGCGATCCCGACCTCGTCGGTGCTCCACGCCGCGGTATTGAAGAAGCGGTGATAACCGCCGTGCTCACGGACGCCGACGACACCGGCAGCTCGGATCACTCCGGTGACGGTGTGTTTGGCCGTGCACAGTATCCAGCCGGCCATCACGGTCAAAAACCGCTGAAAACTCGGGGCGGTAAAGCAGTGCTGAAAGCATACGAGACAGCGAAGGAAGTCTTCTGTTAGCATCTGCGATCGGCTCCTCGAAGGGGGTTGAATGGTTTGGACAAACTCATTCTGATCCCTTTGAGGGCCGATTAAAAGGATTATCTGGAGAGTCGAACTGCATGTTTTGGGGGGAACGCGAATAGGACACAACCGTGTTTCGTCGGTGAGGCGGGCGGGCCGGTGCGCGCCGATGGGGGCGTCCCGAGTGACAACCGGCCCGCCGATCGATACCCCGGTTGGCGCGAGGGTCGAGCGCGGCTTGCGGCCGGCCTGCAATAGGTAACTGCGCTAGCAAGGGCCGGCCATCTGCAAGCCGCGCGTCCCCCATCGGCGCGCACCGGCCCGCCCGCCTCACCGACGAAACACACCGCAGAGATCTTAATCAGAAAATCGCCAAAGGCGAGTCTAGTATTCTATCGATCCAATCCGGAGTATTTTTCTAGATAGGCTTTCGGATTTCCGTGGGCGGAAAAACGACGAAAAGGGGGATGGGCAAGGAGACGCGGATTACACGGGTAAGAGGCCCGCGACAGCGGGAGGGTTGCCGGGCTCTAGAATTTTCGAACCGTATTTCTGTATCCAAGCATCTGAGATCACGAGATTTCTCTTTCGATGTCCCGATTGCGGCTTCCTCTCCAGTCCCCGTCCTGGGGCGGCGGTATTGCGCAATAAGTTTTATAAACCGGCAGGGAACGACAAGAAAGGAGCGTCGGTCATGAGAGCAATGGGAAGGATCGCATCCATCGCGGCGAGGGTCGCCGTGTTCGCGGTCTGGACGGCGGCCTGCTCGAGCTCGACGGAAGAAGGCCGCGCGTCGCTCGACGGCGGAGATACGGCAGGGCCACAGCAGGGAGCGTCGGGAAGCGGGATGACCGGCGTCACCGACGACGCTGGCGACCAGCAAGGAGAGGCCGGCGGAGCCGCGGGCGAGTCTGGCGCGTCTGGCGCGTCCGGCTCGTCAGGCGAGCTTCTCGTGGGTGCGCAAGGGAGCCTTTCCCGGCTCGTACAAGCCGAAGGCTGCGAGGTGGTGCTCGGGCAGATCAAGCAGATGCTGACGCGACAGGTCCGGGAGAGGGTGGACGCCAACCTGCAGTACGTCCTGGAAGACCTGTGGGCTGACGAAACGGATTGCTACGGAGGAATCGAGATCCTGGTCACATACGAGGTGGTGGTCGGCAATGAAACTCGTGTCGAGTACATTTCAGGCGCCACCGAGTACTCGACAACCAACCTACAGGTGGTCGGTGTGGACGAGGCCGACTTCGTGAAAAACGATGCCGAGTACGTCTACGCGGTTGCCGACGGAAAGCTGCAGATAATCGACGCCTGGCCCGCGTCCCAGGCCCACACCGTTTCCTCGGTGGCGGTCAGAGGTGAGCCCAAGAAGCTTTTCGTGAATGGGGACATCGCGGTCGTCTACTCGGCGCTCGAAGCGATCAGCTCAGACGTTATCAATCAACTCCCCGGTCCGATCGTCTTCGTGGGAGGGGGCGGATCCGGATTTGGGGGGGATTACGAGCGGGAGTGCACCCATGGCTATAACTGCGACTTCTCCGGCGACGGTCGCGAGTTGCTGATCTCGACCTACGACATCTCGGACAAGACGGCGCCCGTTCTGTTACGCGAGACCGAGCTCAGCGGGTCCTACCTGAGCTCGCGTCGTATCGGCGATATCGTGCACACCGCGGTGACCTTCCCGGAGATGGTGGTACCGGGGCTGGCCTCCTGGCCCGAGGGGATGGCGGGATGCTGGCACGATACCGAGTTCCCCTTCACCGAGGAGCAGGTGCGGGAGATGTTCGCGACGCTCGAGGCGGAGAACACCCGGATCATCGAGCAGGCCACCATCACCGACTTTTTACCGAGCATCAAGGACACGCGTTACATCAACGGCGTGCCCAGCCAGGAAGAGGGGCTGCTGGACAGCTGCGAGAACTTCTACCTGTCGCAGGCGGGAGACGGCCGGGCACTTCTGGCCCTTGTCTCCTTCGACATGAGTCGGCTGGCCGAGCTCAACGCTACCACTATCGTGGGCAAGCCGGGCGCGGTCTACGCCTCGCACGAGGCGCTCTACCTGGCCGTGCGCCACTACAGCTCCACGATGGACCGCTGGTACTTCGAGGATCCGATGGCTGGCGACGAGGCTACCACGGTTCACAAGTTCAGGTTGGAACCGGGCTCCATCCAGACGGCCTATGCGGGAAGCGGCGTGGCCAAGGGCCGTGTCCTCAACCAGTTCTCCATGGACGAGCTGGACGGGTACCTGCGTATCGCCACCAGCAGCGGGCGTGTGCCCGATCCCGATGTATACAGCACGCTCTCGGTGCTGGCCGAGCAAGAGGGCGAGTTGGAGGTGGTGGGCATGGTGGATGACATCGCGCCCAGCGAGGATATCCGCTCGGTGCGCTTCAACGGGAAGGTGGGCTTCGTGGTGACCTTCAAGAAGACCGACCCGCTCTTCGTCTTCGACCTGTCCGATCCCACCCATCCCGTCATCAAGGCCGAGCTCAAGGTGCCGGGCTTTGCTACCTACATGCACCTGATGGATGACACGCATCTGTTGACCATGGGTTACGACGCGGACGATCAGGGGTCGTTCGCCTGGTTCCAGGGGCTGCAGCTCCGGGTGCTGGACGTGAGCGACATGACCGATCCACTGGTTCTGAGCGAGGAGACCATCGGCACCCGCGGCTCCACCTCGGACGCGGCTACCAACCACCTGGCTTTCAACTACTTCCCGCAGAGGGATCTGCTGGCCCTGCCCATGACCGTCTGCGAGGAGAGTACGGGAGGCGGCAGCTACGGGGACCTCATGACCTTCAGCGGGCTGCTGGTCTACCGGGTGACGGTGGCCGGCGGGTTCGAGCTGCTGGGTGGGGTGCCGCACGAACAGCCCGAGACCATCGACACCTACCGATCCGCCTGCAGTAATTGGTGGACCGACTCCAACTCCAAGGTCAAGCGCAGCATCTTCATGAGCAGCGATACCGAGGACTTCGTCTATTCCATCGCCATGGATCTGATCAATGTATCTGATTTAGAGGACCTGGAGAACCCGCTGGTGAGCATTCCGCTCGTCGCGACGCCGTAGGTCGACCTCTGCCTGTATCCTTGAAGAACACGGTTCTGACGCCTTATGCTTTACCTGATGCAGAGGCTTGGACGGGTCACGCTCGTAGTATTCTCCCTGGTGCTGGCGTCGCTAGGGACGGTCGGCGCGCAAGCGTCCGAGTTCATGCGCGCGCTTTCCTTGAAGCACGGCGCGTTTCATCACCCCGGGGTTCCCGATGCGGTGGTGCATGGGCGCCGTCTGGCTCCGACGGCGGCGGTCGACGTCGTGGTTTTCCTGCACGGCTTTGGTGGTTGCGCGCTGGCGCAGGCGTCGAGCCTGCCGGTTGACTGTGGTCCGGGCCATGATCGCGTGCCGGGCCGGGGGCTCGCGCGCGAGCACGCAAGGGCGGGCGGCGACAGCCTGCTCGTCGTGCCGCAGCTGGCGCTCATGCGCCGGGACGGATCTCCGGGGCGCTTCGCACGCCGGGGCGGCTTCGCGGGCTTCCTGCGCGAGGTGCTGGACGATTCTCTGGCTGCCGAGCTCGGCCCGGACGCCTTCGGCCGCCTACGTCGGATCGCGTTGGTGGCGCACAGCGCCGGCTATCAGACGGCGCTGGCCATTCTTCGCGGCGGTGACCTGTCGGGTCGTATTACCGATGTCGTCCTGCTCGACGCGCTTTATGGGGGCACGGACGCGTTCGCCGCGTGGGTGGCGGCGGATGCCCGACGCCGGTTGATCTCGCTCCACGGCGCGAGCGGCAAGCCCGCGCGCAACACGGGGGTGCTGTTGCGTAGACTTCAACGCAGGGGCGTATCCGTGCAGCGCCTGCCGGGGGAAAGGCTCGCCAGGCTCCCGACCCGGCCGTCGGGTGCGCGTCAGGCCGGCTTCGAGCTACCGCCCGCGCGTGCCCTGGCCGCGCGCCTTTCGACCCCGCACGGGCGCTATGCGCAGGAACACCTGGGAAGGCTCGTTCGCCTGCTCTTCTGAACGCCGGCTTGGGCGCCGAGAGATACGCGTCGGTTGCCGTCCGGACCGTCGCGGCAATACGCCTGGCGCTCGCGGTGGTCGTTCGGCTGGCGGTTTCGGAAGATCGTTTTCGAACCGGTTCATTGAAGACGCTGCTGTAGGCAGGGTCGAATCACGACGTTCGGTATCTCGGTAACAAGGTGCTATGGTCGCCCTGTTGTGCATCGTAGCCTGCTCGTCTTTTTTTTTGCCGTCGTGCTCGTCTCCTTGTCTCACGCCGGGGCGTCGGCCGACGAGCGTCGCGTGGCGCTGGTCGATCCCGATCCCGCACTTCATCGCGCGGTGGAGAGTGCTCTGAATCCCTGGGGTATCGAGGTTCTGGCGATAAGGTCGCAGTCGCCGGGAGCCACCATGCCGGGTTCGGCAAGGCAGGGGCGCACGCTCGCCGTCGGCCAGAACGTTGCCGCCGTCGTCTGGATCTCTCGCGCGGACGAGGGGTACGCGCTTTGGATCTACGATCGGGAGAGCGATCAGGTCGTGGCCCGCCGTCTCGCTTCGGGCCCTCCCTTTGACGAATCCGCGGCCGCTGCCATGGCGCTGTCGATCAAGACGCTGCTGAGATACAGCACGGTCGCCCCGGAACAGGCGCGGCTTCCGGCCGGAGAGGTGAAGCGAACCGAGAAACCGACGACCGTACCAACCCGAGAAACGAGAGGAGAGAAAAGCCGACGCCCCGTCGCGCTGTTGCTGGAGGGAAGCGGAGGCGTCCGTTTTCTGAGAACGGATCGGTCGAAGGTGGAGGCGCGGCTCGGCCTGGGCCTCTTCTGGCGGCCTCGCACCTTGCAGCAGAGGCTGGCGCTGGGGCTGCAGATGAAGGCCGGACCGAGCCTGGGTATCGATTTCCCGGACTTCGTCGGCAGCCTGAGCGATACCTCGTTCGGCCTGTACGGGCGGGGCAGGTTGTCCCTCGGCTCCGGGTTTATGGTCGGTTGCGGGCTCGGGGGCGCCCTGCACCTGTCCGGAATCGAGGGAACCTTGCCGGGCAGCGGCGAGCACGCCGATGCGCACAGGATGGGCGTCTCCCTATCCCTGTTGCCGCAGATCGACTACTCGCCGGGAGCGGGGTTCGTGGCCGGGATCCGAGCGGGAGTGGCGCTTTTCCCCTACCGGCAACGCTATCTGGTTCACGGCCGCCCGGTAGTCGACACGGAACCGTTTGCAGTGGAAACCGCGCTCTATTTACAGGCTCCGATCTACTGAAAAGGCACCGCTATTCGGCGATTTCGGCGTTTTTTTGCGACCTTTCGGCTTCCCTACGGCACTGATTCCTAGATGGCAGGCAGTCCCCCCATTCTGAAGGTGGTCCACGCGTCCTCGGATCTCGAGCTTGCCCGGCGCTGCGCGGCCGGCGACCGGGAGTCACAGCGCGAGTTGTTCGAGAAGCTGCGCCGACCCGTGCACGCGACGCTGTACCGGGTGATGGGAACGAACGGCCAGATGGAGGACCTGCTGCAGGACGCGTTCGTGGAGATCTTCCGTTCGCTCGCCTCCTACCGGGGCGAGTCCGCTCTGGCCACCTGGGCCGACCGGATCGCGGCCCGGGTGGCCTACCGCTTTCTTTCCACCAAGGACAAGGACCCGGCGACGACCGCCATCTACTCGCTGCCCTCGCTGCAGGTCGTCGATAGCCTTTCGGAGCGGGAAGTGCTGGTCAGGGAGGCCGGGCGGCGCCTGTACGCGCTGCTCGGCCGACTTGCGCCCAAGTACCGCATCGCCTTCGCCTTGCACGTGATCGACGGCCGGCCGCTGCGCGAGGTCGCCCGGGTCACGGGCGTATCGTTGATAGCTGCCAAGAACCGCGTGTGGCGTGCGCGCAGGCAGGTAGACAAGCTGGCGCGCAAGGATCGGGTTCTCGTCGAGTTTCTATCCAGCGGGGAGAATCGAAGATGAACACGAGGGATCTGGGAAACGAGCTGAAGATCGAGCCCCTTTCCGATCGCGGCTGGGAGCGGGTGCGACAGGGGGTGTTCGCCGAGCTCGAGCTCGGGGCGCAGCACCCGGCCGGACAGGAGCGCGGTGCGGGCCGCACGCGGTGGCGGCTCGGGTTGGCGGCGGCCGCGCTGGCTGGCGCGGGCGTCGTGGCGCTAGGGCTCGTACTGTCGCCAGGCGAAGATACCGGCAGCGTTGCCCTGCCCACCTCCCGCATCGTCACCGGCAAGGGCGCTACCCGGACCACGGTCGGCGATTCGCTTCTTCAGGTGGCGCCCGCCTCCGCGTTGCGGGTGATCGGGGACGAGGAGCGAGGATGGCTGGTGGTGCTGGAACGAGGACGGGTTACCTGTTCGGTTGCGCCGCGCAAGGGCAGGGCGCCCTTTGCGGTCGAGGCCGGAGACGCTCGCGTAGAGGTGGTCGGCACGCGTTTCGCGGTGGCGCGGGAGCGGGGATCAGCGCGCGTCGAGGTGTTCGAGGGAACGGTGAAGGTAACGGCGCGCGGAAAGGTCGCGCTGGTGCGCGCCAAGCAGATCTGGCCACCCGCCCGCAGACCGGAAGCGGTGGACGAATCTCGCCGTGCAGAGGGAGATATTCCGGATAAAAGCGCTTACGAGAGCAAAGATGTGGGCCGGGTCGGCGCAACCCCGCTGCCGGAGACCTCGGCGTCGATGCAAAGCGATGAGGAGACCCGGCCCCGCTCGGATACGGGACGCGGTCCGGCCGGCCGGACGCTTTCCGCCGGAGAACGGTTCAACAAGGCGTCCGAGCTGGAATCGTCCGATCCCGAGGCCGCGGTCGTCATCTACCGTTCGCTGGCTCGCGGGAAGGGTCCCTGGGCGGCCAATGCGCTGTACGCGCAGGGGCGCATCGAGCTCGATCGCGGTCGGAAAACGAAGGCGCGAGAGGCACTGAGGCGCTACCTGAGGAGCTATCCGCAAGGGGCGAACGCCGCGGACGCGCGGGAGCTGCTCAATCGCATCGCAGAATAGAATTGTAGAAAATGATACCCGTCCGCCTCGCCATCGTTGTTTTTCTCGTAGGCGCCCGCTTGCTGGCCGGCTGCTCGGTCGACGAGGTGGAGCTGGCCGGCGGCAGCGAGCCGGACGCGGCGACGGGACGGGAGGCGGCCGCGTCGATGGAGGGGTTGCGAGCGCTGCGTATTGAGCCGGAGTCGGAACGTGTGGTCGATGACGGGAATTCGCCCGGAGAGAGCATCGTTTTCCGCGCCCTGGGCGAGTTTGCCGACGGGGAACGTGACGTCAGCGATCTGGTGGACTGGAGCCTGGAAAACCCCGAGTTGGGTACCATCGACGGTGGGGGCTTCACCAGCGCCGACCGGGGCGGCATCACCCGGGTCATCGCCAAGTCCGGCGATATCTCGGCCGCGTCCGATCTCGCCGTGTTCTTGCAGGCGTCGTTCGACGTCGAGGGCGTCCCGGAGCAGGCCGCCGAGATCTTCGGCGCGGACCTTTCGGGAGATACGACCGGGGACAGATACGCGCCGCAAATCGTCTATCCCGCCCACGAGACCATGTTTCCCCTCAATTTACAGCGCGTGCTTCACCAGTGGCAGGCCGAGAAGGATCATGACCTGTTCGAGGTCCGTTTTCAGAGCGAGGTCGCGCTGATCACCGTCCATACCTCTGAACGATCGTATCTGCCGACGTCACAGCAGTGGCAATGGCTGGCCGAGACCCATGCCGGGCGTTCGCTGCAGATGACGGTACGGGCGGTCAAACAAGACGAGCCGGACAAGGTATTTCGATCAGCGCCGGTAACGCTCCACTACTCCGGGTCCGAGGTTCCGGGGGTGCTCTATTACTGGTCCACGGGCGCGCAGGGGGTGATGCGCGCGACCCTTTCTTCGCCCGTGGCTACCAAGTTCTACCCCCAGCCGAGCTCCGGCGAACAGGCGTGCGTTTCCTGTCATACCGTATCCAGGGATGGGCGCCGAATGGCCGTCGCCTACGGAGGCGAACGGCTGCGCGAGATAACGATTCCGGATCGCGAGCTGTCGATACCGTCCGATCCGACCGAAGAGGGCCCCGACTTCGGATGGGGCACCTTCAATCCCGAGGCAAACCGGCTGCTTTACGCCCACAAGGGCAAGCTGACGTTACTCGACACGGAAACCGGCGAAGACCTCGGCGATATCGCGCTGCCGAAAGACACCTACGCGACCTTTCCGGACTGGTCTCCCGACGGCCGATACGTTGCGGTTGCCTATACCGGCAAGCGCCCCGGCAACAAGGACGTGACGGGCTCGAGCCTGGCCCGAATCCCGGTCGACCCGGACGGGAGCTTCGGCGAGCCGGAAGTCCTGGTGGCTAGCGCAGGCGAGGAGGACACGGTCTGCTTTGCCAGCTACTCGCCGGACAGCCGCTGGATCGCCTTCGCGCGGGGGCAGGGCAAGAGCAAGGACAACGAGACCGCGGAGCTGTTCCTGATCGACGCGGACGGGAGTCGGGATCCGGTGTCGCTGCACCGCCTCAACCGCAGAGTCGGCCAGCAGGACGACGTTACCGGCATCGGCAACAGCATGCCCTCCTGGGCGCCGAGCACGCGTCCCGAGGAGGTGTTCTGGCTGGCCTTCTCCTCCCTGCGCGATTACGGCGAGGTGTTGAGCGGCGGGGAAACCGACCAGCTCTGGGGAGCGGCCGTCGATCCCGCGCGAATCGAGGCGGGATCGGATCCGAGCTACGCGGCCTTCTGGATGCCGTTTCAGCAGATCGACCAGGGGAACCACCGCGCTTTTTGGGCCCAGGACACCGACCAGGAGTGCCCGAGCGAGGTGGAGATCTGCGACGGCGTGGACAACGACTGCGACGGGGTTGTCGACGAGCAGTGTTGCCGGCCCGAGCTGGAAACCTGCGAAGACGGCATCGACAACGACTGCGACGGACAGATCGACGAGGGATGCGGCTGCGAGCGGCTCGAGGTCTGCGACAGCGGGGTGGACGACGACTGTGACGGGCTCACCGACGAGGCTGACGAGGATTGCATGATCTTGTGAGTAGCCGACTCGCGATATGCCGGTCGGAGCACCGGCTACCGATAGACAAGCGAAGGTCGAGGGTTGTTTTCCGATAGAGAATCCGAGGGTAACGAGATGAAGAGACGAATCATGATAGTGCCGTGGCTTGTGTCGCTTTTGTGTGTTCTATGCTTTCCGTGCTGTTCGGACGGCGACGGCGGCGGCGAGGGTGTGAACGGCGATGCCTCGACCGGAACCGGCTCGGAGGCTGGTCAGGGCGGTGGCGGCGCCGGTCAAGGCGGCGGCTCCGGGGGTGCGGAGTGCGTAGAGGTAATCGTGGGAGGGGAGACCGTCCCGCTCGATATTTACATCATGTTCGACCAGTCCGGTTCCATGCTCACCGAGGAGGAGAACGGCCAAACGAGGATCGAAGCGGTCCGTTCGGCCACCGCCGACTTTCTCGAAGATCCGGCGAGCCACGGCATCGGCGCGGGCATCGGATATTTCGGAGATATGCCGCTGGGAGAGACCTCGTGCGATCCGGCTAATTACCGGCAGCCCGACGTGGAGATCGACCTGTTGCCCGACCACGCCGAAGAGATCATCGACTCGCTCGACCGGGTAGAGCCCACCGGAGAGACGCCTACCGGTGCCGCCATCGAGGGGGCCTGCGCCTACGCCGGGGAATGGAAGAAAGACAATCCCGAGCACGTGGTGGTCATCCTGCTGGTTACGGACGGCGAGCCCAAGGCGCCGCTTTCCGCGAGCCGGGGTTGCGAGCCCACGCTGGTAGAGGCCATCGACGCGGCCATGGAATGCGCGGGCAGCGAGGAGGAGATACGCATTTACGTGCTGGGCGTGGGTTCCGCCTTGGATAACCTGAACCAGATAGCCCTGGCCGGAAAGACCGAGCAGGCCTACCTGGTCGAGGGGGGAGACGTGAGTGAGAAGGTGCTTCGGGCGCTCAACGATATCCGGGGAGACGCCATCATTCCCTGCGAGTTTTTAATCCCCGAGCCGCCCCCGGGCGAAACCCTCGACTTCGGCATGGTCAACGCGGTCTACACCGATGCAGACGGCGACAGCCGGTATATCTACGCGGTATCCGACAAGGACGAATGCGATCCGACCGAGGGCGGATGGTACTACGACGATGCGGAGGCACCCGGACGGATCCTCTTGTGCGACGCCTCCTGCGAAGTGGTCGGCGAGCCGGGCGGAACCTTTGATCTGGCGCTCGGCTGTGAAACCCAGCTGCTGGACGAGGTGCTGTGATTCCGGGCCGCGGTATTAGAGGCAGAAAACAGGCGGGTGGGCTTGCCGGAGCCGAAGGCGTTTTCAAGAAGGGAGGAGCTCTGATGAAGATTAATCGGGTAGAAGGTATCGAGGGGAAGGGCGTTGTGCTCGCGCTGCTGCTAGTGGTGCTCGCTGCTGCGGCGTGTTCGGCGGACCGAGGGGCTACGGCGAGTGGCAACGACGCCGGCTCGTCGGAGAACGACGGCGGCGATGAAGGTGCGGCTTCTGGCTACGAGGTTGGCAGCGGTGGGGGCGGCAACGGATCGGGCGCCGGTATGGATGGCGGCGGCGCCGGCGGCGGGGAGGTGACGGACGCCGGAACCGGCCCGGACAGCGGCGAGCGCGGGGGCGAAAACTCGACTCCCACGGCGGAGTATCCCCTCGCGCAAGGCATGGGTCCGGAGACGGCCGACGACTGCCCCACCCGGGAGACGCGCGCCGGCTCGGCGACCACGATGGTGGTCGATTCGGGCGAGGAGTGTTTTTTCGACCAGGAGCAGGCGACGAGCATTCCGGCGGCGACGGCGGAGTACATCGTAGAGTACGTGGACGACGTGGGGTATGTCCACCTGCGCGTTACCTTCGACCCGACCTTCGTGGACAATACCTACGGAGAGAACTCGATCGGCTGGGAGGAGAGTAAGGATGGGATTCACGAGTTCAAGAAGCTAGTGGGAAGCGATCACGTGGAACTGCTTTTAACCGACGGCAACGGAGACACGGCCATGCAGTTCCGGGTCGACTACATATCGGAAGACGACTCGCAGCCGTCGGGGTACGGTACGCTGGGGGTTACCGACGGCGACGGCGAGATGATCGCGGGGGACGAGGCGGACGTGCTGGAGGTGGCCACATCCTTTGACCGCAACTTGAACGGTTGCGGATACGGCAGCTATACCACCGACTCTCCGGCTACCGACGCCGATTACACGCCCAATCCTGATACGCCCAACTGGGACTACCGCATGATCTACGAGGTGTGGATAGACGCGGACGCTTTCGGCGACGCCGGTTTCGGCGGCGTCACCGTGGAGTACGTCCATGCCTCGCCTTCCAAGGCCTCGGATAACACCATCATCGTGGAGGAGGGCGAATGCCCTCCGGACTGGGATGTGCCGTATTGCGTCCCCAACCTGCTGCAAGAAGGCGAAAACTGCGGTGACCCGAGCGAGGAAGGCCCCTGCCCGGACGGCTACCAGTACTACATCGCCAGCGGCGGCGCATCGTGCCTGCCAGTACCGGTCGAAGGCGAATGCCCAGAGGGTTACGTGCCGGATCTCGCCAGCGAGGGCGAGGTGTGCGTGCCGGAACCGGCCTGATGCTTCCTGCTCACGAACTGCTGGCGCTTGTTAGCCCTCGCACGCGTGGTTTATGTCGTTCAGAGGTGTTCGGTTCATGCCGGACTTGCCGCTGATCTCGGACGGGCAGAGGACCTCCTTGTACACCAGGGCCGGGTTGTCCGCCGCCTGAAGCCAGTCGACAAACCATTGGCAACCGGCCTGCAATTCGCTTAACCCCCGAGAGCCGAGAACATCTGTGCACTTCTGCGAGACGCAGCTCTTGATCGCCTCGTGACTGCTGGCGCCGCCCTGTTTACAGGTCGAGAGAAATCCGCCGTACTGCTCGCCCAGCTCGCTCGGCCATGCACCCCACTGGTTCGAACAGGCGTTGAACGCACCTACACCTCCGCCCGGTATCAAAAGATCGAATTGACCTCCGCCGACGTCGTAGCCCACGTTGATCGCTTGTACGATCATGGTCTTGCCGCGGATCGCGGCCGAACCCGGGTCATCCCCCGCATTGTGCGAAGCGCCGGTGAACTGAATCTGGTAGCACCGGCCGCAGACATCACCGCTCGAGGTGGCGGTGTAGCCGTAGGCCAGGCTGTCGTTCACCGTCCAGGGAACGAGACCGTAACACGTATAGGCGTACCCCCCGTTACAGCTGCTGGTAGCATCATAGTCGCCCCCGTTGCTTACATTCGCCTGATCGCAGGTCGTCATGGGATTCATGCCGCCGGGTACGTTATTCGGCCAGCCGCAGTGAGGTTTGCAGCAGTCCCAGAAACGGGTCGCGTAACCGTCACAACCGTTCTGGATGGGAATGAGCGGCGGAGGATCGTCTCCGCCGCCGGTGCCGCCGCTGCCGGAGACACCCGTTCCGCCGCTGCCGCCGACGTCGCTGCCGCAGGGAGGGCTGTAACAGACACAGGTACCGCTGGCGCAGCTCGGCTCGCCGGGCGTACAGGCGTTACCGCAGCTTCCGCAATGTTCGTCGCTCCAGAGGGTACTAACGCAGTGACCGTCGCAGTAGGCTTCGTCGGATGACCAGCAGGAGCAGCTTCCGCGGTTGCAGTAGCCGTTCCCGCAATCGGCATCGACCGTACAAGCAGTCGGCGAGCTACCGGACCCGCCCGAGCCACTGTCCGCCCCGCCCGTGCCCGCGATCGCCTGGCCGCCGGTGCCGCTACCTTCAGGATCATATCCCGAGCCGGCGAGAGCAGAAGCTCCGGAAATACCTCCAAAACCGCTGTTCCCGGCGGCCGCGCTGATTCCACCCGACCCGGATTGATCGATATTGGCGCCGCCGCCGCCCCCGCCGTCCACCGCCGCGATCGGGGTTTGCGGGAAACCTAAACCCGGTCTCGATGATTCCTCGCACGACGACGCGAGTAGGGCTCCGAAGACCAGACAGACGTGAAGGAAAAGGTATCGAGCGAGCCGCGTGAGATGGTTGCGGTACGCTAATTTTCTCGCCGTTTTCCGGGGTAGAAGAATGATTCGCCGCATTTGCCGCGCCTCGAAAGGCTCGCGGAGCCGTTCCTTTCCAGGTTAGGGGGGCGAACCGGGCGAACAAGGTCAAATCCCCCCAACTATTTGGCTCACCAGGTAGCGGACTCGGAGTCCGCAAGCTGGCAACGGGGGAGAGCAGTTCCTGCCAGTGTGGATAATTGTTCGGGGCAGGGGAGAAAAGGCTCGTCTTAAGAGTTATGAGCATGCGTGTCATCATCGCCACAGGCAGAACGCGTCAGGGCCCCTTTAGCGAGGGCGGCTCGTATCCCCTGGATTCGCTACCCCTTTAACCTGCATAGAGAACGGGGTGTCGTAAATTGGTACCAAAACGGTTACTTGGAAGCCGGTACACCGACTATCGAAAGAAGGGTAAGCCCGCCGCCGGTATGGCGGCGAAAGCCCGGTCAACGGCGCGTCTCGTCGTGTCGATATCGTATATGCTCGTATGTACCGGGGGGTGCGGCAAGGATAGCAACAATCCGCAAAATGACATCGAGGGCACGAGCGGCGCGGGCACCTCGGGCAGCGGAGGATTTGCTCTCGGCGGCAGCGGCGCCGGCGGAACCTCGGGCGCAAGCGGCGCCGCGGGCGCCAACACCGGCGGCGAAGCGGGCGTATTAGCCGAAGCCGGCGCCGGCGCTGGTGGAGCGGGCGGTTTAGACGGAGGCGCCGGAGGTTCGGCAGGCACGGACGTTTTCGATGGCGGTGGCTTCGACGACGGCGGTGGCGCCATCGGCGGCGCGGGCGGTACGGGCGGCAGCGGTGGCTCGGGCGGAACCGGGGGCATACCGAACGCGTGCACGGAACCCGAAAAGACGGTCTGCAATAACGAAATCGGCAGCCACTGCGGCTACGCTTATGAATATTGGAAGGACCAAGGGACCGGATGCCTGACGAACAAGTCCGATGGTTTCAGCGTAGAGTGGAATAATATTAATAACTTGTTGGGCCGCAAAGGTTTGAGACCCGGATCAACGAATCAAACCGTGACCTACAATGCCAACTACCAACCAAACGGCAATTCGTACTTATGTGTCTACGGTTGGACGCAAAACCCACTTGTAGAGTATTACATCGTTGATAGCTGGGGCAGCTGGCGTCCTCCTGGCGGGGAAGGGCACATGGGCACCGCCGATAGTGACGGGGGAACTTATGACATATATCGTACCCAGCGAGTTAACCAACCTTCCATTGAAGGTACCGCAACTTTTTACCAGTATTGGAGTGTCCGTACGGAGAAACGTTCGAGCGGAACCATAACCGTTGCCAACCACTTCAACGCATGGCAGAGCTATGGAATGAATATGGGTGGGTTGTATGAGGTATCAATGTGTGTAGAAGGTTATCAAAGCAGCGGGACCGCTGAGGTGAGTTTCTCGATGAGATAGGTGTCAGGCTCTTCTTTACTCGCCCCTGCTTTCCGGTTGCCCTACAACCGTTGACCGGCGTAACGTCCTCTGAAAAAGGTGATGGTTCCGGTCAGGGCATGGCCTCTGCCTGCTGCGCCACCATTTCCAGCAAGTCACCCATCGGTAGATTATAGTCCACCAGGTGTAGACCCATTCCGATGGTTCGGATCAAGGTAGTACTATAGGGCGGAGGCGGGCGCTGATCGCCCTCGTCCGGGTCCACTGATATCTCGAGATAGCTGCTGCCATCGCGCTTGACGCACTGCCCCCGAAACGTGTCGCGGTAGATCATGAAGGGCGTGGCGACATCCTCGGGTATCGGATCGTCGGGTGCAAACGAGGGATTGCCGAAAGCGGTCCTCAGGTAGGCGGCCTCGAAACGGTCGGGATTGCCCGCCAGCAACGCGGGATTTGTACAGGCGATCTCCATGCCCTCTTCCGATGTCCTGCCGAACACCGCGTTGGCGGACGGCGGGTACTCCGCCTCGTAGCTCGCGTAATGGACCACGCAACCGGTATCCCCCGGAGCGCTGCAGAGGGGGATGTTCTGGAACGTGCCTCCCGCGAGCTCTCCCTCAGGCACACTAACCGCGCCGCCGATCAGAAGCGCGGATATCATGCGCGACAGCACCTCTGGATTGTCGTCCAGGTCATCCTGCATCATACGGGTCAGCATCATCGTCCCTTGCGAATGGCCCATGAGAACGAAGTTGCGGCCCTGGTTGTAGTGCTCCAGGTAGTAGGCAAAGGCGTCCTTCACGTCTTGCAGCGGTACCGCGGGGTCGGATCCCGCGATCGGTTGACCGGCGATTAGTCCGACCTGGCGGTATAGCGGCGCATACATCTCGCACAAGGCCGTGAAACGAGAGGCCTGCGAATACAGGGGGTCGGCCACGATGCTTATGTCCGAAAAGTCGGTCTGGTTCGCCTTTCCAGTCAGCAATACGGTTGGATAGACATAGAAACAATCGAACTCCGGATCCTCCGCCCTTTCGTGCGGTACCAGCTGGTAGCTGCCGTCGCTCAGAATTTCGGTGGCGTCGATGTCGTGGTGGCAGAAATTGGATTCATGGTCCGAACGGCATACCCACAGAGCCGGGTCGCTGTAGTCGAGCGCATCGGTCAACCCCACATCGCTCAGGTGGCTCCGATCGATGGGATCTTCAGGTCCGGAAGGCGCGGTGTCGCGCTGGCCGGCATCGGTTGCGCCCTCCGTTCCGCCGACCCCGCCTTGGCCCGCGGTTTGCCCGCCGGTTCCTCCGCTGCCTCCCCCGGCGTCCGCCAGCTGGCCGCCGGCTCCCCCCTGTTCGCCGTTACCCGCCGCATCGTCGTCGCTGCAACCTAGAAAGTACGTGGAACAAACCAGGAAAATGATTGCCGATCTCATCCCGCACATTTCTGTCTCCCAATACCGATCGGGCGTCGTCGAACGCCGTCCCCTTTTCGGTTTATCGCTCTAGTATTTGATGCCTTGATTCATCTCGAAATACGCAGCCTTCTCTCTGGAAGTCAATGTCAATATTGGCCACGAATGTTTGTAAAATTGGCCGAATTGGATATCGATCGCCGGCGAACGATGTCCCACGTATAGGACAGAAAGGGTTGGCGATATTTTGATCTAACCAATCCAAGGGGGCGATAGAGGATTCACGCGACGTGTCCAATAGAAATCCAACAAGATTGACCGCGTCCTTGTCGAGCCAATAACCTGCACTGGGTAAAGATCAAGAGCCTTGCCCGCGATAGCGGCGATCTGACAGACGAGAGCGAAGCGAGCGCCTACATCACGGGTCCGTTCCTGCTCGACCGGGAGCAGAACCGGCTGTTCGGAGGCTCGCAAGAAGGGATCGTGAGCTGGTCCATCGACGACGGCAGCGTGGAGGTGCTGCAAGCCAATCCGGCCGGTCACGCTGCCATCGCCCTGGACGCCGACTACGTCTACTGGTCGTCGCGCCACGCCATACTGCGACGGCCGAGGCGATAGCGGCGGCAGTCGCCTAAAGGTTACTTGAAGCTAACGTCGAGCACCCTGGCCGCCCGCGTTTCGTCCAGCCGCCGTACCGGCGCCTTGCGCGGCGCAGCCTTCAGCTTTTCGGGATTCGTCTTTGCGTCTTCTGCGATACGCAACATGGCGGCGATGAAGCCGTCCAGCGTCTCCTTGCTCTCGGTCTCGGTGGGCTCGATCATGAGCGCTTCCTTAACGATCAAGGGAAAATAGACGGTGGGCGGATGAAAACCTTCGTCGATCAAGGCCTTGGCGATGTCCACGGCGTGCACGCCGTTCTCGGCCTGTCGGCTGGCCGAGAACACGCACTCGTGCATGCACCCGTCGGGGTAGGGAGCCTGGTAGGCGCCCTTCAGCGAATGCAAGATGTAGTTCGCGTTGAGAACCGCGTTGTCGGCGACTTGCCGCAGCCCCTCGCTTCCGTGCATCAAGATATAGGCATACGCCTTGAGGCAGACCGAGAAGTTGCCGTAAAAGGGCGCTACATATCCGATCGTGTCTGGGTAGTCATATTTTAGTGCGTAAGTGTTGTCGTCCCGCTTGATCACGCGCGAGACAGGGAGAAACCGTTGCAGGTGTTGCTTGACGCCCACCGGCCCGGCTCCGGGCCCGCCTCCGCCGTGAGGGGTGCCGAAGGTCTTGTGGAGGTTGACGTGAACGATATCGAAGCCGCCGTCGCCAGGCCGGAAGCGACCCAGCACGGCGTTCAGGTTGGCGCCGTCGTAGTAGAGAAGGCAATCGTTCTTCTTGGCCAGCGCTGATATCCGCTCGATATCCGAGTTGAATATGCCCAGCGTATTCGGATTGGTCAGCATCAGCGCCGCGGTCTGAGGCCCCATGGCTTGTTCGAGCGCCGCCATGTCCAGCGAGCCGCTCGTCGTATCGGTGGGCACCGCGCGCACCGTAAACCCTGCGGTCGCCGCGCTGGAAGGATTGGTGCCGTGCGCTTCGTCCGGAATGAGTACCTCGGTCTTCTGGTTTCCCTTGTGCCTGTGATACGCGGCTGCCAGCATCATACCGCACAGCTCGCCGTGCGCGCCGGCGAGGGGATGCAAGGTGAAGGCGTCCATGCCCGTGATCTCGCACAGTAGCTGCTCCAGCTCGTAGACCACGGCGAGCGCCCCTTGTGTGAGCAGGCCGCCTCCGCGCAGCTGCGGCAACAGCGGGTGCAACGCGGCAAATCCGGGCAGGTGCGCGATTTTCTCGCCGACCTTGGGGTTGTACTTCATGGTGCACGAACCGAGCGGATAGAAGTTGGTGTCTACCCCGAAGTTCTTGTGCGCGAGATCGGTGAAGTGGCGTACCACGTCTAGCTCGGAAAGCTCGCACAGCTGGAGCTCGGTAGCTCGGGCGTAGCGCCGGTCGACTTTCGGCGCTACGGGTACGTCGGACTCGGGTAGACGTACGCCGCGGCGTCCGGCCACGGATTTTTCGAAGATCACCGGCACAACGAATCCTCCAGCGCCTCGGCAAACTGACCGATTTCGTACTTGGTGCGTTTCTCCGTAACCGCGACCAACAGGTGGTTTTCCATGCCCGAGTAGTACCGGCCCAGGGGAAAACCCGCGGCAAATCCCCGCTCGATCATGGCGCCGACGCATTCCCGGGCGTCCATGGGAAGCCGTACCGTGAACTCGTTGAAAACCGGAACCGCCTCTTCGACGGCGACGCCGGGAATGCCTAGCAAGCGGGTTTTCGCGTAGTGCGCCTTGTCCAGACAGAGCTGCGCCACTTCCCGCAGGCCCTCCTTGCCCAGCAGACTCATGTAGGCGTGGGCCCTGAGGGCGCAGAGGGCCTGGTTGGTGCAGATGTTAGACGTCGCCTTTTCGCGACGGATATGCTGTTCACGTGTTTGCAGGGTAAGCACGAACCCTTGGTTGCCGTCGACATCTACCGTGCGGCCGGCAATGCGGCCGGGCATCCGGCGCAGCAGCTTGCGGGTGGCGGCCATGAAACCGAGATAGGGGCCGCCGAACGAGAGGGGGATGCCGAGCGGCTGGCCCTCGCCGGTAGCGATATCGAAACCCATTTCTCCCGGTGTCTTGAGAAGCGCGCAGGCGATGGGATTGACCGACGCCAGTGCCAGCGCGCCCTGCTGGTGGCAGCGCTCGACGATATCGCTGTGATCGTCGATGGCGCCGAAAAAGTTCGGATTCTGCAGGATCACCGCCGCGGTCTTGTCGTCTATCAGCCGATAAAGACGGTCGCGATCGGCCTGTCGCTGTACCCCCTCGGTCTCCCGAAAATCGATGGCCAGGTTGGTGGCATAAGAGTGGATCATCTTCCGGTAGATCGGATTGACCCCGCCGTCCATTACCACCTTGCGCCGCCCGGTAGCCGCGATGGCCATTTGGCACGCTTCATACAACGCTGTGCCGCCGTCGTAGATCGAAGCGTTGGCGACTTCCAGATCGGTCAGCCGGCAGATGTCGCTCTGGTACTCATAGATCGCCTGCAGAGTGCCCTGCGACAGCTCAGCCTGGTACGGCGTATAGGCGGTATAGAACTCGCTACGGCCCGCGATATCGTCGACCGCCGCCGGGATGAAGTGGTCATAGAATCCGCCGCCCAGAAAGCTGATCAAGTCGTGATAGTTTTGCCGCGAAAGCTTGTCGAAATAGGCAAACGCTTCCAGCTCGGAACGAGCCGGCGGCAAATCGAAGCTCGTGGGTTCGAGCGAAGCCGGGATGGAAGCGAACAGCTCGTCCACGGAGTCGACTCCGCAAGCTCGCAGCATCTGCTGCCTTTGCAGAGAGGTGTTCGCGATATACTTCATTGCTCGGATTCGAGGTGTCTTTCGTATTCGGTGCCGTCCATCAGCTCTTGCATCTCGCTGGGCTCGAAGCCCTTCAGCTTGAAGATCCACCCTTCGCCATAGGGGTCTTGGTTGACCTTTTCGGGCGCGTCGTTCAAAGCCTCGTTTACTTCGGCGACATCGCCGGTCACCGGCGCGAAGATCTCGGTCGCGGCCTTGACGGATTCTATTACCGCGCACTCCTGGCCTCTGGATATGCGCCTTCCGACCGCGGGCAACTCGATGAACGTGATGTCCCCCAACGCGTTTTGCGCGTAGTCGGTTATGCCCACAGTTAACGAGTCTCCCTCCGCCTGAACCCACTCGTGGGTCTTCGTGTACTTGCGCTCCTCCGATGCCATGCCCAGGTCTCCTTATCGCCTAGTCCAAGAAACGTTTCAGTGCCATTCTGCCGGTCGCGTCCCGGTATAGCGGCGTTTCCCCGACGACCGCGTTCAGATCGGTCCGCGCGGTACGAATTACGAGCCTCGTGCCGGGTTGGCTGCTGGATATACGGATATATCCCATGGCAATGGAATTGCCAAGGGAGGGGGCAAAACCGCCGCTGGTCACCGTGCCGACAAGCTCGCCGCCTGGGTCGAAAATGGAATCGTGCGCCCTGGCGGCCCGGCGCGCTTCCAGTACGAGTGCGACCAGTCTCTCCTTGCGGAGCGACACGTCGTGTACAACCCCGGAGCCGATGAACGCCTTGTCGGCAATAGCCCGAAAAAGCCCTGATTCGGCCGCGTTGCGGTCGGCCGAAAGCTCGTTTCCGTACAGGGGAAAGCCCATCTCCATGCGCAACGTGTCGCGCGCCCCGAGCCCGGCCGGTACCGCCTTCTCGGAGAGACAATCGTCCCAGAAGGACCTGCAGGTCGTTGAATCGCTGTACACCTCGAAGCCGATCTCGCCGGTGTAACCGGTGCGGCTGATCAGTATCCGCTTGCCGCGATACCTGACATGTCGAAAGTGAAAGAAACGCAGTTTATCGATAGGCTCTTGCGATAGCCGCTGCATGATCCGGGGAGCGCAGGGGCCTTGCAGGTCGACCTTTGCCGTCTCGGCGGAAAAGTTCTCGATCCGCGTTTCGGGCGACAGGTGTCCCGCTACCCAGTCGTAGTCGCCATCCTGGGTGCCGCCGTTGACCACCATAAAAAAAGCGTCGTCGCCAAGGCGGTAAAGGATCTGGTCGTCGACCACGCCGCCGTCCTCGTTACAGAGAAAGCCGTACCGGCATTGGCCGACCGCCAGATTGGCTACCGAGCAGCTCAACAGGTTTTCCAGGTCAGAGACCGCGCGGCCGCCGTGAATGTGAAACTCACCCATATGGCAGGTATCGAATATGGCCGCTCGCCGGCGCGTCGCCTGGTGCTCGGCGATTATTCCTTCGTAATGAACGGGCAGGAGAAATCCGCCAAAGGCGGTCATCTTAGCGTCGAGCGAGACATGGGCATTGTACAGAGCGGTCCTCTTTTCCGTCATCCGCAGATCCCGTCCGGTTAAAAAGAGAGAGCCTACTCCTTCACCAACCCGGTAAAACCCTAGGAGCTGTACTCGCTCGCCAGATCGTTGTCGATGACGTAAATGCAGATCTCCTTGGCGCCCTGCTTTGTATATTTGTTCTTTCTTCGCAGGTTCTGCATCAAGTACCGAACGTCGTCTTTGATCCGCTTGCCGTACGCTCTGAACTCTTTCTCTCCGTAGTCCTTTATCGCCCGCCGGAAGTTCTCGTTTTCGAGAAACGGTTCCAGAACCCTCTCCTTCAAGTGATGGGTGTACCGGTTTCTCAGGTCCTCGAAGATCTTCGTCCGATGAATCGGCGTACCCTCGACCATGATCTCCTGCGTCAGGGTCTTTGCCGCGTACTCTCGCTGCGTTGCCTCGCGAAACTCAAGTCGCTCCTCTTCCGGGGTGTCGGAACCGAGCAGATGGCGTTCGATGGTCTCGAAAAATTCGTCGGTTATCTCCAGCTTTTCATCCGTATACGAACAGACCTGGGTAGTTCCGACCTCGAAGTTCACCGCGAAAAGGTAGTTCTGAATATCCTTCGATATCCTTCTTTCGTTGTAATAGTAAAGCGACTCCTTGACCTCTTGCAGCACGGTGTAATTGTACATATTCAGCAAAGACTCGAGAAACCCTTCCGGCACCTGCTTGGCAAACTCACCGCTTTCTTCACCGAAGAACTTCACGACCATCGACATGTCGATCAGCTTGTCGTCTTTCGCGTACTTCGAATAGAACTTGTTGAAGATATTGATCGAATCGCGGCCCGATATACCCTGCGTTCCCTCGGCCTCGGACTCGCCGATGATGCGCCAGCGCCGCACCGCGTTCAGCCTTTTCCGATCTTCTTCGGACAACCATTCGGGGATGCGTCCTGTGTATATCTCCATCTTTAGCAGTTGCAGGTTGTCATCGCAGTAGCGCTTGTACTTGCCGGGGTCCACGATCCATTCGGTGAGCCCTTCCGACTTCAGATTCAGGCGAGTCGCTATGATGACCCGGGCGAAATTCTGTAAAACTCGAGGTAAAAACCGCTTTTCGATCTGTTTGCCGAACACGTTTCGATAGATCTCGACCTCGGTATTGAGATCCATCACGTAAGGCATGTTGATGTACTCAATGCGGTCGGCAAAGGACCTTACTTTTTGCACATCTTCCTTGTCCTCGGGGTTCATGACCGCCAGGAATAGTGACCGCACGTTTTCTTCGATGTCCTCGACCTTGTGAACCCCTTCGCTGATGATATTGTGCAACCCCATCAAGCGCTCTGTGTTGTGCGACTTGATATCCATCAGCGCGTAGACTCCGTTATTCGTCTTCGCGTACCCGGAGTATAGGTACGGGACCTCCCCGCTCTCCTTGAAGAGGGCGTCCAGCTTCCACTGTGTTTGCTTGTTGGTGATCGCCTTTCTCGGCAGAGGAACGTCCCCGGGATTGAAAACGCTGATGCCCTCGCCTATGCGGCGGTTAAAGTCGTAAGGGCGGGCGAAAATCATCTTGTGCACGTCGTTAACGTTCTGCAGTCGATTGAGCAGGCCGTTGTAGATCGAGGTGCAAACCGTACAGGGCGTATCGCGGAAAACCCACTCGTACTCTTTCGCTCGAGCAAGCTCCTTGCCGAAATCCGTGCGAGTAAAAAGATCCTCGAGGAAGTCTCGCCTGTGGTGCTTGGGAATGAGGAGAATGGGGTTGTCGTGGCTAGGGCAGGAAATCTCGATGATATCGTCGTGGACCGGCGGCACGAACCTTTCCGGTTCGTGTGCACCGTTTTCGTCCGGCATTCCCGAGAGCAAGCTCGCCAGCTTTTCCATAACGGGAATCGAAGCCATCCGAGGAGGACCTCCCAGAAGTCGCGAGTCGAGACGCCACAACGTCTCGTAGCGAAGTCCGGCTTCGGTGTTGGCGTACTCCTCGAACTTGACCAGCAGGTTGTTGAGAAATGTGCTCTTGCCGCCGCCCGAGGGGCCGTGAAATATGAACACCTTGTTCTGCTGCGTCCCCCTCTTCAGCGTTTCGACCAGCCGGACCAGACGATTGGCGAAGAGCCTGTCGGCGAAGAAGGGATGGTCCGCCCCTTCGATGAAAAGCTTGCTACAATCGTAGTCGACATAACGGATCGATTCCGGATCGTCGGGGTACTCGTCGATGCCTTCTCCGAGATACTGCTTGACCAGATCGTGAAAGACCTGAAAAACGTTGCGCAAGACGGCCGTAGGCCTCTCCACCAACTCGCTCAGAAAAGCTTCGAAGGGAATGGGCGATCGCCAACAAGTGCCAACCATCCTCTTGTTGAGGTTTTCCACGGCGTTGCCGATGCTGTCCTGTTTCTTGATCATCTTCTCTCAACGATCCGAAAGACTGGCCTGATCCTGGTTCCCGGAGCTAGAATATCCGAAGGCTAGACCGAGTCCTCCAGGCGCTCGCGGGAAAGCTCACGGTTCTTCATGGTGTAAACGACCCGTTCCCACTCGATAGTGGGCTCCTCTCCTTCGGTTACGGAATCCTCGTCCACGGAAACGACGTCGCTCGTTTCGAGCTTGACCGGTCCTCCCCACAAATACTCGATCCCCAGCATGGTATTCTTGATGAACTCTTTTACCAACGGCTTGTTCTCGAAACGATGGACAAGGTACAGGGTGTTGTCGCCGTTGGCGTTTTCGTCGACCTCGATGTAGGGGGGGTGATAAAGCTTGTCCTCGAGCATCTTCCTGTACGCCTCGGCTTTTCTGCTCTTGACGTAGTACTCCCAGACCATCCGGGCTCGGTTAAGTCTGCGGCCGGCCACGAAAAGCTTGTGGCGATCGACGAAATCCTGGTCGAGGAACCTGTTGACGAACATGAAATCGCAGAGGTTCTTGCGGTGGTCGAAGATCGCGAGGCGGCCGGTCCCCGTCTTCCTGTCGAATTCCTTTCGCAAACGAGCGTCCTGCAGCCGTTCGAACTCCAGAGAGCACTTCCCCTTGTTTTCGAGCTCCTCTGCGTACTCGAACAGGCGCATTCCCAGGGCATAGGGGTTGAGGCCGACCCGGGGCAGGGAGGCGACCCCGGAGTGTACGCGGGAGAAGTCGACCTCGTGGCCGGTGATCCTGCTGTCCTGTAGAAAGAGTCGATCGTGCCAGTAGCTCGCCCAGCCCTCGTTCATGATCTTGGTTCTGATCTGCGGCTGAAAGAAGATGGAAGTGTGGCGAACCACCTCGATAACCGACTGCATCCAGGTGTTTTCTTCCTTGTTGAGGAAATCGGAGTTTGCGACGATGAACTGCATAAGGTCCATCGGACGGGGCTTCTTATCTTTCAAGTGCTTAGCGAGGGTGGCTCGAAACTCAGGGTGGGTCTTGTAGACTTCGGTAAAGAAATAGTCCTCGAACATAACGCCGTGTTGTTTCCGGCAGTTGTTATAACGCTCGATCTCTTTGATATACTCGGTCGTCGACGTCTCCTTGAGCGACTGTAGGAATTCGTCAAAATAGAAATCTACGGCTTTGGAGTGAGAAGGAATATCGTCTTCTACGAGCGCGGACAGCTCGCGATGGAATCCAACGGTGTTGTCGATCCCACGGGAAAACTCGATGATATAGTCTACCCAGCGGCCGTGCTCGGAACGGAGGTTGGCGATCATCCGTTTGTCGGAGAGAGCCCTGCCGTTGAAGTCGTAGTCCCAGGTGTGACGATAGAAGACGTTGTTCTGAAAGAAATCGATATGGCCTATGACGTGATAGAAAATCATCACGTTCAGCCAGTCGGGATTGTTGTCGTTGTAAAACGAGATGACGGGGCGAGTGTTGATCACGGTCTCGTAGGGGTTTCCGGGGTACAGCTCGTATCGCCCCTTCTCTTTCAAGACTTCGACGTCGTGGACCCAGTAATCGTACATCGTCGGGATCATCGCTTTCGGAGAGAGCTCGAGAAGATCCCGATTGGTCACGATGTATTCGAGCGTCTCGTCCTCGAAACGCAAGCCGAACTCTCGCGCGCGCTCCTTGCAGCCCTCCATGATCGCCTTGGTATGTTGATTGATCAGTTCCATGACGCGCTTTCCCGGCGGTTCATGAAGCGGTAACGTTCTCCTTGATCAGTTTCCTGATACCCTCGATTAGGCGGTCCTCGTCCGCGTCTTCGGTGAAGGCATCCACCTGCAATAAATTGGGATGGTTTTGCGGCAGGCCGGATTCTTCGAGATAAGCTTCGAGGCTCGTTTTGCTATTGGCTTCGTTTGTGTGCTTTACCACCGTAACGCCGATACGGTTCACGTAAGAGAACATCTTCTCGATCGCCGGCAGGGTGGCTTCCCCCTTGCGATCCCAGTCGCCCCCGTCGCCTCCGTAGAAAACGTAGATGTTGTAATCCTGGGCCAGGCTCTCATTTTCAATTATTGAGTTCACGAGCAGAAAAGCGGAGGAGATCTGAGTCCCGCCCGCCACGCGAGAGTTATAATAAGTGTAAAAATCCTCGACCTCTTTCGCCTCGGTGTCGTGTACGATGAAGCGGCTCTCCACCCGTTTATCATACTGGTAGGTCAGCCAGCTGTAGATCATCACGTGCTGGGCGACCACCAGCTCGGTGCACTTGCCGGCCATGGAACCGGAATAGTCCCTCAGGAAGAAGACCATGGCCTGGGACTCGTACTGCTTTTCGCGGGAGAGAATGCGAAAGATACGATCGCTGGGCGATACCAGAAGCTGCTCGGGGTCGACGGGATCCGAACCCTTCACGCGACCCAGGGCCAGGTTGGTCTGCAGGATTCTCTTCAGGGTGGCTTTCTTATCTACTATCTGACCGACGCCCCGCTTGCGGTCGGTCATATCGTACGTGTAACGGGCCAGCGCGCGTTTGCGCCCCTTGTCGACCAGATTGGGAAGCTCGAACCTCTCGGTCAAGATCTTGCCGAGCTCGTAGGCATTGGACTCGACCTCGTGGACGGGGGCCTCTCCCTCGCCGGGGCCGTACCCCTCCCCGTTGGGGGCGTGGACGGGCTGCTCGCCGATGATATCGCCCTCCTCCCCGTCACCCGTGCCGCCCGACTCGCTCTCATCCTCAGAGCGAAAAGAGGAATCGTGGAGGAACTTCTCCTCGACGGTAGTCGGCACCACCACGACCGAGCCCATGCCGCCCTTGCCGGGCTTAACCAGGCGGCCGATGTTGATCTTCCGGGGAAAACCATCCTTCTCGCGCTGCTTGTCGCGTTCCAGCAGCTCCTCGATGGTCGTGAGATTGGCATCGGAGCCCGCGATAGCCGTGACGAGATCCTGGAGAAGAGACTGATCTTTGAATTCGTAGATAGAGCGATCGAAATCGGAAAAAAGACGGTCCTGATCGCTAACCGGGCCTCTTTTCGACGGTAAGGGCTCATGCGAACCTTCGGAGGCGAGCTCGGACAGGAACCGCTCCGCTTCGAGCGGCGTCAGCCCCTCGCTTTTCAACTTCTCGTACAGGTCTCTCGCCTTGCGGTCCATTTCTCTTCGAGCCGGTGCCGTTTCGCTATCGGGAGTTATGTGTAATAGAAATATCTAGCTTTCGTCCTCCTGAGTGCAGAAGTACTCGATGGTCTTCTGTGCGCAGGTGTTACAATAGTTGAGCTTGTTCAGCATGGTATCGATCATGCGATCGTAAAGCTTCTGGTTCTCCTCGTTGGTCCGGTTGGCCAGCGCCCCGACCAGGCTGCCGGCACCGGCGATGTCGGACTTCAGGCGCACGTCGGTCACGGCCTTGACCAGCTCGAGGTTGTCCATGAAGTCGTAGTTGGGGGCAACGGAGATCTTCTGGCCGTAGATCTTCCTGATGGAGGTTCGGAAGGATTCGCTCTGTTCCTTGGTCTTGAGCCCGAGGCGCTCCTCGACGCTGTTGATGAAGCGCTCGTCGATCTTCAAAGCCTTGAGCTCTCCAGACTGAGGATCCTTGTACTTCCACATCTTATCGGGGCCGAGATTCTCGGCGTCCGTGCCGATGATCATGTTGACGTAACTCATCACGTCCTTGCGGATGGCCAGGGGCTCGTCCATGTACGCGTTGAACATCTCGGTCATGATCCGCTCGCGGTAAAGACCCTTGGCGAGCTTTATGTCTTCGAGGTATTTCTTACGGTCGTTCGCCTCGGTAACGTAGTCGAGAATGATGCGCTCCAGGGCCTTGTACACGTCGTAGGCAAACATGCATTTGCCTTCGTTGGTCTCGGAGCTCTCGATCAATAGCTGAATCGCGCGGCCGAGGTTTCTCTGACCCAGGCCCTTCTGACCGAAGCGGTTGGTGATCTGCGGATCTTGATTGAGGATGTCGATCACCTCGGCAAGCGTCTTGATGCTCTTTTCGCCCGCAACCTCTCCGGCCGCGAGCTTGAGGGTCTCGACGGGCGTGAGCTTCTCGGAACGGGGCAGGCGCGTGAGCACTACAGCGACCGAAGCGGCGTAGTTCAAGTTGGGATCCTGGTGCAGGAACTCCTTGGTAAGCGTCGTCCGGGCCTCCGTGCCGATGGCGTATCGCGTGAGGTGAGACTGGAGCTTGTAATTGGTGTTATGGGAGACGTAACAGATGCGGCAGCGGTCGACGATAGGGGCTTCTTCGCGCTCGGCCAGGAAACGGTAGAACTCGGAGTTGTTGCTGGTCGCAATGATCAAGGTGTCGATGGGCCACTTGTAGCCGTCGATCTCGATGGTGCGGTTTTGTATCACGCCGAGATAGACCTGGACCAGATCGCGTTTGTTTTTAAAGATCTCGTCGGCGAAGTGAATACCGCTTCCGGCCACGCGGGCCAGGGCGCCGCGCCGCAGGTCGAACTTGTAGGGATTGTTGGTGTCGGTGATGTGCAGCATTCGCTGGATCGACTCTTCGCCGAGCAAATCCACTGCCGACGAAGTGATCTTGTCCTTGGCGGGGTATTTTCCGGTGACGGTGCCGAGGCTCTCGGTCAACGGAACCGGCACGATCTCGACGAACTCGAGCATCTTGTCGATGTCGCCGTCGGTCTCGGTGCGGATGTCGTTCCAGATGTATTCGGTGCACGCGCCCAGAGGCCGGTAGTTATCGAAGAGCTTCTCGATCTGCTCGTCGGAAAGCCCGACGCGGCTGTTGAGAAAAGAAACGGTTTCCAGGCGGCTCTCGAAGAGATTCATCGCCAGGATGACGGGGTCCTCGTAGGTCTGGGATTCGACGGTCGTGATCCGACCGTAGTCGGGAAGTCTCTCCAGATTGTTGAGCCTGAAGGTGAATTTTCGGTTGCGCGGCTCCATGAGGAATTCCCGATACTTGGCGCAGAGAAACTCCACGAAGAAGGTCTTGCCGTTTCCGGGCTCGCCGACCAGAACGTAGGCCATCTCGGCCGACGAGCCCCCCTCGGCCGCGTCCTTTACGTAGGAAACGAAGCTGTTGAGCTCGTCGAACATTGCGATGATGTGCTTTTTGCCGGTTCGAAAAATGCTGAAATCGTAGGTCGGCTCGCCGTTGACCACGACGCTTTCGATGTCGGCATCCAGGATCATCCGAGCCACGCTCTGAAAGACGTTCTCGAATACGCGCTTGTCTTCCTTGACGGCGTTGAGGTGATAAAGCAGCGACCGGTTGTTTTGCTTTTCCATCGCTCCTCCCGTTCAGATACCGATCATGGCGCAACGCGTCCGTAGGCCTGTCTTCGCTTCTAAACTCTATTATACTACGTTCTTCCACCATTTCCGGCGGACATTTCACCTACTTGATCGTTGATGAAAAAGGCGGTGTTCGCATTCACCGGTACGGACGGAATCGACGTATCGGAGACGATCCGGCTGGGCGAGGACCGGCGAGCCATAGCCGAAAAACCTGCAATTAGTGGAGCCGAACGGAAGGGAAGAGTCGCGCTGAACAGACCGAAGAAATCCGTGCGGGGCAGTCGGGGTTGATAGAGGAACGGGACGAGGTCCGTGAACGGTTAGGCTTCCGGTGGGAGCGGAAAAACGTGTAGGGCGATGTGTTTCACGGACCCGTTATGCACGAGATGTATGGCGGTTGCGTACCGTAGAAGAGCTATCACGAAGGAAATATGGAACATGGAGAGAATCGTAATGCTTAAAGCCGCAGCGGACGCAGGTGTTTTGCGCACGATCTTCTCAACGCGATCGATCTGAAAATGAGAGAGCTACGTGGCGATCGCAATGCAAGGTTCGGTTACGAAACTTAAGAGATCGCTTCACGAAGTAAGGTCGACCAGGCCTCTGCAACGGTAATATACTTAAGGAAAGGCAGAGCGAAACCAACGCGGCGATGGCTCACAGGGAGGTGCGATGTGACCCGTTTCAAGGACAAGGCCTATATTAACGGAGAGCTGCTGCAACCCGAAAGCCTGATGATGACCTACGGCTACGAACCGCGTCTATCCGAGGGCGCGGTCAAGTGTCCGATATTTCAGACCTCGACCTTTGTCTTCCGGAGCGCCGAGGAAGGTAAGGCCTTTTTCGAGATCGCTTACGGGATCAGGGAAAAGAGACCGTCGGAAGCGCCGGGGCTCATCTACAGCCGGTTGAACAATCCCGACTTGGAAATCCTCGAAGACCGGCTGACGCTCTGGGACCGGGCAGATGCCTGCGCCGTGTTCAATACCGGCATGGCTGCCATCACCACCACCATTCTTACCTTTTGCAGACCGGGCCAGGTGGTGCTGCACAGCGAGCCGCTCTACGGCGGTACCGATCATCTGCTCAAGAGCGTTTTGAAAGAATTCAACATCGAGGCGGTTTCCTTTCCGGCCGGCGCCGAAAAGGAAGTCATCCGGAAGGCCGTCGAGTCGGCGGGCGCAGACAGAGTCGCCATGATTTTCTGCGAGACGCCGTCAAACCCGACCAACAAGCTGGTGGATCTCGCGGCTCTGGCCGAGATCCGGGACGAATACGCGCGTCCGGGGCGTGAGGTGATCCTGGCCGTGGACAATACCTTCCTGGGACCGGTCTGGCAGCGACCCATCGATCACGGGGCCGACCTGGTCATCTACTCGGCCACCAAGTACATCGGCGGCCACAGCGATCTGGTCGCGGGCGTATGCCAGGGACGCTCGGCGCTGGTGGAACGTATCAAGGCCATGCGGACCTTTACCGGGTCGTTGACCAGCCCCTGGACCGGGTGGTTGCTGTTGCGCAGCCTGGAAACGCTGAAGCTGCGCATGACCTGCCAGATGAAGAACGCGCGCTACGTGGCCGACTATCTGGCCGATCACCCGCGGGTGGAGAGCGTCTACTACCTGGGGCTGATCATGGAGTCGGACCCGCAGTACGCCATCTATCGCAAGCAGTGCCTGGGGCCGGGCGCCATGATCTCGTTCGATATCATCGGGGGGGAAAAGGAGGCCTTCCGTTTTCTCGACGCGCTCAGGCTCTTCAAGCTGGCGGTCAGCCTGGGAGGTACGGAGTCGCTCGCCGAGCACCCCTCCACCATGACCCACGCCGACGTGAGCGCCGAGGCCAAGCAAAAGAGCGGCATATCGGAGAAGATGGTTCGCCTCTCCATCGGCGTGGAACACCCCGAGGACCTGATCCGCGATCTGAAGCAGGCGCTGGATGCCGTATGAAGGTCAGGGAGGAGGCTGCCGTGCCGTTTCATCTTCCGAAATACACACCGCCTGATTTTACCTCCGCTGCTCTGGCAGGCGCGCCCGCTGCCAGGACCGAGCCGGCCCCCAGGGACGGGGTGGCGCCGGAAAACTACCACGCCACCTCGAACCATCCCGAGTACGTGCGTACGGCCAGTGGAAAATGGATCCTCGCGCGCGAAAGCCGCATGGACTGTGTGCTGGTGCCGCGGGGGGAACAGGTCGAAGTGGTCGAGGCCCGCAGGCTAGAGAAAGGCGACCCGGTCGTCCTGGGCCGCACGGAAAACGGGGAAGAGGGGATACTGGTATATACCAAGGGGTTCGAAGGGGGAGAAGGCGAGTCGGGGCACAAGTTTTCCTTCCGGACCCGGGGAACGCGGGAAACGCCGTTTTCACGGAGTTACGACCAGCTCTATGAAATTCTGCGCCATGACCGGGTATCCGGCTATATCGTATGGGTGCTCGGCCCTGCCGTGGCTTTTGATAAGGATAGCAGAGACTCGATGCAAGGGCTGATCGAAAGCGGGTACTGCCATACGCTCATGGCGGGAAACGCGCTCGCCACGCACGATCTGGAAGCCGCCATTTTTCGTACCGGTCTCGGACAGGATATCTATTCGCAAGAGCTTCAGCCGCTGGGGCACTACAACCACCTGGATATACTTAACAAGATACGAGGCGCGGGCTCTATCCGCAGCGCGATCGAAACGTTGAAACTGCGGGACGGGATCATATACGCGTGCGAAAAACACCAGGTGCCGTATGTGCTTGCCGGCTCCATACGGGACGACGGGCCGCTGCCGGAGGTGATCGCCGACACCTACGCGGCCCAGGACGCCATGCGGGAATACGCGCGAAAGGCAACCACGGTAATCACCCTGGCCACGCAGCTCCACGCCATAGCCTTCGGCAACATGACGCCGAATTATCACGTGACGGAAGATGGGACGGTGAGGCCGGTCTTCTACTACATCGTCGACATGACCGAGTTCAGCGCCGACAAGCTCGCGAACCGCGGATCGGGCCAGGCAGTGGCGATTCTTACTAATGTACAGGATTTCATGATCAATCTATGGAACAACCTGGCGAGGAAGTAAGAAGTGAGGGGAAGTTGAGCAAGAAAGTAAAGATAATCGGTGTGCCCATGGACCTCGGCCAGTCGAAGCGCGGTGTCGACATGGGGCCGAGCGCCATGCGATACGCCGGGCTGTCAACGCGGCTGTCGGAGCTAGGTTACTCCGTCAAGGATACGGGGGATATTCAAGTGCCCGTCAAGGAGTCGCTCGACGAGAAAGAGGTTCTCTCCGAGATATGCAGGACTTGCTCCCAGGTCTATGAAGCGGGCCGCGTCGCCATAGCCGACAGCATCCCCGTGTTCATCGGAGGCGATCATTCCATATCCATCGGATCTATAGGCGGGGTAACGCATGACGCTCCCGCTGGCCTCGTCTGGGTGGACGCCCACGGCGATTTCAACACCATGCAAACCTCCAGGACTGGTAATGTCCACGGAATGTCGCTGGCGGTGGTGACGGGTAGCGGGTTGCCGGAGCTCGTCAATATCGGAAGGCCGGGCGCCAAGATCGATTCGGTGAACGTCGTCTTGATAGGGGTGAGAAGTCTGGAGGAGCAAGAAAGAATGCTCTTGAAGAAGAGCGGGATCAGGATCTACACGATGCGGGAGATCGATGAGCGAGGAATCAACCGCGTAGTGGACGAGGCGCTCGAGGTGCTGCGCGGGCTGGACCGAATACACGTAAGTTTGGACGTGGACTGCCTCGATCCCATGACGGCGCCGGGATTGGGGACGCCCGAGCCGGGCGGGCTCACCTACCGGGAAGCGCACCTGATGATGGAAATCATCGCCGATTCGAAGCGTCTTTCCTCGATGGATATCGTCGAGATCAACCCCATAATCGATAAGGGAAACCAGACCGCGAAGATCGCGGTCGAGCTAACGGCTTCGCTCTTCGGTAAGAGCATCTTGTAGGCTGACAGGAAAGGGGCGAATCATGGTCGGTGAACCCGTAACCACCGGATTGAGCATCGGCGAAAAGCTGAAGACGCTGCGGGAGAGCAAGGGCAAGTCCGCGGAGGAATTGGCCGAAGAGGTGAAGCTGACGGCGGTAGTTATCTCACAGATCGAAAGGGGAGTGACCACGCCGCCGGTGGGTACGCTGATAAAGCTCGCCTCGGCGCTGGGGGCGAATGTGGGTTACTTCTTCGAGGAGGAGCAAGGAACCCCGAAGGTGGAAGTGGTGCGCGCCGCGGAGCGCAAACGCATCAGGCGCAAGCTCACCCACCGGCAGAGCCCGCTCAGCTACGCCTACGAGAGCCTGGCCTTTCGCAAGAGCAACAAGAAAATGGAGCCCTTCCTCGTGGAGTTCGATATCGACGTGGAGGAGGAGGTCACGCCGCTCAAGCACGAGGGAGAGGAGTTCATTTTCATCCTGGAGGGGGAAGTGGAGGCCCGTTTGGGCGGAGAGGTCGTATTGCTGAAGAAAGGAGACTCGCTCTACTTCGAGTCCGAGGTGCCGCACTCGTTTGTCGGACGAGGGCACAAGAGGCCGCGAGCGCTGGCCGTTCTTTCGGTCGGCGTCAAATAGAGAGGAGAGGGAAGAGGGAGAGAACGGTGATAGAGGTCAGGATACACGGCAGGGGCGGGCAGGGTGCGGTCGTCGCCTCCAAGGTGCTGGCGGCCGCCATCTTCGAGGAGGGTAAGTTCGTCCAGTGCTTCCCCGCTTTCGGCGTGGAGCGGCGCGGCGCGCCGGTGGCCGCCTATCTGCGAATCGACGACAGGTTCATCCATCTGCGCACCGGCATCACCCATCCCGACCACATCGTGTTGCTGGACGCCCGACTTTTAGCAGTGGCGACGGTGACCGAAGGATTGAAGCCGGGCGGCGTCGTACTGATCAACTCCCCGGGCTCGCCGGGCGATTTTCCGGATCTTCGCGGCTACGTCGTGTACACGGTCGACGCCAACCGGATAGCGGTCGCCCACGGGCTGGGCAGCCGCAACGCTCCCATCGTCAACACGGTGATGTCGGGCGCCTTTCTCAAGGTCTCCGGGCTGGCTCGCCTCCAGAGCCTGGCCGCCGCCATCCGGGCCGAGGTCCCCGTCGGGGCCGAGGCCAACGTCGAGGCCTCGGGCGAGGCCTACCGGGAACTGCAGGCTTCCGTGCCGGGAGCGGTTGCGGGAGGCGGTGATGGCTAAACCCGTCTGCTTCGGTCCGGATTTTCCCCTGCCTATCTCGCCGATATCCCGGGGAACCACCGAGCACAACCGGACCGGTTCCTGGCGTTACCTCAGACCCCGCTACCAGAACAAGGTCTCTCCCTGCCGCGCCGGGTGCCCGGCGACCATGCCGGTGGAGACGGTGATGGCCCTGGTGCAAGCCGGACGCCCGGAAGAGGCGCTGCGGGAGATCCTGCTCGAGAATCCCTTGCCGGGCCTTTGCGGGCGGGTCTGCTTCCACCCCTGCGAGGCGGTCTGCAACCGGAAGGATCTCGACAGCCCGGTGGCCATTCAGCTCGTCGAACGCCTGGTAGCGGACGTTTGGCCCGACGAGATGCAGGTGGCAGAGCCCGGTCGGTCGACCGGCCGCTCGGTGGCCGTGATCGGCAGCGGCCCTGCGGGTCTGGCGGCCGCCTGGTTCTCGGCCCGGCTCGGGCACGCGGTAACCATCTTCGAGGCCCGCTCTCGGTTGGGCGGTATTCCCCGCTACGGCATTCCCGCCTACCGGCTGCCCCGCGAGATCCTGGACCAGGAGATCGAGCGAATCCTCTCGCTCGGTATCGAGGTGCAGACCGGAGTGCAGGTGGGGAAGGACATCCCGTGGTCGGAGCTGCAGAGGTTCGACGCTGCCTTTCTCGCCCCGGGTTTGGGAAAGACCAGGACCCTCGGCATCGAGGGGCAGAGCGCGGTGAATGTCGAGACCGGGATCGAGTTCCTGCGGCGCTTCAATACCAAGGGCTCTCGTCAGGTCGGCGAGCGGCTGGCGGTCATCGGCGGCGGTAACACGGCCATCGACGCGGCCCGGGTCGCCAGGCGAGCCGGCGCCGACGTGACCATCCTCTACCGGCGCACCCGCACCGAAATGCCGGCTCTCGCGGCGGAGGTGGACGAGGCGGACCGCGAGGGCGTGAACATGGAATTCGGCCTGGTGCCCACCCGGATCATCACCGACGACAGCAACCGGGCGGTCGCGGTGCAGCTGGCCCGCGCCGAGCTCGGGGAGCCGGACGCCAGCGGTTTCCGACCGCCCTCGCCCGTACCGGGTACGGAACGGATAATCGGGGCCGACCACGTGGTGGTCGCCATCGGCGAGCAGGCGAGGGACGACGCGCTTCCCGGCAACGGCTCGCTTTCCGGGGACGAGATGGCCCCGCGGGTGCAGGCAACGGGTGAAGCGCTGCTGGTTGCCGGTGGCGACATCGCCAACCGGACGCAGACCGTGGTGACCGCCATCGCCTCGGGCAAGCGCGCCGCCATCGCCATCGACCTGGCGCTGCGCGGTGCCGAGCCCGACTGGGAGGCGTGGCGTGTGGCTGGACGCGGCGTCTCCTTTGCGCGCTACATCGGTAAAACAGCGTCGGACGAGAGTCGTATCGTGGGGTTCGACCGTATCAATACCGACTACTTCAGGGTGGAGGAGCGAGCGCGTACGCCGCGGCTCCCGGTAGTCGACCGCGTCGGCAACTTCCGGGAGGTGAACCGGGGGCTGTCCCCGCAGGCGGCCGAGGTCGAGGTCAGGCGCTGCTTTCACTGCGGCGTCTGTACGGCTTGTGACAACTGCTACCTTTTCTGCCCGGATGTGGCCGTGCTCAAGCACGACGACGGCACCTATGACATCCGTTACGACTACTGCAAGGGGTGCGGCGTCTGCGTGCAGGAGTGCCCGCGCTGCGCCATGGAGATAGCCCCCGAGGACGAGTGACCGAGATGATAAACGTTCACGCTTGGGATCATGCGGCGGCCAAGGCGCCCGAAAAAGCCAGCGCGCCCGCAGGGCCGCCGAGGAGCGTACCCACCTACGTGACGAGGCGGCCCGAGGACGAAAGCCGGTTTTTCGGGATGGATTGGCCGCCGTCGTTTCCTACACCGATATTCTCTCTGAATGGTTGACCGAGATGAGCGAACCGGCAACAGGGACGAAGGTCAAGGGCACCCGCAAGGTGATCATGGGCAACCACGCCGTCTCCTACGGCGTCCGGCTCTCGCGCGTCCAGGTCATCGCCGCCTATCCCATCACCCCGCAGACGCAGGTGGTGGAGATGCTCTCCGAGATGTGCGGCGACGGCACCTTGCCGGCGAGGTTCCTCAAGGTCGAGTCCGAGCACTCGGCGCTGGCCTCGATCATCGGCGCCGCCTCCACCGGGGTGCGGTCCTTCACCGCCACCAGCTCGCAGGGTCTGGCCCTCATGCACGAGCTCATCCACTGGACCGCGGGCTCGCGCCTGCCCGTGGTCATGGCCAACGTCAACCGAGCCCTAGGCCCCGGCTGGTCCATCTGGGCCGATCAGCTCGACGCGCTCTCCCAGCGCGATACCGGCTGGCTCCAGCTCTACTGCGAGTCGAACCAGGAGATTCTGGATATGACCATTCTATCCTATCGCCTGGCCGAGGCCATCTCTCTGCCGGTGATGGTCGTCTACGACGCCTTCATTCTCTCCCATACCTCCGAGCCGGTCTGTATACCCGAGCAGGAGGCGGTGGACGCCTTTCTTCCCCCTTTACAGAGCCCGGCCCGGCTCGACACCCGCAACCCGGTCGCCCTCGGGGGGCTGACCGCGCCCGATTACTACTACGAGTTTCGCTACATGATGCAGCAAGCCCACGTCCGGGCGCTGTCGCTCTTCGATCGGTTCGGGAGCGAGTTCGACGAGCATATCGGCCGCCGCTACCAGGTCCTGGAGCCCATCGATTGCGACGGCGCCGAGCTGATCCTGGTGACGGCCGGGGCGCTCAGCTCCACCGCCCGGCTCGCCGTGGAGCAGCTGCGGAGCCGGGGCGAGAAGGTCGGCCTGTTGAAGCTCAGGCTCGTTCGTCCTTTTCCGGCCCAGGCGGTTCGATCGGCGCTGGCCGGGGCTTCCCGGGTGGCGGTGATCGACCGGAACCTGGCGGCCGGTCTCGGGGGCATCTTCGGGCAGGAGGTGCGCGCCGCGCTCTACGACGGGCAGGAGCATCCCCTGGTCTTCAACTACGTGGCAGGCCTGGGCGGGAGGGACGTCACCGTCGACGACTACCTGGCCATGGCCGGCGATGCGAGAAAGCGGGAGCCCGGGGACGAGCACATCGTCTATCACGGCCTGAAGCGGGAGAACCTCGATGCCCTCTAGACGCGAGACCTCCCCGGACGCGGGGCCCGAGCTTCTCCTCTCCGGCCACACGGCTTGCCAGGGCTGCGGGGGCGCGCTCGCCATGCGCCTGGCGCTCAAGGCGCTCGGGGAGCAGACCATAGTGGTGATACCGGCCTGCTGCTGGTCCATCATCGCCGGTCCCTTTCCCTACTGCTCTCTGCGCGTTCCCGTCATCCACACCGCCTTCGAGACCGCTGGTGCGGTTTCCTCCGGCGTGCGCGCGGCGCTGGACGTGAGCGGGCAGCGCGAGGTACAGGTGCTGGGCTGGGCGGGCGACGGCGGCACCTTTGACATCGGGCTGCAGAGCCTGTCCGGAGCGGTGGAGCGAAACGAGAACGTGCTTTTCGTCTGTTACGACAACGAGGGCTATATGAACACCGGCATCCAGCGCTCCAGCGCCACGCCCCAGATGGCCTGGACCACCACCACGCCGGAGAGCCGCCCCAAGGAGACGCCCAAGAAGAACATCGCCGACATCATGGCGGCGCACAAGATTCCCTATGCCGCCACCACCTCGGTCGCCTTTCCCCAGGACCTGCTTGCCAAGTTCCGCAAGGCCGCCGCCATCGAGGGATCCAGGTTCATCCACATCCTCTCGCCATGCCCTCCTGGCTGGCGCATCCCCTCGGACCAGGCCATCCGCGTCACCCGCATGGCCACCAACAGCAAGGTCTTCCCCATCTACGAGATCATCAACGGCGACGATTACATCATCAACGTCGAGCCCACGGACGTCCCGGTCCGGACCTACCTGCAAACGCAGGGCCGCTTCTCCCATCTGAACGACGAGCAGGTGGAGCAGATCCAGAAGCGGGTCGATTTCGAGTGGGAGCGGCTGCTGCACAAGGCCATGATGAACCGCTTTGACGAGTAGTACCCGCTTCACCCGTACATTCGCCTTCTAGCCACCCCTGTCATTTCGAACGCAGTGAGCGATCTCCTGCCTTGTCATTTCGAACGCAGTGAGAAATCTCATCCCCGAACCGAGATTTCTCGCTTCGCTCGAAATGACAGTGATTGTCGGAATACGACTGTAAAACACCTTTCGGAACTGACCTCGCCACGCCGGACCGCGCATCCCCTTACCCCATTATCCGGAGGCGACCGTTTCCTCGGCTCAATGAGACACCGCTAACCGGGCGCAGGTAGGCCGGGGAGCGCGACCGTCGCGGCCGATACGGAAGCCGAGGAGGCGAATCGGTGGACGCGCCCGAAACAAAGGCGGAAACGCTCCTTGACTTTTCAAAATAACACCGTTAATCTAACGGTGTTATTTTTACGGGATCGCCATGCCCAAGACCCCAATGAGCAGGGAAGAGGTCGACAGGTTCAGGAACCGGATCCTGGACGTCGCCCTGGACATCATCTTGAAGCAGGGGTTCGACAGTCTGAGCGTCCGCAAGATCGCCTCCCGGCTCGGGGTCACGGCGACGACCATTTACAACTACTATTCGTGCAAGGACGAGTTGAACCTGATGATCCGGGTGCGGGGATTCGAAACCCTGCGCGAGATGCTCGCGGCACGGGCGGATCAAGCCGATGATATCGAAGGGCGGCTCGAATCCATGGTCGGCGCCTATGTCGATTTCGGGCTGAGCTATCCCGGCTACTACGACCTCATGTTCAATTTGCACACCCCCAAATATCTCGACTACGTCGGCACCCAGATGGAGGCCACCGCTTTTTTCGAGAAAGAGACGGCCTTGAAGTGTCTAGCGCTGTTCTCCGATCCGATCGGGGTCTATCTGGGGGTGGGGGATGCCAAGGTAAGGGGATACATCCAGTACGCGCTGATGAAATACTGGGCCGATCTGCACGGCCTGATCACGCTCTGTAACAGCCGTCTGTTTCACGAAGTCATCAGCGACGTCGAGTCTTTCGTCGAGATCCGGATCCGCGAAGTCGTCAGCGAGGTGCTCCGGATTAAAGAGCGGGTCGACCGCGGGGAACCGCTGTCTGACCTCTTGCCGAAACGATCGGACCTGCGTCTCGAAGAGAACGAACCGGGAGAGAGCTCATGACCACGACGAATTCCGCCCCGAGAAAGGGAGCCGCCAGCATCCTGACCAACCTTTTCCTGCGCTTCTTCGCCTTCAATTTCAACCATCGGCCATCCCTGAACCGCTATCTGAGATCCGATTTCGGTCCGCTCAACTTTGTTTTCGGTATCAGCACCGAGAACGGCAGCGTTCGTCAGGCTCTGCGCTTCGAGGAGGGACGGGTGCGGGTTTTGATGCACTGGCCGGACCACCCGGACGCCGAGCTGGTCCTCAAGGATGAAAACGCTTTGAAGGAAGCGGCCACGCGGCCGCCCAACGCGTTGATGCTGACCCTGATGGAAAACCGCATGATCACCCGCGGCAACCTGAGCTACGTGCAGCTTTTCAATTTCTACCTCTCCCTGTTGCTCGGGGAGGCTCAGATTCGCAAGTTGAAGAAGGAAACTCAACGTCAGAACCGCGACTACGACCGCGATCGGGCGGCCGAGGTCAGCCTGAAGGCCCGCAGGCCGGCGTTGCGGTGCATCAATGGCGGCGACTCGGGTGTCCGCTTCCTCGGCGACCCCTATCTCGCCGAATACGACCTGGAGCGATTCCCCCGTTTGAAAGCCTTTCTGAAAATCCATCTGACCGAAAAGGCGGCGGTCTGTTACGAGCGGCCCCTGTTGCTCACCAAATGGTTCCGGGAGAACGGGTTCGAGGCCGACGGCTCCGGGCGGCCGGTTGCGGCCGAGCTCAGGCAGGCTCGCGCCTTCAAGTACTTGATGGAGAACCGCAAACCCATCATCCGCAAGAACGACCTGGTAGCCGGTACCACCACCGCGCGGGAGGTGGGCGTGGTGCTCTATCCGGACGCCCACGGCACCATGATCTGGGGAGAGCTGCTCACCGCGCCCTACCGGCCGCTCAATCCCTACGACGTGGACGAGGAGACCCTCCGGATCCTGCACCACAAGGTCTTTCCCTTCTGGCTTCACCGTAACTTCCGGGAATGGGTCAGAGACAACAAGGACTATCCTCTCTGCCAGAAGCTCGACGAACGATTTGCCGCCTATTTCCTCTGGAAGACCGTGGCGCTCTCCCACACCATCATCGACTATCCCCGCGTACTGTCCCTGGGTACCTCCGGTATCATGGCCGAGATCGACGGGGAGCTCGGGAAGACGGGGGAGGGCGAGCAGCAAAAACGGGACACCCTGGCAGCCATGAAGCTCTGCCTCGAAGGGATCAACGCCTACGCCCGCAAACTGGCGGCGCAGGCGAAACGGGAAGCCGAGGGCGAGATAGACCCGGTCCGCCGGCAAGAGCTTATCAGGCTTGCCGAGATCTGCGCCCGGGTGCCGGAGAACCCCTGCACCACCCTGGACGAGGCCGTCAATGCCATCTGGATCCTCTGGGTGGGAGTACACATGGAAAACACCAATGCCGGGTTCTCCCTGGGACGGCTGGACCAGTGGCTGCAGCCCTATTTCGCGGCGGACATGGAAAAGCTTTCCGGCGAACAGGAGCGGCAGGACTACATCGCCCACGCCATCGAGCTCATCGGCTGCTTTTATATGCGCTGTACCGACCACCTTCCGCTGATACCGGACATCGGCAACTACCTGTTCGGCGGCAGCTCCTCGGACCAGGCCATCACCCTGGGGGGCGTAACGCCCGGGGGCGAGGACGCGGTCAACGACATGACCTACATCTTCCTCAAGGTCACCGAGATGCTCTGCATCCGCGACCCCAACCTCAACGCCCGCTACCACAAGGGGAAGAACAGCGACACTTATTTAAAGCGCCTTTGCGAGGTCAACCTCAACACCACGGCAACGCCTTCCATCCACAACGACCAGGCGGTCATGGCCTCGCTGGCGGAATTCGACTATCCCGTCGAGCACCTGCGGGACTGGTCGGCCACCGGCTGCGTGGAACCGACCCTGTCCGGCCGGCACATCGGTCACACCAACTGCATGATGTTCAACATGGTAGCCGCCCTGGAGATGGCTTTGAACGACGGCTATCACCCGCTCATACGCTGGCAGCTCGGCCCGCCGACCGGCGACGTCGCGGCCGGCGCCTTTGCCGACTTCGAGTCCTTCTATCGGGCATTTGCCGCGCAGCTCGGCTTTCTGGCCGATCAGTCTTGCCAGTACAACGACTTGCTGGGCGAAGCCCATCAGGCGCTGCGGCCCACGCCCTACATCTCGGCCCTGATCGAGGGTCCCCTGACCAGCGGCAGGGACGTCACCAAGGGCGGCGCCCGCTACAACTCCTCGGGCACGGCCTGCATAGGCCTGGCCGACATCACCGACTCGCTCATGGTCATCAAGAAACTGGTCTTCGAGGAGAAGAAGGTGTTGTTCGCCGAGCTGCTGGAAGCGGTACGAACCAACTTCGCTCTTCGTCCCGACCTGGCCGCCATGGCCAGGACCCGCGTGCCCCTGTTCGGATCCGGCAACCCCGAGGCCCTGGCCCTGGCCAATCGCGTCACCAAAACGGCCCATGATCTGTTCTGGGCAAAGACCAATTATCGCGGCGGCAGGTACACGGCCGGGTTCTGGTCCATGTCCAACCACGTGGCCTTCGGCACCCTGACCGGGGCGCTACCTTCAGGGCGGCTGGCCGGCAAGGCCTTTACCCCGGGGCTGACCCCGGAGGCACACGCTTCGAGAAGCATTCTGGACAATATCCGCGATGTCTCCCAGCTCGATCCGACCCACATGAACAACAATATCGCCTTCAACGTGAAGATCGTGCCCGCTCCCGGCGAGAGCCACCAGAAGGCGGTGGACACGGTTTCTTCTTACGTCAGGACCTACTGCGAGCTGGGCGGTATGCAGATGCAGTTCAACGTGGTCTCATCCGCCACCCTCAAGGACGCCATGGCCCACCCGGAGAACTACCAGAACCTGCTGGTGCGTATCTCCGGGTACAACGCCTACTTCGTGACGCTGAACCGGGACATGCAGATGGAGCTGATCGAACGAGCGGAATACGGGATATAAAAGTTACCGATGCGCAGGGCGAGCCCGTCTACCGCCAGATGATCTGCGGCGACTTGCGCTCGGGGAGGCGGTAATACTTCCGCTTGGGGTATCCGAGCATCATCGAATAGAAGTGGGAGTGCTCTTCCGGCAGCCCCACCATCTCCCGTACCGGCGACGACGACTTGATGGCATCGTACAGCACCCCCGCCCAGCAGGTTCCGAGCTTCATGGTGGTGGCGTACAGCTCCAGATAGGACAGCGCCAGCGACAGATCGACGGTCCCGCTGAAGGTCACCCGGGGAGCCGAGGCTACGATCACCGCCGGCGCTTTCCACAGTATGGCGTCGAACCCGATGTCCCAGGCGGCCACCATCAGTTTCATGGTCGGGGCCAGGGGATGGTCCGGCGTCTCCTTTATCCGATAGCGCAGGTGCCCCACGGTAGCCTCGGCCAGCGCGTCGATCCGCTCTCGATCGGTGAAAACCCGGAACTGCAGCAGCTGCCGGTTGGAGCCGGTCGGCGCATAGCGGGCGATTTCCAGCAGCTTCTGAATCTTCTCGCGCTCCACCGGCTGGTCCTTGAAGGCTCGTACGGAACGCCGAGAGCGCAGGAACTGCTCGGCCTGTTCCGGGCTCAGGCCCAGCTCCTTGCGGATGGCAGGGCTCTGCTCGACCGGCACCTCGCGGTGGGAGAGCGAACCGGTGGGACAGACCGCGACGCAGTGCCCGCAGAGAATGCAGCTCTCCTCCCGGGACGGCCGCACCTCCGGGTAGCCCTCCTGCTTGTCCATGGAAATACAAAGAAGCGGGCACTCCTGCGAGCAGATCCCGTCTTTGACGCACGTATCCTTATTAATTGTGATGAGCGGCATCCCGGGCAACCTCCTCCGCTGGTCGACCGATAGCGGCAGCAATCCCGCGCGCCGCTTTCGGGAGGGAAATGGGAGAACGGATAATAGACGGGTTCGCTGGTGAATACCATCAATGGTTTCCCCGGCCTACCCGCGGCCCCCGAAACGTCGGCAAGGGAAAAGCGATCAAGTCTTACCAGGAGAGAAGGCCTTCTGGCGATAAGCGCCCGCCGTGGTGCCGGTCCAGCGCTTGAAGGCCTTGTGAAAGGCGTTGGAGGTGGAGAAACCGAGCAGGAAGCCCACCTCGCTGATGGAGAGGTGTTGCTCCGACAGGTAGAGCATCGCCAGTTGGTGGCGAACCTGATCGACCAGCTCGCGGAAGCTGGTGTTCTCCTGCTTGAGACGGCGATGCAAGGTGCGGCACGACATGTACAGCCGCTCGGCCACCTGTTCGGCGCTGAACTCGCCCTTGGCCAACCCCTCCGTAACCAGCTCCTGTACCCGGTGGGACAGGCCCGGCTTGGGCAGCTTGGCGATGAGATCCTGAGCGTGGCGATCGAGCACGCCCGCCAATACGCTGTCCGCCTGGGGCAGGGGAAAATCGAGCACGGCGGCCGGAAAGCGCATGCCGAGATACGGCGCGTTGAAGCGTATGGTGCAGCGAAAAAACTTCTGATAGCGCTCCAGGTCCTTCGGCGCGGCATGGGGGAACAAGACCTCGTCAATGGCGACGTCTTCTATGTTCAACACGCGACGCCAGGTAACGAAGGTCAGCCCGATGGCGTACTCGTTTATCGCGGGCGACTGCTCCAGACCGGGCTCCAGGTACCAGCGTACCGTGACCGTGTCGCCTTTGCGCTCGATATCCGCCCGCGAGCCGTCGTGCAGCAAGGCGAGCAACCGGCACATGCTCTCCACGGCCTGGCCCACGTTGGGCTGGGTGCGCATCACGTATTCCCAGATCTCGAGCTCGCTGGGCTCGACCGCCTCTGCCGCCAGCAGACCGAGGTCGGCGCGGCCCGAGACGCGTATGCTTTCCTTTAATAGGGCGACGGCAGCGCTGTGACTGACGCGTCGGTCCGGGCTGGCCAGGGAATCGAGCGAAAGCCCCACGTCCTCCAGCGTCGGCCTGGTAAGCTTCTTGCCCATCCGCAGCATCACCCGAGCAAAGGGAATGAGCATGCGGGTGGAGAGCGTTCTGCCGGCAGCCGAGCTTGCCATGGCCGGGCATTTTATCAGCGGCGATGCCTGGCGACGACAGGTCCTGACTCTGGGACGGCCGTGAGTGGGCCGAAGAACCCGGGTATCCGAATCGGACGACGTGCAATCCTTATCGGCCAAAGGATTCCGCATGGTTATGCATGTAGTGTAGATTTCGAACAGTGCGTACGGGTCGCGTGTGACGCTATCTACCGCCGGACCGTTATCCGGGTCTGGCGACGAAATAAGGGAGTGGCAAATGCGGTTCTGGCTCAGGACGTTCTGTTCCCTGGTTCTGGTCTTTGCGGGCGCTTGCGTTCAAACCAGCGGCACCATGGCGCCGGACGGCGGCGCGGCCGGCTTCGAGATGGGTATGCCGGCCACGGCTGGCATTGGCGGCGCGACCGGCATCGCCGGCGCCGGCGTAACCGATAGCGCCGGAACGGGCGCGAATCTCACCGCTGGCGCGGGTGCGACCGTCACCGGCGGTACGGGCGTGACCGGGGCCGCCGGTATGCAGGATGTAGTCGATGTCGGTGGTCAGTCGGGTGATACCGGCTCTCAGGTTGACGGTTCCGTACCTCAAACCGGCGGTACGGGTGGAACCGACGCCCCGGTCACGGGCGGGGTTGGCGGTACCGGCACCGGCATTGTGGCGGGCGACGGCGGCGTTGCCCCCATTATTATTGGCGACCCGGACCCCACCTCGGCCTCGGCCTCTACCGATGGGCCCTATACCGTACAGAGCTACTCGACCGGCTTCAGCATCGGACCCGACTTCCCCGGAGGGACCATCTGGTACCCGACCGATGCCCAGCCGCCGTTCGCCGGCATAGCCATCGTTCCCGGATTCATGATGCCCCGCGCAACCATCGAAGGCTGGGGGCCTTTCCTCGCCTCGCACGGCATCGTGACCTTCACCATCGACACCAACGCGGTGAGCGATCAGCCCACCCAGCGCTCCCGGGCGCTGATGAACGCCTTGGAGTCGCTGAAGGCGGAGAACACGCGAAGCGGCAGCCCGCTGGCCGGTAGTCTCGATAACGACCGTCAAGCCGTCGCAGGATGGTCAATGGGCGGCGGCGGGACCCTGATCTCGGCCAACGAAAATCCACACCTCAAAGCCGCCATCGGCATGTGCTCTTGGAACCCGGGCGGTAGGTTCACGAGCAACCGGGTTCCGACCCTGCTGTTCGCCAGCGCGGGAGATCCCCTGGCGGGCGGCCAATCGCAGGGACACTATACCTCCATACCCGAGTCGACCCCCAAGATGCTCTTCGAGTGGGGAGCGGCCGACCATTTCATGGCCAATGCTCCGACCGGCGCCACCGGCCAGGTGGGGCGATTCGGCCTGTCGTGGCTGAAGGTATTCCTGGTAGGCGACGAGCGCTACCGCCAGTTCATCGAGCAACCGTGCGACGGTTGCACGGACTTTCGAACCAACCTCTGAGACGGCCGCTCTCAATAGGTCTTGATATCTTGAATCCTATCCACCTTTGAAGACTCGGCTATGCGTTTGGGAGAGGTGTAATCGTCGCTGACTTTGATATCGAGGTCATACCCGGCCGTATTAAAAATCTGAGCGACGTACTGGGAACAGATCAGCCTTTCGGCGTTTTTGAAGGTGTTATCCCCTCGCAGGTTCGGCTTGAATACTAGTTTGAAGAAAAACTTGACCAGCAGCCAAAACCCGTATTCCTTCCCGAGCTGGTTGACCGCGAAAGAGAGCATTTCCTTGGCTAATTCCGGGTTTCTCAACGGCTGAAAAGAGCAAAAAGGGGGAAGGCGGCGC
>CAYVFC010000038.1:0-57876 GCA_964450715.1 uncultured Sandaracinaceae bacterium | reverse complement strand
CGGTCTGACGGCGCCGTGGCCGGGGGGGCGCTCGTCGCCTGCGCGGGCTCGGCCGCTGCTGCGGGCGCGGCGCTAGCCGCTTGCCGCGCGGCCGCGGAAATATCCGGCGCCGCCTCCACCTGGCCCTCCCTTTCCGCCTTTTTCTGCTCCCTCTGTTGCTTATACTTATCGCGCGCCTCCGCGCGTACCTTGCGCGCGCGCAAGATGTCGCGCCTGTAGGTACCCTCCTCGATCTGCCTGGCCACTTTACGCCAGTACATGACGTAGGTGGTGTAGCGGGACACCAGATTCTGGTAGCGGAACTTGAGGCCGGTGGCGCGCGGGCGGTTGCGGCGCAACTGGTCCATGAAGCGGTCAAAGTTCTTGCGGGGGATGGTGGGCTCCAGCCGCTCCAGGCCCTGGAACCACTGCTCGTACAGCGCCCGCAACCGATCGAGCCGGTTCTCGGCGTCGTCGAGCATCCTTTCGTATGCCTTGAGATCCTGGTCCATCAGAGGGGAGAGATACTGAGGTTGTCGAACCAGAGCTCGGACGACCAGTTGTTGAAGGCGAAGTGATCGTGGCCGGGCCCGGCCAGCGGATTCGGATCGACCATTTTCACCAACTGGTGATCGTCGACCCAGGCGGTGACGGCATTGCCGCGCCGCTCCACCTTCATGCGGTAGGTGCGACCTGGCTCGACCTTGAGCGCGGGGCCGACCACACGATCGTCGCCGTGCTCGTCCATGCGCGCCAGCACGTTCAGCGAGTTGTTCCAGCCGCCGAAGATGACTACGTAACTGGTGGCCAGGTAGCTCGCCTTCACGGCCTTGGAGACCCCGTCGCCGAACAGCTCGAGCTTGATGTCTCCCTCGGGCGAGTCGCTGCGCACATCGACCTCGATGCGTACGTCCCTGGGCAGCACCCGGCGCAGCCAGAGCGGCCGGTTCCGGGCTCCTCGTACGTGGAGCATTCCGTTGCGGATCGAGTAGGGTCCGCCCGTGTTGTGCCAGATCTCTCCGAGCTTTTCGCGCGCGAAGTCATCCCGAAATCCCTCCCGCCCGATGGCTGGGTCGCCCTGCGGCGTACAGCGCGGGCACGCCGTCAGCAACAGTAGTACCAGGCAGGGCTTGAGCAGGACGCGAGGCATTTCGGCTTATTATGGTAGCAGAATCAGGGGGCTGTCGTGGACCCCGGACACCTGTCCCGGCTCTACGGATCGGTGCAACCGTCCTCGTTCAGATCGCGGTCCTCTTCGGCGGCCTGGTCCGGGCACAGATCGTCGGCATCGGGCACCCAGTCGCCGTCATTGTCCGGATCTGGACAGCCGTCCGTGTCCTCGAATCCGTCCATGTCCTCGGCCAGCGGCGGGCACTGGTCCTCGTCGTCATCGATCCCGTCCGCATCGGCGTCGTGTACGCGCGGCGACCACCAGAAGCCGAGCACGGCGCGAACCGTGGGCGCGCCCACGCCCAAAAAGCCCATGCCCACGGCGGTGGTGAGCGTGGCGTCGCCCAGGTCCAGCCGCGCTCCCAGGTCGGTCTCCACGGCCGTGGTGGCCCTTTGCGAGAAGGGTTTGCCCGCGTCCGTGGCGCAGCGCGCCTCCACCACGCCGGCAACCTCGGGCACCCAGGGAAGCGGGACCTTGATGGCCAGGCCCAGGCCCAGCTCGTCGCGGAACCTGGCCGACCCGAGCAGCGTCCGCGGCTCGAATCGGTGCAGCCACGCGAGGTAGCCGCCCGCACCGGCGCCCAGCAGGTGGAAGTCGCCCAATAACTTGAGGTCGGTGCGCAACGCGCCCTCGCCGAAGAAGGCGTCGTCCCGTCCGGCGGGCATGGCCGCCGCGATCTGTATCGCCACTCCCGGGCCGTCGTGAAGGTCGGGCGCGGCGTCCGCGTCCTCGCCCAGAAAGCGATAACGCGCCAGAAGGAGCGGGTCGCCGAGAGCGAAAACGGGCAGCTCGGGATCGGTCGAATCGATCGTGTACCCGGTCTGTACCAGAGCCAGCGGGACCAGCGCGGCCACGGCCGTGCGGCCGCCGATGCCGATCTGCGCGCTCAGGTCTCCGACCAGGCGGTGCTCGACGATGCCGAGATCAGTGCCGTCCGCGAGGCGCACGACCAGCTCATCCACCGCGTAGGAGAAGAAGACGCCAACATCGCAGAGCTCGGAGCCCGGCGTGCGCGTGCCCTGCACGGCCAGGAACCCCTCGTCGTCCAGCGCGGGCACGAAGCGCTCGGTGTCGACCGCGCGCTGCGCCACGGCCGTGGTGGCGAGCGAGAGTAGGAAAAGGACGAGAGCAGGGAGCGCTTTCATTGTCATAGGGGACGCGGTTAGCTTTTTAGCTTTTCGGACGGTTTCGGAGAAAAGAATCGAAGGGTTTGTCGTTAGACGGGTCGTGGATTGGTAGCATAACCGAAAAGCTAAAAAGCTAACCGCGTCCCCTACGTACGCTCACCGACCGAGCGTGAGCCTCGAAGCTCTCCAGCCGCGCCAGAGCCTCGATCAAGTCGCCCTGCCGTTCGAGGGCCTCGGGCGCGTAGCGCACGATCGAGGTGCGGGTGACGAAGTCGTATACGCCGAGCGGAGAGCTGAAACGAGCCGTGCCCCCGGTAGGTAGCACATGGCTGGGACCGGCCGTGTAGTCACCGGTCGCCTCGGGCGTGTGATAGCCCAGAAAAGCGGCTCCGGCGGCGCGGATGCGCTCCAGCAGCGCGTCCGGATCGCCCACGCTCAGCACCAGGTGCTCGGGCGCCAGTGTATCAGCCACCCGCGCGGCCTCGTCCAAGTCGCCGGCCACGAAGCAGAAGCCGTGTTCGCGGACCGATTCGGTGGCAATGCCGTAGCGCGGTAGCTCGGCGATCTGCCGCTCGAGCTCGGCCGCCACCGCGTCCGCCTGCTCGCGCGTGAGCGTGACCAACAGGGGATAGGCCGCCTCGTCGTGCTCGGCCTGCGACAACAAATCCGCGGCCACCACCCCGGGTTTCGCTCCCTGGTCCGCCACCACCAGGATCTCGCTCGGGCCGGCCAGCGAGTCGATGTCCACCGTGCCGAAGACCAGCCGCTTGGCGCAGCTCACGTAGATGTTTCCCGGGCCCACGATCTTGTCCACCGGGCGCACGCTCTGCGTACCGTAGGCGAGCGCGGCCACGGCCTGGGCACCACCGCAATCGACGACTTCGGTGACCCCGCTCGCCTCGGCCGCGGCCAGCAGCTCGGGCGTGGGATCCGGGGTGGCCAGCACGATGCGCTCGACCCCGGCCACCTGGGCCGGAACCGCGCACATGAGTACCGTGGAGGGATAGCGCGCCTTGCCCCCGGGGGCGTAGACGCCTACCGAGCGTAGCGGCATGACGCGCAGGCCGAGCTCGATCTCCTGCTCGGTGTAGCGAAATCCGTGGTCTCGCTGGTGCTCGTGGTAGGCGCGCACGCGGGCGGCCGCTCGTTCGAGGAGCTCGCGCACCTCCGCGGACGCCTGGCGGGCGCCCTCAGCCCATCCCTCGAGCGCGATGCGCTGTTGTATACGGCCCTCGAACCGCTCGGTGAGCTCCATCAGCCCACGGTCGCCCTGCTCGCGGACTTTCGTAATGATCTCGCGAACGTCGTTTTCGACCCGCTCTAGATCGGCGTCGCCGCGCCGGCTGAGCCGGCCGAGCGCCTCTGTGTAAGCCTCGGAACCCTTTTCGAAGATGGTGAGCATCGGACCTGCCCCTTGCACAAGAGAGGCTCTATTAACACGTCCCCACCGGTTTGTCCCGGCCTCCGGGATGCCCGCCGCCCCGTCCGACCGGCCGAGGTAGAGGACGGGTGCGCGGAATCGTATGGGATGCGATAATGGTCTCTCGGCTTGCACGCGAGCCCGCGGGCGGGTTGCCACGCGACCGGGCCCCGGGTAGACAGATGACCCCGATGGACATCCGCCTGCACAATACCGTTACCGGCCGCAAGGAGCCCTTCGAGCCGCTGCAACCCGGCAAGGTGGGCATCTACGTGTGCGGCCCGACCGTGTACGACTACCCCCACCTTGGGCATGCGCGCGCCTACGTGGTCTACGACGTGCTGGTGCGACACCTGCGAGAGAGCGGCCTGCAGGTGAAGTACGTCCGCAACATAACGGATATAGACGACAAGATCATCAAGCGCGCCCGGGAAGCCGGCGAGCAGCCGGCCGAGCTCGCGCGGCGCTACACCGAGGTCTTTCACGAAGACATGCAGCGGCTCGGCGTGCTCGCCGCCGACGTGGAGCCGAGGGTGAGCGATCACTTACCGGAGATCCACGCGCTCATCGGCCGGCTGATCGAGAGGGGCCACGCTTACCGGGTCGACGGGGACGTGTATTTCGAGGTCAACAGCTTTCTCGGCTACGGCGGGCTCTCGCACCGAAGCTCGAGCTCGTTGGCCACCGGTGCCAGCGGCAGGCTCGACGAGGCCGAGGAGAGGCGCAAGCGCGACCCGGCCGACTTCGCCTTATGGAAGAGCAGCGGCCCGGGCGAGCGGGGCTGGGATAGCCCCTGGGGCAAGGGAAGGCCGGGCTGGCACATCGAGTGCTCGGCCATGAGCATGAAGCACCTGGGCGAGACCTTCGATATACACGGAGGCGGTCTCGATCTGGTCTTCCCCCACCACGAGAACGAGATCGCGCAGAGCGAGGCGGCCACCGGAAAGAAGCCGGTGCGCTACTGGGTGCACAACGGCTTCATCGAGGTGGACAAGGAGAAGATGAGCAAGAGCCTCGGCAACTTCTTCACCGCCCGGGAGTGCTTTCGCCTCTTCGAGCCCGAAGCGCTGCGTTACTACGTGCTGACCGTCCACTACCGGGCGCCGCTCAACCTGGACTGGACCCTGGACGCGCAAGGCGCCCTGGCCGGCTTTCCCGGGGTGGAGGAGGCCGAGCGGCGGGTGCAGTACATCTACAACACCCGCAAGCGCGTTCAAGCCATCGAGCCCTCGCGCATCGTCGACAGCGCAGAACCCGTGCAGCCGGAGCTCAAGGATTTTGCCTCGCGTTTGCGAGCCGCGCTCGACGACGATCTGAACACGCCGGTCGGGCTAGCCGTGACCAGCGAGTTCCTGAAAAACGCTAACGAGCTCGTCGAGGCCACCCGCCGCAAGAAGGGCAAGGTGAGCCGGGCGGCGGTGAACGCGGCGATCGAGGGTTTTGCCGCGCTAGGCCGGGTGCTGGGGCTGGGTGAGCAGCGGCCAGACGACCTTCTGGAAAGGGTGCGCGCCCGGCGTGTAAAGGCGGTCGGCATGAGCGAGCAGGATGTTGAACGCGAGATCGAAGCGCGCGTGCAGGCGAGAAAGGCGAAGGATTTCCAGGCGGCAGACGCGATCCGCGACCGGCTGGCGGAAAAGGGCATCGAGCTGATGGACGGACCGGAAGGCACGACCTGGCGCGTGCTCTGAGGCGCTGGAGGAACGGATTTGGCCTTTAGAACCTCCGAGATCAAGACGATCGCCAAGGGTAACCTGGTCAAGACGCCCTTCGCGCATCTGCTCATCTACCTGGATCAGCACGAGCTTTCCGGAACGCTGGCCTTGTGGCCGGAGGTCGTGGAAACGACCGAGGTCGACGACGCGGATCTCATTCTGTTCCGCGGCGGATGGCCGGTGAGCGCCGTGCTGAAACAGCAGACCGAGACACTGGAGGCGGGCCTGCTGCGCTTCTTCACCGTGGAGAGGGCCGGCTACGTTTTCTACGAGGGCAACCTGCTGGCCGGGCGACCGGGAAGGCTGGACGGCAAGCGCGATCCACTGGCCGTGGTCGCCCAATCCCTGCGCGGCTCGACCCGCGACGAGGTCATAGACGCGCTGCTCAAGCGTCTGGGCGAGTCCAAGTTGCGGATACAGCCACGGGCCGAGATCGCCCGTTTCAAGCTCGATCCCAAGGAACGGGGGTTGGTGGAGCTGTTGCAGGCCGAGCCCTCGGATATGGCCTACCTGGTACGGAATACGGCGCTGCCCGAACGCAGGAGCAAGCGTCTCATCTACCTTCTGCTCATCACCAACGCGGTCACCATCTACGAGGAGCCGCCGGAGGAGCTGGGCGCCGAGGATCTCGAGCCGGAGCCAGAGACCGGGTTCCCGGCTGCCGAGCCCAGCAGCGCGCGACCGGCGAACGTCGGAGCGCATTCTCCCATGTCCGAGCCGCGGCCTCCCGCCTATGAGCCGCGCCCTCCCATATCCGAGCCGCGGCCTCCCGCCTATGAGCCGCGCCAATCGTCGCGCGCCCCGCGCAAGCAGAGCCCTGCCCAGTTCTCGATCGCGCCCGAAGAGGTGGAAGCCGAGATCGGGCCCCTGTTCAGCCAGTCCCCGCCGAGCGGCGCCGGCCGGCGCGACTCGCTGGCGCCCAACCTGAACATCTCGCACGATTCGCGCCTCGGGCTGGTCCCCCCGCCACCCGGGTCGCTGCCGCTGGAGATGAAGCGGCGCTGGGTCGAGATCAAAAAAACCGTGGAGAACATCGAGCACATCAACTACTTCCAGATGCTCGGGGTGAAAAAGGAAGCCCCGCCCGAGGAGGTCCGCGACAGCTTCTTCGCCCTGGCCAAGAAATGGCACCCCGACCGACTCCCGCAGGAGCTACAGCCGCTCAAGCCTCAGGTCGAGGCCGTCTTCGCTTACTACAGCGAGGCGAATGCCTGTCTCAGCGACGACGAGCAGCGGGCCACCTATCTGCAGTCGGTCAGGGAGGGCGGGGGAACGCCGGCTGCCGAGCGGCTCATGCAGCGCACCATCGAGGGGGCCTTGACCTTTCAGAAGGTCGAGGTGCTGGTGCGGCAGCACCGCACCGAAGAGGCGCTGGAACTGCTCGACCATATCATCGAGATGACCGGCGGCGAGTCCGACTACTTCGCCATGCGAGGCTGGCTCTTGTTGCAGCGGCACAAGGGCGCGGACGCGCCTTTCGAGACCATGCTCACCTGCGTCGACAAGGCGCTCAAGATGGACAACAGGCACGAGAGGGCCCATTTGACCAAGGGCCTGATCCTCAAGCGCATGGGCCGCGACCAGGAGGCCCTGAGGCACTTCAAGACGGTATCCGAGATCAACCCCAAGAACGTGGACGCCATGCGCGAGGTACGCATTGCCTCCATGCGCAAGGGCCCCGGTGGAAAGGCCAAGAGCACGGAAGAGGGCGGCGGGCTCTTCGGCGGGTTGTTCAAGAAGAAGTAGAGCACATCCGGGATGCGCGTCGTTGCCGCGGGAGGCCGAGGCGCGAAAACTCCGGTGGCGGCCGCCAGACGACGGCTGACGCGATGCGCAGCCCTGTGTCGTAACCACTGGTAATTGCTCGTCTCGGGTTGTGGACCGATCCTTGCAGACAGCTCTTCCGGAAGCCGACAAACGGAAAGGCTGTCATGCACGACTTCGAGCGAAAAACGGCTGCCGGGCGGCGCCGGGTGCGCGGTGCGCGCGCTGTCGTTTACCGGAAATCGCCGGAGCCGGTCTGTAGGCCCCGATCCGCGCAGAGCGACCGAACGCCCGCAACGGTCGCGGAAACGGACCGCGCCCGAAACCGGTACCGCGCGGGAGGCGGACCCAGGGAGAGGCTGGCCATGAAGGGGCCCGAGGCGCTGGGCGACGCCGAGCTGCTGGCCGTGCTGTTGGGTACGGGCCGCGCGGACGAGCCGGTGGGCGTGCTGGCCGCGCGGCTGCTGGAGTCGGCCGGCGGGCTCGGCAGCCTGTACAGGCTAGGGGTGGCGGAGATGGTCGTGCAGAGCGGTATCGGCCCGGGCAAGGCCTGCCGGATCAGCGCCGCATTCGAGCTGGGGCGCCGGGCGGCCGCCCGTCCGCTGGACAGGGGCAAGCGGGTGACCTGTAGTCGGGACGTGGTCGCCGCGCTGGGCGCTCGCCTGGCCGGTGCGGTCCGCGAGCATTTCTGGGTAGTGGCGCTCGATACCAAGAACCGCCCCCTGGCCGAGATCGAGGTGGCGGTCGGAGGGCTGAACGCCTGCGCCTTGAACCCGGCCGACGTCTTTCGCGCCGTGTTGCGACAGCCCTGCGCGTCGGTGGTGCTGGTTCATAACCATCCGAGCGGGGAGCCCTCTCCCAGCGAGCAGGACATCGCGCTTACCCGGCGGCTCAGGCGCGCAGGGGAGCTGATCGGCCTGGCCGTGCTCGACCACGTGATCATAGCCGAACAGGGCTATTTCAGCTTCTGCGACGCCGGCCTGCTGTCCGGGGACGGTTTCGCGGCGCCCCCTCCGCTGACTTGACAGGCCACCGGGTGCGTGCTTTTATCCGCTCTCGCACTTTTCCGCAGGAAAATAGTCGTGAAGCGTACATACCAACCGCATCGTACCCGCCGGCTGCGCACCCACGGTTTTCGCGTACGCATGAGAACGGCAAACGGCCGCAAGGTTCTAAATAACCGCCGCCGCAAGGGCCGCCTTCGTCTCGTTGTATCGATCTACAAGAAGTAATCCCTGCTTTTTCTGTTTTTTCTGATTTGCATCGTCGTTAACGGTTAGGGGTTCTTGGCGCGGACCCTCGATCGAACGGTTCTTCATTCCAGGGGCGCCACATGCCCCAATCGCAAAAACCGCATATCGAAACCATCACGGGACGAGAGACCTTCAGGCGCGCGGATCGCATCAGGCGAAGGCGGCACTACCTGAGCGTCCAGAAGCGGGGCAAACGCGTTCATACAGAGAACTTCGTCTTCGTGCTGCTACCCAACGAGGCAGAGCGCCCGAGGCTCGGTATTACCGTGACCAAAAGGGTCAAGCGCGCGGTCGACCGCAACCGGATCAAGCGCTTGCTGCGCGAGGTGTTCCGGCGTAACCGGCGGCTCTTTCCCGAGCAAAGCGACCTGGTTGCGATCGCGCGTCCCGGAGCCGAGAAGCTCGATTACCTCGGCGTTTATGGAGAGATCCGCGCGGCGGACCGAGCCCTCGACCGCGCGGCGCGCCAGGCGAGACCGGCGGGCGAACGAGCCGTAGTCCGGGGAAAGGCTCGGCAGCCATGATAGCGCGGTTGCTGCTGGCCCTTATACAAGTTTACCGGTGGACGCTCTCGCCGCTGCTGGGAAACGCCTGCCGGTTCGAGCCCTCCTGTTCGCGCTATACCGCCGTCTGTATCGAGCGTTTCGGCGCGGCCAGGGGCTGTTGGCTCGGGCTCAGGCGACTGCTCCGCTGCCACCCTTGGCATCCGGGCGGCTACGATCCACCTCCACCTCGTCTCGAGGAGCTCTCGAAACTACCGGCGCGCTAGCGCCATCGATCCGCGTAATCGATGGAAGGCAGACAGCAAAAGCTCTACTATTTCTTCCTTTTCACCATCGCGTTGGTGTCGGTGGTCCTGCTCAGCACGGTGCTGGAACCGGGCGAGAAGCGGGCCGCCGGAGAACAGTCCCCGGCCTCGGGCGAGGCCGAGGGCAGCTCGCAGAAGGGTAAGCCGAAGTCGGACGGGGCGAAGCCGGGCGAGACCGAAAAGGTCGAGCCGGAGCCAGGGGAAACGGCCGGGGTCGACGCGGAAGACATCGAGGAGAAGAAGCCCGATCCCATCAGCCCGGCCGAGCGGCGCCGCTCGGCGCGCGAGAGGTTGAGCAAGCAGAAGACCGCCATCGTCGAGACCGACAGCTACCGAGCCGAGGTATCCGATCTCAACGCCGGTCTGGTGAGCTTCCAGATCAAGGGCGACCGCTACCGGAACGAGAAGAACCAACCCATCGATATCGTCACCACGGACAAGGAACCCTTCTACCCCCTGGGTGTTGAGCTGGTCGATGCCGACACGGGCCGGAGCGCACTGGGCGACGACCCGTTCTGGAAGATGGAACCGTTGTCGAAGCGCGCGCTGCGCCTGAGCCTGAACGCCGACGGTATCGCGCTCACCCGCAAGCTGGAGGCGGGTAAGGGGCCCTATCAGCTTTGGGTCACCACCGCGGTGGCCAACCGTACGGCCGAGCCGCGCCGGCTCGCGTACGGCATTGCGGTTCACCACTACGTGGAGCGGGAAAAGGAAGAGACCTCGGCCCCCATCTTCGCCATGCCCTCGGCCGAGGTGAGCAACGGCCTCTGCTACTTCCGGACACCGGCGAAGGGCGAGGAGCAGCCTTCCGAATCGATACTGGAGCGTCTCTCCCGCGAGGAGCTACTCGCTTCGGAAACCTTCAAGGGAACGGTCCGCTTCGCCGGCGTGGAGAACATCTACTTCCTCAACGCCATGGCCCCGCATCCGGTCAAGGGGCAACCCACGGCCCGCTCCTGCCGGCTGGCGTCGGTCAACTACGTGAGGCTTCCCAACGGGGCGGTACGTCGCTTGAACCGCGAGGCCGAGAGCGGCACGGAGCTCGGCTCGCTGTTTACCTCGCGGCTCGTCTACCCCGAGATGGAGCTAGGGCCGGGCGAGGTCAAGACCTTCCGCTTGCTGGCCTACCTCGGCCCCAAGTTGCCCGATGACCTGGCCCTGGCCGGCCACGGGCTGAGCAAGTCCATCGACTTCGGCTTCTTCGCCATCATCAGCCAGGGGCTGAGCTGGCTGCTGCGCGCCATCTACGACGGGGTGGGCAACTGGGGGGTGGCCATCATCCTGCTGACCTTCCTGGTCAAGGCGGTGCTCTACCCGCTCACGGCCAAGAGCCTTCACTCCATGGCGCGGATGAAGCTGCTCAAGCCGGAGATGGACAAGATCAACGAGCTCTACAAGGACGACCGCGAGAAGAAAAGCGCGGCGATCATGGAGCTGTACCGCAAGCACAAGATCAACCCGGTAAGCGGCTGCCTGCCCCAGCTGCTGCAGCTTCCCATCTGGATCGCCCTGTACACCTCGCTGCGTACCAATGTGGAGCTGTACCATGCGCCCTTCGCGCTGTGGTGGACAGACCTCTCCTCGCCGGATCCCTACTTCGTGCTGCCGCTGGCGCTGGCGGCGCTGATGTTCGTGCAGCAAAAGATGTCGCCTCCGGCCGCCGATCCGGTACAGGCCAAGATGATGCTCTACATGATGCCCACCATGATGGGGCTGTTCATGCTCTTTCTGCCCGCCGGGCTCTGTCTCTACATTCTGACCAACTCGGTGCTCAGCATCGGGCAGCAGCGCTTGATCGAGCGCGGTCTGCAGAACGTCCAGGGGCCCCCGGCTGCTGGAGACGGGGGAGCGAGCGTAGAGCAGGGCGCGGGCGATTCGGGTAGCTCTTCCGCCGGGAAAGAAACGCCCGCCAGGCATTCCAGGCCCGGCAAATACCAAGGGAGATCGCGCAGTGGACGAAAGAAGAAAACCGCCTGAAATGGACGGAGCCTTGTTGATCGACAACGAGGCCGAGCTCGAGCCGGAGAGAGACGATTCTGACGTCCCCATGCAGGAGGACGGCAAGGCCGAGCTGGCCTGCGAGATGCTCACCGAGATCCTCGCCCGCATGGAGCTGGAAGCGCAAGTGCAGATCCGGGAGGATGCCGAAGAGGTGGTGCTCGACGTATCCGGCGACGACGTGGGTCGGATCATCGGCAAGAAGGGGCAGACCCTGGACGCTCTTCAGTTCCTCATTAACAAGATCGTCAATCGCTTCCCCGAGGGCCGGCGCCACATCCTGATCGACTGCGGGGACTACCGCGAGCGCCGGGAGAGCGGGCTGGCCTCGCTGGCGCGGCGCGAGGCCCGAAGAGCCACGCAGCAGGGAAGGGTGGTCACGCTCGAGCCCATGTCGCCGCGGGATCGGCGGGTGGTGCACATGGCGCTGGCCAAGCTGTCCGGCGTCTCGACCCGCTCCGAGGGCACCGGCATGGACCGCCGGGTGCGGATCATCCCCCAGCGCCGTAACAACCGTACCTGGCGGGAGCGACCCTCGCGCAACAACCGCGACGACGAGTAGGGGCGGGCCTTGCGCCCGCCCGGGAGAGGGCAAGGCACGCCCCTACATCCCATCCCGCAACCGCGAGTAGACCGTGACGCGGCGGGGGGCACCCGAGCCGGGTAGGCGGTAGTCGACGCTTCCGGTCTGCTCGCTTCCTGCCGGCGGGGCGGGCGGTTGCTCCCGCGCGGTGAACAGCAGGGTGTGCCGGGCCAGCGCTGCGCCGGCGCTCACCCATACCTCGGGCGGGAAGGTCGCGCGGGACATGGCGACTGCGAAGGGCGCGCCCGCCACCGCGGGTTTCGACGGATCCAGCCGCTGCTCCGACACCCGCACCCGGCCGCCAATCTCGAGCGTCTCGGTGGTTGTGCGCAGGAAGGCGACCCGTTTGCGCCTGCTCTCCACCAGCACGGCGGACAGATCCTCTCGCAGCAGCAGCAGGGGCAGCACAGGAGCGCCCGCTCCCGAGCCCACGTCGAGCAGCCGCGCGCCCTCGGGAACCAGCCGAGTGCTCGTCAGCACCAGAGCGTCCGCGATCAAGATCTCTACCCGTTCCTCGGCGCCTCGCGCGCCGATCAATCCCACCCGGCGGTTCCAGGTGACGACCTGTCGCACGTAAGCCGCCAGGCGCGCTGCAGCGTCCGAGGAAAGTTGGCGCTGCATAGCTTCCGCCAGGCTCTCGACGAGCGCGATGTGAGCGTCTTCGGTCATTCCGGCTGCGGTCGAAATGACATTACCCCCACCATTCACTCGAGTCGATCCGCCCCTTTCTTTCCGCATACCGGGCTCGCGCCGTATGCTGCTCTCCATAAGCGGTCATACGGAGGCGAATTCATGACCGATACCCCCTTCCCCGGCCCGGAGCTCTGCCCGGCGCTCACCCGGCTGTACGGCAGCCCGCCCGACGGCGTCCAGGTCGCGAAGCTCCAGGGCGACGCCTCGACCCGCATCTACTACCGCGTGACGGTCGAGCCGGGCTCGCACGCGCTCACCGGCGCGGAGCGGCCGCGCTCGCTCATCGCCATGCAGCTTCCGGCCGACAGCCTGCGCAGCGACGAGGCCACCGGTGGGGAACAACCCGAGGAGCTGCCGTTCCTGGACGTGCAACGGCTGCTGCGCGAGCGGGGCGTACCCGTGCCCGAGGTGCTGCTGAGCGATCTCGATCGGGGGATCCTGCTGCTGGAGGATCTGGGAGACGAGACCTTTGCCCGGCGTCTGAGCCGGCTCGATCGCGCTCAGTGGCCCGCGCAGTATGAGCGAGCGGTCGACCTGCTGGTCCGGCTGCACCGGGCCTGCGAACGGACCGATCCGCGCAGTATCGCCTACCGCCGGCGCTTCGACGGCGAGCTCATCCGCTGGGAGCTCGACCATTTTCGGCAATGGGGCCTTCTGGAGCTGTACGGGAAGCCGGGCGAGCAGCAGAGCGCCGAGCTCGAGCAGCATCTGGAGCGGGTGGCGCGGGCCTTGCTCGAGATACCGGTCGGATTCGTGCATCGCGACTTCCAGTCGCGCAACCTGATGTGGGCCGAGCGCGAGTCGGGCGAGCAGCTGGTGGTCATCGACTTCCAGGACGCGCTTCAGGGCCCGGTGCCCTACGACCTGGTCGCCTTGCTCTGCGACTCCTACCTGCGGCTGGAGCCCGACCTGCAACAGGGGATGATCGAGCGCTACCTCGAAGGCCGCGGATGGCGCGGGGCCGAGGCCGAGCGGTTTCGCCGCGCTTTCTGGACGGTCGCGGTGCACCGCAAGCTCAAGGATGCCGGGCGCTTCGTCTTCATCGACCGGGTACGCGGCAATCCGGGCTTTCTCGAGCACTACCCGCAGAGCCTCGCCTACGTCGGCCGGGCGCTCGGGCAACTGGGCGAACTTACAGGCCTTTTCGGGCTACTCTGCCGCCTGATCCCGGGCTTTCCCGGACAGGTGCCACCGCCCGCTGCGGGGGGTTGCTCTCCGGAAACACTGGGGTAGACTCGGGCGTCCCGAAACCGCTCGAGGAGAGAAAAAGCTGTTTCCTGCAGCGTTTGCACGGGGCCGGAGCTCGGTGAACCCGGGAATCAACGCGGCGGCACGCGCGTTATAGAACGGTCAAATCAGGAGAGGGATAAATGAGCAAGGGATCAGCGGTAGCAGCCATATTCTTAGCGTTTGTCTGTGGGGTCGCGGTCGGCCACATCGCCGGGGGCGGCTCCCCGGCGGAAGCCGGGACCCGAGGTGCGGTCGCGGAGCCGGAACAAGACCCCGCCGCCGAGCAGGAAGCCGACGTCGAGCGATTCCGCATACCGGTCACCGCCGCGCAGCCCAGCAAGGGTCCGGCCGACTCGCTGGTGACCATCGTCGAGTTCAGCGACTTCGAGTGCCCGTTCTGCACCCGAGTGGAGCCGACCATAGACCAGCTCATGCGGCAGTACCGCGGCAAGCTCAGGGTGGTCTGGCGCAACAACCCGCTTCCTTTTCACAAGAAGGCGCTGCCCGCGGCAGAGGCGGCCATGGAAGCCAAGGCCCAGGGAGGCGACACCAAGTTCTGGGCCATGCACAAGGTCTTGTTCGCCAACCAGCGCGCGCTGGATCGCCCGAACCTGGAGAAGTACGCCGCCGAGGTCGGTCTGAACCTGGAGAAGTTCAAGCAAGCGCTGGACAACAACACGCACAAACGCTCCATCGACGCGGACGCGGCGCTGGCCAGGCGCATGGGAGCCATGGGAACGCCGGCCTTCTTCATCAACGGGCGCTTTCTCTCCGGCGCGCAGCCCTTGCAGAAGTTCAAGGAGATAATCGACGAGGAGGTCAAGGCGGCCGAAGAACTGGTCAAGGGCGGCACGCCGCGCAACCGCGTCTATGCCTCGCTCATCCGCAATGGGCTGACCCGTAAGCCGGACGAGAAGAAAGACGACGCCGAGACGCCCAAGAAGGTCCGCAGGCCCGACCCCAAGGCCGTATACAAGGTGCCGGCCGGCAAGTCCGCGAGCAAGGGTCCGGCCGACGCGCTGGTGACCATCGTGGAGTTCAGCGAGTTCCAGTGCCCCTTCTGCAACCGGGTCAACCCGACCATCAAGCAGATCATGGATACCTACGGCAAGGACGTGCGCGTGGTCTTCAAGCACAACCCGCTGCCCTTCCACAAGGACGCCATGCCCGCGGCCCAGGCCACGCTGGCCGCCCGGGACCAGGGCAAGTTCTGGCAGATGCACGACAAGCTCTTCGCCAACCAGCGGGAGCTCAAGCGGGAAAACCTGGAGAAGTACGCCGGCGAGATCAAGCTGAATATGGGCCGGTTCAAGGCAGCGCTGGACAACAACACGCACAAGGCGGAGATCGAGCAGGACCAGAAGCTCGCCCGCTCGCTGGGCGCCAGCGGTACCCCCTCCTTCTTCATCAATGGCCGCAACCTGCGCGGGGCGCAGCCCTTCCCGGCCTTCAAGGCCGTGATCGACGAGGAGCTCGGCAAGGCCAAGGCGCTGGTGGCCAGCGGTACGCCGAAGGCCAAGCTCTACGAGACCATCATCGCCAAGGGTGCCACCTCGCAGCAGTTCATCGAGGTAGAGGGCGAGGCAGCCCCGCCACGGCGCCCCGACCGACCCGATCCGAACAAGATCTACAAGATCGCCGTTCCCGCCAAGGCGCCGCGCAAGGGCGCGCGCAACGCCAAGGTGGTCATCCAGCAGTTCAGCGACTACCAGTGTCCCTTCTGCACCCGGGTCGAGCCGACCGTCGACCAGATCGTCAAGGAATACGGCGATAAGGTCGCCATCGTCTGGCGAGACTATCCGCTTCCTTTCCATAACAACGCCAAGCCGGCGGCCGAGGCCGCTCAGGAGGTCTTCGCACAGGGCGGGGACGCCAAGTTCTGGAAGTACCACAAGCTCCTGTTCCAGAACCAGCGCGCGCTGGATCGCCCTAACCTGGAGAAGTACGCGCAGCAGGTCGGCGGTATCAATATGCCCCGATTCAAAAAGGCGCTGGATGACCACGTGCACGCCAAGACCGTGGATGCCGACATGAACGCGGTAAAGGAAGCGGGCGCGCGCATCGGCACGCCCTCCTTCTTCATCAACGGCAAGCTGCTCCAGGGAGCGCAGCCTTACGAGAAGTTCAAGCAGGCCATCGACGACGCGCTGGCCGGAAAATAGCAGTCCGGCGTAGCCGGCGGCGATATTCGTATGCCCAGGGAGAGAGCGGCCAAGAAGAAGAAGGAGCGGAACGTGGTGGAGGAGCTGCATTTTCGCAGCGACAATGCCTTCCTCTGCCTACTGCTCAATCGCAGGACCCGGTTCATCCGGGTTATCGACTTCCGTGCCGGAGCGGTTCCAGCCAAGCGCCTCTTCATCCAGTCGGTGGCGCAGCGGGAGGGGGTGGAAAAGGCTCTCATCATCGTGGAAAAGGACGAGGTCTCCTCGTGGACGCGGGTGGGCTTCGTGCGCGAGGGTACCATCCCCGGTTTCTACAAGCGCAGCGACGGGCACCTGGTCGGCTGCGTGATCGGCGACCGGACCGCCTCCATCGAGATCAGCGACTCCGGTCAGAAGCTGGCCGAACGCACCATCAATGCGGGCAAGAAGCTGGCCAAGGACCTGAAGGTTCCGGCTTCCGGTATCTCGGTGAAACCGGTGTCGGTTACCGCGGCCTGCATGGCTCGCGATGCCCACTGGGCCAAGGGTGAGGCGCTGGGGTGCTTCGACCCCTTTGGCCGGGACGCCCAGCGACGCTTCCTAGAGGTCTCCCCCAGGCGCGGCAAGGCCAACTACTTGCACGCCGAGTTCCAGGAGTGCTTCGGGCACTCGCTGGTCGAAATCTTGCGGGCTCCTCGCAGCAGTGCCGAGATGGTGGCGGTGCTGGCCGGGCTCAACAGCGCAGCGGAGGAACTCAAGCAACGGGGGATCGTCTCCACCTTCGTCTTCGCGCCCACCGATGACGTGAACCTGGCGGCCGTTTTCTTGGCTGCTGGTTACCGCAAGACGGGGCTGCTGGCTCGCGGCGTGCTGGTAGGCGACGGGCGGACCGATGCGATCCTCTGGACCCGTAAGCTGGCTGACCCGGCAGGCGGCGAGGAGATCGACATCGACGAAGAGGGCGAAGAAGAGGAAGAAGGGGAAGAAGAGGAAGAGGAAGAAGAAGAGGAGGAGGAGGAGGAGGAGGAGTAAAGCTCACGGGGGGGTCGATCAACGGCGCGCCAGACTCAAAGGAGGCACCGGAAAACAATCGTTCTCGATACCTCCCGGGGTCGGCGTCATCGCGTTCCTGGTCTCGAATCCCCTTTACTTGACAAGTGGGACCTAGGGCTTATTTTTACGGCAATTGGAGTGTTCTAATGCCCACCTACGAGTACGCATGCGACGCCTGCCGGCAAGAGTTCGAGTGCGAGCAGCGAATCGTCGACCCACCCATCACCAAGTGCCCCAGCTGTGGGAAGAAGAAGGTGCGGAGACTGGTTTCGAGCGGTAACTTCATCCTCAAGGGCAGCGGATGGTACGCCGACGGCTACGGATTGCACGCCGGCCACGGCGCCTCGTCGAGCTCGAGCAAGATTTCGTCGAACAGCTCCTCCAAGACCGACGACAAGTCGCCCTGCAACGGCGGGAACGGCTCCTCCGATAGCGCGTCGACCTCTACCTCGAGCGGGTCAAAGGAATCCGGCAAGGGGTCGGGTAATAGCTCGGCAGCAGCGGCGGCCACGACGTCCTAGAGAGGCGAACCGCTCAATTCTGCGGGACTACCGACGGGTTCAGGCCGGCTCCAGAAAATTGGCCCGGATGGTCTGCACGTAGTGCATTGACGGGCCCGCGACAATCCTGGCCGCTGTGTCCCACTCGATCAACCGAGAACCCGAATTTGTCATTTCGAGGAGCCGAAGGTGAAGAGAAATCTCCGTTCGAGATCTCTCGCTTGGCTCGAAATGAGGTGTTCCCCCGGTGCTTCCTCGAGTCGTCGCAACGCGTTGTCACTACGATTGAACGAGTGGGATACACGAGAAATTGAGGAAGCTTCGTATTCCAATATCCAATCATTTATGACATCATTTCTTCGGTTCGAGACGGGGACAGCGCGAGGAATGAGGGGGGCTTGATGCCAGGCAAGAACGACAATAGCCAGCCGACAACAACCACCTTTGTCCGAAATCCCTTCGAAGAAACGAAAAAAATACAAGATAATCTAACGCGGCAGACCGCGGATTTTCTGAGTAGTTCATCCGGTAAGCCAATTTCTTCTACCCGCGAGCAGCCGGATATCGGCGTCAATGAGGGGAAAACAGACAATTCCGACCGAGTGGTTGGCGAGTCGGCCAATCCCTTCGACACGGTTGTCGGTCGTTGGTTGAACGTAGACCAAGTAAGAGCGCTGCATCAAAGCGATAGCCCGGATGATCGAACCCTATCGGTTTCTACGTTGAAGATCATCGACCGCGCGGCATCACGTTCGACTGGGCGGACAGAGAATAGTAGGCGCTACATAACAATGGTAGACGTGTGTCGCGCGTTGGTCGCCTTGGCATTAAAGGAAAACGATTCCGGTTCCAGCGAATCGCTCACGGCTCTCTCGAGCGCGCTTAACCAGATAGCATTTAATGGCGTATCCGGATCGTTGGAAGGAGATCCCCTCGAAGGAGGTTCGCCGTCTTTGGCCTCCGGGATGGTACTAATGCCGCCTGAAATAGTCAAGGTACTTCGGGAGAGCTATCGCATACATATCGATCGCGGTACCGAACGGGTGATTCAATCCGATTTCGTCTTAGCGTTGTTATGCGATCCGAACGGTGCCGATGCGTTGTTCGCCGCGCTCGATGACCATGCTACAACCGAGTTCGCATTGGCACTACATCGAGCGCTTGCCGACCGAGTATTCGGTGTATCGCGCGAGGCGCCGCTTCTCGGCGTCCTCGCAGCTAAACGGAGAGAGCGTCGCTCATAGCGGGAAACGTTATGATGAAGAACGCTTCCGAAGTCGACAATCAACTACTTGACGCTATCGACGCAACACTCGCCGCCGCTTTCGAGCGCCGTGCCGGTCCCGCCCGCCCCATAGCTCGAGTGGCTGCGGCGATTGATGGTGACACGGTTATCGCCGAACGTCGTCCTGATTCGTCTATTTTGGATGACGACGTTCTCGGGCGCAGCCCGGATGCTTTGGCGATGGCCGAGCTCATTTGTCTTAGCGACGCGCCATTGCCACTAGCCTTTGGTTTGTTCGGTAATTGGGGGTCTGGTAAGTCTACTTTTATGGCAATGATCAGAGCGGGCATTGATAGAACCGCCGAGATGTCTGATTCCGTAAAGGACTCAAAGGAACGGGCGGCTTTTGTAAGCAATATCGTTCATATTAACTTCAATGCGTGGCACTACACGGAAGTAAACCTGTGGGCGAGCATCGGCACGCACCTGTTTCAAGAGTTAGAGCGCCAGTGCAATCAGCGAGAAAAACGAGATTGGCTTAAGGATTATCAACTCGAAGGATTAATCCGCCGGCTTGACACTTTACGAGAGGTGGAGGACGAAGCCGACGAGGCAGTGGCGAGAACCGATGAGAAGCGGCAAGAAATCGAGAAGCGCCTCGAATGCGTAAATACGAAAATCGAGAAGCGTAATCGAGAGGCGAGGGATAAACGCGCGCGCTTCTTCGAAAAGTCGTTGGGTAAAGTATTACACGAAGAGTTCAAGTCCGGCCTGCGCGGGCTCGGATACGATCGAGAAATCGCCGACCTGGCACCCATCGATGACTTGGTTATGGAGAGCCGCCAAGTCGCCGGGCGCCTTAGACTGTTCCGCGATTCCTTGGCCGCAACTCCCAGCAAGACATTGTTATGGCTGCTGCTCGGCCTCGTCGTTTACGTCTTGTTTTTGGCCGGCGTGGAGTGGACAGGAGTATTGACGTCGGGTGCACATCCCTTAGCCCAGATTATTCGAGGAGCGTTCGCTCAGGTTAAGGAGGTGCTCGCGAGCGCAGCCGCCATTGCGACTTCCACGATTGCCGCACTGCAAAGTTTTAATAAGCGGCTCGAACCCGTGTATAAGGCTTATAAAAGCTTGATTGGAGAACAGAACGGCGAAGCCAAAAGTGCCATGGAGGAAGTCGCCAAGCTGGAAGGCGAATTGGAGTTACTTCGAGCGCAACGTGATAGCTACCTGTCAGCTCGCGAGTCCGCACTAAGAGAACGCGTTGAACTGGAAGCGATGAAGAAAGGCGAACGTCCGAGTCGAATCCTCAGTCACTATATTGCCAAGCGCGCCGAGGCACAAGACTACCGCAAGCACCTCGGTCTCGTTTCGCTACTCAGACAGGACTTTGGGCGGATGTCTGAGTTAATGGCCGAACAGCGCCGACTGCGTGATGAGGGAGAGCAGAATAGGGTCGCCAAGGACTTACCGCAGATCGATCGCATCGTTCTCTACATCGACGATCTCGACCGATGTCCCCACGCGACCGTCGTCAAGGTACTGGAAGCCGTTAATCTATTATTGGCGTTTCCATTGTTTGTGGTTATCGTCGGCGTGGACCCACGCTGGCTGCAAGTTTCTCTTTCGAAGCATTACCAGGACCAACTCGGGTTCGAAAAGGGTGAGGTTAGCGTCTGGGATTACCTTGAAAAGATATTCCAAATACCCTATCACTTATTGCCTCTGAACACGGGAGGAGGGCTAGACAACAACTACGCTCGTCTTGTAGCGAGAATCGTCGGTACGACCGTACAACGCTCACCTGAACTCGAAAACGGCGAAATATCCGGTTCGTCTGATGGTAGAATTCGAAACAACGGCGGCAAAGCACCATCGCTACATGGCACCGAAGAAAGAGTTATTCGCCAATTGAAGCCCATCACAGTTTTTCGGAAGACACCAACACGGAAGTCCACATCGGCGCAAGTTTTAGAAAGGGTGACGCTGACGGAACCGGAGCTTGTCTGCCTGCAAGGTATCGGACCGCTTGCGGGTACGTCGCCCCGGACAGCAAAGAGGGTCATCAATCTCTACCGTGTCGTGCGGACGCGCTGGCCAGTAGAAGAAATGGACGACTTTCTCGGACGAAGCTCGGCTGACCGCGCCATGTTTCCCGCAGCTATATATTATCTGGCAGCGGACGCAGGACTCGACGCAGTTGAATATCGACGGTTTATCCAGCTCATCACGGTGACGAGCTCGCTCGAAATGTTTACTGGCAATGGCATGTTGTTCTCATCAGTATTGGACGGACTTCGATCTAGAGAATTCGCTCAGTCGGAGGCGGGGGTAGAAATACCGACCGAAGACGAACTTCTACAAAACAAGCTAGCCGCCTTTTCGGCATATCGAGAAGCAATCTCGCGCAATACGAAGAGTATAGGTTCACCGATTTCTTCGTCCGATCTTGTTTCTGAGATTGGAAGTATAGCGAATCGGCTTGTTAGGCCGACGGCGGATTTCGAACATATCGTAAAGAGCGCCATCGGTGCCGTACCGCCTCTAATCGCTCACCTGTCGATAATAAAATCTCATCCTCTAATCGCTCCTTATGGATTCCGCGAACCAACCGATTTGAAATACTCGTTTGATAAGCAGACAACGATATAAAAGGGTAAATTGCGGGTGTATCCCGCTTGATCGGTCGTACGCAGTGCATTGACGGGCCCACGACAATCCTGACCGCCCGGCGTAACGTGGCTATCGCAGACGGAACTTCTGCGAGGAGCGAACGGTGTCTTTCCGGCTTATGTGCAGGTGCACATAAGCCGGAAAGACACGGCCGGCGTTTCGCGCGCGGCGCCGCACACGCCTCGCGCGGCGGGGGCCCGTCAATGCACAGGGTACGGAGAAACGTACGCAGCGTCCCCGGTAGCGTCGGGCAGGGACGCCGGTTGTCGAGAGGCGGAAGGGCGGGTAAGACGGGCTCTCGCATTCTCCGGGTTAGTTGCCAGCTGCTGCGCGTTTCGGGTCACGTCCTGCCGGGGAATTGTGGACGATCGCCGTTTCTCGCCCTCAGGAACGGTCCTTGGCGGCCTCCAATGCAGGCGTTTCGAGTTGTCGGATCCGTTTCCTTCAGAACGACGCCACGTTGAATAGGAATCCCGTGCCGGAATACTCGTCCTGTTGCGTTTCCGTATGCGCGATGAAGGCGCCGCCGTACTCGCCGTCTTCCGCGTGGCCGAAAAACCCCAGATAGAGCGCGTCGATCGGTTCGCCATCCAGCACGATCTCCTCGACGGGCGGCATCACGAAGGCGCCGGTAAAACGCCGGTAATCGAGCTCCTTGGCCACGATTTCCACCGTTCTTGGATCATAGGCCCGATAGACGACCTCGAAGGCTTCGTCCAGCGCCCCGTCCTCCGTCTCGATTGTCATCCGTAATGCGGACTCCAACCGGTCGGAACACATCTCCGGCGAGAAGTCCTCCGGATGATCGCATACGACCTGCACCTCGTCGATGGGGGCGTCTCGATAGGAAAGCTGTATCGTCGCTTCCGTGTTCCCCGCCGAGGGAGAAAACGCTATCGCCTCCGGCGCCTCGTGCCAACGTAGAGGTACCGTTTGCGGCTCCCGCAAAACCAGCGTCTCCTGCAGCGAAAACCCGAGACGCTCGGAGACCTGCTGGAGCGAGTCGATCTCGGTACGGATCTCCTTTCTCGAAGCGTCGTCTTCCTCGGAGCTGCAGGCGACTACAAGCGCAATCGCGGCAATAAACAACCCTCTCATAGAATTCATTCTCTATCCTCCCCGCGTTTTCCTCCCCGAGGTCGCTCGATACAAGAGTGTTCTTCTATATGGCCCGATCCCTCCTGAGCGGCAAGCCCTAAGGGGGTAGGGGACGTTGCTACATTATTTAAATTATTTGGTAAATAGCGGCGGTCAGACCAGGCCGCGCATTAATGTAAATAATGTAGCAACGTCCCTACCGACTACCGACGGGTTCAGGCCGGCTCCAGAAAATTGGCCCGGATGGTCTTGGTGCCGTGGTCTGGGAACTGCACGACAACGTTGGTCGAGTCGGGCCGAGTCTTGATCACCTGTCCCACGCCAAAGTTCTTGTGGCGAACGAGAGCACCGGGTGAGAGGGCCTCGTCAGCCAGGTCGGAGTACTCGGAGCGGTCGATATAGGAGTCGCCCCGGGCGACGCGCGGTCCCGGGGCTCTTTCCGGGCTCGCCTTGCCGCGCGGTGACTGCCTCCATCCGCCGTAACCGCCCTGCCAGCCAGCGGTACCCTGCTGCCAGTCACCGCTCCGCTGCCAGCCGCCGCCCTGCTGCCAGCCGTATCTGCGAGGCTGGTGGCTTCCGACCTCTACCACCTGAAGCTCGTCGGGCGGAATCTCCCGGAGGAAGCGCGAGGGGGCGCGTTCCTGGCGCTGTCCGGCGAAGAAGCGGCTGCCGGCATGGCTCAGGTAGAGCTTCTCGCGCGCGCGGGTGAAGGCGACGTAGGCCAGCCGCCGCTCCTCTTCCAGCGCATCGCGGCTATGGCTCTCCGTCTCCCCCTTCAGGTGGGGGAACATGCCCTCCTCCAGGCCGGCGATCGCCACCACCGGGAACTCCAGCCCCTTGGCCGCGTGCACGGTCATCAGGCAGACCGAGTCCTGCTGCGCCGAGCGATCCGCATCGGTCTGGAGCGTCACCAGCTCCAGGTAGTCGGACAGGCTCGGGTGCGCCTCGGCTCGCTCGTACTGGGTCATGGAGTCGAGAAGCTCCTGGATGTTTTGCAGCTTGGCGTCGGCCTCGGCGCTGTCCTGTTCGACCAGCGCCTGCCGGTAGCCAGTACGGTCCAGCACCTCCCGGCAGAGCTCGGCTGGCCCGTATCCCTGAGCGGACAGCACGGTCAGCGAGCGCAGCAGCTCGACGAAGCCCGCCAGGTTGCGGCGCGCCGCTGTGCCGTGCCGGCCGTTCGCGTCCACGCCTTCGAGTGCCTCCCAGACTGTCACGCCCGTCCGCGACGCATCCTCCAGCACCCGGTTGACCGTGGTCTGGCCGATGCCCCTGGGCGGGGTGTTGATAATGCGCAGCAGGCTGACATCGTCGGCCGGGTTGTGTAGCGTCCTTAGATAGGCGAGCAGGTCCTTGACCTCGGCGCGGTCGTAGAACCGGACGCCGCCTACCACCCGGTAGTCGATATCGGCCGCGCGCAGCGCCTCCTCGAACACGCGCGACTGCGCGTGGATGCGATACAGCAGCGCGATGTCCGAGCGGGAGCGCCCCTCGGACAGCTCGGCGCGCACCAGCCGGACAAAGGCATCGGCCTCGTTGCGCTCGTCTCCACACACCGCCAGCGTGACCGCTTCCCCTTCGCGGTTTTCGGTCCACAGCGTCTTGGGCTCGCGCTCCACGTTGCGTTGCACCACCGAGGTGGCCACCCGCAGGATGCGGCGGGTGGAGCGGTAGTTCTGCTCCAGCTTGACCACGGTGGCGTCCGGGAAGTTGCGCTTGAAATCGAGGATGTTGCGGCGATCGGCCCCCCGCCAGCGGTAGATGCTCTGGTCGTCATCGCCCACCACGCACAGGTTGTGGTGGCCGGCGCACAGGGTCGCTACCAGCTCGAACTGTACCCGGTTGGTGTCCTGGAACTCGTCGACCAGCACGTGGTCGTACAGGCTCTGCAGATCTTTCCGCAACCGCTTGTCGTCGCGCATGGCGCGGACCAGCCGATAGATGAGATCGCCGAAATCCAGCGCCCCGGCTAGGTCGAGCCGCTGCTGGTACCGCTCATACACCTGGTCGAAAACGCGGGCGTTCGGGCCCAGGCGCTGCCGGTACTCGATGCCCAGCCCCTCCCGCTTGGCCCGGTTGATGAGCCGGGCCAGAAGCTCGGGCGGGTAGATCCGTTCTTCCAGCCCGAGGTCGCGTCCGAGCCGCGCCAGCACGGCCCGCTGGTCCACGTCGTCGTAGATGGCGAAGTCCTTGCTGACCCCGCACTGCTCGGAGAAGCGCCTGAGCAGCCTGGCGCAGGTGGCGTGAAAGGTGCCGATCCAGAGCTGGTCCGCGCCTTCTGGCAGCAGCTTGTGCAGCCGCTCGCGCATCTCTCCCGCGGCCTTGTTGGTGAAAGTCACCGCTAGGATGCGCCAGGGCGCCACCCCGCGTTCCAGCACCAGGTTGGCCACCCGGTGGGTGATGACCATGGTCTTGCCGCTGCCCGCTCCGGCGAAGACCACTAGCGGCCCCTGTCCGTGCCCGACGGAGAGGCGCTGCGGCTCGTTCAGTTGCAGCCCTTTCGACACCGCGCGAAAGCTACCCGCAACCCGATCCCGAGGCCAGAGGGAAGAGGGTAAAAAAAGGTCCCGGCCGCGGCGTAGTAGCCGGGTATCGGTAAAAAATGGTACAAGTTTGGCGTGCGAATGGCCGCCCGGCGAGGCTCGGGCGGCAGCCGAGAGGGAGGCCCTGAGGCCCGTGAATGAACTGGCCCAAAAAGCGTCCAAACCAGCGAAGGAGGAATCGAGCGGCCATGCTTCCGAGGCGCTGGTCGAGCGGGTGAGAGCGGGTGACGGGCAGGCGTTCAGGGAGCTGTTCCAGCTCTACAACCGCAGGGCATATGCAGTGGCGCTAGGAGTGGTCAAGAACGAACAGGACGCGCTCGACGTGGTTCAGGAGGCCTTTATCAAGGTGCACAAACACATAGGCAGCTTCCAGGGGTCATCGAGCTTCTACACCTGGCTGTACCGGATCGTCATGAACCTATCCATCGACCATGTGCGCAGGGCGCGACACGCATCGGACTTCGACGACCGGGTCGGTCAGTCGGAGAGCGCCATCGGTGAGCCGCTGGTACCCCACTTCGACGGCTCCAACCCGAGCAAGAGCGTGGTGCGCAAGGAGCTCTCGCGGCATATCCGGCAGGCGCTGGACGCGCTGCCCGAGTACCACCGAGCCGTGATCATGCTGCGGGAGGTCGAGGGGCTGAGCTACGAGGAGATGGCCAGGGTGCTCGACGTGCCCAAGGGAACGGTGATGAGCCGCCTCTTTCACGCGCGTAAAAAGATGCAGGAAGCCCTGCAGGGATACCTGGAGGGCGATCTGGAGATCCAGGAGTAGAGCGATGATCCCGGGCCACCTCACAGAGGAAGTACTTCAGCAGCTCCACGACGGGGAGCTCGGCGCCGACCAGGACGCGGCGCGGCAGCACGTGCAGGGGTGCGCCGAGTGCCGGAAGCAGCTCGAGCAGCTCGAGAAGCTGCACGATCTCATTAACCTGGCCGCCGAGGACATGTCTTCCGAGGTGGATTTCGACGCGCTCTATGGGCGGATCACCGAAGGCGTGAGCGACCGGGGGCAGGCGGCGGGCCAGGTCGTGTCGCTGCAGAGCTGGCGCGAAAGGTTCCGCACCAGCGGCGCGCACGTCTGGCTGCCCATGGCGGTGGCCGCTGCCGTGGTTATCGGGGTGATCGCCGAAATCGCCTCGCCGGGCGGAGGTGACGACGAGCCGCAGGCCGACCGGAGACGCGCTAAGAAGACCATCATGGTCGCTGCGCCAGGCAAGACGGCTCAACTGCCCGGGCTGGCCCCGCCGTCCGAGCAGCCTGAGCCACCCAACTCGGAGATCTCGCAGGTAGACTTCGGAGAGAGCAACGGTACGGTGTTCGAGATCGCGTTGGCGGACGGCATTTCGACACCGGTAGTGTGGATTAACGACGAACCGCAAGATACGGTAGCGCCATGAGCGGAAAGCGTACAGGTAAAGGGATACTGGGCATTTTTTTCGTCCTGTCGGCGTTCGCGTTGCTGGGCAATACGCGAGCGGTTGCCGACGAGACCGTGCCGGGCGAGGTGCTGGTGGTGCTCGCCTCCGAGCAGGCCGGAGAGGTCGATTCCGAGCTGGCCAAGATTCCCGCGTTGAAAAAACCGCCGTTTAGCGCCTTCAAGTCCATGAAGGTACTCACCCGCACGGATATCAAGCTCAAGCAAGACCAACCTTTCGAGGTCTCGCTACCCAACGGAAGACACCTGAGGCTCACCTTGACCGAGCGGTTGCCCGACGGGCGCAGCAAGGTGCAGCTCTCTATCAACAAGCCGAATCAGAAGGACTACCTGCCCCTGCTCGAGGTCAAGGCCAAAGCGGGCGAGCCCTTCTTCGTGGCCGGACAGCAATACGAGGGCGGCACCCTGGTTATCGGAGTGCGGGTGGGCGCCAAGAAGCCGGGCGCGCGGGCGGCCGGAAAAAAGAAGTAACGCCGGCCGTGCGTAGGGATCTGCCCGAGGTCCGGGCGGTCTCGGAGGGCGCTGACTTGCCCGCTCCGGCCCCGGTGGTGATCGAGGCGCTAGAGCCCATGCTCAGCCCGCGGCGGCTGGAGCGCATCGAGGCGGTGATCGCCGGCCGGACCGACTCGGTCACGGTGGTGCTCGACGGGCTCATCGATCCGCATAACATGTCGGCGGTGCTGCGCTCGGCCGACGCCTTCGGAATCCAGCAGGTGCAGATCGTCGAGGGCGAGGAGCCCTTCGTGGCGAGCGCGCGCGTGACCACCGGGGCCGAGCGCTGGCTCGACCTGTACCGCCACCGCACGGCCGAGTCGTGCGTCGCCGCGCTTCGTCGCCACGGCTTCAAGCTCTTCGTGGCCCAGCCCGGCGGTCTGCTCATGCCCGACGATCTACCGGAGGCGGCCCCGCGCCTGGCCATCGCCTTTGGCAACGAGCACCAGGGCGTCAGCAGTGACCTGCGAGAGCTGGCCGACGGGACCTGCTCGGTGCCCATGCGCGGTTTCGTCGAGAGCCTGAACGTATCGGTCGCCGCCGCCATCACCCTGCATGCCGCCGCCCGTGGCCGCGCTGGCGACCTGTCCGAGCAACGTCGCGAGCAGCTGCGCGCCCGCTACATGATGTTATCGGTGGACCGCGCGCAGAGCATCGTGGCCGAGCACGTCAGGAGACAGGGGCGAGTATAGCGGCGTATCCGTTTCGCTCGTGATGTCATTTCGACCGCAGGGAGAAATCTCTTTCCCGATAGAGATCTCTCCCTGCGGTCGAAATGACACTTCAATTTGCTCGGGACGATAATTTCCGTTCGTGTCAGAGGGCGGCCTCCATCACCTTCATGGCCAGTAGATCGATATGCAGGAAGCGGCCGGTCAACGGTGCACCCAGGCCGAGCAGCAGCTTGCAGATCTCGGCCGCCTCGATGCAGGCGACTACTCCCGGGGTAAACGACGGATTGCCCAGCAATGCCTCGATTCCTCGCCCGTCGCCACCCTCGCCGTAGATCTTCTTCAGACCGTCGCCGCCCGGCAGCTGCACCGTCACCTGGCCATAGAACCCGCCGATGCTCCCGTGAACCAAGGGAATGTCGAGTCGGGCGCAGACATCCGCCAGTTTCAACCGCAGGGCAATGTTGTCGAGCGCGTCGGCCACCGCGTCGTGGCCGCCGAGCAGCCTCTCGCCGCTCTGTTCGTCGAAGGCCTCCTGCACGGGTACCAGCTCGACCGCGGGATTGACCGCCGCCACCCGTTTCCGGGCGACCGCGACCTTGGCCGCGCCTAGCTCGTCGAGTGAGCAGAGCAACTGCCGGTTGAGGTTGTGCTCCTCGAAGCGGTCGGGGTCGATGACGGTCAGCTTGCCCACGCCGAGACGCGACAACGTTTCAACCAAATAGCCGCCTAACCCTCCGCAGCCGACCACGGCCACGCTGCTGCGGAGCAGGCGTAGCTGCTGTTGGGCGTCGAAGCACTTGGTGTTTCGCTGGTAGCGCAACGGCAGCAGATCGCGGTCGAGCGCGACCGCCTCGACCGCTCTTACCGTGAGCTCGAACCGGCTCGCGGCCTCCAGCTCGTCCGCCCAGGTGAAGAAGCCGTCCCGGGCGCGCGAGCGCAGCCACTGCTCCAGCTGTTTTTCCGATCCCGAACCGGCGTTCTCCATGGCAGCACCCGCGTCATTTCGATCGAAGGCGAATCCATGTCATTTCGACCGAAGGGAGAAATCTCGTTTCCGATCGAGATCTCTCACTTCGTTCGAGATGACGCTTCCGAGATGACACATCACTTTGTCCGAGATGACAACCGGCTCTTAGCCCCCGCCGATGGGGGGAAACAGGGCGAGCGTGTCGCCCTCCTGCAGCGGTTTCTCCCGGCCGGCGTGGCGGTTGTTGACGAAAATGATCTTCACCTCTCGGTCCGGGATGCGCAGCGACTCGATGACCGTCGCCACCGTGGAGCCGGTCGTCAAGTCCTCGACCCTCTCCTCGAAACGGCCCTCGCGCAGTGTGGCGAACAGCTTGATCCGTATCTTCATGCGTCGCTCTCCACTGACAGACAGACCAGATCGGCGCCCGCAAAGGCCTCCGCATCCCCCAGACGCTCGAACCGAATCGGCTGCCCGTCTAGGGCGGCCGAGCGGAAACCGGCCGGGCCGTCCGCCCGCGGGGTGCCGGCGCCGGTGGCGTGCCAGGAAGCGATAAGCTCGGCCAACGGTCCGGGCTCCAGCAAGATACCCCTCTGCAGGAAGGTGGGGCCGAGCTCTTTCATGACCCTGTTGAAGAGCTTGAACCGAACCCGGCCGGTGCCGGCGTGCCGGGCCGGATCTCCTTCACGGTGGCTGATGGTGCTGCGGAACGAGGCCAGGATGCTTCCGCTCCTTAAAACCGCGCCCATCAGCCCCGGCATGGCTCCCGACAGCGCGACGGTTGCGCCGTGCTCGACCACTGCCGCGTCGAGATCATCGACCGGCTTGCCGTTCAGGATCACGGTACTGATGCAACCGCTCACGTAATCGGCGGACAGGCCGAGCTGTCCCAGCAGCAGCTCGTTCACAGTAACGCCCACCTGTAGCTCGAGCCAGAAGCCGCGTTGTAGCAGGGCGAACAGCCCCGCGAGCGCTTTCCGGTCGACCGTCAGCAGTAGCGGCGCGATCCGCACCTGCTGCGCCTCGGGCTGTTTCATCTTCACCAGTTGAAGACTTTGTCCAGCTCCTTTTCCTCGATCTGGAAGGTGATGTTATGGGGTGGGAGCGCTTCCCTGTAGAAGTAGCCCGGCAGCCGGTCATGCTTGGCGGTCAGCCCTGCCGCCTGGTTGAACTCCCGCTCCATGGTCAGGATCGACTTGCCCAGCGCTGACACCCCGTCCGCATCCAGGCTCAGGCCGTAGCAGGCGTTCAGCATGTCGATCAGCGCCTGGAAGGTCTCGGGTTGGTCCAGCACCGCGAAAGCGATGAACAGGCACATCCCGGTAGCGTCCACCGCGGCGGTGGCGATCTGCAGGTTCCTGGACAGCTCGATCTGCCCCTCGGCCTTGAGCGGGTCGACGTCGCCGCCCACCTTGAGCAGGTTGGTCGCCACCGCGTACCCGGCCGTGTGGTCCGCGCCCATGGGCGAGGTGGCATAGGTGACGCCGATACCGGTGACCGCCCGCGGATCATAGGCGGGCATGGCCTGACCCTTGACCACCGGGGCGCGCTCCACCCCGTAAACCTTGGCGGTCACCGCTGCCCCGTTGCCCAACACCCGGCCCAGCGGGGTGCCCTTGCCCACTTCCTTGATCAGATTGATGGCGCCCTCGGCATCCCCGAAGCTGGCCAGGCCCGCCTCCATGGCCACGCCCACCGTCGCCCCCATCTCGATGGTGTCCAGGCCGTAGTTATCGTCCAGGAAATCGAGCATGGCGATGGCGTCCAGGTCGTCGATGCCGCAGTTGGCACCGTGGGCCCAGACCGTCTCGTACTCGGGCTGCTTGGTCAGGAAGTTGCCGTCCTTGTCGTTGAAGATGCCCGAGCACTCGATGACGCAGCCCCGGTGGCAGCCGTGGGTGGCCTTGCCGCCCCGCTTGGTCTCCAGCTCGGCCTGGGTCTCGCCGCTGATCTTGGCCGCGCCCTCGAACTGGCCCTTCTGGAAATTGTTGGTGGGATAGCCTCCCGACTCGTTGACGATGTTGGTAAGTACGTTGGTGCCATAGGCGGGAAGGCCCTGCCCGGTGACCGGGTGCGACTTCAGGCCCTGCACGAAGACCTTATTGGCGGCCTTGAACTTCTCCGGGTCCTTGGGGCTTCGCACCTTCACGTTCGACTCGTCCAGCACGATGGCTTTCACGCCCTTGGAGCCCATCACCGCGCCTACCCCGCCGCGCCCGGCGTGACGCGTGGGCCTGAGCTCCATGTCGGTGCAGGCGATGGAGGCGGCGGCCATCTTCATCTCGCCCGCCGGACCGATGCAGATACAGGCGATCTTGTCGCCGTAAACCTGTTTCATCTTTTCGACCAGGTCGTAGTTGGGCAGCATCTTCAGGCTGTTGTCCGCTTCGATCTTGACGTCGTCGGCGGTGACGAAGACGCGGTACAGCTCGTCGTTCTTGGGCTTACCCTCCAGGATGATGGCGGCGTAGCCCAGCTTGGCCATCACCTGGGCGGCTTGCCCGCCCGAGTTGGCCTCCTTGATCCCTCCGGTCAGCGGGCTCTTGCAGCCCACCGAGATGCGCCCCGACATGGCCGCTGCCGTGCCGCTCAGCAACCCGGGTGCGATCACCAGCTTGTTCTCCGGCCCCAGCGGATGGCAAAGCGGCGGCACCTCGCTGGAAACGACCTTGGAGGTCAGCGCCCGGCCTCCCAGACCGGCGTACCCGCCGAGCGGCTCCTTGCTGATCAGGGGTCCACCCTCGGCGCCCATGTCAATTCGTACGATGGTCTCCATTGTTTTCCCTCCCTATCGTGGCTATGGGGATCCGTAGGCTATCACGGCTGCGCCGCGCAGCTCCGCAATTTTTTCGGCGCGCGGGGCCGGAAGCTCCGCTCCCCGAGCGGGCGAGGGCCGCGGGCCCTCCGCTTGACCTATCGCTGCATCGTGTGAGGATAGCGAGCGATTCGCATGGCAACCCGTAGAACAGCCTCCGGCAGACCACCGGCCGGCAAGAAGTCCTCGTCCGGGGCGAGCGCCGGCAAGACCGCGCAGGGCACCGGCGGTGGCGCGTCGAGCGGCCGGGGCGGCGGAAACGCGCGTAAGAACAGGAAAAAGACCACAAAGAAGCGTGGCCGCCGGGCGCTGTTCGTCCGCCTGTTGGCGGTGGCGCTGTTCCTGGGGTCGCTCGGCGTTTTCGCGGCCATGGCCACGCTCTCCTATTACTCGCGCGATCTGCCCACGGTCGAGGCCCTGAAGCAGTACCAGCCGCCGCAGACCACCCGCATCCTGGACCGGAGAGGACGGCTGCTGTCGGAGCTGTTCAAGGAGCGGCGCACGGTGGTGCCCATGTCGCGCGTCCCGCGGGTGCTGGTGCTGTCGGTGCTGGCCGCGGAGGACGCGGACTTCTACCGGCACCAGGGGCTGGATTACGCGGGCATCGCCCGGGCGCTGTTCCGCGACATCCTGAGTCGCAAGGCCATGCAGGGCGCCAGCACGGTGACCCAACAGATCGTCAAGAACATTCTGCTGACCCCGGAGCGTACCATCGAGCGGAAGATCAAGGAGTTGATCCTGGCGCGGCGGCTGGAGCAGAAGCTTTCCAAGGACGAGATCCTCTACCTCTATTTGAATCATATATGCTTCGGCCACGGCCGCTACGGCGTGCAGGAGGCCAGCCAGTACTTTTTCGGCAAGGACGTGGAGCAGCTCGACCTGGCCGAGGCCAGTATGCTGGCGGGCATTCCCAAGGCGCCGTCCAAGTTCTCTCCCCTCGATCATCCGCAGGCCGCCCGCCGCCGGCAGCAATACGTGCTGAACCAGCTGGAGGCCAAGCGCGACGTCTACTGGAACGATTTGCCCCTGGCCGACATCCGCGCCGCGCGCAAAGCCGAGCTCAAGCTGGTCGGGCGCAAGCGCCCGCCCGAACGCGCTCCCGAGGTGGTGGTTACGACGCGCAGGCAGCTGGAGCAGCTGCTGGGAAAGCAGGGCGCGCGCGAAGGCGGATACACCGTCACCACCACGGTCGACGCCGATCTACAGCTTGCGGTGCGGAACGCATTGCGCGAGGGGCTCGCGAAGATCGACAAGCGGCAGAAGCTGCGCGGGCCGCTGCGGGCGCCGGACAAGAAGCGCGAACCGGGTAAGCGGGTCAAGCGGCTGGTGGTGGGGCGTACCTATGACGCGGTGGTCATCGGAACGGACGACGCGCACGGCGTCATCGAGCTGGACGTGGGCGGGCAGCGCGCGACGGCCAGCCTGAAGGACGTCAGGCGCTTTAATCCGGAAAACCTGCCCGCCAGCCGCTTCGCGGAGAAGGGGGCCCGGGTCCGGGTCTCCATCCAGCAGACCGCCGGGGACGACGAGCCGGCCATGGCGCGGCTGGAGCTAGGGCCACAGGGAGCGGCGGTGATCATCGACCCCAGAACCCGCGAGGTGCTGGCCCTGGTGGGCGGCGATCAGGCCGTGTTCGGTTTCGATCGCGCCACCCAGGCGGTTCGGCAACCCGGCAGCGCCTTCAAGCCCATCGTTTACGCTCTGGCGATGCGCGACGGGCGCTTCACGCCCGCCAGCCTGGTGTTGGACGCACCCGAGGTGTTCGACGAGTGGAAGCCGGAGAACTACGAGACCTGGAACTACCAGGGGGCCGTGCGCCTGCGCCAGGCGCTGGCGCAATCCATCAACCTGGTAGCGGTGCGCCTGACCAAGGAGGTCGATCCGGTCGCCGTGGTGGATCTGGCCCGGCAGCTGGGCATCACCACCCAGCTGGATCCCTCGCTGGCTATCGGGCTGGGCGCGAGCGGTGTCAGGCTCCTGGAGCTGGTGAACGCCTACGCGACCTTTGCCGCGGGCGGCCGCTGGATGCCCCTGCGCGAGGTCAAGGCGATCAGAGATTCGCGCGGCAAGGCGGTGAAGCTACCACCGAGCGAGCCGCCGCGGCAGGTGCTCACGCCCGCCGTCGCCTACTTGGTGACCAGCCTGCTGACCTCGGTGGTGCAAGAGGGCACGGGCCGCGCCGCGCGGCAGCTGCACCGGCCGGCCGGCGGCAAGACGGGAACCAGCAACAACGCGCGCGACGCCTGGTTCGTGGGCTACACCCCCGAGGTGGTGGCCGGGGTCTGGGTCGGATTTGACGATCATAGACCGCTGGGCAAGGGGGAGAGCGGCTCCAAGACGGCGCTGCCCATCTGGGTGGAGGTGACCCGCGCGGCGGTTGGCGATCGGCCGGTGGTACAGTTCCCGGTGCCGAGTGGGATCACCACCGCTCGTATCGATCCGGCCAGCGGCCTGCTCGCTTACGAGGGGATGGAGGGCGCCATGGAAGAGGTCTTCCTGGAAGGCACCGAGCCCACCGAGATGGCCACCCCTCCCGACGTGCTCGATACGGGGGACTTCGTGATGGAGCAGCTGGGAGGTCTGCAGGGTGCGAGCGACGAGCAGCAGTGAGCGGCGGTCAAGCCTCCTGCATGCTCATCACCGCCTTTTCGAGCAGCGGTACCAGGCTCTCGGAGACCTCGTCGAAGGCGATGGCGATGCGGAAGGGCCAGACCCCATCCGGGTCCTCCGGGTTCTTCTCCACGCGCAGGATGGTTCCGCGCAGGCGTTGTTCCTGCCGGCCATCGGGCGGCAGGCGAAAGGTGACGGAGGCCTCCTCGCCCACGGCGAGCTCGGCCGAGAGCGCCAGCAGCATCCCGCCCGCGCCGATGTTGTGGTTGATGGCCATGGCTCCTGTGAGATCGCCGGAGTCGATCTGCACCGGAAACCAGATGTGGTAGCGGGCGTGTTGTCTGCGTTGCACGCGGCCATCCTAGCCCGATTCCGGGTCCGGCTTCAACGCCGGGAAGTAAGGCCTTTTTTGCGGCCGAACCGGCCGATCGGACGCGGGCGACAGCTTCGGTCGGCAGCGGCTGATCCGGCTCTCCGGGTATGATACGCTTCGCGGGTGAACGAGCGTTGCTCGACCACAGCCGGAGGGAGGATGTCATGAACCTAGGGTCTATTCGCGGGGCGACGGCGGTTTCCGCACTCGCTTTTTTGGTCACGGGATGCGGCGGGGGCGCCATCACCCACCGTAACGCGGATGAGCCGCGCGGTTACACCAGCGTGCAGGGGGCGGCCAAGAACACCACCTACCGCGCGCAGGTACAGACCTCCCACCACAGGCTGCACGTCACCGTCTTCGAGAGGTCAGAGTGCGACATCATCAAGGTGCGCCTGGTCTCTCGCACGCGCGAGACATTGCGCGACGGCGAGGTGATCAGCCGCGAGGCGCCCACCCTGGTGCAGGTCGAGGAGGGGGTCGAGGGGGTGAGCGAGTGCGAAAAGCGTTACGCGCGCGACGCTCTGGTGCTGCTGCAGGTCGGCGACGCTACTTACCGTCTGGGGGAGACCTCGACCAAGGGCGAGCTGCACATCAACCTGGCCGACCTGCTCAAGCGGAGCTTGCAGGGGAGCGAGGGGCCGCCGCCGGCCGAGGCGGTGCTGCTGGTGCAGGGGCACAACATGGCAGAGCCCTTGCCGGCCGGGACGGTGTCGCTGAGCCAGCTCGATGCCTACGAGAAGCGGGTTGACGAGCTGCTGGCCGAGTTCGGCCCGCTGCTGGAGAAACCGCAGGAGAAGCTCTCCGGCAAGGAGCTAGCGCGCAGCTACGAGCTTTATCTACAGCTGGACCGCATCAACGCCGGCGACGCGCGCATCGAGGCGCTGCAGATCCGCTTTTTGGAGCTGGTCTACGGGCGCAAGGAAAAGGAGGCCACCGCCAACCTGGAGCGCAACCTCAAGGCGCTGGCCAAGGCCAAGGAGCTGCTGGCCGCGCTCCGCCGCGAGCCCGACTCGCAGGTGCCGGTCTTCGTCCGCGTCGCGGTCGAGACCGATCGGCCGTCGTCCCAGGCGTTGCGCTGGGCTCGGGGACAGCTGGCCCTGGGCATCCGGCAGGATCCCGGGCTATGCGGGTCCGCGTCGGACGGCTTCAGCTGGGACTGGTTCGAAGGGCGGCGCTGGCCGCTGGCCACCGAGCTGGCGCTCACCTTCCTGCGCTACGCCTACAGCGATGCCTACTCGAACCAGGTACGCTCGCTCTGCTCGCGCGCCGCTCGCTGGTAGCCGCCTATTCCTTCTCCTTCTTGCCGAAGACCAGAGAGACCAGGCTGCTCTTGCGCCTGGCTTGGGAGGAGGAGCGGCGGATGCGATCCACGCGGACCTCCCGTTGCGCCGCGATATTCTCGGGGTTGATCTCCAACACCCGGTTGAACTCCTTGAAGGCCTCTTCCTTGCGCCCCATCCTGCGCAACACCTGTCCGCGGTAGAACAGGGCGTCTTCGTACACGGGATCCAGCTCCAGCGCCCGGTCGATCGAACGCAGCATATCGATGAAGGGCGCGTCCTTTCCCAGGTGCCGGTTCATCAAAATCAGCGCGCGGGTGGCATGGTAGCTGGCTTCCCCGTCGTCGACCTGCAGGATCTGGTCGACTAGCTCCAGCGCCTGGTCGAAGCGCTGGCGCTTGATCAGCACGTCCACCTTCATGAACTCCAGGGCGGCGTCGAGCTTGCGCTTCAGCTCGCGATCGGCGGCCACCGTGCCGCCCCCCTCGTCCACGTTCCTCAGGTACTCGTTCCGCTTCTCCTCGTCGGTCAGATGCTCGTGGGCCTGGCTCATGTGGTGGAAGACCAATTGTACGCGATCTTTGAGCGGTACGAGCTCGGGCGGCAGCCGGTCCGGATGCCACAGCTTGGCCAGCTCGAAGTAGGCGGCCTTGACCTCGGCCGGCTCCGCGTTCCGGTCTATGCCCAGCATCTGAAAATAGGTCTGGTGCTCGATATTCCCGCAGCGATCTAAGATGTCCAGCCACCGCAGGCTCATTTCCGCGCCCAGATCGTTGGGCGGCGGCGGATCGCTGTCCCTTCCTGCGTACGCGGTCGAGGGCTGGAGCGCGGTCGGCGGCCGCTCCGCTTCTGCCGGCTCGCGCCGACGGGCAGGCTGTTGCCGCCCGCGATCTGCGTCCGCTCCGCCCATCATCGAGGAGCCGCCCGGCGCGGCGCTGGCCCGCTGTGACGCAGCAGTGGACTGCTCGCGGACCGCCGGTCGCGCGTCCGCGCTTGCCACGGGCACCGCCCTGGCGGGCGTTTTCCGCAGCCTCGCTGCGTCGTCGACCGGTCGGACCCGCGAGGGCCGGTCCCGTGCCTCGTTTGCGGCGTCCGCCAGGCCCTCTCGCTCGTAGATGGTCACCGACTTGGTGATGGCCAGCATATAGATCAGCCGCTCGGCCATCTCTCGGGGTAGATCGGTGTTTCGGATCAGCGTCTCGGTGTCGCTGGGCTCGGCCTGAAGCAGCTCGACCAGCGCTCGCTCCTTGGGTTGCAGTCCGAAGCGGTGTAGCTCGGCGCCGGGCGAGAGCCGCAGCGTGGAGGAGCCGATCCGTTTCAGCACCCTGCTTACGGCCTTCTCCCGGGCGGTCCGCCTCAGCGAGCGGGCGATCAGCGCCAGCGGATCGACCTCGCCCGTCAGCCGCTTCTCGCTGCTGCCCAGCAGGTCGGCCTCGTAGAAGCCAAAGGCAGAACCGCGGCGGTCGAATAGCGAGAGCAACCCCTGCTCCAGCGATTCGGCCGGCCGCGCCAGCCGGGCCGCCACCGGCCTTCCCCCCTCGAAATAGATGCGGTCTTGTACGTCTTGGCCCTCGGCATCGGCCGCATCGGAGAAGATGGCCAGGGTACCGGTCATCAGGTTCTTGTCCAGATAGACCAGCAGGTGGACCAGCGGTTTCTCTTCCAGCGTTCCCTGGGCGACCGGACGCGGTGCGGATCTGGCAATGGCCATGGGCGAATCCCAGAAGATCAACCTACCACCGCTGGCAGTCGCTTGTCACCCGGTGGCGCAGATGGCGCTACCGACGTTCGCCAGCGCCCATGCCATTTCGCCCCCCCTGCTGTCATCGCCCCCCCCGCTGTCATTTCGACCGAAGGGAGAAATCTTACTGTTGATTGAGATCTCTCACTGCGTTCGAGATGACACAGTAGGGTTAAACCTACCGCGGGGAGGCGGCGATGTTTCCGCCGTCCACCGTGATCACGCAGCCCGTGGTGGCCTCGGCCAGGGCCAGGGCCAGAAAGGCCTGCGCCACGTCGCGTCCGGTCACCTCGTGGCCGAGCAGGTTGCTGCGGAAGTAATCGTCCGCCTTCAGGCCCCGCGCCCGCGACCGCTGCTCGATCAGCTCTAGCGAGAACAGCCCCGTGCGTACCCGATCGGCGTTGATCGCATTGGAGCGGATGCCGTACTGCCCGCCCTCCAGCGCGTACTGCTTCATCAGCGCCATCTGCGCCGCCTTGGGCAGCGCGTAGGGGCCGAATCCCGCTCCCGGGTTGAAGGCGGCCTTGGAGACGTTGAAGAGCAGGAAGCCCCCGTTGCCCTGCCGCCGCAGCACCGCGGTGACCGCGGAGGCCACGAACTGATGGGCGAAGAAGTTGACGCCGAAGCTCTCTCGCAACAGGTCTGAATCGCAGGTGTCGATGGGGCTCTGCGGAGCGTACCCGGCGTTGGACACCGCGCCATCCAGCCCGCCGAAGATATTGACCGCTCTATCCACGCTAGCCCGGACCGCGCGTTCGTCGGCCACGTCGAGCTTCTGCCAGGGGCAGTCCAGCTCCACCGCCAGCGGTCGCAAACGTGCCGCGTCTCGATCGACCAGGTAGAGGCTGGCGCCCTGCTCGGCAAAGAGCCGGGCGGTGGCCTCGCCGATGCCGCTGGCCGCACCCGTGACGTAGACGACGCTGCCGGTCAGCGCCCCCTTGGCCCCGTTGCCGAGCTTGGCTTGCTCCAGCGACCAGTACTCGTAGCGGAAAGCGTCCACCTCGCTGACCGGCTGGTACTTGCCGACCGTCTCCGCCTTGAGGATGACGTCGATGCTGTGCTGGTAGATGTCGGCGGCTATGCGCGCGTCGCGCAGCGTGGGCCCGGCGGCGATCAGCCCCAGGCCCGGCACCAGGATTATCCTGGGATCCGGATCGAGCACCGGGACCGCGACGTTATCGGTCGATCGGTTGCGCTCGACGTACTGCAGGTACTGCTCCCGATAGGCGGCCAGGGTCTGCTCTACCCGTTCCCGGATCTCATCCTCGGAAGCCGCCGTGGCCAGATCCAGCACCAGCGGCAGCCGCTTGGTCCGCACCACGTGGTCAGGGGTGACCGGTCCGCGCTGCGAGAGCGAGTCGAGAAGCGGGCTGTTGACGAACTCGCCGATCCGTTGGTCCTGCCGGAGCTCCAGCACGTAGCGGCCGTCGGCCGATCCCAGTTTTCCCCGCAAAACCGGCCCGACCTGTCCGTACTCCGCCCCCTTTCGCGGCCGCACCCGGCGGGAGGCCGAGCGCCGCCGCCGTTTCTTGCCGAGGAAGCGTTCGGCCGCTTCCACCGCCTTCAGGTGCCGCTCGTAGCTCTCGCGACCGGTGTCGCCGAAGGTGACCAGGCCGTGCTTGAGCAGCAGCAGCCCTTCTACCTTCGGGCTGGCCTCGTAGACCTCGATGGCCTTCCGCGCCAGGGCGAAGCCGGACATGAAGAAGGGGACCACGGCCAGCTTCCTGCCGAAGGCCTCGCGGCAGAGCTTGGCAGCGCTTTTCTGGTCGAGCAGCGCCAGGATGGCGTCCGCGTGCGAGTGAGTGACGAAGCGGTGGGGGACAAAGGCGTGCAGCAGCGCCTCCACCGAGGGCCGCGCGCCGCGCGGGCGCAGCATCCTGGGGTTCAGGGCGTCGGCCAGCTGTTCGTCGTCGAGCTCTTCGAGCTTTCTCAGCTCCCGCAGCGACTTGAGGCGAAGCGGGCAGAACCCCTCGGGCTCGATCTCCTCCAGGTCCTGGCCGCTGGCCTTGACCAGTAGCGCTTCGGTCTGCCGGCCCATGTCGTCGGGCCAGCGGGTTTTCAGGGAGGTGTTGCCGCCGCCGTGCAGCACCAGGCTGCGGTCGCGGCCGATCAATCGCGAGCCGTACACCAGCAGCGCGATGTCCCGCCCGATCTGCCGCTTCGCGTAGCGGGTTACGAACGATTTTGCTTCGTCATCGGACCACTTTCCTCGCATGGTTCTTCAAGCCTCGTCTTGCAGTAGCAGTCGGTCGGGATCCTGAAGGGCCTCGACCACCTCGCAGGTGAAGGCCGCGCCCTCTTGACCATCCACGATACGATGATCAAACGAGAGCGCCAGCAGCATCACGTTCCCGATCGCGATCTCCCCCTGGCGCACCACCGGCTGCTGCTTGATGCGGTGAACGCTCATGATGGCCACGTTGGGCAGGTTGATGAGCGGCGTGGCGAGCAGCCCCCCCAGCTTGCCGAGCGAGCTGACGGTGAAGGTCGAGCCGCCCAGCTCGGCCGCCTGCAGCTCCCCCCGGCGCGCGCCGGCGGCCAGGCGCTGGATCTCGGCCGCCGTCCCCAGCAGATCTAGCTGCTGCGCGTTCTTGACCACGGGCACCAGCAGACCCTGCTCGGTAGCGGTGGCGATGCCGATATTATAGTAGTCGTGCATCACCAGCTCGCCGGCCGCCTCGTCCAGCGAGCAGTTGAGATAGGGGTGCCTCTTCAGTACCGCTACCACCGCTTTGACGATAAAGGGCAGGAAGGTCAGCTCGATGCCCTTCTGCCGGGCCTCGGGCTTCAGCCTCTCGCAGGCCTCGATCAGCTGATCGGCCTCGCACTCCTCGACAAAGGTGACGTGGGCGGCGGTGTTCTTGGCCTGCTGCAAGCGCTCGGCGATACGGCGCCTGATCCCGACGAAGGGGACGCGCCTCTCGGCCGGCGGCGCTGGCTTGAGCCCTCCGAGTTCGGGACCGCCGGCGGCGTGGCCCCGCTTTTGCTCGGCCCAGGCCCGCACGTCCTGGCTGCTCACCCGGTTCCGGCCGATGCCCTTGGCCACCTCGTTCAAGTCGACACCCAGCTTGCGTGCCAGCGCTCGGGTGGCCGGCGTGGCCAGCGGCTTGTCCGCAACCGCCGGCCCTGGCGTGTTCGCGGAGCCGGCCGCACCTGCGACCCCGCCCCGTGTCTCGATGGAGGAGGCCGCGGCCGCACCGGCGGTCGCCCCGGCCCCTGCCGCATCTAGCGCACCGGCGACCGGGCTCGCTTCCGCGCGCCCGATCGATTCGGCTGAGACCTTCACACCGTTGCCGGTATCGATCACGGCCAGCACGTCGCCCACGCGGACCGTTTCGCCGACCCGGGCGCGCAGGTTGACCACCTTGCCCGCGCGCGGCGCTCCGATCACCACCGTGGCCTTGTCGGTCATCACCTCCACCACCGGTTCGTCCTCGGCTACCCGGTCGCCCGTCTTCACGTGCCAGGCCACCACCTCGCCCTCGGTCACCCCTTCGCCCATATCGGCCAGCTTGAACTCGAAAAGCGCCATCTCGAGCCTCAGAACTTCGCGGTTTCCAGCAGCGCGGGCTCGATGCGGTGGGCCAGCGGCAGGTACTCGTCCTCCAGCGTGCAGGGGAAGGGGGTATCCCAGCCCGTGATCCGCCGCGGCGGCGCCTCCAGGTGCTCGAAGACCTTCTCGCAGATCTCCGCCACCAGCTCGGCGCCGAAGCCGCAGGCCCGCGGGGCCTCGTGCACCACCATCAGCCTCCCGGTTTTTTGCACGCTTTTGACGATGGTATCCATATCAACCGGCCAGAGCGTTCGCAGGTCGATTACCTCGGCGTCCACGCCTTCCGCTTCCGCCCGTTCCGCCGCGGCCAGCGCCTCGACCAGCATGCCGCCCCAGCAGAGCACCGTGACCTGCGAACCGCTTCGCGCCACCCGCGCCCGACTCAGCTCCACCGCGCAGTCGCCCTCGGGTACCTCCTGCCGTGCAGTGCGGTAGATGCGCTTGGGCTCGAAGAAGAGCACCGGATCCGGATCCCGGATGCTGCTCAGCAACAGGCCCTTCGCATCGTACGGGTTGGACGGGCAGACCACCTTCAATCCCGCGGTATGGATGAACATGGCCTCGGGCGACTGCGAGTGATACAGCCCACCCTTGACCCCGCCGCCCGAGGGTACGCGGATGACCAGCGGACAGGAGAACTCTCCCGAGGAGCGGTAACGGTACTTGGCCGCCTCGTTCACGATCTGATCCATGGCCGGGTAGAGAAAATCGGCGAACTGGATCTCGGCCACCGGCCTGAGGCCGTACAGCGCCATGCCGATGGCGGTTCCCACGATGCCGGTCTCCGAGAGCGGGGTGTCGATCACCCGCTCTTCGCCGAAGCGCTGCTGCAGATCGCTGGTGGCGCGAAACACGCCGCCCAGCTTGCCCACGTCCTCGCCCAGCACCAGCACCCTTTCGTCGCGCGCCATCTCCTCGGCCAGCGCCGAGTTGATGGCCTGAATCATGTTCATCAGCGGCATGATCGATACTCCTCGTTTATCTCTTGGCGGCGCGCGGTCCGCTCTCGCACTGCTGTTGCTGCTCGCGCAGGTGCTCGGGTTGCTCGGCGTATACCGGACCGAAAATGGTACTGAGCGGCGGGGCCGGCGCGTTTTCCGCCCGCTCCACGCACTGCTTCAGCTCCTCGGTCACCGTTTCTATCAGCTGCTGTTCCTCGGCCGGTGACCAGGCGCCCCGGCTCTCCAGGTGCAGCCGCAGCCGCCCGACCGGATCGTCGGCCTCGTGTTGCTCTACCTCGGCTTGCGCGCGGTAGCGCGTGGGATCGTCGGCCGTGGTGTGCGGACCCATGCGGTAGGTCACCATTTCAACCAGCGTGGCTCCGCCGCCCGAGGCTGCGTGCTCGACCGCGCCACGCACCGCGCCGTAGACGGCCAGCGCGTCGTTGCCGTCGCAGCGCACCGCTTCCACGCCGTAGGCCGCTGCCTTGTCGGCCAGACAGGCCACCGCGGTCTGTCGCTCGGCCGGCACGCTGATGGCCCAGGCGTTGTTGCGCAGCAAAAAGACGGTGGGGGTCTTGAAGACGCCCGCGAAGTTCATCCCGCCGTGGAAGTCGTTGGCGCTGGTGGCGCCGTCGCCGAAGTAGACGGCCGCGACCAGGTCCTCTTTCTTCATCCGGGCGGCCCAGGCGAACCCGACGGCGGTGGCGATCTGGGTTCCGATCACCGAGCTCACCGAGGCGAAGCGAATCTGCCTTCCGCTGATGTGATCGGGCATCTGCCGGCCCTGGACCATATCGTTGGCGTTGCCGAACATGTTGTCCACGTAGGCCTGTAGCTCGAAGCCCCGGAACAGCGCCGCGCCGATCTCCCGGTAGCAGGAGAAGATCCAGTCCTGCGGCCGCAGCGCCGCGGCCGAGGCCACGATGGCCGCCTCCTCGCCCCGCGCGCCCACGTGGAAGCTCACGCGTCCCTGCCGCTGCAGTGCCAACATGCGCTGGTCGACCACCCGCGTGCGTACCATCGCCTGGTAAATGCGGCGCACCAGCTCGACGTCGAGCCCCGGATCGGTCTCCGGGTCGGCGCACCCGTCGGGACCGATCACCTGAAAGAGGTCCCGCCTGCGCCTGGACATGGCCAGCGTGTGCCTTTCTTGTTGTAGTTCCATCCCCTTCACCTATCTATCCAGCCGGCGAGAGCAGCGAATCGGCGCCAACGCCGCCGGCCGGATCTCCACGCTCTTGCGCGAATCGTTCCTTGTACAGGCGGTGGGCGTGGTAGCTTGAGCGCACCAGCGGCCCGGCCGCCACGGCCTGGAAACCCATACCGAGCGCCGCCCGGCGGTACTGCTCGAAACCTTCGGGCGGCACGTAGCGCGCGACCGGAGCGTGCTTCGAAGTCGGCCTCAGGTACTGGCCCAGGGTCAGCAGCGCGACCCCGGCTTCCCGCAGCTCGCCCATGGCGTCGAGCAGTTGTTGGTCGGTCTCGCCGCAGCCCACCATCAGCGAGGACTTGGTCACGGTTGCCCCGGCCTGCTTGGCCCAGCGCAGCGAATCGAGCGACCGTTGCCACGAGCACCTGGCGTCGCGCATGGTCCGCTGCAGGGTGGGGACCACCTCGGCGTTGTGGGCGTACACGTCGGGCCGCGCTTGCCGCACCACCTCGGTCACCGGCTCGCGCCGGCCGGCGAAGTCGCTCACCAGCATCTCCACCGAGATCGAGGGGCAGCGGCGACGTACCTGTCGGACGGTCTCGATCAGGTGGCAGGCGCCGCCGTCGGGCAGATCGTCCCGGGTAACCACGGTCAGCACCACGTGGCCGAGCCCCATCGCCTCCACCGTCCGCGCTGCCTCGACCGGCTCCTTCGGTTCGGTCTTGCCGTTGGGATGGCCGGAACCGACCGCGCAGAAGCGGCACGAGCGCGTACAGGTGGCGCCGAGCAGCAGCAAGGTGGCCGTTCCCGCCCCCCAGCAATCCCCCAGATTGGGACAGCGCGCCTGCTGGCACACCGTGCTCAGGCCCGCCCGGCGCAGGCTCCGCTGCAGACGAACGACGGCCGGACCAGAGGGCATCGGGACCCTCAGCCAGCCGGGTAGCCGCTCGGACTCGGTCGCTCGTACGGGCATGATCCGTGGCCCGTACCGATACCGCGTCAACGCTCCCGATACAATAACGGGTGCGGTTGCCTGAACAAATGTCCGGAAACGTTCATCCAACTCTCGTTCGGTCCGCGGCCGTTGCCCGCGACTGGCCTCGCGGAGCGGAAATTCCGTTCTTTCCATGGTAGGGGGACGGGGCATGAAGATCGCCATCGTCGAACCCTACTACACCGGCTCGCACGCGGCCTGGGCCGACGGGGTGGCCCGGCACAGCCGGCACCGGGTTCAGTTGCTCACCCTGCCCGGGCGCTACTGGAAGTGGCGGATGCACGGGGGCAGCGTGAGCCTCGCGCAACGTTTGCTCGATCTACCGATCGAGCAGGCGCCCGACCTGATCGTGGCCACTGACATGCTCGACCTATCCGGATTCCTGGCGCTCACGCGCCGGCGGTTCGCCAGCGTGCCCGTCGCCTTCTACTTCCATGAGAACCAGCTTACCTACCCCTGGTCGCCCACCGATCGTGACATCATCAACCAGCGCGACAAGCACTACGGGTTCATCAACTTCCAGTCCGCGCTCTCGGCCGACCGCGTGCTGTTCAACTCCGAGTTCCACCGCCAGAGCTTCCTGGAGGCGCTCCGGCCCTTTCTCAAGCACTTTCCCGACAACAACCTGCTGCAGAGCATCGGCCAAATTCAGCAGAAGAGCGCCGTGCTTCCGCTGGGCATCGACCTCGGCCGTCTAGATGCGGATCGTTTGCCAGAGGATGACCGTCCGGCCGGACCGGCGAACCCCGCACCGGTCGTGCTCTGGAACCACCGCTGGGAGAGCGACAAGAATCCGGCCGCCTTTTTCTCCGCTCTTTACGACCTCGACAGCTGCGGAGTCGATTTCCGGCTGGTAGTCCTGGGCGAGCGCTTCGGCAAGGTGCCGCCGGAGTTCGAGCAGGCCGAGAAGCGGCTTGCACACCGTATCTTAAAGTTCGGATACGTCGATTCACCTGTCGAGTACGCGAGCTGGCTCTGGCGCTCGGACGTATTGCCGGTGACCTCCTACCAGGACTTTTTCGGCATCAGCATCGCCGAGGCCCTGTACTGCGAGTGCCTTCCCTGCCTACCCCGCAGGCTTTCCTACCCAGAGCTGTTTGGCTCGCCGGAGTTCGAGCCCTATTTCTACGACGACGCCGACCCGAGCGCGCTCGTTCGCCGGTTGCGATCGCTGTTTGACGGCCGTGACCGCCGGGCGGGACTCGCCGTGCGCCGGCACGTCGCCCGCTACGACTGGAAGACGATCATCCCCCGATACGACTCGCTATTCGAGGAGATGTGCTCTAGCATTCGGAAATCGGATATCCATGGTCTTTAGCTCGCCGCTGTTCGTATTTCTCTTTCTCCCGTCCGTTATCCTGGCCTGCCTGTTCTTCAGGAACCGCCTGAGCATTCAGAATGGTATACTGCTTTTTGCGAGCCTACTGTTCTACGCTTGGGGAGAAGCCGCCTACGTTTTTCTCATCATCTGTTCCGTCATCTTCAACTACCTCGCCGGGCTTCTGATTCATGCCTCGCGGCCGGCGTTTGCCCGGTCAGTGCTGACCGTTTCGGTCGCCGGCAATCTACTTCTGCTCGGCACCTATAAATACGCCAATTACTTTTACGATTCGATAAGCTTACTTTTAGACGCCGAGTGGCCGACGCTTCAGCCCGTCCATCTACCGATCGGCATCTCTTTTTTCACCTTCCAGGCGATATCCTACCTGGTCGATGTCTATCGAAAGCAGACCCAGGTTCTGCGCAACCCTTTCTACCTGGGACTCTACATCAGCCTGTTTCCGCAGCTATTGGCGGGACCCATCGTTCGCTATAACCATATAGCGACCCAGATAACCAATCGTAGTATTCGGCTCGAGGACTTTTCCGAAGGGCTGGTCCGTTTCTGCTTCGGCCTGGCAAAGAAGGTGCTGGTAGCCGATTCGGTAGGGGGCCTGGTGCAGGAAGCCTTCGGCGCCCACCCGGGATCCCTTACTCCCTCGCTGGCCTGGTGCGGTCTGATAGCCTTTACCATCCAGATTTACTTCGACTTCTCCGGGTACTCCGACATGGCGATCGGGCTGGGCAGGGTGTTCGGATTCCGGTTCCGGGAGAATTTCGACTACCCCTACATATCCCGTTCGGTCACGGAGTTTTGGCGGCGATGGCACATATCTCTCTCCAGTTGGTTCAGAGACTATCTCTACATCCCCCTGGGGGGGAATCGGGCAGGCCGATTGCGTACTTATTTCAATCTCTGGGCGGTGTTTCTATTGTGCGGTTTATGGCACGGGGCCAGCAGTAACTTCCTGGCCTGGGGAGTCTTCCACGGGACCTTCCTGGTCATCGAAAGAGGCCGGCTGGGTAGAATCATTCGCGGATTGCCGCGCCCGCTGGCCCACATCTATCTGATGTCGGTGGTAGCGGTAGGCTGGGTCATCTTCCGGGCAAAGAACCTATCCGAAGCCATCAACTACCTGTCGACGATGTTTAGTCCTTTGTTCGGCGCTGCGTTCGGTTCGCTCGACTCCACCCTGGTAGACAATCAAATCCTGCTGGTGGCTTTCCTGGGCGTGATCCTGTCGACGCCGGCTCCGGTTCGACGCTACGCGGCCCTTTCCGCCTCGGCCAGGACTTCCGTTCGGTACTTGACGTGCGCCATACCTCTCCTGTTGTTGGCGGCATCCATGGTGAGCATCGCGGCAACCACCTTCCGGCCCTTTCTCTATTTCAGGTTCTGATCGATGACGGGCTCTTCTTCGCAGCGATGGTTGATTAGCGTTGCCTTTATGGCACTGATTCTCTTGCCCGGTGTCGCCCAGGTTTTGGGGGTGAGAACCGAAGCGTCCTCCAGCGAACACCGCCGGCTGGCGCAGAGACCTCCGTTTCCCGCCGATCTTGACGAGCTGGCGGCCTTCCCCAGGCGTTTCGAGCGTTACTACAATGACCACTTCGGCCTGCGTGACTGGATGACCTGGATGTACAGCAACGCTCTGTTTTACGGATTGAAGGTGGTTCCGTTTCGTAAAGTCCGCATTCGCAGCGACGGCTGGATCTTCGAAAACGTGCCGGGAAAGAGCGGGTGCCGCGGCTACATGAAGAGCCCGGAGGAGATCGAGAGCCTGGCAAGGCGACGGTTTGGGTACTGGAAAGAGCTGCAAAAGCACGGCATCAGCTATTATCTGTTTCTCGTGCCCCCCAAGGTGGCGGTCTATCTACCCACCGCGCCCCAGTTTTCCTGCGCCAAAGAAGAGACCAACACCTACCGGCTGGCCCAGGCTCTACGAAAGCTCAGCCCGGCTTTTCCCGTTATCGATTCATTTCCGCATCTCGTGCGACGAAAACGCGAGTACCGCATGTATTTTTTGTCTGATCCCCATTGGACGGACCTGGGCGCCTATTTTAGTTATCGGGCATTGATGGAAGCGATCGGCGAACATCATCCGATTGTAAAGCCGAGAAGACTCGAGGAATTCGAGATCGTCGAGAGAACGCACACCCCCGGCGCCTACTCGCGTTTCGCCAACTTGAGCCTGGACGAGACAACCGAGCTGTTTCTCGTGCCGCGGTTCAAGGCGCGCGCTGTCTGTACGCAGGGCGTTCCGCCTCCGAAAACGTTATGGAGGTATGGATCGAAAGTCGCCATCTACAGGGTCGAGGGAGCTTCCTTGCCGAAGGCCCTCATTTTTCGGGATTCGTTCTTCAAACGACTCACTCCCTGGATGATCGAACATTTCTCGGAGGCTCAACTGTTGTGGTCATCTTTCGACTTGGAACGCGCGATCAAGGCCAAACCGGATATCGTAATCCATCAAGAATCAGATTGAATGAATCACTTCCCGAGAGTTGTCAGTTAGAACGCTCGCTCTGCCGTGCCCATGATCTGAGCAAGCGCCGTGCCGTTTGGTTAAAGCTGGTCCGCCTCTTTCGCGACCACACGGGTGAGGGCAATTTTGCCATCTTCTCAAGCGGCTCGATACCGGTAATATGAAAGAGCAAGAACGGTCGTTTTCCTCTGTTTCGAGGTCTGCGAATGAATGTGCGCCTTCTGATAGATTCCATCGTCCGGCAGACCACGGTGCTGATCGCGCAGCTGGCCACCTCAGGCGGGGTGCGCGCGCCGCTGGCTCACATCGCGAACCAGGTCTTTCTGGAGCTGGCCAGGGAGCTCGACGCACAGGGCGTACGCCGCAAGGTGAGCGCTGACATGTTCGGTATGGCCATTCGCGCCTACCACCGCAAGCTCCAGCGTCTGGCCGAGAGCTACACCGACCGCGGTCGCTCCCTGTGGGAGGCGATGGTGGAGTTCATCGAGAGCCGGGAGATGGTCACGCGAGAGGAAGTATTCCGGCGCTTCAAACGCGACGACGAGACCGTGGTGCGCAGCGTGCTCCCCGATTCGCTTCGCTGTGCCGAGGGCCAGCCCGCCCGGCAGTGCGACCTCGGCTGCGACTCGGACGACCAGTGCAGCTCGCTGAGCGCCAGGATGCAATGCAACCAGGAGTTTTGCCGCGACCTGGCGTTTCCGCCTTCCGATACGGGAGCGGACGCCGCTGCCGACGTTGATGGACAAAGCCCAGACGCCGGCAGCGCCACGGACGCTCGGGCCGAGGACATCTTTAAAGGCCGCGAGGCAGGTGTTCTCGATACCGGCGCCGACAGCGCGACCGATGGCGGTACCGTCGGGGCGAGGCAAGGCGATCCCTGCTCGGTGCTGGTTCCCTGCGAGCCGCCTCTGGTTTGCGGCGTATCCGACACCTGCGAGGTTCACACGGTTGTCACTCACGGCGACGGGAGGCTCGGTACCATGGTCGTCCGCGGGGCATACATTTATTGGACCGACTGGGGCAAGGAGGACGACCTCCGGAACTACGTACAGGAGGGCAAGATCGCGCGGGCGTCCATCTCGGGCGGCCCGCAGGAGGTGATCGTCGATGAGGTTTACAAGGCGTATCGCGGGTTTCTCCTGGTAGACGACTCCCACGTCTACTACATGGCCGACCTTAATGATGACTGGAACCTGACGCTCTGGCGCGCGCCCGCAGGTGGATCGGGCGTTCCCGAGCAACTGGGGGCATCGATCCGCGTCAGCGACTGCGTGACCCAGGACGCGACCCACCTCTACCTGATCGACGACCAGCTCGCTCTGTACGCGTTCGACAAGTCCGGAGGGACCATGGCACAGGTAGCGCAGGTCTCCGATGCGCAGACGGACGCCTACTGTGGCGCGATAGGAGTCGACGACGAAACCGTCTACGTTGCAGTCAACGGACTGAATCTGAACATTTGGATCGAGATCGTCTCTTTCGACAAGCAGACCTGGACCCAGAGCGTGTTGACGGACTGGGGCCAGAGTTACGACGAAGTTCAATTACTCGAGGTCGTCGGTGATGACCTGATAGTAGCGGCCGAGGGGTTTGGGGAGGATACAGTCATGCGAATTGCCAGGCAGGGTCTGGAAACGACGAATCGCGCGTTATACTTGAACGGTGATTCGTTCGTCGTTTACGACGGGTACGTCTACTGGTTAGATTGGGGGTCGGATCAAGATTCGGTCTTTCGTGTGCCGTTGAAGTCCGGACAGAACCAGGAACTGCTGCGCTTTCCGGATACCATGGACAGGACGGAAATCGCCGTTTCGGACGCCGGTCTCTTCTGGAATGATTCGGACAACGACAACGCAATCATGCGGCTCGACCTTCCGGGTACCCGGTAAGGCGAAGAGGGGACGACGCGGGATCATGAGGTCGGTAACCCGTAGCTGGGGAACGCAGCCGCACGAGCGGGAGACCGCCTACCCGTGCGATACGGTCATCGATCGGGTCGACGACAGCTACTTCCGGGGCGTGACCATCCAGGCGCAACCGGATACGATATACAAGTGGCTATGCCAGATGCGGGTGGCGCCCTATAGCTACGACTGGATCGACAATCTCGGCCGCCGTAGCCCGCAGGAGCTCATTCCGAAGCTCGAGGAGCTGGCCGTGGGCCAGCGTATGATGTTCATATTCGAGGTGGTCTCCTTCGAGCGCGACAGGCAGGTAACCATGCGCATCAAGACGAGGCTGCCCGGCGGGGGCTTGTTAGGCGATTGCGCCATAAGCTATCTCATCGTCCCGCAAGGCGAGAACCAGTGCCGGCTTCTGGCCAAGCTGGTACTGCGTTATCCGGAGGGCCTGCTGGGTCCGCTCATGCGCCTGACGCTGCCGGGAGGCGATCTGATCATGATGCGCCGCCAGCTTCTCAACTTCAAACGCCTATGCGAAAAACGGGCCGGGTAACCCATGTCTCGGATAGACCGTGGGAAGCACCGCTTCTTGCTCTACCCCTCCGCACGGATCGGCCGCGCTACCGGGGCAGTCGACTCGTAGCCCCAAAGGGTGACCGTGGCCAGGTTGATCCGTACCGGTGGTGGCGGTGCTCTAGGGTAGTCTCTTCCGAGGGCGAAGGAGCTTTCATGCGAGCAATTCGCCACCGGATGATCTCTTCGATATTCGCATTCTGGGAATCGGTTAGGGTACCCGACTGCGTATCTTGTTCTGAGGTCTCCGAGCCCCAAACCCCGTCCACTTCACTATCCAAAACATTGAGCGATAGATACTCGCCAAGTGATGCCGCTCGGTACAATCCTCTTGAGCCGTTTAGATAGAGAATCGCACCTGCTGCCTCGGTTCGTTTAATGATCGTATCGAGAATTTGACGAAAGCGACTCGCGGCGAATATTAGGGACAAGAAAGCTCCATGGTCTTGACCGGCTGCGAAAGATATATCTTGTTTCCCGAGGCGCGGTATCTTTTCCCGTCTACAATGACCGTTCCGGGGTTCTTTTTACCGCAGTCGTCGTTTCCTCTGATATGAACACCGATCGTCACACCGACCTTATACGGTTGCGGGATGAGTTTCGTTATTTTGATACCATCCCTCGAATCCAATGGTCCGCAAAACTTTTCTTTCAGAGTGGAACGTAGATTTTGGATTGGATATGTTTTCATGGCATTGGGGCCACATGCTTCGGGTATTTGATCGGGAGAGCTCGCGTGCGCCTTGGCGCAGGCCAGTAGCTTATCGCGGGCTCGGGCGCGACATCGATTGGGAACGAGCCGACCGCAACCGCCTTCCGCCGTAAACGGGAGCTCTCTATAACTCACGTTAACCACTCCGCTAGGTAGGCCAAAAAACTGGTCGCGATCATTATGTTTGTATTTGAAATAGTTCACGGTTCCATAGTAGTTCGCGCTACAGCTTCGCTTGATGTTACTCGCGAGAACGTCTCCGCCGATCAGCGAAAATCCCAGCGAAACAGCCAGAAGAACCAACGCTTTCTTCGACCTGGTAAGCAATTTCACCTCGAACCTCCTCACCGTGGATTTCTATCTAACTCTAAATATTTAACTGAATACCGTACTGAATATTTAGGGTTTCGTAGATTACCAGCCATTTAATGTAGGCGACATGTCCGACCCTGGACTACAGTACCCGATAATGGGGCACGAGGGTAGGATAAGCGGGTAAGGGAACGGCGGTAAAGAAGCACAAAAAACCGGTTACCGCCGCGCGGACGGGCGCGCTGGGTGTTGATGGCCAGACGGCGGAGCGCGCTGCAGCCCCTGTTGGTGGGCGCGGCGCCCGTGCGCGTTTTCGGCCTGCCCGTCACCTGGACCGACGCCAGGAGCAACCTGCTACAGGTGGTCCGACCCTAGAAGTGGTTTCAAAACCCCTCCCGTCGTCTTTCGGGCGGGGCGGCCCCATCTGCTGCGTTGCTCCTCCTCGAAATAGCCCCGCTATTCCTCGTCGTCGCGCCTTGCAGCTGGGGCCGCCGCGCTCCGAAATACTCGGTCCGGGGGTTTTGAAACCATTTCTAGAAATCGATCTCGTCTACTCTGTGGGTATCTTCCAGCCCGAGATCCGGCTCGTCGAGATGGGCCAGTATGGTCGAGAACATCGTCCTGTATTGTTCCTGCAGACAATAGTCCACAGGACCGGCAATGCTTTCCTGGTAAACGCAAAGCACGTCATCCGGCGTGCTCCCCATCAATGCATATCGATAACCCGCGTCGGCCGGGTCGGCCGCGCTCGCTCCGTCGAGCGGTTCCTGCATGGTCACCGCCTCGCTACACGCCCCGATGAAACACGCCCCGATGAACGCGGCCGCCATCAGGAACGGAAAAACGATTCTCATCGGTGGTGTGGCTCGTACGGTGGGCACTGTGCGGACCTCCTAATCATAATCCCCGAATGGTGCACTTTGCGAACCAGGGGGGATGCGCATCCTCGTGCGGCGAAAAGCGCGTGCCGGCGTGAAGTTACAGCCCATCCATGGTGAGCGCAACGCAGACCGCAGCGCGTCTGGGCGTAACTCGCGAATAAGTGCGCGCTCTGATACGCAAGCGCAGCCTCTAATTCAGCAGATGTATTGACGAGCAAGCGGCAAGAGTGAGATGTGCTCTGGCGACATCGCCGTGAGCAAGAGCAACTTCAGACTGTCGGCCGCCACCAGGGCGGTGCGATACGCCTACACGGTGGCTCCGGACCTGGAACAACGGTCGTTTTCGGCGCACGGAAGCGCCGAGCTCGAGCTCGCTCGCCCGACCCGCGAAATCGTCCTGCACGGCGCCATGCTCGATATCGACAGCGCGACCGCCCGGGACTCTAAGGGATTGGAAGCGGCCGGCGTACGGGTCGACAAGGCCTCGGAGACGATCAGCTTTATATATAACCGGGAGCTCAGCGGTATTGTGCTGCTCGAGCTCTCCTGGCGGGGCCGCGTTCACCGGGACCTGCGCGGCCTCTACCAGGCCGGCGAGATGGGCGTAACCCAGTTCGAGGCGTCCGATGCGCGAAGGGTATTTCCCTGCCTGGACGAGCCGGGGTTCAAGGCGGTCTGGGAGCTCAACCTGGAAATACCCGAACGGTTGACCGCCATTTCCAACGGCGCCATCGCTCTTGAAACGCCGATCGGCGGCGGCCGCAAGCGGGTCGCCTTTACACCCACGCCGCCGCTGAGCAGTTACCTGGTGGCGATGGTGTTCGGGGAGCTGTCCGCGAGCCCGCCGGCGCTGGCCGGCTCCATTCCGGTGCGCACCTGGGCCGTGCCCGAAAAGGTATCGCTGACCGCTTTCGCCCAGCAAGCCGCCGTCTCGGTGCTGCCCATGCTCGAGTCCTACTTCGCCGAGCGCTATGTCTTCGGCAAGCTCGACCAGGTGGGGGTGCCCGACTTCGAGGCCGGTGCCATGGAGAACGCGGGATGCGTCACCTATCGCGAGGTCGTCTTGTTGCTCGACGAGCAGCGGGCGCCGCTCGGCGTGCGTAAACGGGTGGCCGAGGTGATCACCCACGAGCTGGCGCACCAGTGGTTCGGCAACCTGGTGACCATGAAGTGGTGGAACGACCTGTGGCTGAACGAGGCTTTTGCCACCTGGATCGCCTACAAGATCGTCGACGCCTGGAAGCCCGGCTGGCGCATGTGGGACGACTTCGAGCAGGGCAGGCAGACCGCGCTGCGGCTCGACGCCCTGCAGAGCACCCACCCTATCCGCTGCGAGGTCGCCAGCGCCGAGCAGGCCACCGAGAACTTCGACGCCATCACCTACGAAAAGGGCGGCGCCATGCTGCGTATGCTCGAGGGCTTCCTGGGCGAAGAGACCTTTCAGCGAGGTATCCGTATCTACATGCAACGCTTCCGGTTTGATAACACCGTGGCCGACGACCTGTGGAATGCTCTCGCCGAGGCCTCGGAACAGCCCGTAGCCGAGATTGCCAACGGGTGGCTGGGTCGCGGCGGCTACCCGGTGGTGAGCCTCTCGCGACTCGGCCGACGGATGATCCTGCGACAGGAGCGTTTCAGGCTCGATCCGGAGGCGGCAGGCGAAAGCGACCCGTGGATCATCCCGCTGGTGGTCCGGTACGAGGACGAGCAGGGGGTGAAGCGTCGCTCGCTGCCCATGCGCGAACAGGAAATCGAGATCGAGCTGGAAAGCGACCGATTGAAGTGGGTATGCGGTAACGCCGGCGGTGCGGGATTCTATCGCGTTCGCTACCAGAGGCCCGACTTGCGGGCGCTCGGTACACAGCTGGATCGGCTGGGACCGGTTGAGGTCGTCGCCCTGCTGTCCGACTGCTGGGCCCTGTTTCGCTCGCGGCGACTCGAGCTGGACGACTTCGTCGAGTTGCTGCAGCAGGCGGCCCGGTTGCCCGACCACGCGATCGCCGCTGAGGTCGCCAATCGACTCTCTACCCTCGAACGGCTCTGCGTGAGCGACGGCTCGAAGGACGCCTTCCGCGGCTGGATCCACGGTTTGCTCGCACCGACGCTGGAGCTCGTCGCCGATGACCCGACGGATCTCGAAGGCGACGAGCAGCGGCGCAATGACCGCAGCCTTCTGCGCGCGGCCCTACTGCGCTCGCTGGCCGGCGTCGGGCGACACCCCGGTCTCGGGGCCGATCTGGACCAGCGAATGCGGGCAGATCTCGACGGCCGACAACCGCTCGACCCCAACCTGTTCGACACCGCCTGGCTGGTGGCGGCGCGGCGGGGCGACGAGGCTCTGTTCCAGCTTCTGCTCGATAGAAGCCGGACCGATCCCGACCCGGCCGGCAAGCGGCGCGCTCTGATCACCCTGGCTTGCTTCGAGGCCGCCCCGCTTCGTACGCGCGCCATCGAGCTCGTGCTCGACGAGCAAGTGGTAGCGATGCAGGACGTAACCGTTTACTTCTCCGCCCTGGTCGAAAACCGATCCCTCGGCGACGAGCTATGGGCCTTCATCGAATCGCATTTCGTTCCGCTTCGCGCCCGGTGCGCGGCGCCCTTTCTCACCCGCCGATTGGTCGAAGCCCTGGGAAGGTTGCTCGACCATCGCGAGCAGGTCGAAGCGCTGCTCGGTGCGCGGGCCGCCGACTTCGCCGAGGTCCCGGCCGCCGTACGCCAGACCAGGGAAAACATGCGGCTCGACACCGAGGTGCGCGCCCGTGGCCGCCTCGCCCTCGCGCGCTGGCTCGCCGCCCGGTCGAGATGACAAACGAGCAGACGAATGAGGGGTGCCGCTTCACTTTTTCACCCCCTCCACGACGGACCACGCCGCGCTTGTACCCTATCGGTTTTCCGGGATGACCAGGATTCGATGCTGGTGGAGCCTGGTGAGCAGAGCGTCCGACAGGTTCAAGCCCGTCCGGGCTCGGATCTCGAAGCGTACCCGCCCGGTCGCGGCTCGACCGTCGAAGCACTCGAGCAGATCGAACAGTCGCTTGCGCATACGTATCTGATCGCCAGCGAGATAGCTCGTCAAGAGATAGCTTCCATCGGAAAGCCGCTCGACCTTCATCTCCGGATTCTTCACGAGCCTATCCGGCAATCGCGGCTCGCGTACGGCCAGATAACGCTTGCGCAACAGCGATAGCGCAATATCGTTATCGATACCGCCGAGTATCCGGAAACTCTTCCGGTCGAGCTCGGTGACGATTTCGTAACAGCGCATAAAGAACTGCGGCTCGCGGCCTACCCATTCACCCCAGAGATCGGTATAGGCTTTTTCGCTCGGCGGTTCGTCGTCCAGATCGTAGCGGTCCAGGCTCGATCCGTCGTCGCCGTCACAGATAAATCGACTCGGCTCGCATTGTAGCTCGCGCAACGCGTGAAGCACCAGCACGCGCTGCATACCGAGCATATAGCGCAGAAGTTGTTTCCAGAAGTCGAACCCGTCCTGACCGTCGTTGTACTTGCAGAACCAGGTGCTGCAGACCGCCTCTCGGTATTCCCATACGGTGCAATGGCCCCGATCGCTATCGAAATACGGACATGCCAGTGCTCTCGAACGGCCGAAAGCGGATCTGCCATGTCGATACAGCAGCACCTGCTTGCGCGGGGGACGTATCCCGATCGGGCTGGTTCCAATTCTCGCTTCGACCGCCGCCAGCACGCGCCGACGTCCCTCGGCACACTTCGCGCCGCGGTCACTCAACAGCCCGCCCACGGCGAAGTTGGGCAAGCTCGGGAAATAGGTGCAACACCTGGTTTCCTCGGAGAAATAGTGCTCAGGCGAAAACAGCGGTTCGGAGGGCATACACATCGCGCACTCTTCGCAGGTGGCATGTCGCTCCTCTGCCAGCGGGCTCTCGAATATCTCTGGTAAAATATTCCCGTACAGTGTCGGGACGAAGTCCGCTAGACGTTCGCGCGTCATGCGATACACCCCGCTACATTTGCTTCGCGTCGAGCCCGGTCGTCCCTACCGGCGCTGCGGATCTCAGGGGCCGGTTCGTCTTTCCGAGCCCTCGCGATACCCCTCGCGTCCATCCTTCCGGTCACTAGAAGTGAAAAAAAAAGCCGAACCGCCTGCTACCGCAAGGTCACGAAACTCTTGAAGGACAGCACCATCCACTTGTCGGCGTACATATCGTCTCCCTTGCCGTCCAGCTCGATCTTTCCGAATACGGCGCCGCCGGAGACGTGATCCAGCTCCGTCTCTCCGAGCTCGTCATCGGTCCGAAGGTCATCGACACTGATGTCATAGCCACGGGCTTGAGCGAATTCGACCAGAGCGCCCATGGGGAGCCCGATACCATCGCCTTCACCCACCCCGACGTTTTTTCGCAGATCCTCGCGTAACGCTTCGTCCTGCGCCAACTTGCTGCGGAAATCGTCCAGTGCAGTCTTACTCATCTCCGAATCCTCCTCCCTTTAAGGATGCCCCGATGATTATTGCTGTAGCTTCTTGGTCAAATTGATGGCAGGCACCGGTTTCCCCACTTTCGTCGGGCTCGACACAGCACCGTCTGCCGGCCTGTAAAACCCGTACGCACCGCCGGCTGCCTTCTCGAGCTCTTCCTCGGTCAGCTCGTCGGTCTCGCGCGGTTCTTCCGCGGGCTTCTTGTCTTCCCGTTCACTCATCTCTCCCTCCTTTCGATGGTTCGAAATCCCGGCCTCCATTCTCTTCCCCCGGCATGCATTCATTCCCGGTGCAATATCACACTTGTACGGAAACAGGTGCGGTAAAGTATACCCGATCGATCAGCACCGCGTCGCCCCGCCCGAAAGACGAGGGAGGATTTATGAAATGAGTTCTAAGAACTAGAACCGGTCTAATTAATCGCCTTGACATTCACCAGTGACTGGGTGACGAAAAGCCGTGTAGCGCGTTTTTTGGTCTAACCGAAAAGGAGGAGGGAAATGGCGGATAATTCGCCCCGAGTGAAGAAGTCCGATTTCGAACGGGAAATCGTGAAGATGGCGGTTGCTGACAAGAATTTTCGCGACCAGCTGATCGCGGACCCCAAGAAGGCTTTGAAGGCATCGGTCGGGTTCGAAGCGCCGCCGAATGTCAATATCCAGGTGCTGCAAGAGGATCCGACCAAGATGTACCTCGTGCTTCCGCTCGAGGCGGGCAAGGACCAGGAATTGGGTGACGCAGATCTGGACGCGGTAGCCGGCGGAGCCACCGTTCCGCAGATGCAGACCTTTGTCGCGGGGGATTTCGTCCAGCGATTCCAGACCGAACAGCTGGGCAGCGCTCAGATGCCCGGAAAAGACCTGACTCAAGGTGTTCGGGTAAGCTGGGGATAGGCGGCGCCTTTTTCGTTCGACTTGCCCGCTCCGCTGTGCGTTTCGAGGCTGCGACGACCCTGGCTGCGCGGCGACCGGTGCTGCCGGCCAGGGTCTCGAAGCGCGCTTCGCCAGAGGGTATCTAGGGCGTCGAGCGGGTTGGAAACGCCATGATTTCGCGGTCAAGAGGGGCCATCTGCGGCTTCCGCCTCCTCGAAATGGCTCTGCCAGCTTTTCGTCGAGCCGAAAGCCGCATCCGGCCGCTCTGTCCTCGCGAGCTCGAATATTTCTCAACCTGTTCGCCGCTCTGACTCGAGTTTGGCGGTTTTTGCGTAGTGAGAGCGAGGACAAAACGCGGATAGCA
>CAYVFC010000037.1:0-59339 GCA_964450715.1 uncultured Sandaracinaceae bacterium | reverse complement strand
ATCGGTGATCGGCATCGCCCGGAATCGGTGATCGGCATCGCCCGGAATACGCACAACCCCTCCTTTGAACCGGGCGAGCCTATAGAAAAGCTCATCGAAGACGGCGTCCTGCACGCCGAGTGCCTCAAGATTTTCTCGGACAAGGACGAGCACGGGGCGAACGGGAAGCCTTTCAGACTGCACCGGCACCAGGTGGAGAGTATCCGAGCGGCGCGGGCCGGGGACAACTACGTGCTCACCACCGGAACGGGCTCGGGCAAGAGCCTTTCCTACATCGTTCCCATCGTCGATCACGTGCTGCGAGAGGGAAGCGGCAGGGGCATCCAGGCCATCGTGGTCTACCCGATGAACGCCCTGGCCAACAGCCAAAAGGGAGAGCTCGAAAAGTTCTTGTGTCGCGGCTACCCGGAGGACCATCCGCCCGTGACCTTCAGGAGGTACACGGGCCAGGAGAAGGACGACGAACGCAAGGAGATCATCGCCAACCCTCCCGATATTCTTCTGACCAACTATGTGATGCTCGAGCTGGTCTTGACCCGGCCCTGGGACGCGCAGTTGGTCGATGCTGCCCGGGGGCTTTGTTTCCTGGTGCTGGACGAGCTTCATACCTACCGCGGCAGGCAGGGCGCGGACGTGGCCATGCTGGTCCGCCGAGTCAGAAAAGCGTGTAAGGCAACCAACATGCTTCACGTCGGCACCTCGGCGACGCTGGCCGGCGGCGGTTCCTGGGAAGAGCAGCAGGCCGAGGTAGCGGAAGTCGCATCCCGGCTCTTCGGAGCCACAGTAAAGCCCGAAAGGGTGATCGGCGAAACGCTGCGCAGGGCCACTCCGCCCCGTTCTCCTGGCGACGCCTCGTTCGTCTCCGTCCTCAAGAACCGCCTCGAATCGAAAACCGCTCCGCCGACCGGAGACACGAAAGCCTTCCTGGCCGACCCGCTCTCGTCCTGGATCGAATCGACGCTGGGCCTTCGAGAAGAAGAAAACGGTTCGGGACGGCTGGTACGGTGTACGCCCCGCGCCCTGTCCGGCGACGGAGGAATCGCAGCCGAGTTGGCCGGGCTCACGGGCGTCGATCGCAAGACCTGCGAGGACGCCCTCCGGCAAGCGCTTCTCTCCGGCTATCTGTGCCGCGACGAGCACGACCGGCCGCTTTTCGCCTTTCGCCTACATCAGTTCGTGTCACGAGGCGAGGCGGTCTACGCCTCGCCCGAGCCCGAGAGCGAACGCTTCATAACCCTTCAGGCTCAGCAGTTCGTCCCAGGGTCGGGGCGCGAAAAGGTCTTGCTGCCGCTGGCCTTCTGCCGCGAGTGCGGGCAGGAGTACTACGTGGTCCGCAAGAGCCGGACCGAGGAAGGTCGGCCCTGCTACATCCCGCGCGACGTATCGGACCGCTTCGACAACGATGACGGCGAGGCCGGGTATCTCTACATCAGCGAACAAGAACCGTGGCCGGGGTAATCAGCAAGCCCCTGGATCAAGACCCCCCGCGTCGTCTTTACAGTCAGGGTGAAATATCGGTAGCGTAGTTGTCTGAGGGCGTGGTTAATGATGCATATTAACCCTTGAACTCGCAGAACTTCCTCAGGTCGTCCTGAATCGACACTATTGCCAGCGCCACAACTGCTGCGTCGTCGAGAAGGCCAAGGACCGGAATGAAATCGGGGATTAGATCGAAGGGCCACATGAAGTAAATAACCGCGAATACGGCGGTTGCGATCGACATCCAGGGGATTTCTCGATAGTCCCCCTTCCAGTAGGCACCGATGAGTTCGAATAGGAGCCCGAGCTGGTTGACCATCTTTGTGAGCCTGCCGGGAACGCCTTTGAGCTTTTCCTCGAACTCCTTCTTCCTTTCGAGGACTCTTTCGACGTCCTTTTCGGACATTCGCTTTGCCCCTTCTTCCAGTTCGCGCTTAGCCTTCCCCTCGTCGAAGTCTTTGCTCATGTGGGACCCTCCCTTCACCGAAAATACTACCACGAAAAGTAGGAGCGAGAATACCACTGTAGGTAGCTCGTAACCCCGACCCGGATGCTGTGAAGTTCTGGGTCATGAAATCCGGAGAAATCTTCGCCCGCGCGGTGAAGCGTCTACGCGAGCAGTTCGGCATGACCCAGGCGGAGTTGGCGGAAAGTACGGGGCTTTCGGTCCAGATGGTCGCAGCTCTGGAGCAGCAGGACCGAGGACCTACATTGTCCACCATCGACAAGATGTGCCGGGTTTTCGCGGTTTCGCCAGCAGGGCTGTTCGCCGCCGGCGAGCCTGCCAAGAAAGACGACTCGCGGGCGGAACAACTGACGCGGCTAGTTCGGGGTATGTCGCCCAAGGAGCAGGACGAGGTGGTCACCATCGTGAAAGCCGTGCGCCGCATCGCCCAAGGTCAAGCCAAGCGCAAGCGGTGACGTGAAGGCCGACGGCTGGCTTAGTGACCAACCGCCGGCCAACACATCGTGTCAGGATTCCGGGCCTTCGTAGCCCAGGATGTGCGCCTCAATCTCGAACTGGATGTCGTCCAACATCTTTTCCGCCAACTCCCGGTCTTTTCCCGTGAGCTTGCGGGCCAGCATACAGTCCGCGCGCCGGGCCAGGATGAGATAGAGGTCGCCGTCGATATGAAGGATTCGGGTCTGGGGTTTTCTCCTATGCGGCTTCGGCATGGCTGACCTCGCCGATTCCCAGACACCGGCCCTGGTACTCGCACATAGCGCAGCCGAACCCAGGTGCCGGCGGGTAGTTGCCGCTCAGGATTGCCCGCTCGATTGCCGCAGCCGACTCCAGGAACCAGCGCTCGGCCCGAGGGTTGGGCTCTATCCTGACCTGCTGAATCCGCGGCGTCTTGTTTTTTATCAGGACTATCACGTCCAGATGCTTGCCGAGATTCAGCTGGCGCAGGGCGTAGGCGTACCCACCGAACTGCAGGTTCCTCGCGATGTCGACCTCGGAGTATTCCGACCGAGCGGTTTTCAGTTCGATGAGCCCTCCGCCTTCGACCGTGAAGTCCAGGTATCCGAGCAACTTGCGCGGCAGGACTTCCCCGGTCTCGGGGTCGTAGAGCTCGACCTCGAAGGGCACCTCGGTTCCGATGACCGGAAGCTCCCCGAACTTCTGGAGAAAGCACTCGACCAGAGCGCAGGCGTGCCTGGTGAGGTCGGGCTTATTCCACTTGCCGAGCCGGACCTTGTCGTTCAGCCCGGCCGTGAGGTCGGCGCCGGTGATCGACAGGGTTTCCGTTATCGACGGGGTGCGCCCGTCCCGGCACCGCTCGAAGTACCAGCCGATGGAACTATGCACGGCCGAGCCCAGGACCAAGCCAACAGCTTTGTACTCTGGTTCGGCTTTATCGAGGTAGCGGTATCGGTACTTCCGGGGGCAGCTGGCAAACGTGCTGAGCTGCGTTGCGGAGGTCGTACTAGGCAGCGGCATGGCTACCCCCTTCGTTGTTCTTGACCTCGCCCTGCAGCTTGTCGATGAGGTACGAGGCGGTCTTGCGGTCGGGCTTGCCGTTTCCGAAGGCGGCCAGCCGGCTTTCGATGAACTCGCGTGCCGCGTCGCCCTGGTGGCCGAGCTTGAGGGCCAACCGGTAGAGCATCCGCCTCTGCGCGTCGGTGACCGGCTTGGTCTCCTGACGGTCATCGTGTTCCGGCAGGCTCTGTTGTCTGGAAACGACCCGCGGCGGTTTCGCCACCGGTGCGTCCGGTTCCTCCAGCGCGACCTCGCCTATGACGAGGCCCTTGGCGTTCCTGATTTTCAATACGAGTACTTCTTTTCCCATTGTGTTTTCCTCCTTGGTCAGGGGTTGAATCTCAAAGGGCGCCATGCCCCGGAGCGCAGACCGATAGGTCCACGCCCCGGGGGGCGCGTAGGTGTGGGGTGGACGGAATGGGGCTCAGGCCGTCAACAGCCCCGCGTCGGCGAAGCTGAAGTGGCCGCCGGCCGCGACGATGACGTGGTCGAGCAGGGGCACACCCACGATCTCGCCCACCTTGCGGAGCCGGGCGGTGATCGCGATATCCTCGCTACTTGGGGTGGGCTCCCCGCTCGGGTGGTTGTGCACCAGCAAGAAGCTTGAGCAAGCGTTTAGAAGCAACGGCCGGAACACCTGCCGCGGGCCCACCACCGACGCCGCCACGTCGCCCCGGCTCACGCACCAGCTCTGGATGATGTGGTTCTTGCAGTTCAGGCCGACCACGATCACCACCTCGGAGAGCTCCGGGGCCAACTTCGGCCTGTAGAACACTGCCACATCGGCGCTGGTGGCCACCTGGCCGGACAGCTCCCGGTAGGAGCCCCCGGTCCTGACCAAGTCGCGCAGGGCCGCCACCCGGTCGGCCACGCCCTGGGGCGGGACCACGGCCTCGTCCAGCAGATCGGAGGGGTTGAGATGGGCCGGCACCTGGAGGTCCGGCAGAAGGCGCCGGATGATCTCGTCGATGCGCGTCATCCCCCACCTCCCGCCAGATAGGCCGTTACCCGATCCAAGAAGCCCCGAAATCCGCCCGGCCGGGGCAGGGCGGTAGGTAGGGGCGTCTCCGGCCGCTTCCGGGCTTGGTAGATCTCCTGGGATCTGCGGCGGGCCTTTTTAGCCGGTGGCTTGGCTGCAGCTTCCGGCCGGGGTTCGGGAGGAGGGTCCGCCGGTCTCGGGAAGGTCGGCGTAGTCGGCCGGACCACGTCGGGCACCTGGATGACCAGCACGTCCTGGTCGGCCCTGGTGAGGGGATAGACCTGCAGGCGGTAGGTGCCAAGGCTCCGGTCGGTCCTGTAGTAGATGGTCATCGTCTGACCGAGGATGAACACCTCCTGGACCCGCACGCCCCGACAGCGCCGGAACAGCTCCTTCAGCATGGGGAGTGGCGGGAGCACCTTGGGCTTTCCTCCCACGTCGATGGCGAGGGCGGGGTAGCCGCCGGTGGCCGCCAGCTCGCCCAGGAGAACTGGATCAAGGTCGATACGGTTCTTCTTGGGGTTGAACCTGGCGGATTCGGCCAACTTCTGGGCTATGGCCCGGGCTACCTCCCGGCTTTCTGCAAGCCGGTCGTGCTTCTGGCGGCCAGAGTAGTCCTCGATGGCTCGGACCAGGCGGCGGACGTCCACCGGGCCGCGGAGGCCCAGGTTGGAGAGCGTGTCGGGGTCGGCGAGCTCCACGAGCCGCTGCTCGGCGCCGGTGACACCGTCCCGGAACAACTTGGCCAGGGTGCGGAGCTGGGTCATCGATACCGCCATGACTCTTCCTCCTCTTCCTGCCGCGGGTCCTCGGCCCACGAACGCAAGTACGGGCTTCGTTCGGGCTCTCGGTATCGAGGAGCGGGGGTAACCAGGCTGCCGCTCCCGTAGGAACCGCTCGCTCTCGCAGCGTCGTATCCGACTCTGGCTACAGCTCCGCCTTCGACCGAGTTATGGTCTACGACAAGTATACCGTTGTACTCGAAGCCTTCGGTGGAGCTGACCCGCAGGTCATCGGGCGGCTGGACCAAGTCGTAGATCTTGGCCGCGAAGGCCTTGATGCTTTTCCATGCCCGCCTGGCGAGCTCGGAAAGCACGGGAATCAAATCTGGACATTCGTGTTTCATGTTTTGTCTCCTTGAAAGAGAAAGGCCCGGCCTCGCGAGGATGGGCGAGACCGGGCCAGAGGAGGTGATGTGTGGAGAGATCAGGCGCTGCGGAACAGCGCGTACTTCACGCCGGCGACGACAGCCGACACGATGACGCCGGCGGCGGAGTTCTGCACGCCGGGGTCTTTGACCAGGCTCTTCCAGAAGCCGGGGTTGATGGGTTCGCTCATGAGTATTCCTCCGGAGTTTGGACGCACGGGTGCGCCCGGGGTTGTGGGTTGAACAGCGTGTGGGCGCCGCTTGGGCGCCGGGGTCACGCTCGGTCCCGGGAGAGTCGGTTTATAGGGGTAAGCCTATCCGGTCTCCCGGGGTTCCATAGTTCTTATCACTGATTGGAGGCGGGATTTTACGCGATTGGAAGGCAAGCTAAGTTCCGCATCTGCACCTCGTAGATATCTGAATAGCTTGACGCATCCCCTTCGTGCCTTCGCTTGCTCGTCTGGGCACGTTGTTCGATTAGGCCGTTATCAGACCTCGATAACGCGCGTCCATCCCCTCGTTTCACCCATCGGTGGCAGCTTTTCCCACTTCATTGGCGTACCGGGGTGCCCGGCGTAAGCATGCGGATGCCGGTTTCCGCTGCGAGTATGCTCGGCGATGACGATTCGAGCACCAGTAGCGGTCTTGAGCGCCCGGAACTTCGGCTCCCAACTTCGAGGGCCTTTCCCGAACTTTATCGCTCGGTGTGCGGGAACTAGGATTAGCGCCGGCTGGACGGCGGCCACACGTTTTTGCAGGTCGTCGTGGCGCGCTTCTCCGCAGGCTAGCACCGTTGAGGGAACGCCCGCGATATCGAGAGTTCGATTGCCCCATGGTTGTGCGGGTAGCGACTCATTGCCCGAACGGACGAGTTGCCGAAAGCGCCGTCTAATACCGCGACCCATGATGTGGACAAAGAACGGCAACGGTTGCCGTAGCGTTGTCTTGCTATCTCCGGTCCAGCCGTCGATTCCGAAGACGACTGTGGTACGCGTACGTGCCCGCATGAGAGCCTCGGATGTGCGCTCGGCCAGCGTCTGCGCTCCCTTTTCGTTCTTGGCGCATAGATAGCCTGCAGGGAGAAGTACCGCATCCACGTCCCGTTTGGCTAACTCGATCATTGCTTCGATACGCTGCGCGCTATTCTGACATGCTTCCTCCCTAAACTTTTTGCCTCCATAGATCTGAACAAAAAGCAGTTTCATTTTGCACCTCCTACTCTTATGACCGTATCGAGAGAAATCGCTTTGGCGGCTCATCCGCCGCGTTTTCCCGACTCACGGGGGGGTTCTCGCGCAACGCAGGCCGAGGTCGTCGACTCGATCCGTCGGCGCGTTGAACGAGCGGAAGGCCGCGCGGAGGAGTTTGTCAGCGGTGATCCAGGGGCCGCTGTGGTACGTGGGCGGGTTGTACCAACTTTCGCCGCGGACGACCCGGGAAGGGGGTATCCAGGAAGGGGGGGGATTGGCCAGATTCGCGCAGCTGTTGCATGTATTCCCGTCTCCAGAGTACCAACCGTCGTCGTACCAGTCGTGCACCCACTCCCACATGCTTCCCGCAAGGTCGTGCTGGCCATAACGGCCCGCTCCATCAGGGTAGCTCCCCACCTCTTCTAAAGGCGAGGTCGCAATCTGCGCGTAATGAAAAAGGTCCGACGCATCTGCGCCCCATGGGTACAGCCGGTTCTGGTCCCCTCCCGCCGCGGCATATTCCCACTCCGCTTCGGTGGGTAACCGGCCGCCGTCCCAGATGCAAAACGCAAACGCCTCGTACCAGCTCACGCAGTTGATCGGGAACTGCTCGCTGTCCCCTACGGCGTCGATCCAGGTCTGGTAATAACAGCTATTCAGGTTGCTGACCAGGACCGCCTGCGATGACGGAAGGCTCGCATTCCACTCGCTCCGCCAGCCGCTTCCCGGGATTCGCGGGTTGGCGCCCGCGCCCTCGATGGGCGGCGTCCCGTCGTACTGGTCGACGAACTTCCGGAACCGGCCCACCGTCACCTCGAAGGTGTCGAGGTAGAAGTCGGCCACCGTGGCCTCGTGCTCGGGTATCTCAGCAAAGTCTCCCCCGCTGTAGTAGTCGTCACATCCGGGTTGCCCGGCACCTACCGTGCACCGGCCCATGGGAAACGTGCCGCCGGAAACCAGCTTCGCGTCGCAGCAGCTCACTGCGGTGCCGTCGTCGTCGCAGTCGTTACTCATGCCGGCGCAGGAAGGTGCGTCGTTGCTGACTAAACCAGCCTCACCACTGGTGTCGCCGTCTTCGCCGCTATCTCCACCAGCATCTTCCGCCGCACCCGTCTCAGCGGAATCCATGGCCGCGTCCTCCGTGCTACCGGTACCGCCTTCACCACCTGTACCGGCGGTTCCGCCATCCGCATCGATCCCGGTGCTGGCATCGGAGCTGTCCGCGCCTCCGGCGCCGCCAGAGCCGTCGTCATCCCCGCACCCAAGCGCCCCCATGGCGACTGTTATCAGAAGAAATACCGAGACCGCGCGCATGATGGACCTCCCCGACGTCAAAGATCATAATGCCTCCGGGCCATTGCGTGCAAACACACCAAGCGGTACCGCGATTCCGCCGCCGGTCCTTCGACAACCCCGTCGTCCTTATATCCCGGCCGAAAAAAGACCTGGGAATGCGTGACCGGGAGGCTGGTTGGTCACCCCGGCGGGGTTGTCGGAGGGCGGAAATCGGGGTTACTACTGAAGGACCGGATTCGACAACACCAGGAGTATTGCCGTGGCTACGACGTCCAGAACGAGAAAGCCGGTGCCCCTTGCTTTTCTATTCGTCTTTTGCGCCCTGGTGTCGCCGGTCGTTGGTGCGGGCGCGGACGGAGGGCTGTACGAGCCGAGCGTATCGGTCGTGGGAACGGACGTTTACGTGAAGCCCACCGTGCAGCGGGCCGTCGTCTGGCTTCGCGACGACGTCTGGGAGATCCACATTCAACCGGTATTTGCCCGCAACCAGACGGAAGGTGCCTGGGTGGTGCCATTTCCGGTCAGGCCCGAGGTGAACGAGGGCAGTGCCGATCTGTTCGATGGGCTGGAGTCGCTCACCTCGCCGGTCTTCCTGCAAACCTGCTGGCGCCCGGGAGGAGGGGGCGGCGGCGACGAGGGGGGCTGTTCCTGTACGCGCGGGGACGATGACGCCGAGGGGTCCGGAACCTCGGTCGAACTCGAAAGCGACATATACGTGAGAGTATGGGAACGCGGGCAGGTGAGCTCCATGGACTACTACATTCTATCGGCGGAAACCGGCGACGACCTGGTGCGCTGGCTGGAAGCGGAGGGCTTCCACGTTCCCGCGGGCGCGCTGGAGCTGATAGCCGACTTCGACGCCGAAGGCGCGTTCTTCTTCGTATCGCGTCTCTCTCCGGAGGCCGACCAGACAACACCGATTTCGCCGGTGCGGTTCGCGCTTCCCGGCCTGTCGCCGCCTAGCTATCCGCTGCGAATGACCGCGCTCGGATTGCCGGAGGGGGAGACGCTGGAGCTAACCCTGTGGCTGGTATTCCCCGGCCAGGACGAGGATGCCCCGGAAAAAGCGGTCGGTTACGTCCCGGCCAATCGGCCCTATGCCACGCTCTACGAGATACCGGGCTATTACAGAGAGAAGCCTGAAGACGCGACGGGTTACGACGATACCGTGAATGAGTTTTTCGACGGCTTTTCCTCCCATACCATGCTGGTCACCACGCATCTCGATCTCGATTATGACCATCTCGAATCCTGGATGGTGTCGGGGGGAGGTGTTACGGACGGCGTGATGCAAGATCCTCGGGGCAATGCCATCGTACCGCCCAACAGGATAATCGATCTCGATAGCCCGACCATGATCATCAGCGTCGAGCTCGAGGAGATGGTAAATAGGAAGTACATGCTGTTCCGCTACCTCGCCAGGTTTTCCGCCGAAGCGATGCGCGACGATCTGGTTTTTTCCGATGTCTCGTTCGACTATTTGCCCTGGGCGAGCAACGTCTACGAACGGAGCATGGGCCGTTGCGACGATCTGGAGGAGGCCCGGTCCGCTGGTACGCTGGCAGCCGGCCGACGCCGCGGGAACACGCCGCTCGGACGCGCCGTGGTCAACCTGGCCCTGGTTTTCCTGGTCCTGGCGGTACTTTTTTATCGCCGCCGACGGTTCGCCTTGCGCGGCGCCGCAACATAGTCCAGGCGATGGTCGAGGGCGAAGTTGAGGGGAGAAGAGAATAGAATCGTCAAGTCCGCCGTCCGCCAACCCCCCGTCTTTACATCCCGGCCGGAAAGAATACCTGGGAGAGCGTGACCGGGAAGCCGGCTGGTCAGCCCGGCCTCACAGGTTGCCCAGAAAGTCGGAGGCAGATTGACAAGCGGTCCATTCCCCGTCGCGGCAACTACGTACGCCTTCATGATATTGGCCGGCATCCACCACACCTAATACGCAAGGTATGGAACGCGTTCCCGGTTCGCAAGGGCATCCCTCGGCCGGTTCCGAACAGTCGCGAACGCCGCCATCCAGGAAGCTAGTACCACCCTCGCTGCCGCCGTCACCACCGGTGCCATCAGCGCCACCAGCTTCGTCCGGAAAGCCGAAATGGCATCCATTATTACGGCAGTACCACACGTCCTTTCGTATTCCCTCAGGAGGAGGGCCAAGACCGTCGCAGTCGTCATCGGTTTCGCAGCGCCTGTCAAAGTCGTTCTCGAAGTACCATTGGCATTCTTCGTTCATACAGCCGCACGATCCGTATGCCGGGCCCGGACCAATCCAACTCGAAAACTCCCGCGACCTGCAAAACTCGTCGTCGTCGATCTCGATATCCTCTGCCGCACATGTAGAATCGTGACAACCCGAGATCAGGCAGTCCGAGTCACTTGTACAGCCGTTTTTCCTCGTGGTTCCTTCCCAGTGGTCATAGTCCAGGTCGCCGGAAGAGAAGTACGCCTCGCGGGGATGCTCAAACTCAACGTTCGCATCGGCTCCGGCCGCGCCTTCATTTCTCGGCGAGTCCCCGTGCGAAAGGGAGCAGGCGGGTATCACCCAAACCAGCCCCGCCATCAACGCTCTGTTTACTGCTCCAAACACGGCCCCTATTTTAGGGATAATATCGCATTGAGATGGAGGAGGCTATGAGGCCGACGTTTCGTTACTCCCAGCAGTCGTAAGTGTAAGTCGCGCGCCAGTCCACCGCGCCGTCGGCGTCAAGGTTATCCTCGGTCAGCATATTGCCATAGACGTCGTAGGAGAAGGTACGGGGCGGGAGCACCGTACCGTCGGCGGCGGATAACTGCCTGGTCAGCATGTTGCCATCACCGTCGTAGGAGAAGGTGTAGCGCTCGTCCACCGATCCGTCAGCGTGGACGTCGTACTCCTCGGTCAGCATGTTGCCATCGGCGTCGTAGGTGTAGGTGTAGCGCCACTCTACCGTGCCGTCGAGTCCGTGGTCGTTCTCCTTGGTCAGCCTATTGCCGTTAGCGTCGTAGGTATAGGTAACGCGGACGTCCACCGTACCGTCGGCGCCGAGGTCGTACTCCTCGGTCAGCATATTGCCGTTGGCGTCGTAGTTGTAGGTTTCGCGCCGATCCACCGTGCCGTCATAGTCACCTGGAGTGCAGCCATCACACTCCTCGGATAGCATGTTGCCGTTGGCGTCGTAGGTGTAGGTGTTGCGGCTTTCCACCGTGCCGTCGGCGCCGTCGTCGACTTCTATTGTCAGCATGTTGCCATCGACGTCGTAGGTAAAGGTTTTCCGCCACTCCACCACGCCGTCGGGGCCGACGTAGTTCTCCTCGGTCAGCAGGTTACCGTTGGCGTCGTAAATGAAGGTTTTGTGCGACTCCACCGTACCGTCGGCGTCGAAGTCTACCTCCCTGGTGCATGGCCCCGGGTACTTTCTAGTAGCGATAAACTCGCCCGTGCCGCCTTCGCCGCTATCTCCACTAGCATCTTCCGCCGCACCTGACTCAGAGGAAACCATGGCCGCGTCCTCCGTGCCGTCGGTACCGCCTTCGCCGCTAGTACCGGCGGTTCCGCCACGTGCCTCGATCCCAGCGGCAGCATCGGAGCCGCCTGTGCCACCGGCGCCGCCTGAGCCGTCATCACAGGTACACCCAAGCGCGACCACTCCCGTCAACCCCGCCAACAATGCTCGTTTTACGGCTCTGAACACGGCCCTGGGGAAAGAATAGCAGAAAGTGCTTTAGATACAGAGTTCCGCGCAGGTATCGGTGTTTATGTCACAATACCCGCTCTCGCATTCGTCGAGCCAGCTGCAGGCCTCCCCCACGGATTTCAGCGGCGCGCACTGCTCTGCGTCTTCGTCGCAGTACAGGCCGGGATTGCAGGATAGCATCTCCAGATATCGATCACCGCAGGCACTGCCCGCATTTCCGTCGCCCCGTTTTCTGCAGACGCCGTCGTCGTGGCAGCGCAGGTTGTCGAGAACCTCGCAGACGACCAGCTCTGACTCGGGTACGGTATCTTCTGGGGTGCACCGCTCGCCCTCGCCGGCCATGCGATAGGGCAGGCAGCGGGAGGTCCCGTCCTGTATGCAGATGTGACCGTGAATGCATACATCGTAGAAGTCGCAGGGCTCTCCGGCTGCGATCCACGGTCGGCACGTATCGTCCTCGCGGCTGCAGTATAGCTCCTCGCCGCAGTGGACGTTGGTACGAGTATGCTCGCCCGTCTCGATGGAATCGCATCTCTCGCCCTCTGCCGCGCCGAACACCTCGGTGACCTCGACACAGGTTCCAGCGCCGCCGAGCCCCTCGCATTCGCCGCGAGTGGCGGCGCCCGCCGAGCACTCCGTATACAAGATGCAGGAGCTGCCGACCGGCTTGCGCGCGGCGCATATCCCACCGCAGCTCTCCAGCCATCCCTCACAATACGCGTCTCCGCGGCAGTCGATATCAGTCTTGCAAGGTTGGCCGATCTCGACCGTTCCGATGGCGAAGGGCTGACAGATCGTCTCGGAAGGCGTTCCGGTCCCGGGAAAACACATTTCTCCGGAGGAGATGCGGTGGATGCACGTCGCCGCCTTGTCCGCGTCCCAGATGACGCGCCTCTCCGCGATCGCCTTTTTCATGGCCTTGACCTCCAGGTCCAGCGAAATCCCCCTCGAAAACGCCTGCCGGCAGAGCTCCGGATCTTCCAGAAGCAGCTTGCCGTCGAGCGAGTACGGCTCGGCGACCAAGCATTCGGCCGACCCGGTGCACATGGCCGCCAGGACCTGGCCGTAGTACGCGTCGACGTCCTGACCGCCGCTGCCGCCGACCGGGAGGTAGCCACCGTTCGTCGGAGGCGGACCGGCGTCGCTTCCGTCGCCCCCGCGCTCGCTCGCGGAGTAGCAGCTCGCAAGCAGGGCTGTCGTGATCAAAGAAACCACTCTTCTCATTCATCCTCTCCTGTCCCCGCGGAAATCCTCGCCGCCTGAACTATCGCCACCGCTACCGGATTTACCATCGATTCTCCGTGTCTGCCTCAGAAACCCACCGCGCCACGGGTGATGCGAAACAGCTCGCGCGCTTCCCGATCGATCTCCCACAACCCCGTCGTGCTTTGCCAATCTGGCCGGAAGGAAGCCGTGGGGTGGGCGTTATCAGGAGGCTGGTTACCCGGGTTTCTTCGACCACCGCGCCAGGTACCACAAATAAAATGTCGCCCAAAGACCCGAATATCGCGCAAAAGGCGGGAGAGCAACCGCGTTGCGACGCGAGCTCCTCGGGCGGTCACGGGCACGGCGATACGGCGGCTCCCTGCTGGGCGATACACTGGCCGGCTTCGCACGTAGCTGCAGCGTGGCAGGGGCGGGTTGCGTCGCAGTCCTCGCCGACGAGGCCTTCGATCCGACAGGGCGTGACCGCGCAGGTCGCGTCGTCGCACCGGCATAGCTGGCCACCGTTGGGAGGCGCCGGAGCTCCGACGAGCTCGACGGGCCCACACGTGCCACCGGGTTCGCAGGTCATGTTCGGTCCGCATTCCTTGCTGCCCGTGTACAAGCGGCAGTCGTCTCCCGGCGAGTAGAGCCCCTTGCACTTGCCGCAATGCTCGCCGCTGCTCGCGCACTTGAGGCTCTCGCACTGCGAGTTCACGACGCATGGGGAGCTCTCGGGGAGGGTGCCGGGCAGGACGCACGAGGGCGTCACGCCGCTCTCACATGCAAACGACCGGATGACCTCGGCGCAGGCTAGCAGCTCGTCGACCGTGCGGGCGGAGCCTTGGGCAAAGTAGTAGTCCGGGCACTGCGTCCCGTAAACCGCCATGCAAGACTCGAAAACTAGGAACTCGCAGTCGGCGTGGCGCTGACAGGCTGCCTCGAGGTAGCGAACGCAGGCGTCGGTCTTCGTCTCCAGGGTGACGCCGGCCCCGGTACCACCCTGGCTGGAGCCGCTCCCGGTCGTCGTGCCCCCGCCCGTGCCGCCCGTGCCGCCCGTGCCGCCCGTGCCGCCCGCTGAAGGCCCGGCTGCCGTACCGCCGCTGCCAGCGTTGCCCATCGGCGCGGAGTCATCGCCGCAAGCCACCAGGACCCCCACCAGAAACATCGCACACGAGATCGAGCGCATGACCATGCCTAGCTCCCTTTCAGGCTCCGACGATAGCCAACAACCTTGGCTCCACACGCAGAGTAAAGACCAATCGTGCTCCTTGACAATCCCGGCCGTGCTTTTCCTGCATGGCCGGGAGGCGACGCGGGCCCTTGAGCATATACCGTCCCTGGTTGGCTCTCCCCCCCCCCCTCATCTCGGGCTACCCCACGTCCGCGTAGTCCAGCTAACACACGCAGCTGCACCTGGAGAGTTCCCGCCCGATCCGCTTCCACACCGCCGCCGACTCCTTGCATAGGGCGACGGGGAGGTCGCCATATTTCGCGTACTGAATGAGGTTTCTGGTCCCGTACGATCACTCGTCTCGCATCTCGGGCCATTTTTCTCTGGCGAGTTCCACGATGCGCTTGTGCAGTATGGCGCTAGCTTCTGATACAGGATCATCATCGGACGCTCGATCGCGAGCAACGCGACCGCGCAGCGCGTCCGTTACGGAACTGAGTACGTTTCCATAGTCAGAGCATTCATGACGGAGGTAGTTCAGCACGAGGGTGCGCATGTCGGTTTCGACCCGAAAATAGCTCGGCTCCCTGTTGTGGTATTCCGCTTCTCTTACATAGGAGTCGTGTGCTCTACGAGTCAGGTCGCGCCACGATATGCTGGGCAGTCGAACCTTCCATTTATCGACTATAGCTCGCGCTTCTGCTAGCGCTTTCTCTCGGCGTGTCTCGGCCGCCGCTTGTCCCGCGGCCTTTCGTTCAGGCGTACGCCGCAGGCGAGCTTTTTCACACCGCTTCTGTTTTGATACCCGTAGCAGTTCAAGGGGGTCATACAACGATACGGAAGGTCCCGACCTATAATGTGGATTTGTTGCATAGTCGCTCGGTTCGATCATCGTTGCCAGCGCTTTCGCGCTGACGCCGAGGATCTGTGCCGCTGTTTTTGAGCCGAAAACCAGCCCCGACCGGTTTATCGCTGCTTCATCAGCTCCAAGCTTTGCCAGGGCGGCTTTTCGCCGTTTGAGCAACCGAGCCTTTGCGGCGTCGGCCTTCTTACGCGCTTCCTGCTTTTTGGTTAGTTGTGCCATCGTCTTTTCTTCCTTTTATACCGTAAAGTCGTACTCCGAGATCGATTGCTCACTGGTCATCCTCCAACGCCTTCCGAATAGACTCGATCGCATCGCAAGCACCGTTGACAAGATCCTCAAAGCCTTGAGGTAACCGACGGAGTGTGATGTGCGCTCGCGCGAGCACCTTTCCTGCGGCCGATCCAGAGCGATGGGCTACGAGGTTTGATCGGAGCGCTTGCACTGCGAAAAGTCCGCCGATCTGTTCCTTTGCGATGTTCAGGTCTACCTTTCGCAAGGTGGCTACCAGAGTCGCGAGACGGTTCAACGTGCCTTCTCCTTCGACCTTTTTTACGCCGGCGGCGTCGAGAAGAGCACTGTTGATGTGGTCTACTAAGAGAATCGCAAGCGTACGCAGCTGCTCTTGGAAAGCCGCCAAGGAGTTGTTAGCTGGAATCCGTAAAACTGCTACGCTTTGCTTATGCATTGGATCGATTGCGGAATACAGGGGCTGCGCGTACCGAGCCTGTGCGGCTACGTTCAACGCGCCAATAGCTTGCTTTAGGCGCTCAACACCTCGCGCGTCAGGCGCATCTACCCACTCAGCTAGGAGGTCGGTCTTGATTCGCCATTCGGGTACTACGCCGTCGTCGACTACGGAGTATTGTTGCCAGTGCTTTTGTACCGCGATAGGTAGCGCCGCGACATCTCCGAGCCACGCGTGAATGGTATTTCGCTCTGTTCGGGCGATGCGGAGATACCATTGCCCCTCGCACTGCACCTCGTACTCGCTAACCTCGTATAGGGACGGATCTGAGTAGTACCGTTCCAAGACGGCCTCGCGGAAGAAGACCGGAAGAAGGAAGTCTTTCTCCCCCTCATAGGCGCGCTTCGTCGGTTCGCCTGTTGCGGCATCGACGCCGACTACGTACTCGACGCCGGAGGTGTCCTCGATCTGCCACGGCTGACGGGTATTGTCGAACGGCGGCCTCCTGATTACGCAGAGGGCATTCAGAGTCGTGATTCTGGCTCCGCTACCAACTTCTACAGTACGTACGATCCACGATCGGTTTTCCTCGACTGCTTCGTCGACCCATCCGTGTAGAAGCCCCGGTTCGTCTCTGACGTGATCATCGTAGCAAATGGCCAAGTCGAACTCGAACATGGCCAAGAACGCGAGGAGACAACGCCTCTTTACCTCCATACGACCTTCGCAATACGGCGATTCGGGTAACGGAATCCATCGCACCACCTCTTCCAGGTCGCCGCTATCTACCTGACGACGCCACACGATGCTCCCGTCGCTTTCTCGGTCCGGCCATGCTTTCCAATACAACACAAAAGCTTGGACAGGCTCTATCCAGCCTTTCCGATCGCGCGGGTCGAACTTCGCGACGATCGGCTCGTATTCGACCTCACCTTCCCGAGTAACAGGGTGCAGATGTGCTTCATGCACCTCGACACCGCCGTCGAATCGCGTCCAGATATCCGGCCCGGCGCCATCAAGTTGAAAATGCAACCTCCCCCTCAGTTCGAGAACTTTGGCAACATTCGGTGCTCGTACGAGGGCGGGTCGTGCTTGGGGTCCACCGGCGACATGCTGCGCTATAGGTATCCACTCTCCGTCAAATGCACGACCGGATAACCACTCTCGAAATGGGTTCTCATCTTTGATCCCAGGCATCGCTTTGCCCCCGACTACTAGTCCGCTATTCCACGTCCCACCGTAGAGGATATTAGCTCACACGGTGCTGCGCGTCAGGGCCGATCTGTAGTATTCGGTAGTTCGGTAGGTTCATGGGGTCGCGGCGTTCCTTTCCCCCACGACTAGTCGCAGTTCCGGGCGAAGGCGCGCGCTAGATCTTCGAGCCGTTCGATCTCGGTAACGATCTCCGGGGGTAGGTCGGCCGGAAGAAGCATATAGAGCGAGACATCGCGGGACCACAGGCTGCCGTCCGGTTTCGCGTACTCGCGAGCGCGCGCCAGTACAACCTCCGCATCGCTCCCATCCTCGATCTCCTCCGCTTCGAGGGCCACGACTACGGAAGCCCATTCGTCCGGGAGCTGCCGTCTTACGAGCTCGCAGTCGAGCTCGGGCACCACGTCGTGTGTGAGATGGACGAGGAAGAAGTAGGCCGCCATGATTAGGGCGCCAATCGCCGGAATGGAAACCAGGGGCCAGTCGGAGATCAGGTCCAAAAACTTGGAGGTCCGCAGGCGGCTACCGGCCACCAGCGCTTCCTCGTGCCGCAGAACGATGGGACGAGGGGGGTCAAATATGCGCATGGCCACCGCCATGAGAACACCCGCCGCTAGCCCGCCCACGTGGGCATGGTACGCGACATAGCGGGCGCCGACGTGCATCTTTGCGACCTCGTAGGCGGCAATGCACAGCACGGCCAACACCATGCCGAGCGTTCGCGGACCCTTTTGAACGATGCGGACACGCGGAGCGTTTACGAGCGTGGCCGCGATGAGCGCGTACACAGCGGCCGAAGCGCCGACCAAGGGTATTCTTCCGTCCGGTTCATAGAGGATGTGAGCCACGTTTCCCGCCACGGCCCCCAGGATGAAGACAGCCAGCAACCATCGTGTCCCCGTGGTGCGCTCGATGATCGAGGCAAAGCCGAGGAAGAATATCCCATTGAACAGGAGATGGAACGGATCGGCGTGGACGAAAGCACCGGACAGTAGGGCGAGCGCTCCGGCGCCTTCCGTCACCTTGGCGGGCACAAACGCCAGCCCGTAGGCGGCGGCATAGATGGTGGGGCTCGCGAGCATGGCGACGTGAATACCCAGCAACAGTGCCCCGATGCTGATCGTGCCGGGGATTGCGAAACCCCGCCGCTGCGCGACGGCGTGGACGAGCACGTCCTCGGCTTGTTGCTGACGGGCGAGCTCCGCGGCATCCAGGACCTCGCTGAGGCGGACATTCTCGGCGGCGTGGAGGGCGTCGGCCATCTGCTCTAGGGCGTGGCCTTCACCCGAGTCGAGCCAGACGCCTGCACAGGTGGGGCACGCATCCACCTCGATCTCGTGCTCCTCGTGCCGCAGCATCCACCGCTGCATGGTGGTGAGACCACCGTGGTCGGGGCAGAAGAGGTGCCCCGTGCCCTCTTGACGGGCCACGCCGGAAGCGAGCCAGGTTGCCGGGTCGGTTCGATCCCTCAAGAGCTTGCGGAGACCCTCTCCGGCTACCAGACCCGACGCACAGCGAGGGCAGGCGAGCATGGAGACGCCTTCGTGAACGGCTTCTCGCATGGGGTGCTGGCAGCGGGCGCAGTAGCGGGCCCGGTAGGGCTGTCCGAATGCGCTCATGCCCGGTACTCTATCCCGTTGTCCGCCATTTCCCTACCTTCATGGTACCAGCGCTGTCAGTAGTTGCGCCGGCGGTCGCGGACAGGGGTAGTAAGGCAATCAGCACCGGCAAGACCAGGTTAGTCTTCGGCCGCAGGGCAAGCGGGATGCTGCTGGACCACACGTATGGTCACGGGGTCGTCCCTGACCGCATCGTTGATGATGATCTCGGGTGGCTTCCAGTTGGTCACGCCGGTCTCCTGGGTGGTGAGGCTACCGCCAGTCGAGGCGGGGAGGGAAGCACCCATTTCCAGATCCTGTGCGCCCGATCTTGGCCCGCGGGCTGCACGGCGGTAGGGAAGGTAAGGCGGCGGAAAAGGTGGTGCCACGCGGCGCTGAGGGATCTCTATGGGGAGGTGCTTCTCAGCGTTTCATCGGCTATGGATTTGTACTGGGTAGCCAGCACCTTTTCGAGCACCTCGGTGAAGCACTATGAAGCGGTACGCAACGCTCCGAAGCGCTAAGTTGTTGATATTGCTGAAATCCCCAATGATTACTTGCGGTCAGAACGCCTTGGGAAGCTGTCACTCTACCACTGAGTTATGCCCGCAAGTGGTGAGGATTGTTAGCCTTTCACTAACCCCTCGTCAAGCGGTTCCGGGGCACCAACACCTTGACCAACACCTTTGGCTCCGGAACCGCCCTGTAGCAGCCGCGAAATGCTCGTCACCGCGGCCATCTTCTCCTCGGACTCGACGAACGAGTAGTGCTCGGTCATCGCGTCCGTGACGTGCCCTGTCATGGACCGGGTGACGATGTCTCCCGCCACCTGCCGCGACAGGTTGTTGAACGTCCGCCTCAGCCCGTGAAGGGTTACCCGCCGCTTGATCCCGGCGGCCTTCAGCATCCGTTGCCAGGGCTTGTTCACGCCACCGCCGTTCGATAACCTGCAGGCGGACCCGACCGAGAAGCTCGAGGCACTGGCCGCCATGACTCCTGTCGCGCCGCGGCCCGGGAAGTTCCGCCCGCCGGATCGCCTCATCGCTGCCTTGCGGAGCCCCACGGTCATGCGGGCCCAGTAGAAGGATGGCGGCCCTTTCGCTCACGACGGCCGTGGGCTCGTCGAAGGGAGTGCGGTGCCGCCGTCTGCAGCGAGCACACGGCCGCAGCATCGGTACTTCGATGCCCGTTCTTTCTTCTGGCCCGTCGGCTATCTCGATTCCGCCTGGGCCTTCACCAACTCGAGCAATTCGCCCAGTATCAACTTGTATTCAATAATATGAAGCGATGTCTCCGAGCCGAAAAACAGGCTGGCTGAAGTCTTGAAGTCGATGGGTTGGATATCGTTGTCCGGATCGTCCTCTACCAGCAAGCCGCGGGCCTTCCCTTCGCCGATACACTCGGCGGCATAAAGATCACGGTACGCGACATAGGGCGTCGTAACATCTGCATCGATCGCCGGACTGTAGACCTCTCCGAGAGGCGCCTTGCCGCCACCCGGAGCCCCCGGATGGACACATATAACGTCATTTCCCTCCGGAGGCCCGGAGGTATAAGGGCCTCCAGGCAAGAGCACGGACTCGACTGGCTCGGTAATCAGATTGCAGGATACAATACAGCCGACCTGATCAACCCGGGTACAGATAGGTATATTCTGAAAAGAACCGCCCACCGTCTCGCCGTGAGGCACGTAGATATCGGTAGTACCTATTAGCAGGGCAGATAACAGTCTTCCCCGCATTTCCGCCACCTCATCGAACTCCTCCTGCAGTAAGCGGGTCAGCATATGCGCACCTTGTGAGTGGCCCATGAGGACGATATCGCGTCCCTGGTTATCGTGGTCCATGTAGTATCTGAAGGCATTGATGACGTCCCGATACGCCTTTTCAAACACTTCTTCGTACTTCTCCACGGGCGAATTGGTATACGAGCCGATTGTCATCTGGCGATAATAGGGGGCGAAGACGCGACACAGGCCGTTGAATCGAGCGGCCTGCTCAACAGCGAAGTTTTTTGGCGCCCGATTCGCCGATAAATCGGTTACATTGCCTGCTTCAAAGGTGAAATCTGCTGTGGGGTAGAGGTAAAAGCAGTCAAAATCCGGGGCAGCACTTGTCTCGTGCGGCTTCACTTCTCCCACACTTCCATCGGGCAATATCGCCGTGGCGTCCAGGTCCAAGTCGCAGGCGTTGTCGGCTATCCCTGGCTTGCACATCCACAACGCGTTGTCCGAGTAATCGAGCTCAACGGATAGGTCGAAGACCATGCCGCCGCCGTCCTCGACAACAGCATCGACTATCGCAGAAGCATCCTCGACTGATTCGGTCGAACCGCCGTCTATAGCGGCTTCCGCATCCGTCTTCCCGTCGCCGGAACCCCCAGAACCCGCAGCGCCGTCATCATCGTCATCTCCGCAGCCAGACGCGACGGCCGTAGAAATCGACAGTACCAATCCCAGGACTATTCTCATGCTAGACCTCCTCGATTTCGGGCAGGGTACCCGTGGTCTACCGACACGACCGTCGTCATGTTTTCAATCCCTCGGTCTATAGGTCGGGGTCCGGAGGTGGGCCGATATCCGACTGCGTCCCGCACGCATCCTCGGCGTAGTAGTCGTCGCTGCACTTCTCGAATGTTGCGGGCATGACAAGGCCTATCGTAGTGACCATCTCAGCTGTTTTGGCTTCCAGATCCATCACGTTTATGCCCCCCTCGTTTTCGGGGATGACGCCGCAAGTGTCGGTGTTCGCTCTAAACACGATTTTGAAGCTGTTGCCGCTATCGATCTCCTCGATTCTCAAGCTGTCGAACTCGCTCGGCTCCAGACGACACCAGCCCGTGTCGGGATTCGGAACCCAGTCCAGCGTCGCGCGCAGCGGCTTACCCGTGAAGTGGTAGATCTGGAAGACCTCGTAGGCCGACTCGTCCGTCGTCTTGGCGAGCCAGGTTCCTTCCAGCATGTCGATGATCTCCTCTTCGACCTCGGGCGGGACGCTGTCGACGCCCGCATCGTCGTCAACTTTAGCCGGGCCGCTATTCACAGCCGATTCCTCGCCGGCCGATCCCTGACCGCCCGCTTCTGTTCTGCCCGCGTCTGTGCCGCCGCCGCCCGATGCTCCGCCCGAACCCGCGGCGCCGTCATCATCGTCGTCGTCGCCGCAGGCCATAAACATCAAACATAGCAGGGCCAGTATCGTTGCAAGATTTCGACCGACCATTGTTTCTCCCCTTTCCTTGGTTCTGCAGGTTCCCGGTCGCTGTCAGACGCCTTCATGGTTCTTATCCCCGATGGGAGGAGTGCCAGGTATCTTGGTCGGCCCCTGTCCCTTCGTAACGGTGGGCTCCGGGATCTCGGTTCTGCTATCCGCTAGCGCGAGTACCAGGTATCCCAGAAGTCGCACTGCGGTTCCCGGTACTTGGTCTCGGTCGACTTTTCCAGGTCGAGCACGAGCTGTTCCTCATCGTCGCTCTGGTAGCGCGGCCAGGTAAAATCCTCTCCGCCATTCGGGTCTCCGTCGCTGGCGAAGCGCTTCAAGTAGCGGATAAGGTTGAGACCGAGGTCGACATCTTCCTCGCTCGAACCGCTTCCCTCAACCGTTCCGACAGCCCAGATGAACGGCAGATCAATACCGTTCATCGCCGCTTCCCGGTAGACGATGACCGGGTAGGCCAGCTTGCGCGCGAAGTTGTAGCGATACACCGCTGTCCCTTTTTCCGTATACGATCGCGCAATCGCACGGGTCGCGCAGTGATACATGAAGTCGGTCGTGACCTGTTCCAGCACGCGGTTCGCGCCCTCGTCGTCCGGTGCTGGATACTGCTCCATGATGTCCTGCACCACTTCCGGATCATCGAAACGCCGCAGCAGCGCGGCCTCGTACTCCTGCTGACTGGTGACGGGCGGATCTCCGATGATCGAATCGTGGACCCAGGCGCCTTCCTCGGCGGCATTACCGATCAGCAGCGGAACCGGATGGAACTCACCGGCGTTCATGGCTTCCCGCGGCTGTTTGCGCACGACCGTGCCGTCCACTATCTGTGCCCCAACCGACCAGATGGGCGGTTCGATGTAGTACATTCCACCGGGCAGTCTCTCCCTGCTGGGCGGGGTGGTATCGAGAATCTCCTGAAGGGGCTTGTCCCGCAAACAGGAGGGGACGTCCTCGCTATCGGCGCAACCGAGCGCCTCGACAAAGGCGGCCCCGTCCGCTTCTGCTTCTGCCAGTGTCTTCATCCGTGGAGAAAAGGAGGCAGGTGGGCTCTGGTCGATGAGCTTGTGATAGAGGCCCTCGGCCTCGTCGACCATGCTGAGTATGTTGAACGATCCACCACCGATGAGACTCATGAGCGTGACGTTGTCGCGGTCACCGCCGAAGGCGAGGATGTTGCGTTGAACCCATTGTAGCGATGCAATCCGGTCGAGCAGGGCGTAGTTGCCGGATGAAGGATGTGACGGGTCTTCAGCGCTCAGAGCGGGGTGTGCCAGATGCCCTAGCGCGCCGTTTCTGAACTCAACGGTCACGACGACGACATTTTCTTCGGTGGCTTCGTTGAATCGAGCACCGTCGTAGCTCAACACGTCTTCTCCGTACATGTTTTCGTACGGGCTGGTAGAACCCCAGGGCATCACCACCAGCACCGGAAGAGGCTCGTCCGGCGCTGGGTCCGGGGTCCAGACATTGAGGGTCAGGCAGTCCTCGCCCTCCTCGGACATCGCCGGAAAGACCAGGGCCCTGGGCGGGCACACCTTGGCGAACTGGGTGGCGTCGAGCACGCCGTCCCATGGCTCCACGGGCCGCGGCGGCTTGAAGCGCAGCTCACCCACGGGAGGCGCGGCATAGGGAATGCCGAAAAAACGGCGGGTGGCGCCGTCCTTTTCGCCTTCAATCGTTCCGTCCTCCAGCGCTATCACGAGGCCGGACTGGATGCCCGAAGGGCTGCCAGCGTCCTCGCCCGTCTCGACGCCGGTGTCGATTCCGCCGTCGGGCGCGCCCTGGCCTCCCGAGCCCGCGGTGCCGTCATCATCATCGTCATCTCCGCAGGCCATAAACATCAAACATAGCAGGGCCAGTATCGTGGCAATGGTTCGCACTTTCATCGTTTCTCCCCTCTCCTTGGTTCGGTCGGTTCTTGGCCGCTTTCGGGCGCCGGGCTCGGTACTCGGTACGGGTCGACGTCGAAGCGAGATACATCCCCGAACCGAGGCCGGCAGGTCAGCCGCCTCGGACTTCACACGATTCCCGTTTCACCCGATTCGCCGGTTTCGGATTCGAGCGAATCCGAAACTCGCACCTGTCATCTCGTCAACAGCCCCGGCTGCAGTCCCTACCCTGCCGACGGTTGCCTACCGTCGCTCTACGCTACCCATCTATACCAAATTTGCGCACGGTTGTACGGAACGGAGAGTCACAGATGACTCACGGATTCGGACCATTTTTCTGGCCGAGGGGTTGTTTGGAGGCCCACACATCCACGTACACGATCTGAGAATTGAGGGAGAATCGTCCCTCCTTGAAAAGGACCGCTTCGCTGATGCCGAGATACTTGCGGAGCCTGTTCATGGTGCTGTGAAGCGCGTGATGGGCCCGATCCCCGTCTGAATCCGGCCAGAGCCGGTCTGCCAGATAGTCCGGGGTCCGGCCCCTTGGCCCGGCGTCGACCAGGGCCCTGAGCAGCTCCAACGGCTTCTTTTGACTCTTTCTGCCGCTGGGAATGACCCGTTGATCTCGTTTAATACACAGCTCGGACAGACAGTGAACCGACAAAGGCCACGGCCATGTATCGGACCCCGAGTAACGGGCGCTGGCGGGAATGCGTCTCTTTCGGATGAGATCGGTAACGTATTCGGTTTCGATGTTCATTTCGAGGGCCAGCGCGCATAGATCAGACATATCGAAAAGACACATCCAAGGTGTATTGTATATATCGAGCTGGCGGGCTAGTGAGAAAGCATGGGCGACTATATTCCGCGCAATAGTTCGATCCCCGGTGTCAATATCTCGACTCGCCAGAGCGAGACGGCAAGACATCTCTCCGCCGCGATGGGTCGTTCGACAACAGGTCTGTAGCGCCTGGGTCATCTTGGACTCATAAACATCGGGAACGCTGGCAAGCGCCAGGTTTATTTCGACGGCTGTTCGAAGCAGGGGAAGGTGGGTTTTTTGAACGAGTCGAAGCGCGGACTCGCTTTCATTTCGTGCACGTTGGACATCGCCCTCGTACAGCGCCAGAAGTCCGGCGGTAAAACGATAGAGAATGCGTGTGAACAGAGACGGGCTCGGTTCGGAGTCCATCTCGGCGAGCCTTGTCAACGCCTCTTTCGCGGCAACAAGGTCACCGCGAAAAAGCTCTACCCAGCTCGTAATGCCTATCAGGAACGGATCCCAGTGGTGATACCCGCTCTCTTCCGAGATTGCCAGCCCCTCGGCTGCTGCTGCTAGACTTTTCTCGGCATTTGCGCTGTGAGAGTGATAGGCGCTTTCGCCTACCAAAATCAATATGGCGTTCATCGGATCTGCAGTTCGAAAAACCGTGGACAGGCCGTCGAGGAGAATTCGAGCGCGTCGAAGGTCATATGCACAGTAGCCGTAGTACAAAACCGCTGCACGAACCGCGCTGAAACGGTCGATGTCCTCCGATTCTGACAGTGCGAACTCGAAGGTGCGCTCGGCCCATTCGGGAAGCGCGGGATGGTCGGGCTGTCCGTTGATCATTGCGCCGACTGCCGCGGACGCTAATGTCGATTGGGTTCTTTTGTCGAGTCGGTCGTATGATTCCTTGAGGCTGTCCAGCCGGGCGATCCACATGGGTACGTGGGTAAGGTCGTCCAGCGCGAAAAACAGCAGATCCATGATCGCCGACGATACAAGGGCGCATCCGGTCACATCGATGGCGCGTTCGAAGGCATGGTAGGCGCTTTCCAGCGTTTTGAACGCCTCTGCAGGTTGCACCTGGAACAGGGAAACGCCGAGCCAGTATTGAAGCCACGGGTTTTGCGCGACCTTCTCGGACGGAAAGCGTTTGATCAAATTGCGCACAAAAACCAGGCGTCCCTGATGCAATAGCGACGGCGCCATGTCTTCGAGGATATCCGTTACGAGTTTCCAATCACCGGCGTCACAGGCCAGCTCGGCAGCGATTTCAGAGTCTCCCGACAGCCGAAGGAGGGAGGCTGCGCGCGTCAAGATGGGTGAGAGATCGGCCCCCAGACCGGCCTTGGCGCGCGTCAAAAGGAACTCCCGGAAAAGTGGATGATAGCGAAAGGCCTGCTCCTTGCTGCGCAGCCGGTATACGAAATACCCCTTGTCTGCCAGTGAATCCAGAATTTCACCGGCTCGTTGCACCCCCGTCAGCGAAATCGCCACCGATGCCGTGAAGTCGGGCAGCAGGGAGGTGACGAGGAGAACGGTCCGGGTATCACTATCAAAACGAGCCAACACTTCGTTGTCGTAGTACTTGAAAACCTGATGTTTGTTCGGACCGTACGAATAATCGGTCTGTTCCGTTTCGAGGAGAAAGACGAATCCAGCAGCCCAACCGCGGGACAGATCGTGGAGTGATTGGACCTGGCTCGGCGTGAGGTGTTTTTCCCTGAGCTGGGCGATAGACGCACCTTCCTCGAGGGAAAGCAGTAGCTCATCCGGCGGGAGAAGGTGGAGATTACCGTGTATCCGCAGACGGGACAGCTCGGCCGGTGGCTCGTCGCGACTCATGATGAAGATTCGTTTGCCTGATGGACACGCAGTCAATGCCTCTGCAAGCGCGGCATGTGTGAATGACGCGTGTGGTAGCGTGTGATAATCGTCGAAGACCATCAACTCGGGAGCACCGGGATACGAGAACAGCTTGCGAAAAAAGGTTCGAGCAAATCCAACAGGTGAGCTCAGCCAATCATTCGAAAACGCGGGGAGCTTTGCCCGGGGTAGAAAACCGCGCAATGCAACCGTCAGAAAGTGGAAAAAGCCCGCAACGTCGCCGTCATCGACATCAAGCTGATACCAGAGTGATCGGTACGAAAACATACCGATCGTACTCGTCACAAGCGCGGTCTTTCCCGCCCCCGGCGGGCCTTGTATCCAGATCGGTCTATCAGACTCATTCAACCGCTGAATAAGCCGTTCGCGAGCTAGAACCCACCCGATTCGGGGACAGGTCAGCTTGGCAAGCGCCTGACGATAAGACATATTGTCTTTCTATATGCCACCCAATAAACAGCTGTATTATTCTAGGCGTTTTGAAGAGCGCGCACAAGCCAAGGGCGGGGCGCTGATGCGGGCGAAGCGGGGTTTTTTAAACGATAGGTAGAGCTGAGCCGCGGCCGGCGGGTGGCAATGGTCGGCTATGTGGAACAAAGCGAAAGCGGGGGAATCCAACGGGCTACGTCGTTACGCCGCAATAAACGGTCCCCCGGAAGCGATTAGACCTCATCCAGTGCCGAGCCGACTCAGTAGCGCCGTCACGAATCCGACCACGTCTGCCTGGATCTCGTCGTCCCGTCTACCCGTAATGAACTCTGCTACCCGTATCGGACCGGTGCTCTCCGGATCGGTGAAGTCGCGGCGCAGTACGTCGAGGGCCGTTCGGGCCTCCGCGTCGTCGAGCAGCGGCTGTAGCTTCGAAACGACGTCGTCCACCTCGGCTCCGAAGTTGCGAACGACATAGAACAGGTCGTAGGCGTCCTTGTTCTCGCCACGGCTATCGAAGGCGAGAGCCTTGAGCACCACGTAGGCTCCGGCGCCGCAGACCCAGACGTCGCGCCTGGCCTTCTCCCCGAAAAGGGTGCGTCCCTCGATGGTCACGCGCTGCCGATCGCGGAAGGCGCATTGGAGTCCCGGTGCGATGACGGCGGCGAAGTCGGGCTCGATATCGCGGAGCCTGCCGCCACGATCACCTTTGTGCGAGGGAGGAATCAGGAAGTCGACGGTCACCTTGTCGGTTCCGGTGATGGCCCAGCGCTGGCGAGTCGGATTGCCCGCCTCGTTCCGGTCCATCGAGAAGCCGGCGTCGCGGAAACGTCCGGTGAGCTCGCGGTAGCGCTCCTCGTCGAGCAGCGCGAGCTGCAGCCCGACGTCGAGGTTCATGGTGCCCACGTGGGCGTCGACGCTCTCCGGGAGCGTCGACTGATCGACGATGAGCGAAGGCACGAGACCACCGACGATGACGAGGTCGGCCATCATATCGCCGAGCTTCGTCGCGACGTAGAGACAGGTGGCTCGAACGAGCTCGACCTGCTCGCTTCGATACTCTGATGCGTACCTGGGCTTGTCCGTCATGGGTACATCTACCAGTCTAGGAACTCGGAGCGGAGGCGCTCGGCCGCCTCGGATGCGCGCTCGGGGTGCTCTTTCAGGTCGAGGTACGCCTGGACGGGATGCACGCAGCGCAGGCCCTTCCGCACCTCCGCCCCCTGAAGAACGCCGGCGTCGTTCGGTACCACGAGCCAGAGGTTTGCGCCGCGCGGGTCCTCGCGGAACCCGAGCTGTTCCACGAGAGCGGAGCCCGGTTCGGCGTCGAGGTAGAAGGTCGCGATCCGGAACGTCGCGAATCGGGTGAGCTGCCAGGCCGCGGCCAGCCCGGTGGCTGCATGTTCGAGCGACCGGGCTTTCAGCTCGTCGCCGACCAGGCGCGCGAGCGCGTCGCCCGACCGCGCCACCACGTGCCCCTGGATGATGGTGTGCCTGGAGAAGCGATACTGTTCCCGCCACGACTCGAGCAGGAGGCGTGGGTCCTTTACCCGTAATGCGCCATCCTGCTCCCGCTCGATGTAGCGCTCCTGTTCGAGTCGGGCGACGATTCGACTGACGAAGCCCTCGCTCACTCCGGTCGCCCGGGCGATGTCCCGCTGTATGACTGCCTCGCTCGGATGCATCAGGAAGTAGCGGGCGACGCGCGAACTCTTCGGCGCAAAGGCGCTGGCCGGGCGACCACGGGAAGGGAACCGGTTGGGGCGACCATCGACGATTACCCGGATTCCGGGGGCGATGATGCGCGCATTGCCGCTGAAGTCGAACCACGACACCCCGGCTCTCTCGCACGCCTGTTTGCCCGAGTCACCCATGAAGGGAACGGCCACCACCGGGATCGCCCGCTTGCGAATGGCCCTGGCCGCATCTCGTACGCGCTCCGCGTGAACGGCGACTTGACCGGCAACAGACGCACTCGAGATTTCGACAGCGAAGGTCTGCCCCGCGGCCGACACGACCAGATCGGGGCTGTTCGAGCTGGGCACGCGACGAACCTGCACCTCCTTCTCCGGAACGGCGAGAAGCGCGGAGAGCGTGGTCGGAACCATCGAAACCAGAGGCCTCTTTTTCGCGTGAGCGGCCATTACTTCACTAAATACAGGAGTTTGCCAATATTGTAAAGTGATTTATTTTAGTGAAGTAGGAGTAAGAGATCCCGTCGCCTTTACCAAACCGGAGAGTAGCGGTGACGAGCACCCGGACGAGCACCTCGGATGAAGCGCTGTGAAGCGGTACGCAACGCCCTGAAGCGCTAAGTTGTTGAAAACGCTGAATTCCCCAATGATTTCTTGAGGGCAGAACGCCTTGGGAAGCTGTCACTCTACCACTGAGTTATGCCCGCAACTTGTGGGAATCATTAGCCATGCCCGGGGTGGGCGTCAAGCGGATCAAAGGCGCGTCCCATATATAACTTTACGCGGCCACGGGGGTGGCCTGCGCGCCACCTTCTCCCGGGGCGGGAATTCGCCACCATCGTTTCCTGATAACAGCGAACCGGGCGAGGAGGTGCTGGGGATGAGTGGAATCGTCATTGCGATCCTGTTGATCGCTTCGGCCTGTACGCAGCAGGATCCGATCGCGGGCAAGGATATGGATTGGGCTACCGGCTCGTTCGCGGGCCACGCGGCCGCCGGCGACGGAAACGCGGGCGCAGTTTCTGGCGGAAGGGGCGGCGGCTCGGCCGGTCAACCAGCGGCCGGAGCGGGCGGGTACGCCGGGGAGCAGGGCGGCGCCGTCGAGGACGGCGCCGGCAGCGGCGCCGGGGGGACCAGCGCCGGCAGCGCCGGGAACAGCGCGGGCGGCTCCGCCGCCGGGGCCGGCGGTACCGGTGATCTGGGCGATGCCGGCGATACCGCAGTCGCGGATGCCGGCGCGGATGCAGACGGCTCGTCGCCACCGTTGCCGGACTATACCCTGATGCTTGATGCACCGGGCGAGGGGGATACGGTCGCAGGCGAGGTGACGGTGAACGGACGCGCGCCGGGCTTCCTGAACGTCGAGGTATGGGACTCACAGCATCAGAATCCTCCGCTCGGGCAGGCGACGGTCGCGGGTGATGGGACCTACACGATGAGTATCGACGTCTCCGCGCTCGCCCTGGGAGCGACCACCTGGACCATCCACGCCTGGGACAGCCCACCCGGGCAGGCCTTCGAAAACACCACGAGTGTTACCGTCGAGCTGACCATCGGTAGCGACTCCTGCTCGGGGCAATCCTGCTCGGGTCACGGTGGCTGCGTGGTCACCGGCGACTGGGCGACCTGCGACTGCGATGAGGATTACCGCGCGGTGGGTCTGACCTGCGTGCCCGATCAGACGAGAGGCGACGGTCATCCCGATCCCGGCACCACCTATGTTCCGTCCGGCTACCAGCTCGTGTTCAGCGACGAGTTCGACGGAGGCGCGCTCGACACCGTCAAGTGGAACACGCTCGCGCCCTACGGCGTACAGTGGTATAGCGACTCCGACCAGAAGCAGGCCTTCATCCCGGAAGCGGTCAGCCTGAACAACGGGGTGGTGACCTTCACCGCGCAGCCGTCGGACGGGAGCAACACCAGCGGGCAACCCTATGGCTCGGGCGGCCTCACCAGCAACGGGACCTTCACCCACGGCTACTTCGAGGCGCGGGTCAGGGTGCCGGCGGGAAAGGGGTTGTGGCCCGCTTTCTGGCTGACCAGCTCGACCCGCTGGCCGCCGGGGTAATCAGCAAGCCCCTGGATCAAGACCCCCCGCGTCGTCTTTACAGTCAGGGTGAAATATCGGTAGCGTAGTTGTCTGAGGGCGTGGTTAATGATGCATATTAACGATTCTCGTCGGCGAACCGCGAGCCCGCGTCCGGATCGGATTCGGTGGTAACGCGAGGCTGCACGCGGACCGGCTTGCCGTCCACGGCGAAGATCAAGGCGGTGCCCGTGGCGGCCGCGACTCGCTCGGCTCGCGCCCGCGCTCGCTTGAGTGCATTCAATGCGGCGGCGACCTCCGCGATCAACTCCGGACTTTTGTTGCGACTATCCGCCGTCATGGGTTCTCTCCGTCGTCGATAACAACCGGCTCGTCACCAGCATTGTCGTACTGAATCCAGCGGCTGACTATAGGTTTGTACAGCCGCTCGAAGTTGTCAATTCCCGCGTAGAACCGTCGACGTATGGTCTCTTCCGGAACCGAATGTCCCCCCTGGCGAACACGCTCGGCAACGCGAGCGACGGCTATCTCGGGCGACGGTAACCAGAGGAAGTGTAGTTTCACCATGTACCCGGCAGCCCGCCACTCGGGGATAGAACGGGCGTAATTTCGCCCTGCCAGTGTCGTCTCGAAAGCGAAGCTTTCACCACGGCGAAAACTGTCCCGGATCAGTTCCAGCATGATGCGGCCGCCCGCACGGCGGCTCGGGTCGGTGCCAAAGGAGAGATGCCGTCGGCGATCAGGTCGGCGTTGATGAAAAAGGGACAGTCCGCTTCCTGAATCAAGTACTCGCGTGCGAAGGTCGTCTTACCGGCGCCGTTCGGCCCGGCCAGTATGTAGACTCGTTTCGAGGTCGGCATGAGATGTCGTCAATCTTTCGACGTCGGTTCTCCATCGCCACGGTGATAGCGATGTTCGTCAGGTAGCATTGCGAAATCCGGGGTGAAGATCCAGCTGAAGTCGGTATGGACCACGGTGAAAAGGGCGGAATTCCGGGTTTTTTCCTGTGCGCGTTGCGGCCAGCCGGTCTTCGTGTGCCGTCGGTGCGACCGGGGCCAGCGCTACTGCCCGGGAGGTGAATGCGCGTGCCGGACGCGCCGGGAGGCCCTGAGAGGATACCGGGCTGCCTATCAGCGGACGCTGCGAGGCGCGCGGCTGCACGCGGCCAGGCAGGCCGCCTACCGGAAAAGGAAGCAGCAAGAGCAAAAAGTGACGGATCAGGCTTTGAGGTCGGAGCCGGCGATGCCGATGCTTTCAGCCGTACCGGCACAACACGATCTTGCCGGTCGGGAGGACAACGATGACGGCCTACAATGCGACGTTGAGCGTGGACCGGCGGGGCAGGTGGCTGTTGGTGACCGATGCTTTCGGTCACGACCTGGTCGAGGCGCGACTTCCGCTTCCCTCGGGGTATCCCAGAGCGTTTCTGACCCTGCTGGAGGGCCTGGCGCCGTACTTCGGGGCGGCGCCGTGCTTTGCACCTTCTGCGGCTACCGATATCGAGCAGATCGATTGCCGATACCGGCAACGGGACAACGAGGGCCGATGAGTCGCCACGAGACAGATCCGCTGCCGACAACGGTCAGAAGATACGTCGCGACCCTGGAACCCACCCGCCGCGCAACGACCTGCTATACCTACCAGAGTCAGCTGCGAGGATTTCACCGCTGGTTGAAGGACAACCGTTTGCACCTCGATCAGCTCGACCGCGGGCATATTACCCGCTGGCTCGTCTACCGCAGCCAGCAGGGCGTCCGCGCCGTAACGCGAACCTGCGAGATTGCCACCGTCCGCATGTATCTGCGCTGGCTTCGCGAGCAAGGCATCATCCCGACGGACGCCGACGAGCTTATCCGCCGGACCGATCTGCCCAGAGTGCCCAGGTACTTGCCCAGGCCCCTGCCTCCGGAAATCGACCAGGAGCTGCAGATTCGGCTACACAGGTCAGGCAATCCCCTCCACAAAGCCCTTCTTCTGACTCGGAGAACCGGGCTTCGCATCGGCGAGCTTATCAATCTCGAGTTCGACTGTATCCGTACCGACTGCCAGGGACGCCGCTTTCTCGAGGTGCGGCCCGGCAAGTCGAACAACGAACGGCTGGTACCCCTCGACGACGCCGCTGTCGAGCTGGTCGAATATTTCCGCCGGCAGGGCAACACGCCCCGGTCCCGGCTACTGACGAGCACCGCCGGCGTGAAGGCGCAACGCGCCGCCTACCTGCGCGCGATAAGGAACGTCTGCCGGGGACTGGAGATACCAGACAATATGACCGTCCACCGGCTGAGGCACACCTACGCCACATCTCTGCTGAGCGCCGGCATGAGCCTGACCTCGGTGATGAAGCTTCTCGGCCATGCCAACTACCAGATGACGCTGCGCTACGCAGATACCATCCAGGAAACGGTCAGCAAGGAGTATCTCGAGGCATTGACGGAGCTCGAGAAACGCAATCAAGAAAAGCTCTGCGCAACCGGGGTCGAGATGTTCGTCCCCGCCCAGGCCATCGCCGACGTCGTCCGCTGGCTGACAAAGAACACCGCTCTGGTTGATGGCGCGTCAACCTCTACCCGATGAACTCGCGGAGTGGGTAAATGCGATACCGTTCGTCTAAAACGTAGATACAGATACCTGCGGCAGGTAGTCGTCAGTTGCTCTCGGAGGCCTTGCCCTCAGCCGACTTCCGAATATCAACGCGGGACTTGTAGTCGGCTACGCCGATATAACTGCCCGGGCCCTGGTGAGATACATCGACGCATTCGATCGCCAAATCGAGAAACGCTCGCTGAAGCTTCGTTCTCGCGGCGGCGAGGTCGGATGGAAGGGGGAGAAAAGCCTTACATGAGATGCCCAGTCCACGGCTTGCTTCCGGAAAGGGGTCGCTATCGGGAACGATGAAAGGATCCGGGCCGATGGAGATCTCGACGCTATAACCTTCTTCGTCGCGCTGCGGACCCGTTAACTGCCAGATCCACGGAGCGATGGGCCTGATGCCGGCGACCAGCTCGTCCAGGGTCCAGTGGTTCTCGGGCGGCAGGTCCTTCCGTAACTTGTCGGGCTCTCCTTCCGTGTCGGGAAGAAGCTCGGCGAGCCGGCGAAGGCATCTGGCGTTTCTGCACACGTGAACTATCGACTCGTCCGGGCCGGGCGTCGTGGTCCATCGAAAGCGATGCGAACGGTTCTGATTGCTGGTCAGTACTTCATATCTCTCGATAAAATTGCTCCAATATCGAACGGGTTCGGCACGCGGAGAGTCTTCAGGCCAGGCCTTGTTGCAAACGATACAATGGTGGTGCGGCGGCTCGAGCTCATCACAGGTACACAAAGGAGCGAGGTCGAGTGGCTGGATCGGCATATTGGGAACAGATCTGGCCGCAGCAGCCTTTTTGCGGCGCGGTTGAATCGATTTCTGGATGCTGTCTTTGAGATTCAACAAACCGAGCTGGGTGGCCATGGTTCGGACATCAACATTGTCGACGCGAAGGCCCGCTTCCCTCAGTATGTAGGCCCATCGCCGAAGAGGGGCTTTCTTCAGTTTTCGCAAACCGATCTTGTTCTTCACGACTCTCGCGTAGAAGTTCCAGAGGTCGGCATACGAAGTCGATTCGTCCCGAGGAATGGTCGCCAGGGCTATGTACAGGGCGGCACGACCGGGCTTTTCATGCCGTTCGCGAACCAGCCTTTCCGCGGCGCGCGCATGAGCCCGGACGAGCGGATCGGGCTTCGGTCCGGCGCCTTTTCTCCGCCCACCCCGTCCTTTTTTTGAAGTCTTTGATTGTGTCCGCAAACCGATGTCCTCCCCCGGAATATCATGGGGGCGTGCCGATCAGATCCCCCAATGATGTCAATCACATAGCCTACCCCACGTCCGGCGACGGGTCAAAAGGACCAGCGCAGGCAGCGCGGACGGTAAAGCCGACCCCAGGGAAATGGCTGAATTACCAGCAGGCGGCCGAATACGTGGGCCTGCGCGTGGGGACGCTGCGCAACCTGGTGAGCGCGGGGCAGATCCCGGTGTACGGGCCGCCGAGGCGTCGAAGGTTCCGGACGGACATGCTAGACCTATGGGTAGTCGACCCGGATGCCGCGATGCGGAAGTTCCGCTGTGAAAGGGACTCGCATGGCGGTTAGACGTATCAAACGATCATGGATGTACGACTTCGCGATAGGCGGCTTCGGCCGTCAGAGGAAAGCAGGGTTTTGCTCCAAACAGGAAGCCTTGATTGCAGAGAAGCGGGCTCGGGAGGATCTTCTGTCGGGCGCGCGGAGATTTACGTTCGAGGAGGCCCACAAGAAGTATCTGTCGGCCACGGATATTCGGGACCGTACACGGGACTCGTTTTCCCATATGTGGAAGCAGATCGGGCCGAGGCTGGGCTACCTATATCTCGAGGAGATCACGACCAGCGCGATCGATTCCTTCAAGGAGAAGCTGAAGGGGAAGCTCGGACCGAAGACCATCAACAACCATCTGGCTTTGATTCGCGTGATCTTGCGTTTCATGTGGAAGCGGGAGCACCTGAAGGGCGTTCCCTATATCCCGATGATGAAGGTGCCGAAGAAGAAGCCGGACTGGTATTCGCAAGAGGAAAGAGACAGGTTCCTGGAGGGGATGTTCAACATGTACCCGGCCTGGTATCTGTTCTTCTATCTGACCATGCGGCTGGGCTTGCGCGTGAGCGAGGTGTACGCGGTGAGCTTGAGCCGTATACGGGAGGTGCCTCCGCAGCTGGTGGTGGACCGGCAGGTCCAGCGCGGGCTCGGGAAGCGTCCTGCCAAGCTGATCGAGCGGAAGAACTACGAGGGCTACGTGCTGGATCTGACCGAGGACGTCGTGGAGGCGATCCGGTGGCATGTCCAGCAGGGGTACTCGGGCGAGGAGTTCCTGTTCTCCAAGGACGGGGAGTTCCCCAGGTTCATCGACAGCTACAAAAGGCCGATGCGGGAGGTGCAGAAGGAGCTCAAGCTCAGGCGCTTGAGCCACCACCAGCTCGGCAGGCACTCGGTGGCGTCGCAGGCGGTAACAGGCGGCGTGCCGATCAAGGCGGTGCAGGCCCAGCTCGGGCATCGTTCGGAGCAGAGCACGCACCAGTACGCTCACCTCGGAAGCCGGGCACAGCTCCGGCTGGTGGAGGGACTGATGCCGTCGTCTCCACCGCACAAGAAGGCGTCATGAGTACGCTTTGCGAAAACTCATGGCAACGTCAGGTCAACGGGCAAAACAAAGGCCACCCAGGGAGTTTCCTAAGTGGCCGGAATACTTGGTTGCGGGGGCAGGATTTGAACCTGCGACCTTCGGGTTATGAGCCCGACGAGCTACCGGACTGCTCCACCCCGCGGCAGGGCGAGCGTGAGTGTACGATGGCTTTGGCTCGTGTCAACCGGTTAGAGGGCGAAGCGGGGGGGCTTGGTTTTCTTTTTTCGCTTGGATCCGGCTGGTTTTAAACCGGTCTTCGGTTTTGCAGTGCGGGTGGATTGCGGCCGGAGAGCACGGCTCGATTTCGGCTTCTTCGCGCGGTCCGTTCCCTGTTCTAGGATAGGGCGCGTCTCGGGTTTCGTAGCGCGGCCGGTCTTCGGTTTTAAGGCGCGGGTAGATCTCGGGTCGAAAGGGAGGTCCGTCTCGGGTTTGGTAGTACGGGCGGATTTCGGTTTGGGCGTGGGTTTGGGTTTGGATGCGGAAGCGGGAGCGGGCTTGGAAGCGGGCGTGGGTTTGGGTTTGGATGCGGGGGCGGGCTTGGGTGCGGGTGTGCGTACGGGTTTGGATGCGGGAGCGTGCGTGGGTGCTGGCGAGGGCATGGGTTTGGGAGCGGTTCTGGGTGCGGCCGGAGCGGCGTAGTCACGCTTGAGCTTGGTTACCTCGGCATCGGTGAGGGGGCGGTAGCGGCCCGGGCGCAGGCCCTCGATGGTGAGATTAGCAAAGGATTGGCGGGAGAGGCGGAGTACGCGGTAGCCGACGGCTTCAACCATGCGATGGATCTGACGGTTCTTGCCCTCGGTAAGGGTGATGGCCAGCCAGGTGTTGTTGCGCTCCTGGCGGAGTACGAAAAGCTCGGACCTGGCCGTCTTCTGGCCGCAGCCGATGTCGATGCCCTGGCGTAGCGCGTTGAGATCTTCGACCTCGAGGATTCCCTGGACCTTGACGACGTAGCGCTTGGGAACGCCCTTGCGGGGGTGGAGAAGCGCTTGCGCCAGCTCGCCGTCGTTGGTGAAGAGCAGGGCGCCGCTGGTGTTGTAGTCGAGCCGTCCAACCGGGAAGACGCGTTCGCGTATCGGTTTCATGATGTGGGCGGTGGTCTGGCGACCCTCGGGGTCGTCGGCCGTAGTGACCGCCTCTCGCGGCTTGTTGAGCAGGTAGTAGACCGGCTTCTCGGCAACTACCCGCTTGCCGTCGACTTCCACCCGGTCCGTTCGCGGATCAGCCTTGGTACCGAGCTCGGTTACTCTGCGCCCGTTGACGCTGACCCTGCCCTTGCGGATCAGTTCCTCGCAGGCGCGCCGCGAGGCGACGCCGGCACCGGCCAGGATCTTCTGTAGTCTTTCCCGTGCCAATGACCGACCAGCGCTGGATGGCGCGGCGTCTAGCTGCCGCTGGTCTCTTCCGACTCCGAGCCGGACTCAGACCCGGACTCAGACCCGGACCCGGATTCGGATTCCTCGCCTTCCGCGCCTTCTTCTTTGGCTTCGTCTTTCGCGGCCCTGCGCTTGAGCGACTCGTTCCGGTCCCAGCGGTCTACGCGGCCGTCGCCGTCGAGATCAGTTCCCATGCGGATCACCCGTGATTCCTCGTAGTACTCCCAGCGGTCAGGCTTCCATTTGTCCGCCGTGCTGCGGCCACTCAGGTCGCGCTCCGAGCGGACCGGTTTTCCGGCCTCATAGTAGATCTTCACGTCCACCATTCCGTCGGCATTGCTGTCTACCTCGCGCTGCATGATCTCACCGCGCTGGAACACGGTGAACTCGTCGAGCTTGCCGTCGAAATCGCGGTCTGCCTCTTCGCGGGCGGGCCGCCCTTCGTCGTCGTAGTAGCGCACCACGTCCTTGGTGCCGTCTCCGTTCAGATCCACCTCGCGACAGCTCAATACGAGGCGGTAGATCGGTTCGGTGCCGAGCCGTCGGAAGACCTTGAAGACATCGGGCTTTCCGTCTCCCGAGGTGTCGTACTCGCTGGTCTCGCGGTCGGGCGCGCTCGCATCACACCGGCGCTGCCCCGCGCCACCGCCCTGTCCGTCCCTGCCGTGAGCATCGACGTTCAAACCGTCCTCGGTGCTCAGGCTCACCTTGCCGCCCCCGCAGGCACCGAACAGGCCGACGAAAGCCAGGCATATTATAGGATGATATCGACCGTTCATCGTCCGCTTTCCTCCTCGGCTCTGCCCGCGTGCTGAGGCTCGCCGCTGATCCGTTTTTGCGCTCCGGCGTTACTCGTTCTCGCTCTCCTCGGACCCTTCTTCGGCAGAGGCCGACTCGTCCACGGTATCTGATTCGTTTGCCTCGCTTGCGCTCGATTCGCCACTACTCGATTCGTCGGCAGCGGTTGCCGCGCCGTCGTCCGCGCCCGAGTCGTCGCTACCGGTATCTTCGCGCGGCGGGGGTTCCGTACTCTCCTCTTTTAATGGCTGGCCGTCGCAGCTTATGGGCGCAGTCTCTACCTTGAGCGACCCGACTGCCCCCTTTTCCTTGCGATCCGCCTTGCCGTCGTAGCTCGTATCGTACTTGATCTCGATCAGCTTGCCGTTGTAGTAGCTCTCCCAGCGCTCGGGAATGCCGTCGTTGTTGTTGTCGTACTTGATGGCGGTCAGGCGACCCTTCTTGTAGTGCTCCCAGGTATTGACCCTGCCCGTCCTCCGGTTGTCGCGTTCCAGCTTGGCGACGCGCGATCCGTCGCACCAGATCCAGGTGTCGACGCTGCCGCTGAAGTTGGTGTCGAGCTCCTTGCGCACCAGCACTCCGTTCTCGAAGTAGCTGTTCTGATCCAGCTTTCCGTCGAAATCGAAGTCGTGCTGCTCCCTCTCCACGGTCTTACCGTCCTCCGCGAAGAAGCGCATGATGTCCGGTCGGCCATCGAAGTTGATGTCCGTCTCCGAACATATCCGCTTTTCTCCATCCATGACCATGCGAAGGTCCGTCTTGCCGTCGCCGTTGAGGTCTACCTTGCGTTCCTCGCCGCCTTTGCAGGATTCGCGCTCGATCGGGAAGCTCTCCCGCGGCACGTCGGCAGCCGTCGTTCCATCTCCGGTCGCCGCCCCCCCGCAGCCCACGGCAACCCCGGTTGCCGCCATAATCGCAGCCACTGATATTTTATTAATCATTTCGTATACTTAGCTCCACGTTGGAGAAAGATCCCGACCCGGGTTCCCTGTGCTGCGCCAGCATAGTCGCTGATCGCCCCTGTTCGCAACCGCCCCGTGGATTGACAATATGTGAGATGCCATGTAATCTCACAGCAATTCCGGCTTGCTCCATTGTCTGCCTTCCGTTATCCCCATACCCAAGGGCGATACGACCATGGCTCGCAAGAAAATCTCGACGACAATATACATCACACCCGAGCAGAACGATAAGCTCAAGCTTCTGCACGATCGAACCAAGGTCCCGGTCGCCGTTTTCATCCGTGAAGGCATTGATCTCGTTCTCGATCGGTACGCGAACGAGCTTCCCGGTCAGCTGAGCCTGACCCAATCCATCGAGAAGCGGAAGAGCACTTCATAGCGTCGATCATCGCTTAGAGGGTGTTTAAAAAACGCCTCCTGTCGTCTTTCGGGCGGGACGGCCCAATCTGCGGCGTTGCTCCTCCTCGAAATAGCGCTGCTATTGCTCGTCGTCGCGCCTTGCATCTCGGGCCGTCGCGCTCCGAAATACTCGGTCGCCGCTTTTTAAACACCCTCTTCGATAAGCGCTCGGAGTATTTCTGTCGCGCTGCGGCGACGCCGAAGAAGATCGCGCTGCCGATGGTCGCGCCCAGCGCGTCCGCGAGCGCGTCCATGACGTCGGCGTTCCTGTTGGGCACGAAAGACTGGTGCCACTCGTCTATCGCACCCCAGAGCGTAGCCGCGAACGCGGCGAGCACAAACACCGCCGGCTTTCTCCATTCCGGCCAGGTTCGCGCGATCGAGTAGCAGCAAAGAACTCCCAGTATTCCATACTCGATCAGGTGAGCGAGCTTGTCCTGCATCCGGAAGACCACCAGCGGCGCCACTTTCGGTATCGACGACAGCGTCCAGATGAGCGCCATGTATGCCAGGGTGGGTAACCAGTGGCGCGCTGTGGTGCGCAATGCGTTCATGGCTCAGCCTGCTTTGGTTTCGGACACCGGTTACCCCCCTGAACGGTTGGACTCGATCGATCCCAGCAGCGAGTGCCGATTCGCTTGCTCGATGATGACGGGCGCCAGAAGACCTACCGGATCGAGCCCTGATGGCGGCTTCACGTGCACGATCTCGTTGCGGTGGCTGCGTCCGGTGAACCGTTCGGGGTCCTTGTCGTTGCGTTCCTCCACCAGTACCCGCGTGCGCTCGCCGACCAGGCTCTGCAGGTGGCGCGCCTGCAACCGGTCGACCAGCTCGAGAAGCCGCGCGAGTCGCTGCTCCTTGACCGGCTCGGGCACGCTGTCGCCCAGCTTGAGCGCGGCCGTGCGGGGTCGCGGCGAATATTTGAAGGCAAAAGCCCCCGCAAAACCCACTTCGCTGACCAGAGCGAGGGTCTGCTCGAAATCCTCTTCGGTCTCCCCGGGAAAACCCACGATCAAGTCGGTCGACAGGCTGAGGCCCGGCCGCGCTCTTTTGAGCTGCGCACAAAGCTCGATGAACGAGGCGCGGGTGTATCGCCGCACCATGCGTCTGAGCACGCCGTCGGAACCCGATTGCGCGGGCAGATGAAGATGCCAGGGCAGAACCGCGAGCTCGGCGTGCGCGGCGATGAGCTCGGGCGTGAGAAAGAGCGGGTGGGGCGCGGTATAACGGAGCCGCACCAGCTCGGGGACCCCCGAAGCGATGCGGCGCAGCAACCCGGCGAAGGCGCGGCCCGCGGGCTCGCCCCGTCCCGTTGGCTCGCGCCAGCTGTTCACCGTCTGACCGAGCAGTGTGACCTCTCGCACTCCGCTCAGGACCAGCCGGCCGATCTCGTCCACGATCTCGTGCGAGGGCCGGTAGCGTTCAGGACCGCGCGTGTTGGGGACCACGCAAAAGGTGCACTTCTGGTCGCAGCCCTTCATCACGGTGACATAGGCGGTCACCCTCCGCGCCGGTCCATGAGTTTGCGCCGCCAGAAACAGTGGCCTTTCCAGGTCGAAGTCGGTCCGGCAGATTGCCGGCCCACCCGGGCGAAGCCGGGCGAGAAGCTCGGGCAGATGCGCGATGTTGTCCGGTCCCAGCACCAGGTCGACCAGGGGGAGCCGTTCCAGAAGCGCCGGGCCGTGCTGTTGCGCCACGCATCCGGCCACCGCCACTACCAGCCGCGGATTGCGTCGCTTGAGCTCCGCGAGCGCACCGACCGCGCTCATCAGTTTCCATTCGGCCTTCTCGCGCACGCTGCAGGTGTTGAAGAGGATCAGGTCGGCCTGCTCGGGGCGGTCCGCGCGCTCGAATCCCTGTCCGGCGAGCGCCTCCTGTATGCGGAGGGAATCGTGGACGTTCATCTGACAGCCAAAGGTGCGGATCAGGTAGCGCTTCATCTCGCTTGCGAACCGGATTCGTAACCGGGTTCGCAATCAGATTCGTACCAATATCGACCGCCGGGCGCAAAGCGCTCGAGGGCGAGGCCTGCGGCGGCGGCAACGCGCGATGCCCTCGGTTTGCCCGCGGGACGCAGCCCGGTCCGATGGTTCACGCCGGGCAGGGGCCCCCGGAGGCGTACCAAGCGATCGCGGCAAAAGGCCCGGCGCCTCGTACCAAGCGATCGCGGCAAAAGGCCCGGCGCCTCGTACCAAGCGATCGCGGCAAAAGGCCCGGCGCCTCGTACCACAGCCCGGTTTTGGGTTATCATCCGGTGCCAGGTGCGGTCACCCGCCGCAGCCGTGCGACCGCAACGCGGCGCCGGTTGCGACGACTTCGAGCTCGACCCGGTGGGCGTGCGTGGAAGGGGCACCTGGAGCACCGGTGGCAGCCAGCGGACGGCGCCGATGGAGGATACAATGGGTAAGTCGGATGCGAACGGGGTCGGTCGGAAGCAGGTGGGGCTGTTCAAGAAGGCTTTCGGCACCTTCTGTCACCACTGTCCGGTCTGCAGCTACGGCCGGAAGAATCCCGACTCGGTGGTCGGGAAGCTGCTGCACCACCCGCTGCACGCGGACAACTGCCCGGCCTGGAAAGCGGAGAAGGAGCTGTACCAGGCCGGCTGAAGGCTCTTCCCGGTAACCATCCATGCGCGTACGGCGAGCTTTTCTCTTGGCGGTACTGCTGCTGCTCTGCAGCGGCTTCGAGTGGCCGGGGCGGGTAGCGCGCCTGCGGCGCGACCTCAGATCGGGCGAGACCGAGCGCCGGCTGGAGGCGGTTCGCCTGCTGGCCCACTACCCGGCCAGCCGTGCGGGCGACGCGGTGATGCTGGCGCTGGAGGACGAGGACGCGCAGGTGCGCGCCGAGGCGGCCAGGACGGCGGCCCGCATTCGATTGCGGGACGCGGTGCCCGTGCTGCTCGACTGGCTGGACGCGCCCGAGGCTGACGCCCGCGTGGCTGCCGCGCGCGCGCTCGAGAAGCTCGACGACGATCGCGCGGTAGATCCGCTGGTGCGCCTGCTGGGCGATGACAGCGCCGAGGTTCGGCGAGCGGCGCTGGTCGCGCTGGCCGGTGTGGAGGCCGAACGAGCGCTGCCGCCGCTGCTCGGCAGGTTGCAGGACGACGACCAAGATGTCCGGCTGGAAGCGATCCGGGTTGCCGGACAGCAGGGCGACCCGCGGGCCGTGCTCCCGCTGATCGGGTGTACGCGGGACAGCCAGGCAGAGATCCGAGCGGCGGCTCACGCTGCGTTAGGCGAGGTCGGTGACGAGCGAGCACTGTCGGCGCTGACCGCAGGACTCGGCGATACCAGCGAGCCGGTCCGCATCTCGGCCGCGGCGGCGCTGGGCAGGCTGGGGCAGGAGGCGGCCATGAATGCCCTGTCCACGCGCTTGCCCGGCGCGGACAGGCGCACGGCCACGGCCATGATGGCGGCGGCCGGAAATATCGCAGGAGATCGAGCGCGCGGGTTCCTGCTCGAACGACTCGGCCACGCGGAGCACGGACAGGTGGCTGCCGGCGCGCTGGTGGAACGCGCTCGAATGGCAAGCGTGAAACCGGGTGGTCCGAGCCCGGAGGTTGGCCGGGTGATCGAGGGGTTGGTCCGGCAGATGGAAGCGAACGCGGACGACCAGCGCACGCTCGGTGTCGCCTGTGCAGCTTTGCTGCGTATCTCCTCGTTCACCTCGATCCGTTCGGCGACCCCTGCCTTGCTCGCGGCGCTGGAGCGAACGCGCGGGCGTCCCGCGGCCGAGCTGTTGCTCGCTCTGGGTGCGACCGGCTCGCCCCAGGTGCTGGTGCCCCTACTGGAGAGGCTGCAACCGAGCGACGAGCCGAAGAGCGATGGCGTACGACGCGACAGCGGACCGAGCGGCGACCGGCCGAGCGGCGACCGGCAGACCGACGAGCTGCTCGACGCATTATTGCGCTATTTCGAGCGCGCGCCCGCCGACGGACGCGCGGTCGATCCGCTGCTGGCCTTTCTCGAGCGCGCGAGCGGGCGGCAGCGGCTGAAGAGCGTGGCGTTGCTGGGGGCTGCGGGCGGCGAGCGAGCAGTGCCCGCGCTCGTCGACCTGCTCGGGAAAAAAGATCGCGAGTTGCCGCTGGCGGCTGTCCGAGCGCTGGGCGCCATCGGAGATCCGGCTTCGGCCCCGGCGCTTCTACGGCTGATGGACGGTCGAAACGCCCGCCTGCGTTTCGAGGCTGCCCGCGCGCTGGGAAAGGCGGCGAGCGAGAAAGATCTCGATCCGCTGATCGAGCGCCTGCTCTCGAAACGGGGGGCAGACCGGCACGCGGTGCTTCACGCGCTCGGGGCCGCCCTCGGCCGGCTGCGCGCGCGAGGGGCGCTTTCGCCCGATAGCGTGGTCCGCGCGCTCGATGCGCTGTCCGGGGTCGCCGCTGGCGAGGACGAGCAGCTCGCCGCGCGCGCGGTGGACGCGCTGGCCGCCTGGGGCGATCCAGCGGCCGCGCCCGTGGTGGGCGCGCAGGCCACCAGTCCCTTGCTCGGGCGACGGGTGGGCGCGGTCATGGCGCTGGGCCACTTCGAGGCGCCCGAGGTGCTCGGGTCGTTGCGGCGGATGACGCGCAAGGGGTCGGTGCAGGTTCTCTCGGCCGCGGCCATCTCCATCGGCGAGATCGGGAACGAAAGAGACGTGGACGAGTTGCTGCGCATGGCGGAACGCTTTCGCTGGCCGGTACCCGCGTCGGTATCCTATGCGCTGGCCAGGCTCGCGCGGCGCGGCCAGATCGAGAGGCGCTCGCTCGCGGGCAAGCTCTGCCGGCTGGCTCGTTCGCGCGAGCCCTACGTGCGGGCGAACCTGGCCGTGGCCATGGCGTCGCTGGGCACGGGCGCCTGCGATCAGGGGCCCGATCCGCTGCGCTGGCTGGATCTCGACCACGCATCGTCCGTGCGCGCCTCGGCCGCGCGTTGGGTCCGCGCTGCGGCGACCGCGGGGCGCATCCCGCTCGAGAAGGCGGAGCGGGCGCTCGGCAAGTGCGCTCGGAGCGATCCCGAGCCCGCGGTGGCTCGAGCTTGCCGCCGGGGCGCCTGGCCCGCGCTAGATGCCCGGGTGGACGTCTACGCCTATGAAACAGACGGCGAAAGCTTGCTGCGGTTCAAGCTGGTAGCGCTGCGCCTGTCCGACGGAAGCGTCTTCGTGGGCTACACCGATCTCAACGGTCACCTGCGCATCGGCAACGCTCCTGCCGGCGGCTTCGAGCTGGAGTACCCCGGGTTGACGCCCTTGGAGCCCATGGAGTGACGCGCGGCGCTCTCGACGCCTCGCTTAGCCGTCTCGAGCGCTTCAGCACCATCGCCGGCTTCGCGCTTTGCCTGCTGGCGGCTGGTTGTGCCACCATCCCCCGCGGGCGCTATGGCCTCTCCTCGCTCGAGATCGAGGGGGCAGAGCAGGTGGACGAAGACGCCGTGCTCGCCTGCCTGGCCACCCATTCCCGGCCCCGGTTCGGTTGGGAGTTCGGCGTGCACCCCATGCCTACCTGCGACGTGCCGCCCTTTGACAAGGATCGGGTGCCGGTGCGGCTCTGGACCTGGCCCTGGACCGACTGGCCGCTGTACGACGAGGGAATGTTCGAACGCGACATCGACCGGGTGGAGCGCTGGTACCGGGCGCGCGGCTACTACCAGGCTCGGGTGAAGGACGTCGACTTCGAGCGCGACCAGAGCGACCGCGAGATGCGCATCACCATCACCCTGAGCGAGGGCGAGGCGGTGCTGGTGGAGCGGATCGCGCTGGGGGGGTTGCAGGAGCTGTCCGCCGAGCTGCGCGCGGAGGCCCGCGGGGCGGTGCTCCTGCGGGTGGGAGAGCGATTTGACGAGGCTATTTACGATGCCAGCAAGCAATCGATCGCCCTGGCGCTCAAGAACGGCTCCTACGCCAAGGTCGAGGTGAGCGGGCGGGTGATGATCGACCCGGAGAAGAAGCGGGCGGTGGTGCTCTTCCAGGTGGTGCCGGGCCCGCGCTGCCGCTTCGGCCAGATACGGGTGGAGGGCCACGCCCACCTGGCGCCCGAGCCCATCGCCGAGGCCACCCTGATCGAGCCCGGGGAGCCCTACTCGGAGAGCCGCCTTACCGAGGCCCAGCAAGCAATCTACCAGATGGGCGCCTTCGCCTCGGTCGAGATCCGGCCCCTGGTCGATGCCGAGAGCGACCAGGTGGACGTGGCGGTGCGGGTGGTACCGGCCCGCAAGCTGCGCGTCGGCATCGGGGCGGGCATCGAGGCCAACACGCGGGATGCGCTGGACGCGGAGCAGGTCACCTCGCTCGAAAACTCGCAGTGGGACGTGCATTTGCTGCTCAGGGCCGAGCACCGCAACTTCTTCGGCGGCATGCGCCGCATGCTGGTCGAGGAGCGGCCGCGGCTCATCTTCAGCGAGGGCTTTCCCCGCGTCGCCGAGCAAGACCCCCAGCTCGGCAACCTGCTGCGCATGGAGCTCCGCCAGCCCGCCTTCTTCGAACCGCGCACCATGCTCACGCTGGGCGGCGAGTGGGACTGGGGCCCCGAGCCCTACCAGGGCGGCTACACCCGCCACGACCTGGACATCTGGCTGGGGCCGGGGCGCTACTTCTTCGGCCGCAAGCTCTACCTGTCCACCGGCGTGCACTTCAACCTGTTCCTGCTGGAGGGTCCCTGGCCTCCCACGGCCGAGGCCGAGCAGAGCCCGCCGCCCGATTACCACGTCACCTTTCTGCAGCACGCGGTGCGGGTCGATTTCCGGGACAACCCGCTCAGGCCGCGGCGCGGGACCTACTTCGGCTTCACCCTGCAGCACGCCGGCTACTTCCTGCCCAGCCACTGGGACTACTTCCGCCTCACCCCCGAGGTGCGCGGATACCTGCCGCTGCCGCTGTATATGGTGCTGGCCGGCCGCATCCGCTTCGGGCTGCTGTTCATCACCGGCAGCGAGTTCTCGGAGCAGACAGATTACGGCCGTTACGGTCCCAGCCGCTACCGCCTGCGGGGCGGCGGTCCCAACAGCGTGCGCGGCTTCAACCCCAACACCCTGGGCGATGTGTTCTACGATGACGACGGCAACCTGATCAGCGGGGGGCTGCGCCAGTGGGAGGCCTCGGTCGAGCTGCGCATCCCCATCACGGTCGCTCTGAGCACGGCGCTATTCATCGACGCCGGGGACGTGACCCGCAGCGAGACCTTTCGCTACGACCATCCGCAGACCACGCTCGGCTTCGGTTTTCGTTACGACACCATCGTAGGTCCCATCCGTCTCGACTTCGGTTACCTGCCCCCCGGCCTGCAGGTCTTCGGCACCGACCGCAGGCCCGAGAACCACCCCGAGCCCGAGCAGTTTTTTGGGTTACCCGGCACCTGGCACCTGAGCATCGGCGATGCGTATTGACCCCCCACCTGTTACCGCCCCCGGCTTCTCGAGATCCGGCGCTTCACGCTCTGGGACGGGCCCACCGGAAAGAAGTGGTACGCGCGGCTGCTGGTGCGGGCCCCGGGGCCGGCCCCCCCGGGTATGAGTAGAGCGAGAAGGAGCTTGAAAACGCCTCCGCCGGGGTTATGACTTCGGAACTGACGGGGGAGAGGAAGAGGGAACATGCCACCGCGGGAAATCGCCAAGGACATCCACTGGGTCGGAGCGGTCGACTGGAATATCAGGGACTTTCACGGCTACTCCACCCGCAAGGGGACTAGCTACAACAACTTCGTCATCCTCGACGACAAGATCACCTTGTTCGATACGGTGAAGAAACCCTATCTGAGCGAGATGCTGCACAACCTGCGCCGGGTGGTCGACCCCGAGCGCATCGACTACATCGTGGTCAACCACGTGGAGATGGACCACTCCGGGGCGCTTCCCGAGGTGATCGACATCGTCAAGCCCGAGAAGGTTTTCTGCTCGCCCCAGGGCAAGGAAGCGCTGCTCGCCCACTTCCATCGTCCCGATTGGCCCTACCAGGTGGTCAACAGCGGCCAGCAGCTCAGCCTGGGCAAGCGGACCATTCACTTCCTGGAGACCCGCATGCTGCACTGGCCGGATAGCATGTTCAGCTACGTCAAAGAGGACGCGCTGCTCATCAGCAGCGACGCCTTTGGCCAGCATTGGGCCACCAGCGAGCGGTTCGAGGACGAGGTGGACGAGCCCGAGCTGTTCCGCCACGCGGCCAAGTACTTCGCCAACATCCTGTTGCCCTTCTCCCCGCAGATCCAGAAGCTGCTCAGCGACGTCACCGGTATGGGGCTCAGGTTCGACATGATCGCCTGCGACCACGGGCTGATCTGGCGAAAGGACCCGGGCAAGATTATCGCGGCTTATGACAGGTGGAGCAAGCAGCAGCCCGCGCGCAAGGCGCTGGTGCTGTTCGACACCATGTGGCGCTCCACCGAGATCATGGCCCGGGCCGTTTACGACGGCCTGATGCAGACGGGGGTGAGCGCCCAGCTCATCGATCTGCGGGTCACCCACCGCAGCGACGTGGTCACGGAGCTGTTGGACGCGGCGGCCATCGCCGTGGGCTCGTCCACGCTCAACAACGGCATGCTGCCCACGGTGGCGGACGTGCTCACCTACATCAAGGGGCTGAGGCCCAAGAACAAGCTCGCCGCCGCCTTTGGCTCTTACGGCTGGAGCGGCGAGGCCGTCAAGCAGATCAACGGCTACTTCGAGGATATGAAGATCGAGGTGATCGATCCCGGCGTGAGGGCCAAGTACGTGCCCGACCACGAGGCGCTCGAGCCCTGCGTACAGCTGGGCCGCAAGCTGGGCGAGGCGGTGAACCAGAAAGTCCCAGCTTGAACAGATGAAGGGAAAGCAGAACATGTTGGTACCGACCATCATCCTGGGGACGGTGGCCTCCGTTCTGCTGGCCATCGGTTACTCCAAGGGCACGGGAGCGCACATCTCCGGGACCAAGGCCGGCTTCGTCATGCTGGTGGAGATCATCCCTTTGTTGATCTTCGCCTTCATCGTGGCCGGTATGGTACAGGAGCTGTTGCCGCGTGAGGCCATCGGCAAGTGGATCGGCGAGGAGTCGGGCTGGCGCGGGATACTGATCGGCACCGTGGCCGGGGGCCTTTCGCCCGGAGGGCCCTTCGTGGCCATGCCCATGGCCGCGGGCCTTTATCGGGCGGGAAGCGGCATCGGCACCATGGTGGCCTATCTCACCGCCTGGTCGCTCTGGGCGATCACCCGGCTTCCCATGGAGGTGGGTATACTGGGCTGGCGGCTGACCTTCATCCGGCTGGCCAGCACCTTCTTCTTCCCGCCCATCGCCGGCTTCATCGCCCAGGCGCTGTTCGGGGGTGCCCGCTAGTGGTAACAGCCGAGCGTCAACCTTCCCCGATCGTCGAGGCGCCCGACGGCTTCGAGGTGCGCCACGCGCGTGCGGGCGAGGAAGAGGCGATCGTCGCGCTTTTGCAGTCCGTATTCGAGGGCTGGCCCCACTTCGATCTCGGCTGCACGCCGCTCGAGCACTGGACCTGGAAGTACCGGGGCAACCCGATCGGCCCCTCGAAGGTCTCGGTGCTGGCCGGAACAGACCGCATCGTGGGATGCTGTCACGCCAACTCGCTTCTGTTCACCGTCTGCGGCGAAACGCGCCGCGCCGGCCTGGCCACCGATATCGGCGTGCATGCGGATTTCCGCGGGCGGGGACTTTCGAAGCCGCTCCGGCGCCATGTGCGCGAAGTGGTGGGCTCGGCCGGCTTTCACTTCGCCCTGTTCTTCACCACCAGCCCTATCCTCTACAAAACCTTTTCCCGCGACCGTCCCCGTTTTCCCCACCGGATCGCTAACCTGGTTCGGGTACGGGACCTCGACCGGCAGCTGCAGGCTATACCGGTCGATCGGCCGGCCCTCATGCGCCTCGGCTATCGCACGGCCGTGGGGCTCAACCAGCTGCAGAACCTCTGGCGCAGCGCGCGCTACCGGCATCAAACCAACATCCCGGAACCGGCGGTGCGCCAGGTTGACGGATTCGACGAGCGGATAGAACCCTTCTGCCAGCAGCTGCAGGGTCACTACCAGTTCATGCTCCAGCGCTCCCGCGAATATCTGAACTGGCGGTACGCCGATCCGCGCGCCGGCAGCTTCTGCATCCGGCAGGCCGAGCAAGGCGACCGGGTGGTCGGATACAGCGTGTTGATGATCAATCGCTTCCGGCCCGACTACCCGGTCGGGTACGTGGTCGACCTGCTCACGCTCCCCGACCGCCCCGACGCGGCTGAGGCGCTGGTAGCAGATGCCGTACGCAGCTTCGACGAAGAGGGTATCAACTTGGTATGCTGCCAGGTGCCGGCCCGGCACGATACGCGCGAGGCGCTCGCCCGTCACGGCTTCGTGGATAGCCGCCTCGACCTCACCCTGTTCTTCGGCCGCGTCTCCATCCGGCGCAACGCTCCGGAGCTACTGGGCCAGATCCAGGGCACCGATCCGCGCCGAGTGCACTTCTGCTACGGCGACGTCGACTCGGTCCCGGTGGCCGTGCCCGAGTACCTGCGCCCCGGCGGATAGATCGGTACGCGCAGGATCGTCATTTCGCCCGTCCCCCCGCTGTCATTTCGACTGCTCCCTTCTGTCATTTCGAGCGCAGCGAGAAATCTCTGGCAAGTGGTATCTGAAGGAGACCTCTCCCTGCGGTCGAGGCGATAACAGCGGGGCGATGCCCCGTTGTTATCGTTTCGGCTCATCCAACCGCGCGCGCGCTTCCGCGGAGCGCACCAGCAGCCGCGCGTACCACTTCTTGCCGGTGGGCCTGTCCCAGAGGGTGAAGCGCCGGGTCTCCAGCAGCGTGTAGTTGCGCTCGCGCTGGAAATAAGTGGAGAGGCGCTCCTCGCCCTCGGGCTCGCGGATGATGATGTGGTCGCCGGGCAGGTTCTGACCCTCGCGCTGCTTGCGGGATACCTCGTTGAGCTTTCTGCCGATGCCTCGTGAGCGGTGGTCGGGATGGACGTTGACGTGGCCGTGCATGGGATAGTCGTCGACCGGCTTCTCGAAGCGTTCCCTCCAGGAGCGGTTCAGGATCCACCAGAACGTCCCATAGGTGTGCCGCTCGCGGTACTGCAAGGTCACGAGCTTGCGGGCCACGCGCAGAGCCAGGCGCGGGTAGACCCGGGTCATCATGATCCGGGTCTTGCGTTTTGTATCCAGGCAGAAGATCTGGTAACCCACCACCCGATCGTCCTTCTCGGCCACCAGAGCCAGATCGGTCTCGTGGTCCAGGTAGTAGTCCGCGTAGATGGCGGTCAGGATCTCCGCGTCCTCGAAGAAGCGCCAGATGGGGTCGCCCTTGAGCCCGGTCAGCCGGCAGATCTCGCGCACCGCCTCGCGATCGCGCGGCTCGTAGTTGCGTACCGTGATGTCGCTCGTCATGGCCATCGGCAGTGGCGAGCTTTTCGCTCGCCCGTTATTGAGTACGGCGTTAGCGGGAGGGGGCAAGCCCTAATCATTCTACACATCTTCGAGGGTACCGGGTGAAATGCGGTCCTACCTTGGTGACCGCGTCCAAGCAGGAACTCGCCATTCGAAGAATCGATGCAGGAGCCGTGCGGGTATGGCCCATCGACGCTCCGGCTAGCGTTACCTGCGAGGGAATCGCCACGGCTTTTCTGCGAACGAAAAGCCGTTCGGCAGGGTATTGCACTCTTTTTCAGTCGCGCGCCGGGCCATACCCGCCCAGCTCTGCAGGCCGTCTTTCCCGAACCGCCCGCGCCCCCATCGAAAAGCCCTAAGGAGGCACCGCAAAACAAACGATCCGGTTGCGGCCGCGTGGGCGGGCGCCCTGGCGGCTTTCGTCCTCGGAAAAATCCTCGAAATAGCGCTCTCGACTGCAGGGAGAGAGCTCTGCGGTTTTTCCTCCGGGCGCGCTCGTGATTGCGCTCCGCCGACGCGCCCGGTCCAGTCTCGTTTATTTTGCGGTGCCTCCTAAACTAAAGAGCGTAACTAGATGTGTAGAATGATTAGGGCAATCCCCTCCCTACGTTTTCGGCATCGATGCAGTGGCAGGCCTTGCGCCCGCCCTTGTCAACCGTCGGTTCTCCCGTTCTACGGCAAAAAGTCGGCGGTCATGTCGATACCGTCGATGATGACCTGGCCGTTCGCTCCGTCGTTGGGATTTCCATCGCCGCCCTCGATGTCGAAGGTGCCGCTGTAGGTGGTGGCGCCCGACGTCGAGAAGAGAACGACGTCGCCCGCGCTCCCGCCGTTGCTGGGGGCCTCGGTGGCGTTGCCGCCGCCGCAAACCAGGTCGCCGCTGTTCTCGGCCAACATGCCGTGGATGTCTACCGAGCCGCCCAGACCGCCGTTGCTGTTGCTGCCGTTGGCAGCGCCGCCCGAAAGGTCCGCGTTTCCGGTATTGAGGGAGGTTCCCAGCTCGGCGGAGAGCAGCATGGAGGGGGTCTGCCTGGTCCCGCCGCCAAAACCGAAGCTGTCCAAGCTGCTGCCGCCGATCGCGGTCACGTCGCCGTGGTTTTCCGCGCCGTTGGGGGCGACGATGTAAACGTAGCCGCTATTTCCGCCATAGCCACCCGAGCCGGCGCCGTTTCCGCCGTTGAGCGTTAGTACTCCGTAGTTGTGCGCGACCATGTCGTCTCCGGGATTGTTCTCGCGCCCGTCGTCGGGTTGTACGAACGCCCCGAAGTAACCGCCGCTGCCGCCATGGCTGGTCAACCCGGCTCCGCCGTTTACCTCCACTTCCACGTGGTGATAGATGCCGCCACTGGGTGCGTACACATTGTTGTTGTAACCGCGATGCCGCAGCCAGACTCCGCCTCCGGATCCTCCATTGCCTCCGGATCCACCGTTGCCCTGGATCAGTGAGTAGCCCAGCAGCCGGATCTCTTGGTTCTGCGGCGTATGCGAGGCGTTGACGTACAGTGTGATCCATCCGCCTCCACCGCCGCTCGAGCCGCCGCCTCCCGAGGCGTCCAGGTTGCCTGAGAGGACGAGGTCGCCGGCCGGCATTTCGCTCCCATACCATCCCCAGCCCCCGTAGTTGTACCAGCGAATGGCGCCTCCGCCGCCTCCAACTCCTTCCGCGGCCGTTCCTCCCACGGTGCTGATGTCGCCCGTGTTGATGGCGTCGCCGCCGTAGACATAGGATTCGAAATAGCCGCCGCTGCCGCCGGTGCAGTTGACGGTGCAACCGCTGTCCGAGTTACCGCCACCGGTAGAGATGTTGCCGGAGTTGCGCATATCGCCGTAGCTGTTGACGTAGAACGAGACGTATCCGCCGCCGCCCGCGTCGTGCAAGGCGTCGCCGCCCCTGGTGTTGAGGTCGCCCGCGTTGCCCAGAAGCCCGTAGTCGGTGAAGAAGGCGATGTAACCGCCGCCGCCGCCGTCGCCGCTGGTGTCGGTGGAGGCGTCCTCGCCCGCGCCGCCTACCGTGGTGAGCGCGCCGGTATTACAGATGCCCAGGTTGCCCTCGAACCCGATCCAGCCGCCTGCACCGCCGTTCGGGCCGTTGCCGCCCGAGGTGTTCACGGCACCCGCGTTCACGACCATGCCCACGCTCTGGTAGGCGCCGACCATGCCGTCGGTGGCGTACAGGCCGAAGAACCCGCCCGCGCCGCCCTGGGCGTCGGTCGTGGCGTCGTCGCCGCCGAGATCGATCAGGGAGTCGGGTCCGCCGAAGTAGTTGTGGCACGAGATAGACAGGTCGCTAGCGCTAATGCCGTCGCTCTTTTTCTCCGTGACCAGGGTTCCCTCTATGTGCACGTCGTTCGCCAGGCCGAACTGGATTAGGCCTCCGTTGCTGGTGAAGTTGTTCTCGATGGTGATCGTCACGCCCGCGGGAACGTGCAATCCGGTCGCGACCGCGTGATCAGTGGTTGCGTCGTCGAAGATGAACAGCTGGCCATTACCGTCGTGCAGGTGCGGTTGGCCGTCGCTCAGACCGGTGTGAACCCCCGCCGGCAAAGAGGGAATGCCGTCGCTCGTGGCCACCGCCGGATTGGCTCCTAGGTAGGGATCGGCCGCCGGGCAGGAGAAGCCGGCGTCCGCCTGGCCGGTCTCGAATACGAGGATGTGCCCGCTCGTTACCCCGTAGATCTGCGCGCCCAGGTAGCCGGCCCCGCTGCCGCTGCCGTCGGTCGTGCCGTCCCCGCCGTTGAACTTGATGGTATAGGTGCCCGGGTCACCGCTCGGCGGATCGACCGGCTCGGGCCTGTAGAGCGGCTCGCCGTCGCAGATGAAGGCCCGGTCGTCGACCTCGTCGGCGTGCAGCTCGCCGTCGTCCGCCGTGCCGTCGCCCTCGCCGTCGTCCAGCCCCACGTCCACCCGTGCACCGCCAAACTCGCAATTCGGATCGCCCTCGGCGAGATCTGTGGTCACGGTCAGCAGGTCATAGGCGTTCTCGCCCGGGGTGCCGACCTCGCCGGTCTCACCGATAGTGCCCGTCTCGCCGGTCTCACCCTGGCTGCCCTGAGCGCCTTGTGCGCCCGGGGCACCCTCTGTGCCCCCCGCGCCGTTGCAGACGACCTTCGTCGAGGTGATCTCGTCGTCCTGCAGCTCGCCGTCGCCGTTGGCGTCCAGCCCAACCGTGATCATGAAGCCGCCCTCGGCGCAATCCGGATCACCGGCCGCTACATCGGTGATGTCGACCAGCGCGCTGGCGCCGTCCTTGCCGTCATCGGAGCCGCCGCAGCCGGCGCTCATGAAGGCCAGCAACGAGATGGAGAAAACCAGGCTCAGAACAGAAGGAAAAAGACCTTTATACTCGTGCATCTTTACCTCTCCCATCGAGTTTACTGGGCAAGGGTGCAGGGCACACGACCCCCTGCGTACCCGTTCTTCTGGACGTTGCCGTAAGGATGGTACACCGCGGGTTTCCTGGCAAGAGTCCGCCCTGGGGAGGTTCGAAAACCTTAACGACTTTACTGGAGTACTTTCCGCCACCTTCCAGAGACCTTCCCAGAGTATGGTTTTCGGTGCGTTCCCAAAGGAATTTTATAACGTCGGTCGGGCACGGTTCGCCGAGTTCTTACGCGTTTTCCGGGTGCTGCTCGTCGGTCGGGCGTGCCTCCGTTCTCCAGCAGCGCTCCAGCAAACGCCCGGGCGCGGCACCGATGCGCCGGGAGTAGCCCCGGAATTCGCGCTCCAGCACCTCCCGATCCAGCAGGTGCGAGCGAACCTGCGATTCGTACAGCAGCATCGCCTCGAGCTTGGTCTCCCAGCGGTCGGTAATGTCGCACACCTCGGGCACGAGTCTGCCCAGGCCGGAGGCGTTCCGGGGAACTGGCAGCACCCGCTCGATGAGGAAGTCCAGGGCAACGGTCGAGGCGAGCACCAGGGGACGGAGCAGCGGCCGGTCGAGCTGCAGCGTCGGCATGCTCAAAAGGGTCTGCTGCCACTGTTCGACTCCGGCGCCCCGGTTCGCCCCTTGTCGCGGTCCGGTTCCAGGAGCGTCCGTCCCCAGGTCGATCCCTCCCAGTCGGCCGCGGTAGCGCAGCATACCGGGGACGAAAACATAAGGGCTTTCCTCGTAGAAGACCACCTCGGTCGCCAGATCCGGGTTCCGCCCCACCTGACGGGCGGCCTGGAAGGCCAGCTGGTGGTCGACGTGCTGTCCCACTCCCAGCGGCGCGTACAGATGTCGCGCGTTTGCCCGGCGGCAGATCGCCAGTATATCGGTCGCGATCCGTCGCGAGAGCTCCGGCTCGATCTCGCGCGCGCCGAGCAGCAGGCCGTAACGCCCGAGGGCGATCGGAAGGCGAAATAGCGCATCGTCAAAGCCCAGGTGCAGGTGATCGGCCCCCAGCCGAGCCATGGCCGAGTCGTCCTCGCGCCGCCGAAGCGCCATGTCGGCCAGCGGGCGAAGCGCCGGCCCGAGCCGCCGCGGCCGCGCGCCGCCGTCCCCCGTGAACAGGGTAACCACCAGCGGCGTCTCGCCCGCGGCCCCCTGTTCGGCGATGAGGCCGCCGCAGGAAACCGCGACGTCGTCCAGGTGCGGAGAGAGATAGACGTGGCGGTATGATCGCTCGACGGAGGTGATGGCGGATAGCTTCATGGTGTTGCCGTCTGTCGCCCGGCTACCTCGGATAGAAAGATCGAATGTACTGCAGCTTACGCTGCTCCTGCTCCGCCTCCCGCGGATCTAGGGTTCTGAGCGCCCGGATCAGCTTCTTCCGTGCCTCGCGCTGCCCGGAGTGGATGTCGAGCGACCGGCGATAGGCCTCGATCGCCTCCGGCGGCCTTCCCTGTAGTACCGCGATATCCCCCAGCAGCTCCTGCTTGTAGGCGGCGGCAAAGGAGTCGTCGTCGATGCGGTCGAGGTAGAAGCGCGCCGTATCCAGGTCGCCCGCCTTGCCGTAGTGCGAGGCCAGCGCCAGCCGGGCGAACTCAGCGAAGTAGTAGCGCGAGCGCGACGAGCGCCTCCAGTACTCAAGCGCCTCGGTTCTCTTGCCCCGCGAGGCCAGCGCTACGCCGTGGGTGTTCAAGTAAGGGCTCATATCGCCGGCGCCCGGCAGCGGTAAAAACTCGATACCCGCGAAGATGGCCAGCGCGGATACGTAGATCAAAACGGTCCGTCGCTCCCGGGCCCGCACCGCGCCCGCCATTCTGGCCATGCCGGCCACGGCCAGGGGGATGAGCACGGTCAGCAGCACCAGCCGGTAGCGCGTGTTGGTGAAGAAGGCGACCAGGGTGAGCACGTAGCAGAAGAAAGCCACGGCCATGGCCCGCGCTTTGCGGCTGTGGAGCACCTCCACGGCCATGCCGGCCATGCCCAGGGGCATGAGCAGCCAGAAGGGCAGCCAGGGCCAGCGTAAGAAGGGCGCGAACCGGCCCATGAACCCGATGTGGTAGTGGTCGCCCCCCTCGAAGGCGTTGAACACCGCGGCCGTCTTCAGCAGAAGCTTGTGCGCGAAGGCGAGCGGCCGCGCCGCCGCGTCGCGGAAGACCTGACCTATCCAGAAGCGGGAGGCCTGGCGCGGATCGAGCCGCTCGCCCTTCCGGCGGCTGGCCTCTATGGTGAAGTGGATCGGTTGCTCGCGGGGCACGGTGCTGGCAAAGCGCGCCGGGCCGAAGTAGGGGACCGGGTTGTCGAGGTTGTTGCCCAAATAGAAGTTCATGCCGGCCTGGACCGCGCCGATCTTGCCCGTATCCCGGTCGGTACCTTGAATCAGGCGGTTAGCTGCCGGCAGTGCTCCGAGCGACAGGCCCAGCCCCAGCAGGTAGAGCATCATCGAGCCGGCGCGGCGCCGCAGCCCCGGCCGCTGGCGGCGAGCCTCCAGCAGCAGCCAGAGCGGGATAACGGCCGCGAGCAGCAACAGGTTGGGACGCAGGTTGACGGCCAGGCCCATGCAGACGCCGAGCAGTAGAGATATGCTTCGGCGCTCGTCGTCGATGAGGCACAGCAGCATATAGACGGCGAGCGCGAAGAAGAAGACGGAAAGAGCCGTTTTCAGCGGCACGACGCTATAGAAGATGAAGGGGCCGTATAGTGCGGCCAGTAGGCAGGCGGCCAGTCCGACGCGCGCGGAGACCAGCCTCCTGCCCAGCAGGAAGAGCAAGGAACAGGTCAGCACGCCGACAACGACATTCAGGGCCCGGATGTAGACCGCCTCCTCGGAGAATACCCGGTACAGGACCGCCACCACGTTGCCGTACAGTGACGACGACCCGCGCGAGCCCTCCACCATCTTCACCGCCAGCCGGTGGTAGAGGTGCTCGTCCCAGAGGAGATAGTCGAAGTAGACGGTCTGCTTGATCGATAGCAGGGCCAGCACGCGCAGCGCTCCCGCGCCCAGCAGCAGCGCCAGCAAGCAGCCGGTCAATCCGCCGCGGCGTTCGGTGGCGGCCAGCAGGGCTTTGTGCACGGTATGGAAACGGGCCATGACGCCGGCGCCCATTAGCCGAAGCGGTACTTCATCAGCACCCAGACCGCGCGCAACCCGTCGCGCCAGCCGATCTTCTTGCCTTCCTCGAAGGTACGGGGATAGTAGTTGACCGGGAGCTCGCGGATGGCGACGCCCATTCTGGCCAGTCGCGCGGACATCTCCTGCTCGACCTCGAATCCCGGCTCGACCAGTCCCAGCGATTTCAGCAGCCCCGCCTCCACCGCCCTGCAGCCCGTGGTCGGGTCATCGAGCTGCTGTTCGTACAGCAGGTGGAAGAGAAGCGAGAGAAAGCGCCGCGCCAGCCGCGATCTCAGGTAGGGTCGGCCCTTGATGATGATCCGCTTTCCGTACACCACCCGTGCTTCGCCGCGCTCGATGGGCGCGATCAGATCGCCGCACACGTGGGGGTCGAGCTCCAGATCCGCGTCCTGGATATAGACGACCGAGCCCGATATCTGCCCCAGCGCCGAGGCCACCGCTCTGCCCTTTCCCAGGTTGGACGCGTGGCGGATGACCTTCACCCCGGGCCTGTCTCGGTAGCCGTCCAGGATTCGCGTCGAGCCGTCGGTGGAGCCGTCATCCACCAGGATGACCTCCTTGTCGAAGGGCAGACCGAGCACCCGGTCCAGCACGAAGGGCAGCGTCGCCTCTTCGTTGTAGACCGGAATGATGATGGACACTCTCATGGGGTAAACCTGATCGGAACGGGGCGAGCGAGGCGATCGAGAGACGGCAAGCGCGAGCAACCGGGGCAGGTATTGCCGGGTAAAATGCGGAATCGCGGCGACGCGCGGCCGCAGGCCATCGTATCAGTACGGCGAGCGGTCGCGCAATGTTCCCGGGGGAGTGCATTCGAGGCCGAGACCGGGTATAGAGATTTATCCCATGCTCAGCCTGCACAACTCCATGACCGGGACGCTGGAGCGCTTCCGGCCCCGCGGCCGCGGACCGGTGATCATCTATACCTGCGGCCCCTCCATCTACCAGCTCCCGCACATCGGCAATTACCGCACCTTTCTCTTCGAGGACGTGCTGGTCCGCTATCTGGAATACCTCGGATACAAGGTCAAGCGCGCGCTGTTCGTGACGGAGATCGAGGACAAGTCCCTGGCAGAGGCCGAGAAGAACGGCGTGCGGCTCGGGCGGCTGACCGGCCTAAACCTGAGGCGGTTCCGGCGCGAGCTGAGGGGTCTGGGCGGCCGCACGCCGAGCCGCATCATCCGCTCCCCGGAGGTGGTGGACGTTTCGGCCCGCATGATCGAGCGGCTGCTCCGCAAGGGCTACGCCTACCACCACGGTGGCAACGTCTACTACGACCCCCAAAAATTCCGGCGCTTTGGCGCCCTGTACGGCCTGGACATGCGGCAATGGCCGAAGAAGAAGCGGCGCTTTCACCGGGATACCTATCCGGGCAACGTCTGGAACCGCGGCGATTTCATCCTCTGGCACGGGGCCCGTCCCGGGGATACCTACCGGTGGCGGACATCGCTGGGCGAGGGCAGGCCCTCCTGGAACGTGCAGGATCCGGCCATGGCCCTGGTGAGCTACGGGCTACAGGCCGACATCTACTGCGGCGGGGTGGACAACCTGGTGCGGCACCACGACTACGTGATCGCCGTGGCCGAGGGCTATAGCGGCAAGCGGCTGGCCAATACCTGGTTACACGGCGAGCACCTGCTGGTGGACGGAAAGAAGATGTCCAAGAGCGTGGGCAACATCGTCTACCTCGGGGATCTGGTGGACCGGGTCTGTCAGTCGACACACCTGCGCTTTTTCCTCATCTACGGCCACTACCGGCGCAGGCTCAACTTCACCTCGGATAAGTTTCGCCGGGCGTGCGAGAGGCTGCGCGCGTTGCAGGATAAGGTGGCGGTCATCCGCAAGCAGGCATCCGCCCCGGCCCGCGGCAGAGCGAAAACCGACCCGGAGGCCGCGCGCCTGATCGAGCGCTTGCGGCCGGATTTCGAAGCGCGGATGGACGATGACCTGCAGGTGAAGAAGGCGTTTGACGGCCTTTTCAATACGGTATCCGGGCTCAGCGGCCTCGCCGCCGCTGGGCGCCTGGGCCGGGCCGAGGCGCGCCGGGCGCTTCGCGAGCTCGAGAAGATCGACACGGTGCTGAAAGCGATCTTCTGATCGCGGCAAGGTCTGACGCGGTTCTGGGCATCGGGCAGGGGAGAGGGACATGCGACGACGAAACCGATTTGATGAGTCGCTGTCGGGCCGGCGCTTGGCGGTACCGATGGTCATGCTGGCCTGTTGCGCCTGCGCACTGTTCGGCTGCGGCAGCGACGGAGACGGTTCGGAGGGCGCGTCGAACAATGACGGCGGTACTGGCACGGCCGGCGCGGCCGGCACGGCCGGCGCCGCTGGCGTAGGCGCCGCTGGCGCGGGCGGCGCTGGCCCATC
>CAYVFC010000036.1:0-59431 GCA_964450715.1 uncultured Sandaracinaceae bacterium | reverse complement strand
TGAAAGCCGAAATCGGCTATTTCGAGCCGGGAACTAATTAGTTAAGTCCGACCCCCATGGCCGCGCTGAAAAACGAGTTTTCTTGGTCGAAGACCCGCGATGAGCTGTTCCGCAGGTGCCTGCGGCGCTACTACTTCCACTACTACGGTTCCTGGGGAGGCTGGGAGGTGGATGCCGAGAGCCGGACCCGACGCATCTACGTGCTCAAGCAGTTGCAGACCCGGCAGATCTGGGCGGGCGGCAAGGTCCACGACTGCATCAAGCGATCGCTACACAACCTGCGGCGCGGCATCGAGCCCATGAAGGAGAAAGAAGCCATCGACATGACGCTGGCCGTCATGCGCAAGGACTTCGCCTCCTCGCGTAGGGGCGACTACCGGAAGAACCCCAAGAGCGCGGGCTTCTTCGAGCACGAGTACGGGCTCGATCTACCGGACGACGCCTGGAAAGAGACCGCCGACCACGTGGTGAGCTGCCTGCAGACATTCTACCGCTCCTCGGTATATCACCTCATCCACTCCCTGCCCGTCGAACGCTGGCTCGACGTGGAGGACTTCTCCTCGTTCCAGCTGGACGGCGTCAAGGTCCATGTGGTGCTGGACTTCTCCTTCCGCGACGAGGACGGCAACATCGTCATCTACGACTGGAAAACCGGCCGCTCCGACCCGGAACGCAACGAGGTTCAGCTGGCCTGTTACAGCTTCTATGCCACCGAGAAGTGGCAGGTCGCCCCGGAACGAATCACCACCATCGAGTTCAACCTGGCCAGCGGCAAGGAGTCCCCCTATCAGCTGAAGGGAAAGGGACTTCAGGCCATCCGCCACTACATCGGCGGCTCCATCCGCGACATGAAGCAGTTGTTGGACGATCCGGATAGCAACCGCGCGACCGAGGACCGCTTCGCCTTGACCGACCGGGAATCGACCTGCCGCTGGTGCAACTTCAAGAAGGTCTGCCCGAGGTGGACGTAGTCGGGTGCACCGAGTGCTTCGAACTGGTCGCTACCGGCGCTGAGGAGATCGCCGCTTTCCTGCAGGAGCTGAGCCGCAGCGGAGAGCTGTTCCGTACCCGGTGCATTGACGGGCCCCCTCGCCGCGAGGGGTTCGCGGAGCCAAGTCGGCGAACGCCGAGCCAGGCCAGAGCAGAGACAGACGCCTACCAGCGCGGGCAAAAGGGCGAGCAAAACAAGGCGATGAATCAGGGTCCGTATCGGGATCGGACTCAAGAAGCGAATTCCTCCCCCTGTGCAGTGAAGCGCTCGGACGAGCGGTAGATGGCAGCGTACCGGGTCGGGTAGTCCACGTCGGGAAAGGTGAGCGACTCGACCCGGCAGACCCGGACCAAGCCGCTCGAGCGATGCTCGCTCTGTTGCAGCAACCGCTCCAGGCGCGGCATGTCCTTGCGCTCGGGATTGCTGATGATGATCTCCCTGCCCCGGGCCGCAAGCGTCAACAACCAGCCGCAGGTCCGCTCCTCGTACATTACGTCGCTGGCCAGCAACAGGTCCCAGCTCTCGGGCAGGCGGCCGGCTACCTCGATGCAAACGCCGTTCAGCCGCGCGTTTTTAAGCGCCATCCGCTGCGCCAACGCATCGGTATCTACCGCCAGCGCTCGCCGCGCCCCAGCCTGGGCGGCGGCGATGGCGGCCACGCCCGAGCCCGCTCCGAAATCCACCACCCGCTTGCCCGCCACCGTTTCGGGATGATCGGTGAGGTAACGAGCCAGCGCCTGGCCCGCCCCCCAGCAGAAGGCCCAGAAGGGGATGTCCTGCCCCTTGAAGATAGGATCGATCTGGGCGTTGAGGTCGACCTGTCCATCGAGCAGCCAGAGACGGATCTCCGGGCAGAGCGGCAGGGCCTGCGCGGCCAGAGGCTGGCCGAAAACCAACGGCAGCGGCTCGGTTTCGGCGGCGGTAAGGGTGGTCATGGTGGTGTCACGCGCTGTTGTCATCTCGACCAGAGGGAGAGATCTCCGGGATGGATCGGATACCAATAGATTTCTCGCTTCGCTCGAAATGACAAGGGGGCGTTTGGATGACAAGGGGGGTTGGCGGGGGTGCTAACGGGAGCTCTTCAGACGCGCCTTTCTCCGGTGGCGCTCCAGGGCCAGGCGGATCAGGCGGTCGATGAGCCTTGAATAGGGTATTCCGCTGGCCTGCCAGAGCATCGGGTACATGCTGATGGAGGTGAAGCCGGGAATGGTGTTGAGCTCGTTGACCACCAGCCGTCCCCGAGCGGTGAGAAAGAGATCCACCCGCGCCATGCCCTCGCAGCAGCAGGCGCGGAAGCTGTCGACCGAGAGGCGCTGCACCCGGGCGATCACGGGTTCGGGCAGGTCGACCGGCGCCCGGAGCAGGGCGCCGTTCTCGTCTATGTACTTGGCCCGGTAGGAGTAGAACTCGGCCCGCGGAACGATTTCGCCGGGCAGCGAAGCGATGGGATCGGCATTGCCCAGCACCGAGCACTCGATCTCGCGGCCGGGCACGAACGACTCCAGCAGGACCTTGTCGTCGTAGGCAAAGGCCAGGCGCACCGCGTCCGAGAGCTCGCGCGGGCTCTTGACCTTGCTCACGCCCACGGACGAGCCCAGGTTGGCCGGCTTGACGAAGAGCGGCAGGCCGAGCCGGGAGACCGCGGCGCGCGACCGGGCCGGGTCGACCCGGTCGCGGTGCAGCACGACGAAGTCGGCCACCGGAAGCCGCGCCTCGCGCAGCAGCCGCTTCATCACCTCCTTGTCCATACCCGCGGCCGAGCCTAAAACGCCCGCTCCCACGTAGGGCAGGCCGGCGAGCTCGAGCAGGCCCTGCACGGTCCCGTCCTCGCCAAAGGGGCCGTGCAGCACCGGGAAGACGGCATCGAGCGCAGGGAGCGCCCTGCCGTTCTTGCGGTCGATGAAGCGCCCCGAACCGGGATCCAGGGCCACGCGGCGACCCGACTTTCTGAGCCGAATCCGACCCGGGTCGTTCGCGCAGGCGGCGAAGCGGTCGGCGTCGTACAAGCGCCAGCAGCCCTGACGGTCGATGCCGACGACCAGCGCCTGGTACTTGTTCGGATCCATGGCCCGGATGACGTTACCGGCCGACTGGAGCGATACCTCGTGCTCGGCCGACCGGCCGCCGCAGAGAACTGCTATCCGGAGTCGTTTCTTCATCGGTTGCCTCGCGCTAATGGGAGAGGGCAAGCCCCTGCCCTACGATCGGGGAGCCCGGCAAGCCCCCTGCTCACCGAGACGGGGGGGCGGCCGCGTCATCCTGGAAATCGGGATTAAGCTCGGCGTCGCCGGCCTGCATGAGCCTGCGGCCGACCGCCTCCAGCACTCGCCTGCTCACCAGAGCGTCGGGCGGCGCGTCGCCGGGGTGCAGCACGACCGCGCCGATCACGCCCGAGCGCGCCCCGTCCCGCCCGGTCAGCAGCTGGACCCGCTGGCCGGCGGAGCCGTCAGCGTCCGAAAGCCCACTGCTGCTGCTGCGGGAACCGGAGCCCTGGGTGTCGAAGTCGGTGGAGAGCGAGCTCTCCAGGGCCTCGTCGATGCGGAAGCGGACGAGTTGCTCGATCGCCTCGTCCGGTTGTTCGGCCTCGACCGCGGCGGCCAGGCGCAGGCCTTCGGCGTCCACCAGGTAGAGGTAACCCGAGTCGACCGCGGCTTCCCGCAGCAGCTTCTCAAGCGCTCTGCGTGCGCGCTGCTGCTGGTTCTCGCACCCCTCGAACAGGGACTCGATCCACTCGGGATCGGCCGGGGCCTGTACCGCCGTGATGGCGTCGTGGCCCGGACCGGGAGGCGGGATAGAGCTGATGGTGAGAACGCCGGGAGCGCCTCCGCCTTCCTCCACCTGGCGAACCTCTGCCAGCAGTACCGGATTGTCAGTCGCGGCAAACCAGCGTCTCATCTCGGCCAGGTGCCGCTGGTAGCTCTCCTGGTCCCCGGTCGAAAGCGCCACCAGCGCCAGCAGGTGGTGGCAGCGGCCCAGGAACAGCGGCGATTCATTCGGCTGGTTTTCCTCGATTAACCCCTGCAGTATCTCCACCGCCCGGGCCTGGTTGCCCAGCCCCAGCTCGGCCACGGCCAGCTGCAATATCAGGGTGAAGTAGCTGGCGTAGCTGCCCTTCTCCTTTCCCAGGATAGACAGGGTATGCCGGCAAACCTCCCAGGCCTTCTCGTGCTCTCCGGCCGAGTTGAGCGCATAGGCGTAACCGCTGCGCGCGTCGAGCCAGGCCACGCTCTTCCACGGCGGCAGGGCCTCGATCAGCTGCTCGGAGAGGAAGAGCGCTTCCGCGGTCTCGCCCCTCATGACCAGGAAGGGTACGCGCAGCATGTCCAGCAGGGGACGTATGGAAGGAGCCTGCCGTGCCAGCCGTTCCAGTACCTTCAGCGACTGCTTGAGCCCGATCAGGTCGAGCATGATGGAGCTGGCCAGGCCGTTGACCGGAGCGAAGAAGAACTCGACCTGCCAGGTACTGCCTCCCTGGATTCCGTGCCGCTCCACTCGGGCGAGGTGCTCGGCGGCCAGCTCCCGCTCGCCCCGGTACAGGTGGTAGACCATGCGGACGCGATGAGCGGCCAACTCGCCCAGCTTGGTCTGGTATCTCTCCAGCTTCTCGGCCAGCTCCAGCGCCCGCTTCCTCCCGGCCATGGCGTGGTAGATGCCCAGGGGGATGAGCGCTCCGACCAGCAGACTGCGGCGCTCGTCCGGGGTCAGAGCCGGGAAGCGGTTCTCGTCGTTCAGCAACAGGGTGAGGCGTTCGAACAGCCTGCTCATGACGTCGAAGCGTCCCAGGTGGTGCAGCTCGTTGCCCCGGCAATAGAGGTAGGTGGCAAACGCGGGATTGTTCTCGCCAAAGCCGCGCAGCGGCCTGGCGTAGTGGACCAGCCGCCTTATGCCCTCGGAGTCCAGGAAGATGGCCTTGACCCCGAAGAGCGAGGCCAGACAAGCGCACAGCAGCCTCAGGGCCTTGCGGGCCGGGGGCCCGCGTCTGTGCCTGGGCGTCAGCAGGTTGCGCAGCCCTGCCAGCCCCAGGGCCAGCCACACCGCCAGCCAGCCGCCCAGCACCCGCCTCAGCCGGCTGGCGAGCTGCATACCGGAGTACTGATACAGGGCACGCACGGTCTTCTCACCGTAACGGTCGGCCAGATCGCTGCGATCCGAGTCGGTGCTCCAGCGCACCAGCCGGGCGAGCAAGCGCAACCGCTCGGCCGGGGAGCGTCCTTGCCGCTTGTATACATCGAGCGCGGCCTCCACCGCGGGCACGGCCGCGGCGATGTTGTACTGCTCCAGCGCCAGACGCTCGCTGGTAGCGGCCACCAGTTCTGCGCCGCGCGTCTCGTCTCCGCCGTGCAGCAGGTGCCAGCCCGCCTCGATCTCCTCCTCCAGCGTGCGCGAGCTGGTCTGCAGCAGCGAGCGCCCGTAAGCGAGGTGCAGCGCCCTTCGCCGGTCCGGGTCCAGCCCCTCGAACAGCGCCTCGCGAAAGGGCTCCTGGCAGAAGCGGTAGCCGCCGCCCGCGCTCTCCAGCACGCCCTGACCGATGAGCTCCTCCAGCGCCTGGAACGCCTGGTTCTCGTCCTGCCGGCCCGCCATGGTCAGGCAGTGCTCCAGGGGGATGACGCCGCGCCGGACGCTCAACGCCTCGGCCAGCGCGCGGGCCGGCGGGCTCAGCGACCTCGCCCGCGCCAGCATGGCCGAGGCGAGGGTATAGGGCACGTCCCGGCCCGACACCTCCTCCGGCAACACCCAGATGCCCTCCGCGTAGTGCACGGTTCCGCTGTCGACCAGGTGGCGTGCCAGCGCCATGTTCTGCGCGGGGTTGCCGGTGCTGATGGAGTGCATCCACTTGGCGATGCGGTCGGCGTTGGGCACCTCTCCGAACATCGCCCGGACCATCTCGGCGGTGTGCTTGGAGCGCAGCCGGTGCAGGCGCAGCCGCCGGGCCGAAGCGCTCAGCGAACGCAGCGCCCCGCTCGCGGTCGCTATCGCCCAGAGCACCCGCGTGGCTACCACGAGTATATAGCGTCCCTCCGCCTCGATGGCCAGCGAGGCCATGAAGGCGGCCGAGTCCTCGTCCGCGCGGTGGATGTCGTCGACCAGCACCACCAGCGGACGATCCTGGCTGAGCAGCACCAGCCAGGAGAGCAGCGCCGACTGGACGGCCATGCGGCGCTCCTTGATGTCCTCGGACAAGGCGGCCAGCCGGTCGGGGTGAATTCTCAGCTCGGGCAGCAGGTGGCCCAGGGTGAAGCGGAAGGGCTGCAGCGCCTCGCTCGCCTCTTCCGGAGCCGTGCGCAAAAGCGAGAGCGCCAGCGCTCGCGCCACTCCGTAGTGACCGCGGTTGGAGCGTGACTCCACCCGCACCACCAGCGCGCCTCCCATCTGCGCCTGCAGCGACAGCTCCTCCAGCAGCCGGGTCTTGCCCACGCCCGGATTGGACTCCACCATCACCGCGTCGCCTCGCCCCTGCAGAGCGTCCGAGAGCTTGCGGAGCAGCCGCTCCATCTCGCGCCGGCGGCCCACCAGCGGCGAGCCCAGCAGGTAACTCTGGGCGTGCTCGATCCCGGGCTCCTTCTGAAGCCCGCCGATGGCGTCCAGCCGCTCGATGACCTCGGCGGCGCTGGCCGGCCGCGACATGGGGTCGAGGCTGAGCAGCGACATGACCAGCCGGTCCATCTCCCGGGGAATGCCGGGGGCAATACTGGAGGGCGGCGGCGGGGCCTTGGTGAAGAGCGTATGCAGATCCTCCAGCCGCCGCGCCCGGAAGGCGTGCTGACGGGTAAGCACCCAGTAGGCCAGCGCTCCCAGCGAATACAGATCGGCGCGGTGGTCGAGCGGCATGCCGCGCAAGCTCTCGGGGGCGACCAGCGGCGGGGTGCCGGCCACCTCGCCGGTCACGCCGAAGGTGGCCATGGTGCCGAAGTCGAGCAGCTTGCAGTGGCCGTCCCCGGTGGCGCGGACGTTTCTGGGGCTCAGGTCGCGGTGCAGCAAACGGCGGGTGTGCAGCAGCGCCAGAGAGAAGGCCACGTCCCGCAGAAAGACGCACGCCTGCCGGTACTTCATCGGGGATAGATCGTGTAAATCAAGCCCCTCCAGCATCTCCATGGTGTAGTAGGGACCCTCGGCATCTACGCCATAGTCGAACACCTTGATCACCCGCGGGTGATCGATCTGCTTGAGCGTATGGTACTCGAGCTTGAACAGCGTCTGTACCTTGACCGAATCGGCGTAGGTATCGAGCACGCGCTTAAGCGCCACCCGGCGCTCGGTGGACAGATCGGTGGCGGCGTAGACCCGGCCCACGCCGCCGCTGGCGATCACACCGTCGATCCGATAGCGGCCCGCTCCGGCGGTGAGCGGCATCCGCTCCCCGCCCGTTTTCGAATCCGCTGGCATCTCCCGGTGACGAGTATCGCCGCGTTCGATCCGGGTTACAACGTTTCCGAGCCCGTAAGGCGGGCCTTGCGCCCGCCCACCGACTCATCCTTCCCGTAGGGGCGGGCCTTGCGCTCGCCCACCGACGAACGGGAGGGGGCAAGCCCCTCACCTACGGATGGGGGTTAGGTGGGGATCTCGTCCTCGCGGGAACAGGGGGGACAGGCCACGCAGAGGATGGTTTGGTAGCGATCAGTGGGGTTGTGATAGCCGTGCGGCGAGAGCCTGGGCCAGCTGTTGACGGTGCCGGCGGGCGCGGGCCGATCCTGGCAAAGCAGGCCGTCGCCCAGGATCATCTCCGACTCGCGCGTCTCCCGGTGCATGTGAGAAACGATGCTGGTTCCCGGCGCCAGGCTGTGCCGGTACACGCCGGCCTCGCTCGTCTCCGCCACCAGCTCCCAGATGCCGAAGTCGCGCTGCTCGCTGCGCAGGTCGAGCCAGTCGGCGTCGCGCTCCATCTCGAAGGAAGCGACCGCGCCCCCGGGTAGCGCCGCGGGTTTGCCCAGATAGATCCTGGCCGACTGAACCCGGGCCCTCTCGCGCTCACCCGGCGCCGGAGGCATCAACAGGTAGCGGCAGAGGACGCGGGCGGCGGTCTCCAGCATGCGGAAGCGGCAGCTCCTCAGCAGAAACGCGGTCTGCGCCGCCACCGCGGCGTAGTCGACCGAGGCCGGCAGCCGCTCGTCGCGAGCGGCGCGCTCGCTGTCGAGCCGAATGTCGAGGTCGACCAGCAGGGGCTGCGGGGCCTTACGCTCGTCCGGATAGACGCCCACCACGCAGTCGACCTGCAGGTTGCGGATACGGATCACGTCTCGAAACGGCATGGCGGACTCGGCCCCCGCGCGGGCGGGGGACCCTACCCTAGACTCGACGAACTCAGCGCGGCTCTTCCTGCCGTTCCTTGATGATGAATTGCACGCGGCGGTTGGTCGCCCGCCCGCTGCGCGTACGGTTGGAGGCGATGGGCACGGTCTCGCCGTAGCCCCTGGCGTCGAGCCGGCTGGCTTCCACGCCGGCCTGCAGGAGCCAGGTCCGCACCGAGTTGGCGCGGCGCTGCGAAAGATCCAGGTTGTAGGAGTCCGACCCGCGGCTGTCGGTGTGCCCCTGGATCTCCACCCGTAGGATCTCCTTGTGGCGCAGCAGCACGTCGGCGATCTGGGTCATCAGCCCGGTGCTCTCCGGCTTGATCACGTCGCTGTTGGTGGCGAAGAAGATCTGCTCCTGGATCTTGATCTCCTCGCGCGTGACCTGGACCAGGGTCTTCTTGGGCTTCTCCTCCAGCTTGATCTCGGGCTTGGCCGTCTCGCGCGCCACCACCTCGAACTGCTCGGTCTTGTACATGTACTTGTCGTGGTCCACGTTGGCCGTGTAGGTGCCGGGCGGGGCCTGGGCTACCTTGAACACACCCCAGTCATCGGTGACCAGGTTCTCGGAGACCGGGCCGATCAGTTGGACGCGAGCGCCGCCCACCGGACCGGCAGGACCGGTGACCAGGCCCTCGATGGAGCCGGTCTTGGGCTTGGGCGCCAGCATGCAGCGCTGCTCCACGTCGCCGCCCTGCTCCGGAATCATGGCGGAGCAGGTGCCGGGCTCGTACTCGTCGGCCGTGACCTCCATCAGCACCTCGCCCGGCCCGAACTCGTAGCCCACGAACGAGCCATCCTTCATGGTCTGGATAGGCGAGACCTCCCTACCGGTGAAGGCGACCGTGGCGCCCGGGATCGGCGTCTCGGTTCCCTCCTCGACCACCAGGCCCTTGACGCGGCCCTTCTTGGCGTCCGCCGGCAGAGGCGGAGGAGGCGGCTCCTCGCCCACCGGACGCCCGACCACGCGCAGCTCGGGCGGCAGCTTGCGCTTCTCCGCCGTCCAGACCGCGCCGTGCATGGACAGCCCTACCCACAAGTCGGCGATGGCATAGGCGAACTCGAGCTTGAAAGCCAGCTCGCGGATGGGCGCGAACCTGAGGGCGATGTGGGGCACGGCCGGGAAGAGCATCACGTTGGGGATGGACCCACCGTCGTCGGTCAGCTTGCCCACGTAGACGTCGTAGTGGGCGCCCAGCTCGCCAGAGGGATCGGTCGGCGGGTCAGAGCCCGGGATGGGATCGTTGGGTCGCTCGCAGTACCAGTCGCCGTCAGATGCCCGAATGTCGGGATCCAACGGCCCGGCGCAGGCGCGCCACCTGCCGCTGGTGGTCGGGTAGGCCTCTGAACGGTTGATGTCCCCGGACACGATACCGAGATCCAGGCCCAGGCCGTACTCGAGGGCAAAGGTGGGGTGAAACTCGGTGGCCCAGAGAAAGGAGGCGGTACCGTGCCAAAAAGCCAGATCGCTGGTGACGTACTCGGTGTTCTTGATCGGATCGCCCTTGGGCCGGAAGGCGCCCTCGAATTCGTAGCTCGTATAGCCGAGCCCGAAGACGATGCTGAAGGCGCTCTCGCTGCGCCAGGTGCCCACCAGGCCGATGTTGGGATCGAGCCCGAAGATACCGGTCGATACGCTGGGCGCCACGTCGAACCAGAGGTTCTGCATCAGCTCGGGAACCCAGAGGTGGCGCCAGTAGGCGCCGACGAACCACTGTTCCCGAGGCTTATCCGGGTCGTCCGCCGTGTCGATCTGGTCGCCCTGCAGCGCGCCTCCCACCTCGACCGACTGGTTGATCGGAAGCAGCCCGGTCCCGAGCGAGGCGGGCGCCAGCGAGGCGCCGTCGATCTGCAGGCTCTGCCCCGAGAAGCCGGGGGCGCCCGTGAGAAGGCCCCGCTGGGCGAGAACGGTAGAAGGTAAGGCGATGATTGCGCAAACCAGTGCAAGCTGAAGTCTGTTCATCCGAGCTCTCCGGGATTCGTTCCCACGACGTCCGTACGAAAAAACCCTTTGGTGTAATACCAGAAAACCCCCCCTTCTGTGAAATCCGGTCCAATTTTTTGTTTTTTGGGGTTTTTTACGGGCTCTAGTTAGCCCAATCCCGTAGTGGGGCGGGGGGCGCGGCGGCCGCCGCGCCGCCCGACGGCCCGGACCGCTGCACCGTTGGGCCGTCTATTTCTGGTGGGTCTTCCAGCCCCGAAACCGCAGCAGGGGCTTCTCCGCCTTTTTCAGGGTCTTGGCGCTCTCCGGTCCCTTTTTCACGATTGCGATCACCTCTTTCAGGGTGGTGAGCAGGCTGCGAAGCTGCTCGTAAAAGCCCGGCTGCGCGGCGACCACCTCGAGCTGTTCCCTAAGGAAGACGAGCGAGGATAGGTCCGCGTGCTCGTTGAACAACGCGACGTAACCCGCGGTAAGCCGGGTCGCCAGCTCGCGCACCGTTCGGTCCTCGTGCGACGCATAGCGCGAGATGAGCGAGCCGAGCGTACGCGCGTCCCACTCGCGGGCCTGCCGGGGCCTCTCGGCGTAGCGCTGCATGGCCTGCTCTCGCTGGCTTTTCACCTCTTCCGAGAAGGGATTCCGGTCGCTCGCCAGCCAGAGCGTGCCGACCAGGGCCGACTTGATGGAGGAGATGGTGGAGAACAGGTCGGCCAACGTCTCGCCGGGAACGGTGCTGGCGTACACGGCCGGGTCGATCAGCTCCACCGCCAGCGGCGTGCGCGGTCGGAAGATGCGGTCGATGAGCTCCCGGTTGGTGTAGTCCCGCTCGACCTCGATGTCCTCTACATTGTACCGCGTATCCCGAAAGGCAACCGTGGCCTCCACGATGCCCTGCTCGCGAATAAGCCGATCCACGATGGACCGGTCGCCTTCGGGAAGCACGAAGAAGTGGCTCTCGTAGACCCGCGCGGGCACGACGTTCGCTTGCTGGAAGGCGTCGAGCACGGCCATGACCTCGTGCGGATCGGAGCGGACGAGCTGGCGTGAGCGCAACTCCTGTAGCACTCCGTACAACGCGCTCATCTGCGCGTAGTACTCGGGCGAGCCCAGCGGCTCGACGAGCCGGACCTTCTTGTAGACGTCCGCCCGCTCCGGCCGGCCCTTACCGGCCTGGTGGCGCGGCCGCGCGCGTGCGGTCCGGCCCCCCGGGGAGGCGGGCTTGCCGGAGGGGGCGGGTTTGCCGGCGGTGGGCTTGGTCGAGGAAACGGGTCGGGGCTTCTTGCGATCGGGGGAGCGGTCTTTATCGCGTCGTTCGGGCACGGGGGCTCTCCCGGTGGGAAAAACCATCGTTCGACGTTTGAAGATGATAACCCGTTCGCCTGTAAAAGGCACCTTCGCGTCCCGTCTCACTACTCGGTCGTACGCAGGCTCACCGGAACCGCGCGGTGCCGGCGTTGGGGAAACCCGTGCCGCGCGAAACCTCGGAAGCGAGCTACAGCGCACGGTTCCGGTGAGCCGAAGGGGGCAAAAAATGGGGGGGGACGGGGGGGGCGATCCGTGGTAGAGGTCCATCTCCCGCCGAGCGGGTCGCGGCGAGCGCGGCCGACCCGCCGGCACCCGAACCATGCAAGCCGAAACCGAGAGGGCGGAACGCGCCGACTACCCGAGCGACGTACGCATCCTGCATCTAGCCGACCGCGAGATCATCGTGGTGGGCACGGCTCACGTCTCGCACGAGTCCGTGGACCTGGTGCGTGAGGTCATCGAGAGGGAAAAGCCCGACTGCGTCTGCGTGGAGCTGGACGCGCGCCGCTACGAGGCGCTGAGGAACGAGAGCCACTGGGAGGGGCTCGACTTACGCGAGGTGATCCGCAAACGGCAGCTGGCCACGCTGCTGGTCAACATGGTGCTCGCCTCCTACCAAAAGCAGCTAGGGATGAAGCTCGGCGTCACCCCGGGAAGCGAGATGATGGCGGCCACCCGCCTGGCGGACCAGCAGGGCATCGCGGTGGCGCTCTGCGACCGCGACGTTCGCATCACCCTGCGCCGCGCCTGGAACGAGCTCTGGTTGTTCCGCAAGCTCATGCTCCTGTCCGTCATCGCCGCCGGCGCCTTCGAGAGACCCGAGCTCGACGAGGAGCAGCTGAGGAAGCTCAGACAGCAGGACATCCTCACCGAGCTGATGCAGGAGCTGGGCCGCCACTTCCCCGCGCTCAAGCGGGTGCTGATCGACGAGCGCGACACCTACCTGGCCGAGAAGATCCGCCAGGCGCCGGGCCGGCGTATCGTGGCCGTGATCGGGGCCGGGCATATGGACGGCATGTGCCGGGCGTTGGAGCAACAGCGCGACGTCGACCTCTCGCAGCTGCAGACCATCCCCCCGGTGCACGTGGGCTGGAAGATCTTCGGCTGGAGCATCCCGGTGGCCATCCTGGGCTCGATCGCATTCATCGGCTGGAGCAAGGGCCCGGAAGCGGCCGGCGCCAGCGCCCTGTTCTGGTTTCTGGCCAACGCCATTCCGGCCGCGGTGGGTTGCGCACTGGCGCTCGGGCATCCGCTGACGGTGCTGTCCGCCTTTCTGGCCGCCCCCTTCACCAGCATGACGCCCGTGATAGGAGCCGGCTACGTAACCTCCCTGGTACAGGTCTACCTGAAGCCGCCGCTGGTACGCGAGCTCAAGAGCGCCACCGAGGACATGGGCCGGCTGCTCATGTGGTGGCGAAGCCGGCTTTTGCGCGTGTTCCTGGTACTGTTGCTCACCAGCCTGGGCAGCTTCGTCGGCACCTGGGTGGGCGGGATCGGGGTCGTTTCCGACCTGTTCTGAAGGGGACCCGAAGAGCCGACCGGCTCGTTTTTACCGGTCCGGCAAGGCGGCGGCAGCCCCATCGCCATCCCAATCCGAGGAGGCGTTGCACCGGACGAAAGCGGCGTAGTAGAGCCGGTATCTAACCTGCCGCACGGGAAAGAGGGGAGAGAGCCATGAACCGCCTCGTCGAAACGCTAGCCGCGCTGGCCGCGCTCGTCTTCTGGCTGCCGGCGCCCGAGGCCCTGGCCCATCCGGTAACGGTCGACGGGGTCGCGGACGAGTGGATGAACGGCCGGATACCCACGCGCTTCAACCTGGGTCTGGTGGCGCGGGATGGCGAAGAACGGGGAGAGTACGTATGGCGGGACGTTCCCGGCGACGCCCGTACCGAGATCGAAAACCCCGAGCAGGGAGCCGACTTGTTACTGGTACGGATCACCGGCGACCGGGACGGCCTGGCTATCCTGGTACAGACGGCGGCGGCGAGCATCGACCCGCAGGTGCAGATCCAGCTCGCCATCGACCTGGACGCGGTCAGCGATTCGGGGGCGCTCTGGATGGCCGGCGATGCCGATACTCGGGTCAACCCGAGCGCCGCCTGGGAATACCTGATTCAAACCAGGTTCACCTCCGGAAACAACGACGCGCAGGTGCTGAACAGCTCGTTCGTGCAGGTCGACACCGTCCCGGCGGACGCGGTGACCGACACCATCGAGATCGGCGTGCCCTGGAGCTCGCTGGGGCTGGGCGCACCGCCGGGGGGGCCGCTGCGCTTTACGATATGCTCCTTACGCGCCGGGAACGACGACGTCGTCACCGAGATCGGAGGCCCCGGGGTTTCCGATGCGCTGGACTGCGCGACCACCTACGGCGACCCGCAGAGCGCCGCCCCCTACCCCAACAGCTGGAACGAGCTGCTCGACCAGAGCGTAGATTATTTCTTCGACGTCTTCTTCGCCCCCTCCGGAGAGGTGTACAGCCCGCTGCTCGTACAAGCCTTCGCGCCGGTCATGACGGCGGGCGAAGGGGGCGATCTGGTGCTGGTGAGAAACGTCTCGCCGATCCCCCTCGCGCTGGACGGCTGCAAGCTGGGCGACGAGGAGTCCCCGGACAGCGGCGAGGGGATGCGGCTGTTTCCGTCGGGAGTGAGCCTCGGACCAGACGAGAGCTTCATCGTGGCCGGAAACGGCGCCGACTTCCTGTCCGCCTTCGGCTGGCCGCCGGACGCCGAGCTTGCAGGAGATACGGCCGCTCCGGACATGGGCCCGGCCCACGAGGTCTGGGCGAGCGGCTCGCTCTCGCTGAGCGACGGGGGCGATCACCTGCTGCTCCTCGACGGGTCGGACACCCTGCTCGACGTCGTGGTCTACGGATCCGAAACCTACCCCGGCATCATTGCGCTGTCGCCGGCTCCGAACAGCGGCGAGGTGCTGGCGCGCGACGCGGTGGGCCGCGACACGGACGACTGCGACGATGACTTCACGGCGGTGGCTTTCAACACTTGCTCGACCCAGGCGCCGTGCAACGTGTGCCAGCTCTGCGTGGGCAGCTGCTGCTTGGTGGAGCCGGACGGTACGGCCTGCTCCGGCGGCGACAACTGCATCGTGGACGAGACCTGCGAGTCGGGAAGCTGCGGCAACGGCTCGCCCAGGGACTGCTCGGCGGAGAACGACCCCTGTAACCAGGGCGTCTGCGATCCGGTCGATGGCGCCTGTATCAAGAGCCCCGCCAACGAGAACGACTCCTGCGACGATGGAAACGGCTGCACGGCGGACGACCGTTGCAGCGGCGGCGTATGCGGGGGCGCGGGGACGGTCGACTGCGATGACGGCGATCCGTGTACCGCCGACAGCTGCGCCCCGGCTACGGGTCAGTGCGAACACGCCGAGATCGACGGGTGCTGCCTCGACGACGGCGAGTGCGACGACGGCGATCCTTGTACCGAGGACACTTGCAGCGAGGGCGGCGGCAGCTGCGACAACCGTCGCATCGCCGGGTGCGGGCCGGGCCAGGCGGATGGCGGGATTGCGGACGGCGGAACCGTGGTCAGCGGAAGCGCGGACAGCGGTGGCGAGCCGCCCGAGCAGTCGCCCCCGGGTGGAAGCGGCGGAGAGGTCGCGGCGGCGGGAACGGGAGGCTCGGGCGAGGACGACCGAGGCGAACCGAACGCGGACGCAGAGCACGCTGCCATGGACGACGGGGGCGACGACGCGGCCGGGGGTTGCGGCTGCGCGGTGGTGGGAGCCCGTGGCGCGGGTTTCGGGCCGGTGCTGGCCTGCCTATGCGCGCTGCTGGGAGCGCCGCTGGTAAGAAGGGCGAGGCGCCAGAGGTAGGATCGTAGGTGGGCCCACCCGCCCCGACACCGTGTCTACGCGAACCGTTGGGGAGGGGCTTGCCCCCCTCACTATTATCGGTTGGGAGCGGCCGCAAGGGCCGCCCCTACGGGGATCGATGCGGGCGCAGTCGATGACAGATCGCGCCCCCGGCCGCTATCAGCCGAAGTCGAGCAGACCGTCGCTACCCTGGTTGTTCTCGAAAAAGTCGAAATCGATACTGACGGCAGCGGCGAAGATCACGGCCTTCTGCCCCTCGCGCCACTGTCCCGACCCGTAGTCGACCATAAAAGTATCGGCGTCGGTGAAGATCTCTCTGAGCGCTCCGCCCCAGCGCTTGCTTATGGTGCTGCGCTGGGTTCCCGTACGGTCGAGGACGGGGAAGGTCCATAGGCGCCAGAGGGGACTCTTGATGGCGGCGAAGCAGACACCGCTCTCGTCCTTCAGATCGTACTTTTTATAGAGGATGCCGAAACGACGGTGCACGGCGCCCAGCCTGCGTCCGTCAGCGGTCTTGACCTCGAGATCGGAAAAGAAAAAGAAAAATTTGCGGGACAGGTTGAGTACCGGTGCGCCGCCCGGGTCGAAGACATCGACCTCGAACCCCCGGTGCGACCGTAGAAACCCTCTACGCAGGATATCCAGAAAACCGCCGGCGCGCTCGGCGATGGTGCCGAGCCCGTTGCGGTTCTCATCCATAACCGAGTACTGGTTCTTGGTCTCCCAGTCGACCAAGATCTCGGTCCACTCCTTCTTCTGCTGAATGAAGAGGCGGTCCCGGCTGCCGAAGAAAACCTGGACGATGTCCCCCGACACGCGTTCCGGCCTACCTCGGCTCGCCCTGCTTGACGATGATCTCCACCCGGCGGTTGTTGGCCCGACCTTCGGGGGATTCATTACTGGCCACGGGGCGGCTCTCGCCCAGGCCGATGGCCTTGATCTGGTTGCCAGGGATGCCCTTGGACATCAGAAAGTTGCGCACCGACTCGGCCCGACGCTGCGAGAGAGCCTGGTTGCTCGACTCCGAGCCGCGGTCGTCGGTGTGACCCTCGATCGTGACGATGGAATCGGACTGGGTGCGGATCTGCTCGGCCACCAGCGCGATCTTCTGCTGTGCCAGGGGCTTGAGCGCCGACTTGCCCGACTCGAACAGCACGTTGCCCGGCAATACGATGACGGTGCCGCGCGGTTCCTGCTTGACCGCCAGAGCGGCGGCCTCGGCCACCCGCTGCAGCGCCTCGCGCATCCTGCGCTCGGCCTCTTCACGCGCCTTTTTCTCGGCTTCCAGCTCCTGCGCGGTCTTGGCCAGCTGCTGGTTCTTGACCGCGAGCGACTGCTCCTTCAGGGCCAGCTCCCGCTTGGTCCGGGAGAGCTGGCCGTGGGCCAGGCGCAGGCTCGTGGCCTGCAGGTCGTTCACCTCTTTATGGGCCTTGTCGCGCTGGGCCTCGGCGGCCTTGATGTTGGCCTGCGCCACCACCAGCTGCGAGGTTCGCTGCGCCACATAGCTCAGGGCAAAGGTCCTCTCCGTATCGCCCTCGTCCGTAAAGGACTGCTCGGCGGCGTTGAGCGACACCTTGGCCTCGTACAGCTCGGCCGGCACCAGCGTGGCCGCATGGCTCGACTGCGCCGTGCGATAAGCGGCGCGCGCATCCAGCAGCGCGCGGGGAGGCGGCGTGGAGCCGCATCCGGCTAGAAACGACAATACAACCATCAACAAGAGCGTCCTGTTCGCCATCATCCTCTTCTCCCGGGTAGCGATCCGTTTGCGATCCGTTGCCAGCGCCTACTTCAAGCGCTGCAGCTCGGCCTTGAGCTGCTCGGCTTCTTTTAACGCTGCCTGGCTCTCGGCCACCGTCTTCTGCTCACGCGCCAGGAACCTGGCCAGCTCCGCGTCTGCCTCGGCGCGGATCAGCAGGAGCCTGGCTCGTTCGTTGGCGCCGTCTTTTACAAGCACCTTGGCCTTGGCGAGCTGCCTCTCGGCCAGCTTGAGGTAGAGCGCCGCCTGGGGAATGCCCCGGGCGCCGGCCTCCTGCGCCGCTTGCAGCGCTCCCTCGGCCGAGGCCAGCCTCTCGTTGGGCGGTGCGGCACCGCCGCACGCCATCATTAATACGACCATCGAAACGGTTACCAGAACTGTAATCATCCCTACTCTCATGAGCATCCTCTCGTACGAGAAAAGCCTTGGCCGCCCGTTCCGGCGGGCGGCGTGGTTGCGGGCGCATCCCGTGCCTGATATGCGCCGCTAGTCTATCGCCAGATGCCGCGTCAAATCAATGTTTGATGACAAACACGGTCGACGGAGGCGCGCCGGCCGGCAGGGCGGCCTGGCCGACTGCCACAGCGGCCCGCTGGCCCGCGATCGCGGCCGCCTTGTGCTTTTGCGCCTTCTGGACGAAGATCGCCTGTACGGCCGGTAGCGGAACCGCGAGCGGCGCGGCTGGCAAAGGGAAAGTCGTCAACGGGCCGATCGGCCTCGCCGGCCGGCCCGGCTCCGTGTCGGAGGTAGACCATGGGCAGGACCATTTTCATACCCGTCATCATCGCGCTCTCGCTGGCCACGGGCTGCGACCAGGCGCTCACGGCCGAGGAGGCTCGCGAGGCTCTGGACGAGGTCGCGCTCTCCTCGCAGGCGTTGAGCCTCTCTTCCTCCAGCGAGGAGCTGGTGGTGGAGACCGACTTCACCATCGGAGAAGCCGTGGAAAGGGCGGCGGAGAAGATCCGCGACTTCGTCGGGAGCCAGCTGCCCTGCGCCGACATCGCGCTGCAGGACGCGACGCTCACCGTGCAATACGGGGCGAACAGCGGCGAAGAGTGCGTGTACAACGGGCACACCTTTTCCGGCGAGCACCAGATCTCGGTGAAGCGCAACGAACAGGCCGAGGTGCTGGTCCACCACCGCTGGACCGATTTCACCAACGGCGAGGTCATGGTCAACGGTTTCGCCGACGTCACCTGGAGCTTCGAGGACCCCAGCCGCCACGTGGTGCACGAGCTCGAGTGGGAGAGGCTCGAGGACGGACGCATGGGCACGGGCTCGGGCGACCGGGTGCAGCGGGCGCTCGGGGGCGACATCCGGGCGGGGATCACCGTGGACGGGTCGCGCGCCTGGGAAGGCGAGCGAGGCCGGTGGGACCTGGACATCGACGGCATCGAGATGAGGTGGATCGACCCGGTACCTCAGGCCGGCAAACTGGAGCTGGTGACGCCCTTCGACGATAAGTCGGCCAGCCTTTCCTTCGCTCGGTCGGACGCGAGCACCATCCGCGTGAACTTCGAGACCGGAAGGCGTTCCTTCAAGTTCATGGTCAAGAAGGTGGGGCAGGTCACTATGATTACCAAGGGGGATTGACGGCGATCGGCCCGGGTCCGGTGCGGCCGTAACCTACCAGGGGCGGGCCTCGCGCTCGCCCGCCGGGACGCAGCCGTTCGTCCCATCGGGTAGGAGGCGGGCCTCGTGCTCGCCAGCCGTGCCGCAGCCGTTCGTCCCGTAAGGGCGGGCCTCGCGCTCGCCCGGGCGCGAATCCGTTGGTTACGGGAGGCGACAAGCACCTCCCCTACTTGTCCGTGTAGACGGGACGAGGGGGCAAGCCGCTCCCCTAATGGTCCGTGTAGGCGGGACGATATCCCAATTCGCCGGTTTTTTTATATATACGGAAAGGTAGGATAATGTATGTTTTGTGAATACCTTACCCGCTATCGAGACCGCGAATCAGCTTGCCGGGCAGCAGTCGCAGAGCCCGGCCGAAGAGAGCCTGCCGCCGCCCTCCCCGATCCTCAAGTGGGCCGGCGGCAAGGCGGGCCTGCTGCAGCAACTGCGACCGCTGTTGCCGCCCGGGGTGGAGCGCCGGCGCTACGTGGAGCCTTTTCTGGGCGGAGGGGCGATGTTCTTCCACCTGCGGCCACGGCGGGCCCTGTTGGGCGACATCAACCCCGCGCTCATCGCCACTTATCAGCAGATACGCGACAACGTGGAGAGCGTGATCGGCTACCTGGAGCGGCTGGCACAAGAGCACAACCCCGAGACCTATTACCGCGTACGACAGACCTATAACTCCGCCAAGAACCTGGCCGCCGCGCACCGGGCCGCCCTGTTCATCTACCTGAACAAGACCTGCTTCAACGGTCTTCACCGGGTCAACCGCAAGGGGCACTTCAACGTTCCGCTGGGCCGCTACGCCAGGCCCGGCATCTCCAATCCCGCGGGCCTGCGGGCAGCCAGTCGCGAGCTCGGGCGCGCCGAGCTGCAGTGCCGGAGCTTTGAGAACCTGCTCAGAACGGCCCGGCCCGGCGACTTCATCTATCTGGATCCTCCCTATCAGCCGCTCTCGCCAAGCAGCAACTTCACCTCTTATGCGCGAGATGGCTTCAACGGTGATGACCAGCGGCTACTGCGCGATGTATTCTCCGAGCTGGACCGCAGGGGGTGCAAGCTCATGTTATCGAACAGCGACGTGCCGGTCATACGGGATCTGTACCAGCGATTCCGCATCGAAATGGTGGCAGCGCTACGCGCCATCAACTGCGATGCCCGCAACCGCGGTCGCATCTCGGAGCTGGTGATAAGGAACTACGACTAGCCATGTTCGACCTGATAAAAAGCCTGCTGAAGATGGCCCTGGCTCTGGGGGTGGCGCTGTTGATCGTCGGCGCTCTATTGCGCGTCTTCTTCGTGGACGTGGCGGTGGTGGGCCACGAAGGCATGGCCCCCACCCTGGTGGCAGGCGACTACGTGGCCATCTGGCGAAACGCGGAGGCGAACGTCGGCGACGTGCTCATCTGCCAGCACCCCGGCGAGCCGAACAAGCACGTCATGGGCAGGGTCCTCGCCAAGTCCGGATACGAGGTAAAAACCGACCACTTCGGACAGATCGTGGTCGGCGACGTGACCGTCCAGCGCGACTTCCGCGGCAAGCGCAGCTTCTTCGATACCACGCGCAACGAGATGGTCACCATGCACTACGGGGTAGCGAAGTTCGGATACTACGAGAACGAGTTCTTCATCCAGGAACGCCGAAAGCCCGTCGTCAGGCCCTATACCGTGAAGACGGGGGTGTTCCTGCTCGGCGACAACTACACCTCGGTCGGATACGACAGCCGCCACTTCGGCGAGGTGGATCCGGACACCTGCGTGGGCCAGGTCTTCATGCGCCTGTGGCCTGCGGAGGACCGGGGGGACGATATCCGCCACCTGCCGATGGAATTGATCTGATGCCACCGAAGGGCTTACCCCCCGCCGCGATGATGCGGTAGACTGCTCGACCGAGCATGCTCTCGCCGGTAAAACTATATCGGGTACCGCTGTTCCTGGCGCTGACGCTGGCGTTGTTGCCGGTTCTGCCCGCTTCCGCCCGCGGCGACGCGCGCGAATACTTCCGGCGCGGCCAAAACGCCTACGAGAAGAGCAACTACCCGTTAGCCATCGAGCAGTGGGAGAAGGCCTACAAGCTGGAGAAGAAGCCGCGCATCCAGTACAACCTCTCGCTGGCCTACGAACGGCTGGGGATGCTGGAAAAGGCCATCGCGGCGCTGAAGCGTTTCCTGCGCTCCGCCGATCCGGACGATCCCGCGTTCGCGGACGCCTCGGCCAGCCTGGCCGCGCTGGAGAAGCGGCTGGCCGCCACCGGCATCCGCATCACCGGCGGGCCGGAGGGCGCCCGCGTCCTCATCGACGGCCGCGAGTGGGGGCTGTTGCCCCGGCCGGACCGCATCCCGGTCGAGCCGGGGTCGCACGACGTGATCATCCGCTACGAGGGATATCGCGACTTCGTCTCCAACGTGGTGGTGCCGGCGGGTCAGGTGGTCGAGGTGCCGGTAAGCATGAGGCCCGGCCAGAGCGGAACGGCGGGCGCGACCTTCTTCGACGGCGAGGAGCCGGGCGGACCGGGAGCGGACGCGGCTGCCGAGGGGGATGGCGAGCGGACCGAGTTCTTTGCCGGCGGCTCGTCCGAGCAGCAGCCTTCCGAGGGAGGCAACCCGTTGATCTGGTACATCGCCAGCGGCGGGCTGGCCGTGGGCTCCATCGGAGCGGCGGTCTGGACCGCGGAACGCGCGAGCCAGCTGCTCGACTGCGAACAGACCGATACCTATTATTGCAGGAACGAGAAGACGGTCCGCGGCGAACGGAACCTGGCCGCGCTCACCACCGTCACACTGGGTGCCGGGGCTATCGCCGCGCTGGTTTATGGGCTGATAGTCGACTCGCGCGGCGCCAGGGAAGAGGAAGAAGAGAGCGAAAGCGGAAGCGAAAGCGGAAGCGAGGAGCAGCAACGGGCGCTTTCCTGCAGCCCGACGCTGGTGGGTGCGAGATGCGCGATACGATTCTGACCGTCATCCGTATGGCCGCGCTGCTCGGCGCGGCCGGATGGCTCGCCGCCTGCACCGACATCGAGAAGTGCGAGGTAGGCACCGAGGGCTGTATCTGCGCCGCCAACCGCGCTTGCGGCGCGGGCCTGCGCTGCACGGCAGACGAATTCTGCGTGTCCGAGGGGGGCGGCGGCAGCGGAGGCAGCAGCGGCGGCTGCGACGACAGCTGCGCGACCTCCAAGGACGACATCTGCGACGACGGCGGACAAAACAGCCTGACCTCGCTCTGCCAATGGGGAACCGACTGCAGCGACTGCGGCCGGCGCTCCGGTACGCCGACCGAGCTGCGGCTCTGTACCGAAACCTGCACCAGCGCGCGGGACGGTACCTGCGACGACGGCGGGGAGGGAAGCCTGTTCGGCACCATTTGCGAGCTGGGAACCGACTGCACCGACTGCGGGCCGCGCATGAGCGCGACCGCGGGGCTGCCGGAGCGCTGCACCGACACCTGTAGCACCCCAAACGACGGCAGCTGCGACGACGGCGATCCAGAGAACTCGGACTACAGCAGCTGCGACTGGGGCACGGACTGTACCGATTGCGGCCCGCGCTACGGCGATCCGCCCTGACCCTACCCCTCGATCGACAGGTTGAGCATGAAACTGGTCGGTAATCTACACGCGTACCCTTGGAAGGGAAGCGACAACAACTGCAACAGCTACGTCTTTGCCAACGCGCTGGCGGGCGGCCGGCACCTGCTGGTAGACCCGGGACACGTACAGACCCCCGGCTTCGGTGAGCCGGCCCTGGATCGATTGACGGAATCCATGACCGACGATGGCGTCGATCCGGCGTCTATTGGCCTAGTGGTGCTGACCCACTTCCATCCCGACCACTGCGAGTCGGCGAACGTGCTGCGGGAACGGTGCGGGGCCCGGGTGGCCATTCACCGGGAGGAAGCGGAGATCTACCGGGCCTTCGGCGGCGAGGTGGACCAGGTGCTGGAGCAGGGCGACCTGGAGCTGGACGGGGAAAGCCGGATCCGACTGCAGATCTTCCACTCGCCCGGTCACTCGCCCGGTCACATCACCCTGTACTGGCCGGAACAGAAGGTGCTCATCGCCGGCGACCTCATTTTTTACCGCAGCGTGGGCCGGACCGACCTTCCCGGCGGTAGCGGCGCAGCATTGCGGGAGAGCGTCAAGCAGCTGGCCGAGCTGGAGATCCACTACCTGCTCTGCGGCCACCCCTATGGCCACCCCGGCGTGATCGAAGGCGAGGCCGAGGTGCGCCAGAACTTCGACTTCTTGCGGCGCTACCTGCGGTTCTGAAAGCCGCCGAGAGCTTGACCCCGGGGACTACTCTTCAGGGGTGGAGGCCAACTTGTCGATCATGCGTAGCAGACGTTCGATCTGCGCGAGCGCGTCGGCCGGTTCGGCGCGGTCCTCGGCCAGGGCGTCCATGATCGTCCTCACCCCCGCGGCCTGGCGCAGGACCTGTTGCAGATTCTGCTGCAGCCTCTCCCGCTCCTCGCGGGCCTCCATGGTCAACCGGTCGACCATCTCGGTCACGTAGCGGTTGATCCGTTCCATGTCGTTGCCGCCCTCTCCCGCCAGCGAAGGATTGGTCAGCCGCTTCATCTGCTCCAACTCGCTCTTCATGGACCGCAGGTGGTCGGCCAGGATCTTGTTGTCGGTGAACAACCGCTGCTTCTCCAGCGCGCGCTTGACCTTCTCGGCGACGATGGCCATGTCGGAAAAGGGCTTCTCCAGGTAGTCGAACACGCCCAGCCGCAGGGTGGCCACCGCCGACTCGTAGGAGGCATAGGCGGTGACGAAGATCACCTCGCTGTCGGGCTGAATCGACCGCGCGCGCACGATGAGATCGACCCCGGAAAAATCCGGCAGATTCTTGTCAACGATGAACAGGTTGTAATCCTGCTCCTCGATCAGGCCGAGCGCCTCGGCTCCTGAGGCCACGCAGTCGACCAGGTACCCCTCGTCGTGCAGCAGGCGGTTCAGCAACAGCTGAACGCCCGGGTCGTCGTCGACCACCAGGATGCGGGCGCCGGAGAGATCCATCTGTGGCATGCATCCCGAAGCCACTCTCGGTCTCTTCACCATCGGGCACGCTCCTGCTGGCAAGAAAAGAATGGACGATCGAACCCGGCGCCGGGCCGCCGGACCGTTCCAACGGATATAAGGACTACGGTAGCCCAGCGCAGCGCAGAGGACAAGATATGGGCCAGAGAGGAACCCGGACCGGAGAGGGACCTCGGGGGAAAAACCGCGTAGGATAGGCGGCTGCCGGCGATGAAAGCGTTCTCCCTGCTGATCAAACCCGCCTCGGCCGACTGCAACCTCGGCTGCCGCTACTGTTTCTACCTAGACCGCGGCGCTCTGTATCCCGCTTCTCGCCGGCACCGCATGTCCGACTCGGTGCTGCGGGCGGTAGTGTCCAAGTACATGTCGAGCCAGCAGCGCGTCCACGCCTTTGGCTGGCAGGGCGGAGAGCCCACGCTGATGGGCGGCGAGTTCTTCGAGCGGGTCACGGAACTGCAAAAAAAATTCGGCCGCTCAGGCGCGGTGGTCGCCAACGCATTACAGACCAACGGCACCCTGATCGACCAGCGGCTGGCGCGCCACCTGGCCGCCTACCGCTTCCTGGTGGGGGTGAGCCTGGACGGTCCGGCCGCCGTCCACGACCGCTACCGCACCCGGGCCGGCGGTCAGGGATCGCACGCCGCTGCCGTCCGCGGTATCCGGCTGCTGGAAGCGCACGGAGTCGGGCTCAACATCCTGGTGCTGGTCAGCCGCGCCAACGCGGAACGCTCCGTCGAGGTGTACGATTACCTCTGTGACAACGGCTGGTACTTTCATCAATATATCCCATGCCTGGAGTTGGACGCCGAGGGTCGTCCCCTCCCCTTCTCGTTGAGCGGCGAGCTGTGGGGAGAATTCCTCTGCGCCCTATTCGACCGCTGGACGGCGGACGGCCCGGGCCGGGTCTCCGTCCGCCTCTTCGACTCGCTCGTAGCCCGCCTGCTCGAGCGCCCCGCCAACCTCTGCCACCTGGACGACGACTGTCGCCAGTACTACCTGGTCGAGCACAACGGCGACGTCTACCCCTGCGACTTCTTCGCGCGCGAAGAGCTACGGTTGGGCAACCTGCTGCAACACGACTGGGACGACCTTGCCCGTTCGCCCGTCTACGAACGATTCGGCCCGGCCAAGCGCGACCGCAATCCTTCCTGCTCTATTTGCAACTACCTCCCCTTCTGCGCCGGCGACTGCCTCAAACACCGCGCCCTCCCCGATCCGCTCGCCGACGGCCGGCATTTGAGCCATCTATGCACGGGCTGGAAACGCTTCTTCGCCCACGCCCTTCCCCGGCTGCGCCGGATGGCCGACGGAATACGAGCGGCCGAGCGAGCGGCCGAGCGGCCGGTAAACCGCTCGCGGCCAGACGCCCCACCTGGCGCCTCCCCCACCCCTACCCCGCGCAAGCCGGGCCGCAACGACCCCTGCCCCTGCGGCAGCGGCAAGAAGTACAAGAAATGCTGCGCGAAGCGCTAGCGGGCGGCACCGGGAAACCAACCCGTCAAGACACGATGGCAGAAGGAAATCTCGATGAAATTCGAATGCAGGCAGTGCGGATACTGCTGTAAAACCTTGAAGGCACACTACCTGGCCGTACCCGAAGCCGATGTACTGAGGTGGAAAGAGCTCGGCAGAGACGACATTCTGAAGTGGATAGCCAGGATGGAGGTCAGGGGCGAGGTCATGGACTACCATGTCTGGAGAGATCCGAATACCGGGGAGGACATCGACCGCTGCCCCTGGCTCGAACGAGACGCCGAGAGCGGCCGATACTATTGCGGAATACACGACGTAAAACCCTCGGTGTGCCGGGACTATCCCGAAACCCTGGAGCGAGCGCTGGAGGATGGATGCAAGGGGGTTGAACGCGAATAGGGTAGGAGTGACCAGGTGGTGCTACTGAGTTTCTCGTCGGGTAATGCAACCCGGCGATTCGTTTCGCGAAGATGCTCGCCTTCTGCCATGTCGTCTCGAGCGAAGCGAGAGATCTCGAATGACTCGAGATTTCTCGCTTCGCTCGAAATGACAACAGGACGTCTGCTTCTTATTTCTGGGTCCTATAGAGATCCCAATGAATGTTATCCGTACCACGACCGCTGCCACCGCTTCGTGGACGAGCACGACGTCGACGCCGACCTCTGCGATTTCCTCGCGCGATGCGAGCCAAGTCACCGACATCTCTCGGCAAATCGAGCCCCCGCTCGACGCCCCGCACCCCGCCCCCCGGCTGTTCCGCCGCGCCTCGTACCAAGTGGGGGCTTTTTTGCCGCCTGCGGCGCCGGCGCGGGGGCGATACCATGGAGAATGACTGACGGGCGGATGCCGAGCCCGTGCTCATGGATGCGGAGATGAACACACGTCTTTTGATAGATTCCATCGTACGGCAGACCACGGTGCTGATAGCGCAGCTGGCCACCTCGGGCGGGGTGCGCGCACCCCTGGCCCACATCGCCAACCAGGTCTTCCTGGAGCTGGCCCGCGAGCTCGACGCCCAGGGCGTCCGGCGCAAGGTCAGCGCCGACATGTTCGGCATGGCCATCCGGGCCTACCAGCGCAAGCTGCAGCGCCTGGCCGAGTCCACCACCGATCGCGGCCGCTCCCTGTGGGAAGCCGTCAACGCCTTCATCGCCGAGCGCGAGATGGCCACCCGCGCCGAGGTGCTGCAGCGCTTCCACCGCGACGACGAGGCGGTGGTCAAGAGCGTGCTGCGCGACCTCATCGACAGCGGCGTGGTCTGCAGCAGCGGAAACGGTGCCTCGGCCATCTGTCGCGCCACCACCGACGAGGAGCTGGACCGCCTGCGACGAGGCCTGGCGTACGGCCATCACCTGTGCGACCGCACTCTCGTACACCGAGGCCTCCTGTCACTCGGCGACGCTTGAATTTGAGGGGTATTCGAACATCGACACTATAGAGCACTGCCGCCCGGAAAAAGAGGCGCTGCTCGAATGCGTACAGGACAACGACCCGCGGTGGTCAACGGTGGTCGGAACGGTTGCGGAATGCGTCTCTTCCTCGTTCTACGGCATCGACTGCATCGTTGACTGCGACGTAGGTACCCGGCCCGTCGTCCTCGATTGCGGCGGACCCACGGGCCTGCCGATGCGGTGTCTCTGCTCTGTTGGAGGCGACTTCGAATTCGACCTTCCCGCGACGCCGACTTCTGCGCCACCCTGTTGCGGGACGATTGCCTGGACGACATCGGCGGCTCGAGCTTCATCATTCAGAGCGCCGCCGGCTGCTCTGACGAAGAACGGGTCAGGGCCTGCGAGCTCGATCGGCTCTACGAGTACGTTCAGAATATCGTCCCGGCCTGCGACCAGGCCTGGCGCACGGCCATCACCTGCGCGGCGGCAGCCTCATACGCGGAAGGTGGGGAGTGTTACTTTACCTCAATGTTGCAAACAAACGTCGGCATAAAACCGCTTGCGCTCGCCCGAGAGCACGCGATCTGCGCGCGTGCTCGGTTCTTCTGGACCTCACATAGGGTGGACTATGCTGCGGCCCAGAATAACCTCCGCGCGCGCGCATCTCACGCACTCTCGGGCGTTTCTGCTCGACGTTTTTTGCTACATTGAGGTTTACCGGGCTGCTGACCTTCGGGGCCGACCCGATCCCGTGCCAGGCGGAAAAGGAGGCGCTGAGCACATGCACCGGCGAGAACAGTACGTGGCAAACGGTCACCGGATCGTATGCGGAGTGTAGCTACGGCCCCGGTACGATCAGAGACTGTTTCGTCGAGTGCGAAGTCGGCACCGAGCTGGTATGGCTGCAATGCGACGGAACCGAGGGATTGCCGATGCGATGCTGGTGTAGTGTGGAGGGGGACAGAAATTTCCGATCATCGGGAGTGATTTACGCCGACGACTGCGCCGAAGCAGCGCTGGAAGCCGCTGAAGGCGAGTGTACGAACCGCCTGGAATGCTGCATCGAGTACGTCTCCGAATCCGACGGCGAAGAAAGATGCACATACGGCTCGGATCCGCCCCCGGGGACTGGCTACTCCAGCTGCGAAAACGCCGCGGAAGACCTCGGCGGTCGTATCGTACCCATCTGCCCCTTATATACGCAGCCGCTGCTCCCCTCGTCGTTGTAGGAAGATGAGCGAACACGAAACGCAAGAGCGACAGGCAGTAGAGCCCGAACAGCACGCGGCGAGCGTGCGGCAGATGTTCGACCGCATCTCGCCGACCTATGACCGGCTCAACCGAGCGCTGTCCTGGGGGATCGACCGGAGGTGGCGAGGGCAGGCAGCCTCGCGGCTGGTCGAGAGGCTGGACGGGAATGGGCCCGGGCCGGTGCTGGACATCTGCGCGGGTACGCTGGAGCTGGGGCGGGCGGTACAGCAAGCGCTGCGCGAGCGCGGGGTGGGACAAAGGCGGGTGGTGGCCGCGGACTTCTCGCGCGAGATGTTGCTGGCAGCGCGTGGAGGAGCGGCGAGAGAAGGCGAGGCGGGGATGGATGTCCTGCAGTGCGACGCGCTGTGCTTGCCCTTTAAAGAAGACAGCTTTGCCGGGGCCATCTGCGGCTTTGGGTTGCGCAACCTGAGCGATCCCCGGGCGGGGCTGCAGGAGCTGGGGCGAGTGCTGCGCCCCGGGGGCGCGCTGGTGGTGCTGGAGTTCTGCCGGCCCACCCGGATCGATAGCCGGGCGTTTCACGCGCTTTACGGGCGGTTGCTGTTTCCGCTGGCCGGGGCGGCAGTGGCGGGCGATGCCGGGGCCTACCGCTACCTCTCGCGCACCATGCGCGGCTTCTGGAGCAGAGGCGAGTTGGAAGAAGCGGTGCGCGGTGCCGGTTTCGAGGCGGTGCAGGGCAGCGACCTAACCCTGGGAGTGGCGTCGATCGTTTGTGGGGAAAAGAGGTAGAAGAAGCGGCCGAGAAGCACGGCGGTTTTGGATACCAGTCTACTGACTTTCTCTTCGGCAAATAGGACACATGGAACGTCTCGTGGTTTTCCGCCACTTCCATGTCATTTCGACCCGAGGGAGAAATCTCCTGCAAATGGAGAGCTCTCCCTTCGGTCGAGATGACAACGACAGCGAAGCTCGAAGACGCCTCGAATACGGTCGCGATCCTTTGGTATATGAGAAGATCAGTAAATTCGCCGAGGCGGCGGCATGGCGGCGCGGTCGAACGCGGCGGGCGAGAATCGGGCGGGCAAGATTTGGTCGAGACTGTGTCAACGGTTGGCACACCCGGGCCGCGATCGCGACAGGGATGTCATCTCCGAAACCTGGGACGGTTATAGATAATACGAAAGCGAAATAGCCATCAGGGGCTATTCGGACGGTGCCCGGGGGCGGCTCGCGCGCTTGCGCGACGAAAATGGCCAGTATTGCCCCCTTTTTGTCCTCCTCGGACACGCCGGAAGGGCGGAGGTCCCGCATGAATTGGGGGAACCGAACAGAACGACTTCCGGCGGTGGCGCCAAGATGGCTGGCCCGGAAGTTGCTCTCGAAAATGGTCGCCACAACAACAACAACCCGAATTTGAGTTGCGGCTCGCACGGGCCGCCCAGCGAAAGGAAGACGGGGATGAAAAACCGCATCACGACATGGATGGTGGGGATCTGCTTGACGGCGGTCGCCTTGGGTTGCGCCTCGGCCGGGAACGGGCAATCGGTACAGCAATCCGAGCAAGCCCTGTGGTGGCTCTGGGGAGGCTCGGATGACGACGAGGTCCGCGAGATACGGGTGGCGAGCGTACAGATCGCCAACGTCAACCACGATACCGCGGGCAACCTGCAGAAGGCTGGGCTGATGGTGAGCGAGGCGGTGGAGAACGGCGCGGATCTCGTGCTGCTGCCGGAGCTGTTCGCCTGCGGTTACCTCTACACTGAGGAGATGTGGGATGGGGCCGAGAGCATGGACGGGATGACCGTCGGCTGGATGAAGCAGACGGCGAGCCAGCACGACGTCTGGCTGGGCGGCACCTTCCTGGAGGCCGACGGGCGGCACTTCTACAACACCTTTGTTCTGATCGATCGTCAGGGAGACGTGGCGGGCACGGTGCGCAAGCAGGTAGCCGCGGGCGTGGAGGCCTTCGTCTTCAAGGAGGACTCGACCAGCCACGTGATCGAGACCGACGAGCTGGGAACCGTGGGCGTGGGGATCTGCTACGAGAACTACCTCTGCTCGCTGCCCGACGAGATGATCCTGGAAGAGGTCGATCTCATGCTCATGCCCCACTCCTACCCGTCCGTGAGCTTCCTCGACGTCCTGGGGCCGAACGAATCGGAGAGTGCGGGCCAGCGCTTGCTCAGCGAGCTGGGCCTCGAAGGCAGCGCTCTCGATCCGCAAGCCGCCATCGAGCAGCTGTTCGAGCAGATCGAGCTAGAGCTGAATATCGCGCAGCAACTGATGGGCGGGCGCATGGCCGGGCTGCTCGGCGTGCCCGCGGTCACCGCCAACAAGGTCGGTGAGTTCGTGACCGGGCTACCGCCCGTGCTGGGCGACGCGCCGGCCGAGGGGTTTTTCACCGGCCAATCCGGGATATTCGACGCAGAGGGTACGGTGCTGCAGCAGCTCGATATGACCGAGGAGGGGCTGGCCATCTCCGATATCGTGATGGATCCCTCGCTCAAGCAGTCGGACATGCCCCGCTGCTTCAGCGGGCCCACCAGCCGGCACTGGTTCAACCGGGAGATGTTCGAGGGGCTGGATCTGCTCCGCATCGCCTTCTTCATCGATCCCTTTTCGGTCGTCGAGGAGATAGGCATCCTGTCCTATATGTTTGACGGCAATCGGCTAGAGGCGGCCTGCGATATCTCCGACGAGTGTCTGTTTTTCTGACGTCGTACTGCCTGATGTTACCCCCCTGCAACCCCTCCTCCGCGAAAGCGGGGGAGGGGTTCGTTCTTCGTAAAACCCGTAAAACCCGTAAAACCGGGACGGTCCTAGTTTCCTAGTTAAGTGGTTCGGCTGATGGCCGAGTTCGTAAAACCGGGACGGTCCTAGTTTCCTAGTTAAGTGGTTCGGCTGATGGCCGAGTTCGAAAACCCGTAAACTGGTAAGACCGGGACGGTCCTGGTTTCCTGGTTGAGTAATTCGGCCGACGGCCGAGTAAATTAATTAACTAAGGTTAACTAGTTAACTAGGACCGTCCCGGTTTTACGGTCCCGGTTTTACGGAAGGGCCGCGCGGAAGGCGGCGGCGGACTCGAAGCGCTCGGCGGGGTCCTTGGCCAGAGCGCGTTGCAGTACCGTGTCCCAGGCCTCGGACAGATCCGGGTGCGCGCTCTTGACCGAGGGGATCTCCTGGTTGCAGTGGGCGAAGCCGATGGCGATGGCCGACTCGCCCGTGAAGGGAGGGCGGCCGGTCAGCGCGTGAAAGACGATGGCGCCCAGGGAATACAGGTCGCTGCGGCCGTCGACCTGTCCGCCCCGGATCTGCTCGGGCGCCATGTACTCGGGGGTACCGAGGACGAGGCCGGTTGTAGTCAGGCCCTGCAGGTAGGGAAGCTTGGCCACGCCGAAGTCGATCACCCGGAAGCGGTCGCTCTGGTCGATGAGGATATTGTGCGGCTTGAGATCGCGGTGAACGACCCCTCTCCCGTGTGCGGCCTCGAGCGCATCGCAGATCTGCTCGCCCAGCGAGCGGACCTCGGCCGGGTCGAGGCGGCCCTGCCGGCGGATCCGCTCGGCCAGGGTGGTGCCCGGAACATACTCCATGGACAGGAAGATGATGTCGCGGTCCTCGCCGATGTCGTACAGCCGCACCACGTTGGGATGGGAGATGCGGCGGGCGGCCACCGCTTCGCGCCGAAAACGCTCCACGGCCTCGGGCTCGAGCGAGGCCAGTGCGGACAGGACCTTCAAAGCGACGGTCTCGCCCAGCACCTCGTCGCGCGCCTCGAAGACCTCGCCCATGCCGCCCGCGCCCAGCGAGCGCACTACCTGGAAGCGACCGGCCAGCCGGTCACCGGGCTCGAGCAGGCTGGGCGGGCGCAGGCTCGGCGCGATCTGCGTGGGTGAGTAGGCGGTCTCCGAGGTACGGGGCGTGTCCGGTGAGTGCTGCGAGGGCTGCGAGGGCTGCGGCGATCGCGGCAAGGCGGCGGGCTGGCGCGAGGCGAGCCGGTCGAGCTTGCCGGTGAGCTCCCGGTTCATGTCGCACACCATCGACTCCAGGTGGCGGATCCGCTCCCGGTATTGATCGCGCTCGGCTTCGAGCGCCTCGATCCGCTTCTTCTCGGTCGAGTCCAGCTTCCTTCGCCGCAAATAGCCGAAGATGATCATGGGTGCGACCACCCAGATGGTCACGAAGAGAAAAATGATGCCGATGATGAGAGCAGCCCCATTCATGGTCGGTTCGCGGAGGTGTGACGGGTCCGGTTCCGGGAGAAGCTACCCGCTCTGACGGTACAGGCCGTGGCGCTCAATATAGCGGGCCACGGCAGCCGAAAGCCAGCCCTCAAAAGCGGGACGGCCCTAGTTTCCTCGCTCCAAAAAGCGGGACGAGGTGTGACGGGTCCGACCAAAAGCGGGACGGTCCTAGTTTCCTAGTTAACTCGTCAACGCCAAAAAGGCAGTTAACTAGTTAACTAGGACCGTCCCGCTTTTAAGAAGTAGGTTCCGGGAGAAGCTACTCGGTCGGCCGGTACAGGCCGTGGCGATCAATATGGCGGGCCACGGCGGCCGAAAGCCTGCCCTCGGTCGAAAGGCCTGCGCTGATCCGTTGCCGTATCTCGCTGGAGCTCAGACGGGGAAGCTCCGCGCCGTCCGCTTCCGGCGCGGGATAGCCGCCGCGGAGCAACACGATGGGAGGCGCGATCTCGGCGATGCGCTCGAACGAGTGCCACCGCGAGGTCTCCTGCAGTAGATCGGAACCGATGATCAGGCGCAGCCGCGCTTTCGGCATCCGGCGCCCCAGCTCCTCCAGCGTGCGGACGGTCAGGCTGTCGCCTCCCATCTCCTGCTCGATACGCGAGATCTCCACCCGCTTCACGTCGGCCATGGCGAGCTCGCACATGGTGGCGCGATGCTCAAAGGAAGCAAGCGGCTTGGCAAAGGGGTGGCGAAAGGTGGGGATGACTATCATCCGCTGCACCGGATACGCGGCCAGCACGTAGAGCGCGGCCAACGCGTGGCCGAGGTGAGGCGGATCAAAGCTGCCGCCGAAAACCGCCAGCGTCTCGCCCGCTCCGGGTTCGTCCCCGAGCTGCCCGCCGGCGGATCCGGGCGGATGGCCTTGCTGCACGATCGACTACCCTCCCTCTGCTTGCTGCGCCTTCTGGCAGACGTCGAAGAAGATGTCGGAGAGGGCAAAGGTGTACAGAGCGCTCGCCTCGGGCTGCGCTCGTATGGCCGCCAGTGTCTCGGGTCGACCGGCCCGTACCCCGGATTCGCCCAACGCGAGCAACGCGCCCAGCGCGGCCGTGCTGTCGCCTGTCGCCACCAGGGCCGAGCGCGCGCCCAGCTCCTGGGCGGCCGCGGGTAGATGCATCGGGTCGAAGCCGGGCACGCCCTTCATCTCGTACACGCTCGGTCCCAGCGCCTCGTGGACGCGACGCGGGATGAGCTTGCCCAGGCGTCTGGCCATCTCGTCGAGCTTCTCCAGGTTCACCCCCTTGGGCTCGTAGGTGGTGTCGAAGTGCCGGACCAGCGCGTCGATGGCAAAGGCGAGATCGCGCGGCTTGGCTCGCATGACCGGGCAGAGGCCCTCGACTGCTATCTTGGCCGCCCGGGCGAGCAGGAAGATCTGCTCCGCTTCCCCGGTCTCCTCCAGCAGAGGCTCGCCGATGAGCAGCGTCAGCGGGTCGCTGGCGACCGGCAGGCAGAGCCTGGCCTGAACGCTGTAGGTTTGAACCTGTTTGACACCTAACCACTCGCAGACCAGGCCGAGCGCCTGCTCGGTACCGCTCGGTCGGCCCTTGAGCCGCTTGGCCCCGTAACGCTCGAGCTCCAGCGGCAGGACGTTCTCCAGCGCCGGCGCGGCGCCCTGCAAGACCAGCCGCGTGGTCTCGGTGAGCAGAGGCGGGGCGATGCTCTGATCGATCGCCCGGTTGCGAAGCGCCTTGGCGTAAACGGCAGATGCGCGCCCTCGCTCGAGCAACGCCTGCAGCTCCTCGTCGGCAACGCCGAGCGCCCGGGCGGTGGAAGCACAACAATAAGCCGCGTGGTGCTGGCCTCGCTCGTTCAGCAGCTCCAGCAGGTTCTTCCAGCCCTGTAGGTCGGCCGGATCGGCCGAAACCGCGTTTCGGAGCTCGTTGCTGGTCATGCTCAGGTGTACGCTCAGGGCGGCGTCCGCTTTCTGGCGACGGTAGAAGGCTGCCAGCGCGCGTACCACTCGCATGTCCGACGGCGCCTCCTGGCGGCAGCCCTTCAACATCTGTTCGGCCTCGCGCGGCTTGCCGAGCTGCTCGTACACCTCGGCCATGTGCAGGATGTATCCCCGCTTTCTGTCCGCGTCCCCCGCATCCGCGGCCAGCGCGATCAGCCGGCTGAGCGCGCGCACGGCCTTCTCCAGCTGGTTCTGGCGCTTGTAGATCTCAACCAGCCGTTCGATGGCCTCGACATGTTCTGGATCCATGCCGACCACCCGGGAAAAGGAGACCTCTGCCCTCTGTATGTCGGGCAGGTGGGTGTCGTAGATCTCGCCCAGGCGCATGAAAGCCCAGATCAGGGGCTCGTTCTCCTTGACGGTGCGCGCCAGCGCGATGAGCGGAGCGGTGGCCTGCTCCCACTGCTGGTCCTGCAGGAAGAACTCGGCCAGGCCGCGAAGGACGTCGGCGTTATGGGGATCGAGGTTGACGGCCGTGCTCAGCGACTTCTTGGCGGCCTCTCGGTCTCCGCTGTCGGACTGCAAGCGCGAGAGATCGACGTAGAGCCTTATCTGCTCGGCCTTGTCGCCGCCGGCTTGAAGCCGTTGCTCGATGAGCTCGACCAGCTGTCCGGCCTCGCCCTTTTCGCCCAGCAGCACCCGCAGGCGGTTGAACACGTCCCTGAATACCGGATCCTGGCTACCGATGTGGCCGAGGGCTGCTGCCGCGCGCTCCTTGTCCTCGACCTCGTCCTGCCAGAGCACCCCAGCCCGGTGCCAGAGCCGAGACTTGCGTTCCGCGCTGGCCTCTATGCGCGCGGCTGCTTCAAAAGCCTCAGCAGCGCGGGCTTGCTCGCCTGACACCTCGTATAAACGACCGAGCTCCTCGATCGCCACCGGGTGGTCCGGCGCCTCGTCTACCGCGGACTGCAAGCATTCCGCGGCCTTCTGGCTCGACCCGCCGAGGTCCAAGATCTCGGCCTGGCGCAGAGCGATCGAACAGCGTTCGTGCGGATCGCTGTAAAGCCGCGCGGTTCTGGAGATGGCATCAGCGATGCGCTCGGTATCGAGAGAGCGACGAGCCGCCGCCTCCAGCCTGTGGCCGTTCCAGAAACCCGTCTCGGCGCGGGGGCCTTCTCGAAGCACCATCTCGTCGGCCTGCTCGAGGGGCTGCCCGTCCTGCAGCTCGTCTATCCTGGCCGCCCACCTCAGATAGCCCGCCACGTCGACCGGATCGTCGATGCTGCCCAGGATGCGCCCGGTCGACTCCCGCAGCGCCTCCTCATTCGCTCCCTTCATGCGCTCGCGCTCGAGCTTCCGGCTCGCGGACAGGTATCGCGGCTCGAGCTCGAGAAGTGAGCTGGAGGCACTTTCTAGCTCTTCGCCGCCCTGGACGCGCTCCAGAGTGAGGCGAGCCCTGCCGAGAAGGGCCGCCTGTCGCGCCTGGTCGCTGTCCGCGCGCTCGGCGGCCAGCGCTAACCATTCCAGCACCTGATCGAGCTGACCGGCCGCGACTCGTGCGCGATACAACCCGGGCGCTGCAAGCGGGGTCGAGGATTCTAGCTCGCGAGGTATGGCTTGCGGACGGGGCGACCCGGTCGAGGGCTCGGAGGGCTCGACGGAAGCCGATGGCTCGCGACCGCTCTGGTCCTCGCTGGCCGCGGCGGGTTCCGAGGAAACCGACGGCTCGCCCCCTTCTTCCGTGGCCTCGTCCGCGTCAAAGGCCTCGAAGCTGGTCGCCGTATCGGTCTGCTCGGACGGCTTAGCCCCGGCGGTTTCGGCGCTTTTCTCGACGCTCTCGCCGGGCGTCTCGTCGGCATCGAACGCCTCGAACTCGGAAGAGGGCTCGCTCTCGGCGTCTGGTGCGTCCGCCTCGACCTCGACCGTTTCGCGTTTTGCCGCGGCCTCGCCCTTTGCCGCGGCCTCGCCCTTTGCCGCGGCCTCGCCCTCCGCGGCAGCTTCGCCTTCTACGGCTTCGCTCTGCGCCGTCTCGCCCTCCGCGGCAGCTTCGCCTTCCGCGGCTTCGCCTTCTACGGCTTCGCTCTGCGCCGTCTCGCCCTCCGCGGCTTCGCCTTCCGCCACTTTACTCTCGGGCGGTGCGCTCTCGGTCGCGGAGGCGACATCATCCCAGTCAGCCCGGACCCCGGCCGCGTCCGCCTCGGTCGATTCCGGCTCGGCAGCGCGGGCAGCCTCGCGCCGCTGCTCGTCCTCGCTCACCACGGCCTGATAGAGCTCGGCCGCTTTTTCGGGTAGACCGCCGTCCTCGTACGCGGAAGCGGCTCTCAACCGCATGGCCAGGGACCAGGCCGGATCGAGGCCTTCGGCAGACCCGAGGAGCATCTCGGCGAACCGCGCCGGTTGCGTGCTGTCGGCGTTGCGAAGGACGAGTTGCCTTAAAACCGAGTCCTCGGGGAAGAGCGCCGAAGCCTCCTCAAGAGACGAGACCGCCTTGCGAGCGTCCTGCCCCATCTCCAGGAGCGCGGATAGTATCAAGTGCTCTCCGCGCGCTCGCTCCTGCGCCGTATATTGCGCGAGTTGCTGATGAACGAGGATCGAGGCGTTTCGGTCTCCAGCCTTGACCGCTGCCAGGTCGAGACCCCAGCACGCGGGAAAATGACCCGGCGCAGATTCCAGAGCCGTGCGAAGCGCTCCGATGGCGTCGCCGCCCGAGACCTCGAGCAGACGAGCCGCCTGCCGCGCCGCAAAAGCCGCGTGGCCTCCCTGGGCAATAGCGGCCTCTTGCAGCCATAGGTCAGCAGCCGCGGCCGGATCGCTGGTATACTTGATGATACGTCGGATCGCCCCGGCCGCTCCGCTCGCCGCGGCCTTCGCCTTCTCCAGCACGTCGGCCCGCTTCCCGTCCAGCTCTACTGCCGACGCCGAATCGTCACCGTTCTCGCTGCCGACCGATCCGCTCCGCGCGAGATCCATCCAGGCCAAGAGCGGTCCCAGGCCGATGCCCGCTCCTGCGCGGTCGACCTCACGTAGCAGCGCGTCACGCGCCGCTTGTGGTTCGCCAGCTTCGGCAGCGGAATCGGTAGCGATCTTCTCCACGGTGGTCGGGTCTTCAGCCAGCAATCGCGCGCGCTCCAGAAGCTCGCGCTCCCGCTTCTCCCTCTCGCTCGAACGTACGAGCTTTGCCGAGGCCTTGACCGGATCGGATTCTTGCTCGCTTTCCGCGGTTGGCGCCGCACCACCGGCATCCACGATCCAGCGCACGACCATGTTCCGCATGACGGTCACGACTCCCAGCGAGCTGTCCGCCGCGTACGCCTTAGCGAGGTCCTTGGCGGCCTGCTCCAGCTCGGCGTTTTCGACCCTGTTTCTGCCGAGCTCGAAAAGCGCCAGTGCTCTCTCTTCTCCCTGGGATTTCTCCGCCCACGAACGCAGAGCCGACAGGTAGCTTACGCGATCCCCGCTGGCCTCGGCAGCTCTGGCACGAGCCCGCAAGCCGGGCGGGCTCGCGTCCTCCCGTAAAAGCTCAAAAGCCTGCTCCGGACGGCCGGCGAGCAAGTGGGCGTAACGGGCTGCCGTACGAATGATCTCCGCCTTGACCGGGCCGGGCTCGAGAAGCTCGCTCATTTCGAGAAGCGTCCGGATGCACGCTTCCGTATCTCCGGCCGCGCGGGCGCTTCTCGCCAGGGCAAGGCGAATTCCGATCGACCTGGCGTCGACCTCGGCACCCCGCTGGTACAGCTCCTTGGCCTCGAGCACGCGACCTTGTTGCTCCATCACCCTGCCGGCCTCGAAAAGCAGAGCCAGACGCGCCCGCGGGTCCTGCCAGTAGGGCTCTGCACTGGCCAGCGCGGCCGCGGCCTCGGCTGCCCGGTCCTGGCCGAGCTCGATTTCTCGGATCAGGATCGCAGCCGATATGCACCTGGGATGGATCCGGAGCGCCTCGGTCGCGGCCTTTCTGGCGCCGTCCGGATCTTCCATTCTTCGCAGTTGAAGCTCGGCAAGCGCGGTGAGAACCAGCGCCCGCTCTTCCACCCCGAACGCGAGATTGGACTCGGTCTGCAAGAGCTCGGCAGCCTCCGACCACCGCTCCGCGAGCATGGCTCGCTTGCGCGCCTCGCGTACCGCGACCGGGTTTTCGGAGTCAGTTTGATACGCTCTGGAGTAGAGCTCACCGGCTCTATCTCCTTCCCCGACCGACTCTCCGATCTCAGCAGCCGCTACCAGGAGCCGCGAACGAACCGACCCGCCGCTTCCCTCGGCCAGGTGCTCGAGCAGGTCCATCCGTGCCCGGTTCACTTCCGGGCCAGTGCCGACCAGGGACGAATGGTCACCCGGTGCGGCCCTGCGGAGGATGGTGCGCTTGGCGGTCTCCGCGCCCTCGTCCACGGTGAACGGGGTTCGGCTGAGCGCCATGGTCAGCAGACCCGAACCGGAGACGGGGACCTCGGACGGGCGGTTCACCTCCCTGTACTCGACCCCGGGTTCGGTGTCGATACCGGCCTCGGCCATGGCGCTCTCTATGGCCTGGCTCGATGCCGCTTCTCCTTCGGCAACTGCTGTCCCGGACGGTGCTTCCTCGACCGCGGGCGGCGCGGAAACCAGAGGCTCCGCCTCGATCTCTTCGACATCCGCTTCGGAAAACGGCGGCTGTAGCTCCGGCTCGATTTCTTCGATGTCCTCTCCGGAAGCGAGAGGTTCCCGCCCGATCTGCTCGGTGGGCGCGGAGGGCGCGAGTGACTCGAGCTCCAGCTTCGGATCGAGAGCGCCCGCCTCCACCGGTGCTTCGAGTAAACCGAGGCGCCCGTCGACTTGCGCGGGCGGAGCAACCGGCGCCGGGACTTCATGCGGCTCCTCCTCGGTCTGGCTCTCGTCTATCTCCATAACGCTAGGTAGGGCGTCCTCGATCGGGGGTTGGACTAGGTCGGAATCCCCTTCCAGGATCCTAAAGAGCTCTTCCGGCTCGGATTCCGGCTTGGTACCGAGCAGATCCGAGAGCAGTGCTCCGGCCTCGGATCCATCGGAGTCCTTATCACCGGTAACGTCGGGCGGATGGAACGAAGGGGCAGAAGAAGCGGCAGCCGCTTGCCCTCCCTTGGAGAACAGCCCCGGGATGGAGCCGGCCGACGGCGGCTCGGGCTTTTGCGGCTCGGGGTGGGCTGTTTGCTGAAACGGCGGCGGAACCTTCGAGAAAGTAAACAGATCTTCCTTGACCGGACCGGCTTCGAGCAGGGCCGCTAGATCCATGAGCTTAGACGAGGTCGCCCTCTCGGGCGCGGGCGGCGGGTCGACCGCTCCTGTCGCCTCGATGTTGAGCAACTCGTCGATCTCGGTGTCGTCGATATCATCGAGACTCAGACGAGGCTCTGAAGTCCGCGCCTCGCGGTCGTCTCCAGCCGGCTCGGGCTTCTCCTCGTACTGGCCGAAAAGGCCGTCCTCCTCCAGTACCAGAGGCCCGCTCTCGCCGCCGCCCGGGCGCCCGTCCCTGCGGTCGTCGCTCATAGGGCAACCCCCATCTCGTGGCGAAGCGCGATATTCGAGCGCGATATCCAGAGCGCGATCAGATCGAGCGCGATCGGGGAGTTGCTAATCGTCCCGGCGTCGGGCTGCGCGCCGAGCACGGCCTGCAAGGTGCCCCCCAGCTCCCCTGACACGAAAAGCCCTGCCCTGCGGCAGCTCTGCCTTACCGCACCGATGTAGCTCGCCAGCTCGGGCTCGTCCCGGACGATCCCGGGCAGACTACCCTGCAGGCTCTTTCTGGCCTTGCGGGTAATGGCTTTGTCGATCTGTCGCACGAGCGAGGAGAGATCCTCGCCGCCGGCGGGCTCGCCAGACGACTTGTCCACTACCAGAGCTGCGGCGCGAAACAGGCGCAATGCCTCGCTTTCGTTTCGGCCTATTACCAACGGAAAGACGCCCAGGCGCAGGGCCATGGCCTGTTGTCCAACCGCGAAGCGCTGTACTGCGGTCATGGGAGTGCTCACCTGCGAGCCCAGCACCCAGCCGTGTGAGGTCCCGGGAGCCGGTATGGCCGCGATTCGCGAAGGGTCATCCCCGCCGACGTAGAGCTCCGAGAGCTGTAAGCCGAAGAAATCGAGAAGGCTCTCGAGCTCCTGTCGCAGGGGGCTGGAGGGGCCGTCAGCGACGCGGTTGGCTCTGCCCAATCCATAGGTGGCCGGTTCGATATGGTGAACCGCGATCGCCACCTCGCTCAGCACAACCGCCGCTTCGACCGGACCGGTAGCGTCGCCAGGCGCTCGAAGCGCGGTCACCCCGGTCGCGGTGAGCTTTCCCACTACCGGGCGCCACGTGTCACCCATGATCTGTCGGCGTTCCTGTTGCTCCTGCCTGGAGGCGAGCCCGAAAGCGTCCAGCGTATCCAGGACCAGGTACTCGAAATCCTTCTCACCCATGAACGACGCGGCCCTGCGGAGCTTGCGCAAGAGGACCGAATCGAGCGGCTGCTGCTCGAGCTCGGTCCGCACCGCTTTCTCGAACCCCTGGATCAGCTCCTGGCGCTCCACCGGATCGACTACCAGCTCGCTCAGCGCCTCGCAGGCCTTTACGTCGGCAGGCGAAGCGAGCAGCGCGCCTCGGTACGCGGCAACGGCCTGCTCTGTGTCTCCCAGGTTCTTGGAGTAGATCTGTCCAGCCAGCCGCTCGTAAGCGGCTCGTTGCTCGCCCTCGCTCGAGGCCGAGGCCAGGGCCAGGGCTGTGACCGCGTTGACGTGGTCGCCCGTTCGCAACGCCAGCCCGGCCATTTTCGCGTGCACCGTCACATCAGCCAGGTCGAGCTCCACCAGCTTGTCCAGCTCGTCGTAAGCAGCCTGGTGATCGTCGAGCTTTCGCTCCAGAAACTCTGCCGCGCCGATGTGAGCAATGCGCTTGTGCTCGGGCGTGAGGTCGGCCTCGGCCAGGGTGCGGAGCATGGCCACGGCCTCGGCCCACCGTTCCAGAGAGGCGTGGATCTCGGCCGCCAGCCCCAGCGCGCCGGGATGGATGGGATCAAAAGTGAGCAGGCTATCCAGGCTATCCAGGGCGCCCAGCCGGTCGCCGGTGGCTCGCAAGAGGCGGGCCTGCTCGTAAAAGAGGTCTACGATCTCGTCGGTATCTTCTGTGATATCAATCCTCGAAGCGATGAGCGAGAGAAGCCCCTGGGTGTCGTCCCGCCTGACAAGCAGGTCGTGCAATAGGTCGAAAGCTACGTCGCTCGCGGGATCGATGCGGAGCACCTCTTTTAGCTTGGCCTCGGCCTGGTCACCGGCCCCAAGGTGCCCGGCCAGCACTTCGGCGCCCTCCAACAGAAGCATCACCTTGAAATTTCCCTGGCACCTGTCAGCCAGCCGGTCGCACGCTCGCACCACGTCGGGCCAACTTTGCCGGACGCGTTGCGCTACCCGGAGCACCTCCCACGCGCTCAGGTCGTCCGGGTCTTCCTGCACCAGCTTTTCCGCGACCCGCGCGGCCTCCTCGTGGCGCCCTGCCGCGACCAGGGCCCGGGCGAATGCGCCGGCTATCGAGGGACGAACGGAATCGGTCGCATGGGTGAGCAGCCTATCGAAAGCCTCGGCGCGCGTCTCCGCGTCGTCTCCTCCAGCCAGCGACTCGCTCACGGCCAGCGCGGCTTCGATAGAGGTCGACGACGCCTGCGCGATCGACAAGGCCAGCATCAAGACGTCATCAACCGCTGCCGATCCCCGGGCCAACGAGTAAGCCCTGAGGCCGTGGAGCATCAAGTCGACGGACGCCGCTCGGTCTTCGGTCGCCTTTCCCAGCTCGACGAAGGCCTGTGCGCGCTGAGCCTGGTCGGGCGCGAGAAAAATCGAGGCACACCTGGCCCATCGATCGTCCGGCTGGTCGTCGAGCAGATCGGAGAGCGCTTCCCTGGCCGCGATGATGTCGTCCGAGAGGAGCGAGGCCGCCTTTTCCCTCAAAAACGCCGTCCTTAGTCCTTCCGAGCCGCTGTCTCTCAACTGGTCTAGCACGGCGAGCCGGTCCTGCGGATCCATGAGCCCGCCTGGCAGCAGGGCGAGCGAGATCGCGGCGGCGGTGCCCGCGTTGCGGTCGGTAGTAGCCGCGAGCAAGGGCTCGGTGATCAGGTCGGTCTTGCCCGACACCTCGTAGCGCTGGCCGAGCTCCAGGGTCGCGTACGACGGCGGCCCCAGGTTTCTCTCCCTGAGCGTCAGACCTTCCAGAGCGGTCAACAGCAACGTCTCGTCGCCCTTTTTCTCGGCCAGGCGGCGTAGCATCCAGAGCGGACCCAGCGCGTTCGGATCCCGATCGACCGCATCTTCATAGCTGCGCACGGCCAGCTCCTGGTTCCCCGCGGCTTCGGCCGCCGCTCCGGCCTGCAGCAGGGAGAGCTTGCTCTGCCCCGCGTTTTGCTGGGCCTCTGCAGCGTTGCGCAGCAGAGCGACGACCTTGTCCGTCTCGCCGCGAGCGATCAGGATCTCTTCCAGAAGCGACGCCGCGTAGGTGTCTAACGAAGAACGCTCGAGCGCTCGCTCCAACCGCTCCGAAGCCCCTTGCTCGTCGCCCGCCAGCACCAACGCCCTGGCCGCCGCACAGAGATGCGCGCTGCCGGCTTCTGGATTCTCGGTTTGCGCTGCCAGCGCATCATGGGCGCGCGCAAGAAGTCGGTAGTCCTTCTGAAGGGCGCCGCGCATCCGCGCGGCATCCGGGGCCCAGCTGCTACAGGCTTCGCTGGCCAGCGCCGCGGCTATCGCCTCGTCAACCCCGGTCAGGTCGCCGCCGCTCGGGTTGGATACCAAATGATACAGATCCGACAGCAGCGCGCCTTGCTCTTCCGGGTCGAGCCCGAGCGCCTCGAGCGCACGGGCGTGGCGCTCGGCCCGCGCTCTGTCGCCGATGCGTTGCGCCAGGGCAAAGGCTTCTCGCAGCGCGGGCGCCACTTCCGCGGGCGAATCCACGGCCCCGGAAAACGACTCGATCGCCGAGTCCAGCAAGTCCAGCCCGCGTTTCCCGTCTTCGAGCCCATCAGCCGCGATCTGGCCGGCCCGCCACAGGGCCTCGGCCCGCGCCCGGCCCTGCAAGCCGGAAGCGCCTCGCTCCAGGTCGGCGACCAGCTGCTCGTACTGGCCCGTATCGATCAGCAACCGTTCGAGCGCCGCGGCGACCGCTACCGATCCCGGGTCTGCCTCGCCGGCCTGCACCAACAGCTGCCGCGCCGCCTCGGTATCCCCTCGAGCCCTGGCGAACTCGGCCAGGCTGAAGTGCAACAGCGCCCGCTGCGGCGGCGGAAGATCGCCCCGTAGCAGGAACCTGGCCTGCTCGGCCGCCAGGTCGAGATCACCGCCGAGCTCGCAAGCGAGCATCTGCTCCTGGCGCAACAACAGGTCGTTCGGGAACAGGGCGAGCGCCTTCTGATAGGCTTGCACGGCTCCCGTTGCATCGTTCATGCGCGCCAGCCGCAACCGGCCGGCCTCCCGCCAGAGCGCCGCACTGCTCTCCCTGGCTTGCCTTCCGCCAGCCAGCACCGGAAGCGAGAAGGCCAGGTCTCGCTGCTCCCTCTCGCCCCACGCGTACCGGTCGGCCATCTCGGCCCTCGCCTCGATAGCCTCTACGGCCACCTCCGGGCGGTCGTGCGCCCGGGCCAGCCGTTCGAGCCGCTGCAGCGCATACCAGCGCTCGCCGGACAGCTCGGCCGCCTGCCGCACGCTCATGATGGTTTCGTCAATGCTTCCCTGCGCCTGTTGAAAAGCGCTCACCTCTTCGAGCAGCTCGGCCTTCAGGCTGGAGTCGCGCGCTTGCTCGGCGCGCATCCGGACCACTCGTTCGACCGCTTGCGAATCGTCCGCCCTGCGGAAGTGGCGCTCCAGCATCAGGGTGGCGGCTCCCAGCCCGGGGTCGAGCTTTAGCGCCTGCTCGAGCAACTCGATCGCCTCGTCCGGCTTCTGCCGATGATCGTGGAGCAGGAAGGCCAGGTTGGTGAGCGCCGAGGCCTTTTCCCGGTCGTCGGCCGCCGAGCCCGCGGCGGCGCGATAGACCCGCTCCAGGTTGTTGAATGAGCGGATGGACTCGAAGAGCCGAATGAGCGCGTACAGAGGGGGCCGGAAGCTCGAGCTCAGGTTGTAGGCCGCCAGGTAGAGCTTGGCCGCGGCCGCCGCATCGCCCAGCTTGTGCTCGGTCAGCGCGGCGATCTCGTACTGAAGAATGCACTTGCGGTCCGGTGCCGACTCGGCCTGCAGCGCGACCTGCAGCGCCTTGATTCGGGTCTGGGCGACGATGTTGGTCGGGGGCGCGGGAGGCAGCGACGCGCGTGAAGTGGATGTCGTCATTTGCCCTGGCGTTCGATCTACCAGCACCGGCCTCGGCCTTAGACCGATGATCGGTGAAACGTTCCGCGATAATACAGGTGAGCGCTCCGGGTTTGAAGCGCGAGGTTCGCCTTCCGTGCGCTTCGCCGCCTAGAACCGATCCCCAAAACGGTCCGAACATCGCGCCGCACCACCGGGTCGTCTGCAAGGCGGACCGAACGGAACGGGTAGGGTCCTTTCGAGGGGGTCCAACCCGGCAGACGACCCCGCGCCGCAAGCGAGGCGATCGGAGTTTCGGGGATCCGTTCTCGCTCTATTTTACCACCTCGGGAGCCTGGTCGTGCGTGATTTCCCGCGCGAACGACGGCGGGCGTTCCTCTACCGGCGCCCCCCTTTTTTTAGGCGAGCGAGGGCGGTGGTTTGCGCGGCGTTTCGGGCAGGTTTGACGCGACATCGACGCTACGCCCGCGCTATGATAACCGAGAGCCATGCCGAGCGATTCGACCGTACTGATAACCGGAGGAGCGGGTTTCATCGGAACCCGGCTCTGCGGGCGGCTGCTGCCGAATAACCGCGTGCGCGTGTTCGATAATCTGAAGCGCAACGCTCTGGCTGCTTCGCCGTGGGCCGAGCACGAGAACCTGCAGCTGCTGGTCGGAGACGTTCGCGACCCGGAGGCGGTGCAGAACGCCGCCCAGGGGGCCGACTACCTGATCCACATGGCGGCCATCGCGGGTGTGGATACGGTGCAGAAGAACCCGGTCGCGACCATGGAGATATCGCTGGAAGGCACGCTGAACGCGCTCAGGGCGGCGCGGCAGGCCGGGACGGTCAAGCGCTTCATCGACTTTTCGACCAGCGAGGTCTTCGGTAGCTACGCCTTCCGGGTACAGGAGGCCGACGTGACCAGCCTGGGAGCGGTGGGCGAGGCGCGCTGGACCTACGCCGTATCCAAGCTGGCCACCGAGCACCTGGCGCACAACTACTACAAGCAGTACGGCCTGCCCACCTGCTCGATCCGACCGTTCAACATCTACGGCCCCGGCCAGGTGGGCGAGGGGGCCATCCATGCGTTTGTCACCCGCGCCATCGCGTCCGAGCCGCTGATCGTACACAACGACGGTGATCAGATCCGCTCGTGGTGTTATATCGATGATATCGTGGACGGCATCCTGCTGGCCATGGAAAGCGAACGGGCCGTGGGCCAGGCGTTCAATATCGGTAACCCGCGCAGCACCATCACCGTCTACCACCTGGCACAGCTGGTAATCCGGCTGGCCGACAGCCGGTCAGAGGTGAGATTCGTCAAGCGCGATCTGCCGGACGTGGAGCTCAGGGTGCCGGACGTGAAGAAGGCGGAGGGTCTGCTGGGCTTCAAGGCGCGGGTCGACCTGGAGGAAGGGATCAAACGGACGATAGACTGGTATCGGGAGCACGCCGACAAAGGTGAACACTGAAGCCACAAATGTCGTAAGCCTACACGAGGTCGACTCCACCGGCTGGTTCGAGCAGCTGGGCAAGGAGATGCCCGATCTGGACCAGCTGTGCGAGATGGTCGGCGAGCGTTTCGTGGCCTTCGCCTTTATCGCGGGCATTCGCATCTCGTCCATCGCCTACAACCCGGACACGCCGCAAACCTCCCTGATCGACTTCGTGCTCGGTGACGAGAGCGACGTGCGGCGGCTTTCGCTGAGCGACTTTCGCGAGAGGCTGGCCGCGGTTCTGCTGGCCGATCCGGACGAGCGGCGCGAGCTGTCCGCTCGACCCGAGCCCGAGGAGATCCGCGACTGGATCGGACGCCGCTACCTGTTGCTGGCGCCCGTCTTTGACATCCGCCTGCTGGAGCTCCGCTGTGGAGAGCCGCCCGCCAGCCCCACGGTGCTGGCCGATATCGGTCGCATCCGGCAGGCGCTCAGCCTGGAAGAGCTGCGCTACGTGCTCAGGGACCGGGTACGGGAAGAGGTGGAGCGAGCGCGCTCCAGCGCACCGTTCTCCATCGATTTACGCCACGTCACCATGGCCGAGGCTGCCAACCAGAAGGAGGACTACGACAGAACCATCGCGTTGCTGGGCGCGTGGCCGGGCCCGCTGTCGCTGTTCCTGCGCACGCCGCAGGGCCAGGCGCTGGGCGCCAAAGAGAAAGCCGCGCTCAGCAAGGCACTGGGGATCCTGGGAACGGCCTATATCGAGAAGGAACAGATCGAGTGGGCCGAGGAGGTGCTGCGTCTGGGCGTGCAGTGGGGACAGGACACCGAGGAGACGGGAAACCTGTACGTGCTGCTGGCCAAGGCTCGCCTGAAGTCCGAACGCTGGGGCGAATCCATAGGCCTGCTCCGGCGCGCGCTGCTGGTCGGCGCCAAACCGGTCACGGTGCTTCCGACCCTGGCTTTCTGCTACGCCAAGCGGCGTAGGTTCGTGGCCGCGGCCGTATGCCTGGACGACGCGATCGCGGCCGGCGCAGACGAGGAGGCGCAGGCCGAGACGCGCGCCGAGATCGAGAAGCAGATCGGCCCGGCCTATCGCAAGTTCAGAGAGCTGGTTCCCTCCAACGGTAAACGTCGGGAGCCCGGAACCCGCGACGGATGAACGGACGGAAAAACGGGTACCGGCGACTTGTTTGGAATTTTCGCCCGCTCTCCCCTTCCCTCATCGGTCCGCTGGCGCTAATAAGATCGTTGCCGTTCACTAGAGCGGACCGCGGGCTCCGTGGGCTGCGCGCGCCGCGCGGCGGGAGCTGGTCGGTACCGGTCAGGCGGCAGAGAGACGCGGTTATATCATGAGCGCCAACAGCGTGCGCGGTTCGGAACGATCTAGACAGGCCGGCGACAAGCGCCGGGTGCCGGTCAGCTGGGAAGCGCTGGAGGACGCCTTTGAGAACAACGCGCCCGAGGTACACAGCTACCTACAGCTGAACACGGGCGAGGTAATTCGCATCGTGGACGGTATCGCCGATCCGGGTATGCACTCGCGCATCATGGCCGACCCCTCGTATCTGCGCATCGACCCGGTCTCGTCGCGGGAGCAGTACCGCTGGATGGAACGTTTCGTGGCCACGGTCGAGGAATCCGACCTCAGGCAGAAGCTATTGAGCGCCATCGATGGCAAGGGGGCTTTTCGGCGCTTCAAGGACGTGCTCATGCATTTCCCGGTCGATCGTGAGCGCTGGTTCACCTTCCGGTCGGAGCGGTTACGAGTGAGCATGCTCGCCTGGCTGGAGGCCAACGATATCGAAGCCACCGAGCGCGACCAGTGGGAAGTTCCCAGTGCAGACGACGTGCGGGAAGCGGTAGCGCGCGAAGAGAGCGAGCGTCCGGAACGGCGCAACCGGGCGGCGGCGGCAGAAGCGGTGCGCAAGCGGCTGATGGAGCTGGCAGCGTCGCTTCCGGTACGCGAGCTGGACGCGGCGGTCGCCTTTCTGGAGTTTTTGCGCGAGCGCCGTCACCTACCGCGGGTAACCGCCCGGCGGGTAGAACGACAGCAAACCGCGGACCAAGAAGACGCGGGCAATACCGATGATGGCCCCAGCGGCTCGGATAGCGAGCGGTCCGGATAGGCACCGCGGCCCAGGGAGTGTGACGGCGGTGCAGGCGCCGGTGGTGGTGGTGGTCGCGGCGCTGCTCGCCGTGGTGGCGCCAGCGCCACCGGCCGGCGCCCAGCAACAGCCGGTGCGAATAGACGGACTGGCCGCGCTGGTCGGTGGGCTGGAGCCGGCGCCGGGCGTGGATGTGATCCTGCAGAGCGACGTCGAGCTGTATGCGCTGATCGAGCTGAGCGGAGATGTGTCCGGGCTGCTGCCCACGACCCCGCTTCCCGAGGCGCTCATGCGCGCGGCTCTGCAGAAGCTGGTCGGCGAGTACGTCATCGCCCGGGAGGCCGAACGGGTGCGGGTGAGCGAGCCTCGCGTTTCCGATATCACGCGAGAGCGGCGCCGCCTGGAGCTGCGGGCCGGCGGGCGTGAACGGCTGCGGGCGCTGCTCAGGGACAAGGCGGTCAGCAAACGCGAGCTGGAAAGCATCCTGCTCCGGCGCGCCAGGGTCTCCGCCTTCCTGCGGGCCAACCTGGAAACCGACCGCGGTACGGACGGACCGCCGGTCGAGCAGGTTCCGGTTGCGGAACGGCCTGATGGACAGAAGCCTGGCGGCAGCCCGCAGAGCAAAGCGGACGGCGACCGCTCGCAGGAATCGACGCTACAGAAGGCAGCCGAACGCTGGATACGGATGCTGATGGTACGCACACCGGTGCGGATGTTCGGCGAATATTCCCAATGAAGCGTCCGGCCGAGCAGGACGAGACCCTGCAGGTGCTGCCCATGCGGCCCACGGACCTGGACGCGGTCTGCAGCATCGCCGAGGCCTCCTTTCCAGTGCCCTGGACGCGCGGCACCTTTCTGCAGGAGATCGAGCGCAAGTGGGCGGTCACCCGCGTAGTCAAGAGCGGCCGGGGGAGTCGGCTCTGCGGCTTCGCGGCCTACTGGGTCGTCTCGGACGAGATCCACCTGCACAACATCGCCGTGCGCCCCGATCTGAGAAGGCGCGGCTATGGCACCGCACTGCTGCGGGACATGTTGCAGGTGGCGCGCGAGCGCTCGGTCAGGACCGTATGGCTGGAAGTACGCGGTAGTAACCGTGCGGCGCTCGGCCTCTACCGTAGCCTGGGCTTCGAGCAGGCGGGAGTCAGGACCGGCTACTACGCGGACAACCAGGAGGACGCGGTCATCATGGCGCTCCGGCTGGCGGAGGGATAGACGGCCGATCGCCGCCACCGATCCGGGGCAGTCGTCCGCGTAGACGCGGAACGAGCGCACGGGACAAGACCCTGAGCGGCGGTGACAAGGAGGGGTCGGGTTAACGCCATCAACGTGGCGTTTTCTCGCGTGAACGTCGGATATCGCCGGGCGAGGGACCGTCTATATCTATATAAGAGTGGGTGGCGAGCACGACGAGGGACAGGATGAAGGGACACGGAATAAGTGTTGTAATGATCGGCTTACTACTGGCGGTGGGCTGCAGTGCCGAGAACGCCGGCACCGAGCCATGGCAACCGGCGGTAGGCGGACCGGGCCTGGGGGCGGCCGGCGGCGTGGCCGAGGGCGCGGCCCAGCCGGGCAGCGGCTGCGCGCCGGACAACCAGACCCAGCCCTGCTTCTGCCAGACCGATGAGGGTCCGGTGGAGGGAAGGCAGGTTTGCAGTATCTATTCCGGATGGGGACCGTGCGAGTGCGCGCAAGCGCCCGAGACTCTGGTCTCGCGCCGGGGCGGCGTCGATCTGGAGCAGTCGGCGCTCAACAAGGGCCCGGAGCGCTTCGACTGGGAGCGAACCCCGCCGGGCGGGGCCTCCTGCCAGTCCGGGCACTACGAGGGGGGCTTCGACGGTTTCTACCTCTCGGCCGCGACCTGGGGCTGGGGCACCATCCCGGTCGCCGGCAACGTCGCCTTCGACCTGGGCGAGTCGTCCACCGGGGAGTACTACACGGTCAGCAACGGCTTCATGCAGGGGGTGGCGCTGGGTATGTTCCCCTTCGAGGGGGAGATCGTGGGAGACCTGGACTGCAACCAGGCCTACTTCGACGGGTTGATGGTCAACTGCCGGTACATCGTCGGAGTCATACCCTACAGCTTCCAGGGGCTTTTGCGCTCCAAGTACGACAAGTTCAACCACGCCTTTGTCAGGGGGCTCTGGTCGGTGACCGAACCGGCCGCAGACGGGACCTATCCGGATCCGCCCGATATCGAGCCCGGCAATCCGCCTCCCGCACCCTGGCCGGCCGGCGTCTGTGGCGGCACGGGCAACTGGTCGGCGACCTGGAAGCCGTAGATCCGCCACCGAGCGGTACGCGGCCCGTCAAGGCCGTCGTACCCGAGTCGGGCTCGGCGTGCGCGGGCGGCCCGCTGCTGGTAGATTGCCGGGCGGGTTTATCGGAGCGGAGCGGCGCGTGTCGATGCAAGAAAACGACGGGGACAGAGCCGAGAAGCCGGCGCAGGGCGAGGAGGACGACGACCTGGCCTCGTTCGGCGCGCTGAGCGCCCCTGACCAGGAGGCCGGCAGCGCGTCGCTTCCGCCGCCGGAAGCGTCCGAGGCCGACCTGGCCGCGCTGGCCGCCTCGATCGCCACCGGCGGTGACGGCGCTTCGAGCCGGATCGAACCGGCGGAAGAGGAAGACGAGGCGACCATCGACCTGAAAGCCGCGGCCGCGACCGCGTTGCCGAGCGCGGAGCCGGCTACTTATAAATGGCCCTCCGGACCGCCGGTGGCAAAAGCGGAAACCGACGCGAAAACGGATACGAGAGCTCAGACGGACGCGACAACGACGGACGCGGAAACCGTCGAGCCACCATCGTCCGCGACCGCCACCGTGCAAACCGAAGCGCTACCGCTACCAACGGCGCGACCGCGGCCGGTGCTGCCGCTGGTGCTGGCGAGCTTCGCTCTGGGTCTGGGTGCGGGCGCGGCGTTTTTCCTGGCAGACGGATGGGTCAAGAGCGGAAATAGCGACGGGTTGACCGCGGCCGCGATTGCGCCATCGGCTCGGACTGCAGAAGGGACGCTACCGCCGCAAACGGCGCGGGCGCCCGCGGAACCCGGGCAGGCCGCGGGCGGGGCGTCGGCAGAGGTCCCGGTCGATCCGGCGCCGGTAAACGACTCCGATTCTGCAGAACAACCCGATCCCGGCGCCGGCGCGGTGCCCGCGGCCGCGGCCGCGACCGGAATCATCGCGGTCGCGCCGACCGAGGGGAAGAGCCGAGCGGCGGTGCGAGCGATCGACAAGCCCGACCGGCGCCGGGCGGGCGCGGCCGTGATCGAGCAGGACCAAAACGCCGAGCAGCCTCGGCCGCGGAGCACCGAGGCGCAGCGCCAGGCGGTTGATCCGGGTACCAACAGCGCAGGTGTCATAGACGAGCTTCTGGACGAGACGCTGGAGGCGAAGCCCACCAGGGCCGGCGACTCGCGCGCGGCCCCGAGCCGGGCCCAGGACACGAACCGGTACGACTCCGTCGATCTCATCGGCGGCAGCGCGCTACCGCTTACCCCCTCGCGGCAGCAGGTGGCCGACTCGATACGGGTGCTGCTTCCGGCCATCCGCGGCTGCGCCAAGGGCCGCTCCGGCCTGGCCACCGCCCGCATCGTCATCCGCAACACCGGCCGGGTGGCGAGCGTGACCGTTCAGGGCGATGGCTTCACCGGAAGCCCGACCGGCCGCTGCATCGAGGGCGCCATCCGCCGGGCCCGTTTTCCCCAGTTCCGCCAGAGCGTATTTCGCGTCACCTATCCCCTGGCGATAGGCGCCGGCTCCCGGGACCACGAGATTCCGCGATGAAACCGGGGGCGTAACCTTCGGCTTGCATATGGCCCAAAGCGGTCTACCCTGCCGCGCCGGCCGCGGTTTCGCGGCCATCGCTGCCATGATCTGCCCCTCGCCAACGCCGGACGCTCTCCGCAACGTCGCCATCATCGCTCACGTGGACCACGGCAAGACCACGCTGGTCGACGCCATGCTGCGGCAGACCGGCGCCTTCCAGGCGCACGAGCAGATCCCGGAGCGGGTGCTGGACAGCAACGACCTCGAACGGGAGCGGGGCATCACCATCCTGGCCAAGCATACCTCCGTCGTCTACGGGAATACGCGCATCAACATTATCGATACGCCCGGACACGCCGACTTCGGCGGCGAGGTGGAACGTACGCTCTCCATGGCCGACGGCGCCCTGTTGCTGGTCGACGCGGCCGAGGGGCCGCTACCACAGACCCGCTTCGTGCTGAACAAGGCGCTCGGGCTGGGAATGCCCGTGCTGGTGGTCATCAACAAGGTCGACCGGCAGGACGCCCGGGCCGACGAGGTGCTGGACGAGGTCTTCGACCTGTTCTGCGACCTGGAGGCCAGCGACGCGCAGGCCGATTTCCCGGTCCTGTACACGATCGCCACCCGGGGCGTCTGCCGCAGCGAGCCCGGCGGACCGGACGGCGATCTCCGGCCGCTCTTTCAAACCATCCTCGAGCGCATACCGCCCCCGGCCGGCGATCCCGGTTTGCCGCTACAGCTCATCGTCACCAACGTCAGCCACGACGACTACGTGGGCCGGCTGGCCATCGGCCGCGTGGTCAACGGATCCATCGGTCGCGGTCAAGAGGTGCTGCTGCTGGGCGCACGGGAGCGGGTTCCCCATCGCGTCGGGCAGATCTTCGGCTTCGAGGGGCTGAACCGCGTATCCCGGCAGCTAGCGATGGCGGGAGATGTAATCGCCGTATCCGGGATGCCTGAGGTTCAGATCGGCGACACCGTCGCCGACCCCGAGCAGCCGGTCGCCCTGCCCCGTATCGAGGTCGAGCCGCCTACCATCAAGGTCCGCTTCCACGTCAACGACTCGCCCTTCTCGGGACGCGCCGGCAAGTTCGTTACCTCCAGCCACCTGCGCGCGCGATTGCAGCGCGAGGCCCGCAAAAACCTGGCCATGCGCGTCGAGGATAGCGGCGAGACCGACGCCTTTCTGGTCTACTGCCGGGGCGAGCTGATGGTGGCCATCCTGGCCGAGACCATGAGGCGGGAGGGATACGAGTTCGGCCTCGGTAACCCCGAGGTAGTCGTACGCGAGATCGACGGCCGTAAGTCCGAGCCGAGCGAGCGGGTGATCGTGGATATCCCGGACGAGTACGTGGGCACGGTTACCAACCACCGGGGCTCGCGCAAGGGTCGAATGGTCAAGATGACCAACCTGGGCTTCGGCCGCACCCGGATCGAGTTCATCGCGCCTTCTCGAGGCCTGATCGGCTACCGCTCCGATTTCTTGAGCGAGACCCGGGGCACCGGCCTGCTCAACACGCAGTTCGAGGGCTGGGAGCCGTACCAGGGTCCCATGCTGCGCCGGGTGCGCGGTGCGCTGGTGGCGGACCGGTCGGGCCGGGCCACCGCCTACGCGCTGTTTCACATGCAGGCCCGCGGCGATCTGTTCATCGGACCCGGCACCGAAGTCTACGAGGGTATGATCGTCGGCGAATGCAACCGGCCGGTGGATATCGACGTCAATATCACCAAGGAGAAGAAGCTCACCAACCTGCGCGCCGCAGCCAAGGACGAAAACGTGATTCTCTCCCCGCCGCGCCAGCTGACCCTGGAGAGCGCCATGGCCTTCATCGACCGCGACGAGTTGATGGAGGTCACGCCGGACGCCATCCGCGTGCGTAAAAAGGTCCTGTGCGGCCGCGTCCGTCCCAGGCGTACCGACGAGCGGAGACGGGGGACGTACCCAACTTGAGACGGGGGACGTACCCAACTTAAACAACTTAATACCTGGAGACGGGGGACGTACCCAACTTAAACAACTTAATACTTGAACTTAATACTTGTAACATCTCGCTTTGCCTTTTTCGCATTTTCTCCCGAAGTTGTGGAAGTTGGGTACGTCCCCTTCCTCGCACCGCCAGCGCCCGCACCGCCAGCGCCCGCGCCGCTGACTCCTGCCGCGCCGCCGACGCCGCCCGCGCCCCCGCCACCCGTGCCCGCCTGGAGGCCGCCGCCGCCCGCGGTTGCTTCCTGACCCGCTGTTGCGGATTGCCCGTTGCGGTCATCCGAGCCGCAAGCCGAGAACGCGAACGCCGCGGCCAGAAGCGCCGCCAGCGAGAGCCTGCCGGAGCACACGCGAGTAACCATCAGCGCCTCCCTTGCCCGTTGGCCGCCAGCGTAGCACCGACCTCCCACGGAAGATACGCCGGCGGGGAGGGCGATGAAGACGATGAAGATATCGGAATTTGGCGTCGAGGACGAATCCGTACGGCGAGACAGGGCGAACACCACCCCTGCAACATCATCGGATAGCACGCCGTCGGAGCGCCAGCGACGAGCGAACCCGCCGGAGGTCAGCGCTTGGGCGGCGGCGGCGGGACGGTCCCGAATGCGCTGCCCGACGCGCTCGTGCCGGCATCGAAGGCAGAGCCGTCGCCGTCCGGGCGCTGCTCGGAGACCTTGCCCAGGTAGTCGGGCAGCTGCACCCCGGCCAGCGCGGCCACGTCGTGCAGCGGCGGCAGGCTCTTGATCAGGTTGGAGGCAAAGTGCGCGGTGGAAGAGGTGTTGGCGTTGCCGTTGGCCGCCCCGCTGTCCCAGACCGTGATCTTGTCGATCTTGAGGTTGCGGATGGCCTCGACCTGCACCGCCACGATCTGCTCGATCTTCTCCACCAGCAGCAAGGTAGCGGCCGCCTTGGCATCCGCGCCGCAGCTCTCCACCAGCGAGCGGTAGCCGCCCGCCTTGGCGTCCAGCACCTGCCGAATGCCCTTGGCCTCGGCCTCGTACTTGGCCAGGATGGCGTCGGCCTGGCCCTGCGCCTCCTTGCGCAGCTTCTGCGCCTCGGCTTCGGCGGCGATCTCGATCTTGCGCTTGTCGATCTCTTTACGCACCACCTCCTCGGCGTTCAACCGCTCCTGCTCGGCCCGGTACTGCGCCTTCTGGATCTCCACCTCGGCCTCGCGCCGCGCAACCTCGCCCCGCTGCATGGCCGCCGCCTGCTTGGTGGCCAGCGTCGCGTTGTAGTCGGCGATGTCGGCCTGCGCCGTGTTCTCGCCCTTGACCGCCTCGGCCTCCTGGCCCTGCACGAACACGCGCTTGTCGGCCTCGGCGCGCTTGGTCCCCTTGTCGGCCTCGGCCTGGTTCTCCGCCACCCGGATGTCCTTCTCCCGGATCGCCTCGGCCTCGCCGATCTTGGCCGCCGACTCCTGCTGCTGCAGGTACACGCGCATGTCGGTCTCGGCCTTCTTCTTGCCCTTCTCGGCCGCGGCCAGGTTCTCCGCCACCCGGATGTCCTTCTCCCGGATCGCCTCAGCCTGACCGACCGCTCCGGTCTTGTCCTGCACGGCCACGTCCACCTTGGCCCGGTTGATGGCCTCGGCGGCGGCCTTCTTGCCGATCGACTCGATGTAGTCCGACTCGTCGGTGATGTCGGTGATATTCACGTTGATGAGATACAGGCCTATCTTGTTCAGCTCCGGCTCCACGTTCTTGCGGATGGCCGTCAGGAACGACTCGCGGTCCTGGTTGATCTGCTCGATGGTGAGCGAGGCCACGGTCAGGCGCAGCTGGCCGAAGATGATCTCCCGCGCCATGTTCTCGATCTCGCGGAAGGGCAGCTCCAGCAGCCGCTCGGCCGCGTTCTGCATGGTGGAGGGCTCGGTGCTGATGCCCACGGTGAAGGTGCTGGGCACGTTGATGCGGATATTCTGCATCGACAGCGCCTTCTGCAGCGGTATGCTGATGGTCATCGGGGTCAACGATAGGTAGTGGTAGTCCTGAATCAGGGGCAGCACCAGCGCTCCGCCGCCGTGGATGCAGCGGGCGGACTGGCCGGTGCCCACCTTGCCGAAGATGACCAGGATCTTGTCCGAGGGGCAGCGCCGGTAGCGGCCCGCCAGGTAGAGGGTGAAGAATACAAAGAGGCCGACGCCGGCCAGTGCCGCGATTGTCCAGATATTCATCGTCTATCCCCCTTTCCGGGATTATTGAATTCGGTTGGAATGATAGCCGAAATAACCGTCGGTCAGACCGGCTTCACCACGAAAACGTTCTCGTTGACCAGGCCGACGACGCGTACGCGGGCGTCGGTGGCGATCGGCGTCTTGTCCTCGCTCACCGCGTCCACCACCTTGAGCCGCCCCTGGATGACCAGGCGTATCTTACCCGGCGCGTCGGCCGGTATATTGAGATAGACGGTGCCCTCCTCTCCGATGGCCCGCCTCAGGTTGATGGTGCCGCTGTGCTGCACCTTGTTGAATGCGTCGAAGAGCTTGCCGAGCAGCCAGGTAGTGCCCAGCCCGGCTGCCAGAGCGACCGATACAGACTGCAACGGACCGTAGCCGCTGTCCAGACTCATGGCCAGGCCCACCAAGCCGAACATCATGAAGAAGGCCGTGAGCCCCTGGAAGGAAAGCAGCTTGAAGGCGATATCCGAGTCCGCTCCGTCGTGGTGATCGACGCTCCCGTCGCCCGCGTCCACCTCGACGTCCGCCCCACCGTCGTGCGCGTCGCCCCCCACGAACATCAACACCAGGCGCACGGCGAAGAGCAACCCTCCGACGCCAGCGCAGATGGCAAAGGTCTTCTGCAGGATGCTGAGAGCCCCGAACCAGTCGCCCATCTCTTTCTCCTCCCGCGAAACCCCCGCGGCGCCGAGAAGAGCATTATAAGCGGTCGCCAGGTTGCCGGGAAGGGTCGCCGACCACGGGGTGTCTGGAGAGGCGAACCCCATACGCTCGCCTCGAGTCTCGGGCGCCGGCCGTGGAGGCGAACCGCATACGCTCGCCTCGAGTCTCGGGCGCCGGCCGTGTCGGAGAGCCGGAGATCCTGTAGGACTCGGACCTACAGAAAAGGAGAAACGGATAGAAAAGACGCGAACCGGGGTGCACGGCATGTCCTGCGGACTTCCCTACTACGGACTACTAGATCCGTACCCCGTTCGTTCTTTACCTTAACATTCGCGTTTTGATGGGCCATGATCGATAGATCATGAGATGGCTGGCAGCGCTTCGCGCCCGGTGGAAGCCCGTGCTAGGCGTACTGGGCGCGCTGGTCCTGGCAGGAATCGGGATCGGCATGGTCTGGCAGGCACCGGGCGGCGAGGTGCCCCGGCCCGCGATCCTCGCCTTTCTGCTGGCGGCGCTCGCGGCGCTCGGCAGCGCTTATCTGGTGGGGCGCGACTCGGCCAGGGGCATCGCCGAGCTGGCCCACGCCGCTGAACGGATCGCCCGGGGCGAGCTCGAAGGGATCGAGCTCGGCGGCCGCGACCAGCTCTTTTCGGAAACGACCCGCTTGGCAGCCGCCGTCGCTGAAATGGCCCGGACGCTGCGCGAGCGCACCGCGACCGTCGAGAGCCTGACCTCCACCTTCTCCGCGTCGACGCGCAAGGTAACGGATGCCGTCGACCTACTGGCCCTGTCCAATACCGAGCACGCCGCGGCCGTAACCGAGACCGCCACCACGGTGGAGGAAATGGAACGTAACGGCAAGAACGCGGGGCGGAACGCCGGCCGCATCGTGGAGGCGGCGGACAAGACCGCCGAGGCCTCGGTACGGGGTCAGAAGGCGCTCGGGGCCACCGAGCGAATCATCCTCGAGATACGGGAGGATTCGCGGGCGATCTCCAACCAGAGCGACGAGCTGCTCTCCGCGGTTGAGGAGATCGCGATCATCATCGGATCGGTCAAGGAGATCGCGGATCAGTCCAAGATCCTGGCGGTGAACGCCGCGGTCGAGGCGGCCAAGGCAGGGGAGTATGGCGCCGGATTCGCGGTGGTGGCGCGAGAGATCAAGAACCTGGCGCAACAGTCCAAGAGCGCCGCCATGCAGATCACGGCTACCCTGGACTCGGTCCGGCAGGCCATCGAGACCATGGTCTCGACCGCCGCCCGGGGCAGGCAACGCAGCGAGGAGGGGGTAGAAATGGTCGGCAACACCGGAGCGGTCATGAACGACCTGAACGCGGCGATCCGCGAGAACTCGGGCAGCGCCATCGCCATCGCCAGCAGCATCAAGCAGCAGACGGTCGGCTTGACCCAGATCGCCAACGCCATCGAGCAGATCAACGCCGTCGCCATGGAAAACGAGGTGACCAGCAGCGGGCTCGCGCGGAATGTGAAGGAGATGAACGAGCGGGTCAGCGCGCTGCTCGAGCAGGTCGAGAGTTGGCAGAGCGAAACCGGGCCGGATAAACAAGCGACGGACCGGGACGAAGGACGGGAAGGGCCGGGTTGAAGCGACCGGCGGGGTACGCGGTTGCGGGAACCCTCATTTACTACGAACGGGGCGCGGGATGAAAAGAGTAAAGGGCAGTATACTGGCGGGATGGGTAAAGTCGATCCGAGCGGACAAGCAGACCGACTTCAGCCAGTGGCTCAGGGACGAGGACCGGGAGATCGTATCGGGCACGGTTCTGTCCAGCAGCTGGTATCCCTTCGAGACCTACCAGCGCTGTTGCCGGGCGGTTTTCCAGCTTCACGCCAGGGGCGACCCCGAGGTGCTCAGCGGTTGGGGCGCCGCGAACGCGGAGGCTATCCTGCGCAGCACTTACCCCAACCATATTATCGACGGCGAGCCGGTGCGGTCGTTGCAGAAACACCTGAGCGTAGTCAGGCTCTTCTTCGACTTCGGGTCCATCAGCTGCGAGGTCCTCTCCGAGAACCGGGTGCAAGTCGCCGCCGAGGGCTTCCCCCCCGACTTTGAAGAGATCTGCCACCTGCTACGCGGCTGGTACGGCCGGATCCTGGAGATGGCGGGAGCGGCCGGGGTGCAGAGCCGCTTCGTCAGCATGGCACCGAAGGGCGACCCGGTTACCCGGGTCGTGTACTGGTGGTAGCGGGATCGTGTTCAACCGTCAGAGCAGGCCCGAGGGATCGAGCTTCAACACGTATGCCTCGCGGTTGTAGCCGTCGGTGCGGCTGCCCGAGACCTCCATCATGCCTTCGGTGGTAACCGAAGTTACCCGCGCCTTCAACGATACGGATCGCTGGCTATAGCGAAGGATAGGCCGCAGCGAGAACCTGGGCGCAGGTGAGCGCTATCGGCTCCCGGACCTCATCGTTCCGGGGATAGACGCCTGCTGGCACGTATGTACCTCGGCGACCGAGAGCCGGGAGCGAGAGGCGCCGCGGGCGCTTACCGCCCGGGCGATGAACTGATCGAGACGGGAGAGGGTGTCGAACTGGCCGAGAAGCTCCGCACGGTGCCGGGCGGCGAGACGGGCGATGTTGCAGGTGATCCTGACGACGCGGATCAGAACCGGAATCTCCGGATGTCGCCGGCGAATCTCATCTAGAGCGATCGAACCCGAGCCATCGCCGGGCTGCATGCCCATCACCACCGCCAGCAGATCCCGGTCGATCCCGTCGAACCCCTCGAGCGCGTCGAGCGCGGCCGTAAAGGTCGCGACCGAAACGGTGGGAGCGAAACCTGCGCAGTACGTCTCGATCGCCCGCCGGATGAACTCGTCTCCCTCGATGACTAGAATCGCGCTCCGTTTTCCCTTGGCCATGCGATCTCCCTAATTGACCGTACGGCCGGTCGCGCTGACCTCTTAAGCTAGAGTTTCGCCATTCTTCAGGCGGCGCATAGCAGGTCCTGCAGACCTTGGTGGATTGTTGTGGAACCCGGGCGACGCCCTAAGCGTCCGTGACAAAATAACTCATCCATCTTTCGGGCGGGACGGCCCGTCT
>CAYVFC010000035.1:0-61657 GCA_964450715.1 uncultured Sandaracinaceae bacterium | reverse complement strand
AGGCAACCGAAAACCGGACATTTCGAGAAAGGGGTAGGTCAGGAGGTCTGTATTTTGATCTGGATATTCAAGTTCCTCCGCATCCGGGACTGGTTCTATTTCCTGCCGCTTCCCTTGCTATCGGTCGATCTCGGCTCCCATCCGTCCGGCCGCGCGCCGGTCGCCGTTTCGATCGCCTTCGCGTGTCTCGGCTTCGCCTACGGGCTGAACAACCTCGAGGATGCAGACCTCGACCGCTCCCGGAGCAAGAACCCGCTTTCGGGTGGCCCCTCTTCTCGCACGACCCTGCAAGCGCGAAGCGTGCTGTTCTCGCTGGTCCTGGCCGCGATTTCGCTCGCCTTTCTGGCGGCGCCCGAGGTTCTGCCCGCGGTGCTCTTTCAGCTTCTCGGTTCCACGCTCTATTCCTACGGCCTGCGCTTGAAGGCCATCCCCCTGGCCGGAACCTTCACCAACCTCTGGATATTCTCGCCCCTCTGCTTTTTCGGGGGCGCCGATTTCGACGGCTCCCTCTCCTTCTGGGTATTCGTCACCCTCTTCTCGGTCCTGCTCTTGCAGAACCAACTGATCCACGAGGTGGTCGACTACGACGAGGACCGGGACAGCGGGCTTCTGACCACCGCCGTCCTGATCGGCCGGCCGGCCTCGCTGGTCGTCTCGGCGCTGCTCGGCATACCCTCGGCAGCCCTGATGGGCTTTCTCGGCGCGCTCGCCGGGCCGACCTGGTTGTTCGCGCTGCAGTCGCTGCCCGTGCTGGTGGCTTCCGCGGCCATCGCCCGGGCCGCCGGCCGCGGTTGTACCGAGGTCGGCAAGCTGCGGGGAGCGCAACGGCTGATCGGGCTGCTCTGCGGGGGCGCGGCCTGGATCACCTTCACCGCCATCACCCTCTTCGCCTAGCGCGAGTATTGCGGGCGAACCCCGCTTTTGCGCGGGCAAGACGTCGGGTCTGAAGCGCGGTCGTCGGCGGAAAGGGAAAGGGTGCCTTCGTTGACAAGCACAGAACCCAATCCTAGGCTTCCTCGTCCAAGGAGGCGCCATCAATACCCAGGTCTACCTGATCAACGCCAGCGATCGATGCGAACCCAGCGGGTTTCTCCTCACCCGCGTCATCGACTTCCTGCTGGCCAACGGGTACCGGATCAGTACCGATCCGGACGAATGCGACACGGTCCTCATCAATACTTGTTGCGTGGTCGAGGGAAAGATCCGCGAGGCCGTCGAGGCCGTCGCTCGAGCGCGCCACCTCTCCGGCTTCAAACGCAAGGTGCTCTTCGGCTGTCTGGCTACCTTTCCGCTCGACGAAATCGATCTTAGCGACTTCGTCCGCATCGGTCCCGGGGAGCTCTCGCGGCTGAACGACACCTTTGAGCACCGCCTAGCCATCGAGCGGGTAACGCCGGGCCGGATCGACTCGGCGCTCTTCACCCCGACCCAGAGCCGCATGAGCGCCGGCGATACCTACCTCCAGATCGCCCACGGTTGCGAGAACGGGTGTTCGTACTGCAACATCAAGCTGGCCAAGGGGCCGGTCCGCAGCATTCCGGTCGGGCGGGTCGTATCGGAGCTGCGAGCGGCGCTGCAAAAGGGGTCGCGCGAGGTAGCGCTGCTGGCGGACGACTGCGGGAGCTACGGGCGAGACGTCGGCACGGATTTGCCGGCGCTTTTACAGGCGCTCTGCGCCGTCGATGACGCCGTCCAACTCAAGATCGGCTACATCTTTCCGCGGCGGCTGATCGATCTGTACCCCCGCCTGCGCCCCTTCATCGCCGCGGGCCGCATCTCCTATCTGAACCTGCCCCTGCAGTCCGGTTCGCAAAGAATCCTGGCTTTGATGAATAGAGACTACGATATCGGCCGGGTGCTCGAGATCGTGCAGGATATCCGTTCGCTGCCGGAGCCGGTCTGGCTCTATTCCCACTTCATGCTCAATTTCCCCACCGAGACGCGCGAGGACCTTGAGCGTTCGCTGGAGGCGTCGCGCGGGTTCGACGAGTGCCTGTTCATCAGCTACTCGGACAATCCGCTCACTGCGGCCAGCGGGCTGGGCCCCAAGGTCTGCTCCGAGGAGGCCGAGGAACGCCTGCGGATAGTCGAGCGCTTTCTCGCCTCGGCCGGCAACGGGTTGCTGGTACGCGGCCATGCTTGAGCGACGAAAGAACGACCGGGAGCGACCCGCCGCCCTGCCGCGAGCGCGGGTGGTGCAGCTCACGCTCACCAACCGCTGCATGTGTAGCTGCGCCCACTGCGGGGTGGCGCTGCTGCGGGACGCGGTCAAGGACGAGCTGTCTTTGCAGGAGATCGAGGCCGTCTTCGCCGACCTGGCCCGGTGCGGCGTGAATTCAATCGATCTATTCGGCGGCGAGCCTACTCTGCGCAAGGATCTGCCGGATATCGTCCAACTCGGTAAGGCCCGCGGTTTCGTCATGTCGCTCGAGACCAACGGATACCTCCTCGACCATCGCTACCTGCAGGCGTTACAAACCGCGGGCCTCGACCTGATCTACCTGAGCTTGGACGACCCTCGGCCCGAGGCGCACGACCAGAGGCGCGGATTGCAGGGGATATTCGCGCGTGCGGTACGTGCGCTGCGTACGGCCAGCGAGCTCGGTCTGGAGGTCCACGTTTCGACCGTCCCCATGGACCGATGCTTTTTCGTCGACGGGCGGATGAATCGCCTGCTGGAGCTGGCCTTTGCCGCCGGCGCCTCCCGGCTCCGGCTGCTGTTGCCGCGCCATGTGGGTCGCAGCGCCCTCGGCTCCCCTACCGTCCGCATCGGAGGCGAGGGCGCCCGGGACATTTTCTCCTTCGTTGATGAAGCGTATCGCGATCGCGTCTACGTTCACTCGCCGGACACCCCCTTCGGTGCCATCAACCGCTGCTCGGCCAAGGCCATCTTTTGCCATATCATGAGCAACGGCTGGGTGGCGCCCTGTCCCTACTTCCCGCTGGTCATGGGCGATATCCTCCGCGAATCATTGATCGATGTATTCGCCAGAATACAGGACCACCCGCTGGTGAGGAAGTCCGGGCAGTACTGCCCTATGCGCAGCCAGAAGTATCTGGACGAGGTCTGGCCGCTGTCCGATCCCGCCCAACCCTACCTGCAGGTCGAGAGCGCCAACAGCGTGGATCTAAACGCTCCCTGTAGCCACGGCTGCGATGGCTGCGGCTACCTAAAGGCGAAGAGCCCGCGCGCCATCGCCGAAGTGGTCGCGGATATAGAGCGCATCGTTGCCGAGGACTACGGCAGCCTGGAGCTGTACGGGGGCGAGCCGCTCGGAAAACCGGATCTCGGCGCCATCCTGGAACGGGTTCCCGAACGGCTGCGACTGATCCTTTGGACCCCGCTCTCGCCGTACCTCGACCGGGCGGCGCTGGCCGAGCTCTGCCGGCGGCCGGTCGACGCGGTCAAGCTCTACATTCCTCCCGTCGATCCGTTGCTGAGAACGAATACTCCGCTCACGGAACAGAACATCGCCGAGCGCCTGCGCCCGCTGGCTGATTTGACCGGCAGCGGTCTGCCGGTATACGCCTACTTACCCGCATCGACCGCAAAGGAGACGGACGGTCGGGGCGCAAGCGACGAGCTGTTCGAAGCGCTCGTGCGGCTAGGCGTCGAGCGGATCTACCGGACGGCGATGGCGAAAAACGAAGAGCGTCAGCTTCCCAGTGCCCGCGCCTGTTTCGGCCGTCGGGTGCGCGAATCGCGTCTGCTTTACTTGCGCGATCCCGGTCCGGCAGGAGATCCGGAGCCATGACGAGGGCGCGAGACGCCAGGCCGAGGCGGGTGCTGTTGCTCGCCTTCAAGCCGCCGCTGGCGGTCAGCGAGCTGCCCAGCGGCGCGCACGACTTTTTCAGTTACGGGGTCTTCACCGTGCAAGCGGCGCTCGTCTCCGATCCGCGGCTCGAGGTCGAATGCAGGGTCGTCGATTCGGCCTCGGACGACATCGACGGATATATGAAGGAGATCGAAAGCTTCGCGCCCGATATCCTCGGATGTTCCGCCTACATGTGGTCCTTCGGCGCATTCGTAGAGGTGGCGCGCGGTACCAAACGCCTGCTGCCCGACTGCACCGTGGTATTCGGCGGGCCGTCGGCCTTGCCGTCCATGTTCGAGCTGGAGCCCTACCGGGACGCTCCGGTCGACGCTCTGGTGGTCGGCGAGGGAGAGCTCGCCTTTGCCGAGATCGTGCGCTCGCCGGCTCTGTGCCCGCAAACGCTCCGGCGGATCCCCGGGGTTGCGGTGCGGGACGGCGACCGCTGGGAGGTGAACGAACAGCGGCCGATCGCCGCCGAAACCGGCGAGCTTCCCTCGCCCTACCAGCTCGGGCTGATCGGGCCGACCGACGTCTCCTATATCGAGACCTTTCGGGGCTGTCCCATGCACTGCGGTTACTGCGGACACGGCATGTACACGGGCCGAGTCTTTAGCAGGGAGAGACTGGCGAGAGATCTCGCCGGGCTGGACGCGCTCTGTCCCTCGACCATCTTTCTGGTCGATTCGGCGATGAACGTCCACCGCAAGGGAATGCGGAACCTGATCGAGGCCCACCGCGAGGTTCCGCTTTTTCACCGTCTGAAGCTGATGTGCGGCGTATACCCGAGCGGGCTCGGGCCGGAAAACCTCGAATTTCTAAGCGCCTTTCGCTCCACCTCGATCAATATCGGTCTGGAATCGCTCAACGCCGGCGTCTTACGGGCCCAGAACCGGTCGTCGAGCGAATCGGGTTTCTGGCAGACCCTCGAACAGCTGGCCCCATTTCTGCCCGACGTGGAGGTCCATGTCATCCTGGGCCTTCCGGGAGACGACCCGGCCGCCTTTCGCCGCACCGTGCACCGCTTGCTGGAGCTTCCCTACCGTTTAAGGGTCTATCGCTGTCTGGTCCTCCCCGGCGGTCTGCTGGATCGGGCCGCGCCCGGGTGGGCGATCGGTTTCGATCCCATCACCCTCGAGCTGCTCTGCTGTTCCGGTTGGCCCGAGGCGACCCTGCGCGCCGAACAGGAGTACCTGGACCGGCTCGCCTCCAGCTGGCCGGGCAGCAATACGAGCATCTACTGGTGGGAGTTTCCCCGCTAGAGCAGCGAACGGGTTGAAAACTCTTTGAGTTCGTGTGTTTAGAGGGTGTCAGATTCGGTGCTTGGCCCGACGAAGCAGTGGTAGAGCCACTTCGAGGAGGGACAACGCCGAACATGGCCCCTATAAGCCGCGAAATCATGAGCTTTTCAATCCGTTCGTTGCTCTAGCCGCGTCCGTCTCCGTAGGGGGCTTCGACGTACCTGATAAGCGCCAGGCAGACCAGGGGGTAGACGGTCCAGTAATAATTGAAGTGCGACATCTTGCTGAAGGCGATGAAGACGAGGTAGCCGTTGAAGCAGACCGCCGCCAGCCGGAAAAGGTCGCCGCGATAGCGGCGGCTGAAGATGGCGGTATAGGCGATGGTAAGCAGTGGGGATAGCACGAATAGGAGGTGCTGTCCCAGCGGCGGCAGGTAATACCAGAGGCTGGTGTCGTCGCCGCCCGCGTGATGGGTTAGGTAATAGAGGATGGTCGCGGAGAAAAACCCCTCGGGATTCCAGAGGACGAAGGGGACGAGCAGCAGGCTGCTGCTCAGCAGGAAACCCAAGGCGGTCGCGAGCCGATCCCGGTTGTCTGGCAACCAGAAGAGCACCGCCAGCAAAACGATAGGGGCGGGCATCAGCTTGCTCGCTTGAGCCAGACCGAGACAAATTCCCGCGGTAAAGAGGCGATTCGAGTCCAGGAAGAACAGGGCCAGCAGAAGAAAGCTGGTCACGATGATGTCGGTCATGCCCAGGTAGTACATGCCGACCAGATAGGAAGGGGCGAAAAAAAGGGCGACGAATCCGGTCTTGCGCGCGCGTTCGTAACCGGACCGGTCGGGAAAGCAGCGCTGCAGGATCTGCAGAAAGATCCAGAGGTTGGTCAACGATAGAACCAGGTTACTCAGTCGAATAGCCGTATAGTTGCCGAGCAAGGCGGTCATCGGAAGGTACCCGAGCGCCATGGCGGGAAAATAGGGGTATCCGAAGTAATAGGGGATGCCGAACATACGGAATTCGCCATCGACCAGGCTGATACCGTCTTCCGTCCGGAAAGATTCGTTCCATAGCTGCGCCCGGGTCGCGTAGGGATTCCTTCCGGCCAGAAGCGCCCGGATCGCAGCGTCGGTGTTCGCCCCGATGTCCAGAAGCCAGTCGGGCGAGTAGCTGACGCCGAAGAGGAATAGGCCGACTGCGAGCGCTGCAGTGGCGACGAGCAGCCGGTTCAGGCCTCTCTCACCGTGCCCCCGCGACCGGTTACCTTGTAGCAGAAACCGGTGGACCGCGTAGCCGTTCAACAGGAGAAAGACGAACATCGCCGGACCGAAGGCCCACGCGCTCATGGAGCCGATGTTCACCAGCAGCAACCAGCCGTAAAAGAAGGGTAGGGCGAGTCTCTTCATGATCCGGGTGCGAGAGCTCGACACAATTCCTTCATCCGGACGACCGGACGAAGGGTGAGAAGCGCTTACCGCGAGGAAGCAGCCGGAAGATAACATGGAGGCGATCGAAAGGCGCCGCTACTGTGATACCTTACGGCCTATGCCGACGCGAATCCGATCGTTCAGACCGCTGCCGTGGCTCGTGCTGCTGCTGTTGGCCGGATGCGCCGAGAACCTTCGAGATCCGAAGGACCCCTTGCAGGGAATCGTCGAGCTCGATCAGCACCAGCTCGCCTTCGAGGTGGGCGGCCGGGTGCTCAGCGTCTCCGTACGCAGGGGAGACGCGCTTCAGGCAGGGGACGAGATCGCTCGGCTCGACGATACCCTGGCCCAGCTCGACCACGAACGGCTGAAGGCCGAGGAGAAGGCGGTGCTGGCCGAGCTCGACATGCTGCTGGCCGGCAGCAGCCGCGAGGATATCGGCGCCCTGAGGGCGCGGGTCAAAGCCGCGCGGGAGGCGGTCGCTTTCGAGCACGCGGAGCTCAATCGTTTGACCTCTCTACACCAGAGCGGTTTCGCCACCGAGCAGAACCTGCAGGCCGCTCGTCATCGCTACAGCCAGGCCGTGGGCGCCCGCGACGAGCTCAACCAACGGCTCAAGGAGACGATCAAGGGACCGCGCGTGGAAAAGATCCGGGCCGCGGAGGCGCGGGCCGAGGCGATCGAGGCGCGGGTGCGCGCATCGGCGGAGACGATCCGCCGCCACCTGCTGAGAGCAGACGCCGAGCTGGAGATCCTCGAGGACCCGGTTAAATTCGGCCAGTTCGTGCACCCCGGCACGCCCATCGTGGTGGTGGCCGACGTGTTCCACCCTTACGTCGACGTGTTCGTGCCCCAGCAGCGGCTGGCCATCCTGGTGGTGCTGCTGGTAGCCGCTTCCTTGCGCTTCAATAAGAAGCTGCTCTGAGAGTGACCCGCTTGATTCACGGTTCGTTGACGGGAATTCTACCTGTTTTGCTCTTTCTTTTCCCGGTCGCGGGTGCGCTCGCCGGTTGCGGAAGCGGAAACGGATCGGATCGGGCGGTCGAAGAGCGCGGGGAAGCGGGGTCCGCGGGCGGTGATCCGCGCGTCGCGCCAGACGATCGTTCGGCAGCGGACAGATCCGGAACCGCTGCCCGGCTGGCGGTAGGCGACGAGTTCGGGGGATGGGTCATCGTCGAGATCGAGAAGCACACCGAGTATCGCCGCTACTTCTTCGAGCGCGCGGGCGAAGGCACGGCGGTCGAGGTGACCTTTAGACGGGAGGGCACCGGCGGGCTGGTTACCGATAACTATCTGATCCAGCCGGCTCCCGGCGAACGGCCGCCCCAAGCGCTGTTGAGGGCGGTCTGGCAACGCTTTCTACGGATAGACGCCGCCCGGGCGCCGGTGGTGTCGCGCATCCCTGCGGCGGGTCCCGGAGCGGACGAAAAGCTGATCACTCTAGCCGAGCTCCACTACGGGACCACCTGGCGATTCTGCGCGGGTCTGCTCGCGCTAGCGCTCATAGCCGGGTGGCTTGTCACCCAGTACCTGGATGCCTTTCGCGAGGGCTTTCGCCCCGGCGGGGGAGCTCTGGCCCGCGGGGCTCTTTTCACCGTCATCGCCGCCTTCTCCTACTTCTTCCTGCTCGGCCTGTCCGGCCGGCCGCCGGTGACCCTGGATCTGAGCCGAGATCTGCTGCTGGCCCGCAGCTGCTACCAGGATCTCTATTGCCTGTCCGGCCCCCGGACGAGCTTCCGGGGACTGTTTCAGGGTACGCTCTGGGCGAGGTTTTTACTGCCGGCGCATCTGCCGGGGTTCGGTATCGCCGGAAGCTGGATAACGCTCCTGTTTTTGCAGGCGCTGGCGGTGGGGCTGTTTCACCGATCGAGCGCGCAAGCGTTGCGGCCCGGCGCCGCTGTCTGGTCGGCCGCGCTTTATCTTCTCGGGATTACGCTGCTCATACCGGCCGGGGAGTTTTCCAATCATAGCTTGCTGCCGCTGCCGCTCGCGGCCTTCTTTGCGGCCGCTTCCGCCGTATTGCGTACGGGCCGCGTGCGCGAGGTGGCGCTGTCCGCCTTTCTTCTTGCTATCTGTCTCGAATCACACGCGGCCTGTATCGGTCTGGTGCCTGCATTCGCCTTTTTGGTGCTGGTATCGGCCCATAAACCGCTATGGGCTTCTGGCGCGGGTTTGCTAGCCTTCTCTTCCATCGCCTTCTGGCTCTCCCCGGAATCCCTGATCAATAACGCCGTGGCCCTCTGGCGCGATCACGGGAGAAGCGGCCTGGTCGCGTTCTCGCTCGCGCTCCTGTTCGCGACGGCGTTGCGCAGGCGCTGGCGATCGCTGGCCGTACCGGCTCGGCTAATCGGCTTCTGCGCGTTGTGGTTGATGGGTTTCATCGTTTTGTCGGCGGCGGTCACCTTGACCGAGCAGCGCCCGTTCCTCTGGGTTTATTCGCTGCAGGCGCTTCCGCCCGCGGCGTTTCTGGCTGCCGCCGGGCTGGGGGCGGCGGCGGGCTGGCTGCAGTCCAGGCGCGGCCGTGCGGCGACTTCGGGCATCGCCGTACCCTTGCTGGCCGCGTCGATCGCGAGCGGGTTCTGGGTGAAAGCCTGCATTCGGGCGGAGAGATCGCAAGCCGAGTGGCTGGTCTCGGACATGGAACGGTTGGCCGAGCACTTTCGAAGCCGTGATCTCGGCTACCGGGATCTGGCGCCGCGCCTGCGAACCCTCGAGAACCGCCTGTTTCTGGCCGGCATCGCCCCCTACCTGTCCGCCACCAGAGGCACAGGCAAAGCCTCCGGCGGGGAAGAGCTCCTCGTGCTCAGGCGCCCCGCAGGCGAGCTTCCGGCCTCTCTGCCCGAAGGATGGCAGCGCGTGCCGCTCGGGAGCGGAACCGCGGCTCTGCTGTGGAGCCATCGGGCTTGGGTCCGACAGCAGACGATGGAAGTCTGTCACCGGCCGCTGGCCGCCGACGGCAGCACCGCGCGATGCACGAGAACCGGTTGGGCCGACGGCGAACCGGACGCGGACCACGCCGCCCGCTGGATTTCGAGAGCCTATCCGACGCTGCCCGTGCGCGCCCCGAAGATGCCGCCGGGCGCGTACGAGGTCACCTATACCTTTCCCGTCCGGATCACCGGCGAGGAGGCTCGGCGTCGGATCCGGACGGCCCGAATAAGAACCGGCCAGGGCCTTTGCGGCTGGTGGATCGGGGCCGTTCGCGGCGTCCGCTACCGCGGCGCGTTGCCCGCCCTCTCCGTCGAGCTCATGAACTCGGAGGCGAGGACCGGCGCGCTCGAGGTAACCGCTCGCTTCAATGCGGAGGGATGTCTACCGAAACACGCGCCCTTCCCGCCTCCGCTCGTCGAGACCAGAGACGATACGAGACGAGACAATCAGTAGGGTTTCGCGTCGCTCGTGTCGCGCTGCAGCTGCTCGTCCGCCGCCTGAAGCCGCCGGGTCTCGTCGCGCGCCAGCTCGAGCGAGGCCCTGAGCTCGCGCGCCACCTCAAACAGGCCTCGCTCCTCGACGGCCTTCAGCCAGCGTTCGCGTTCATGGATGTGGTGTTCGTTGTGATGGATCCAGTGAGGCAGAAGCGCCTTCAACTTTTCGATCTCGTCTCCCGCGTCGTGCGTGTGGTCGTGCCCATGGCCGTGCCCGTGCCCGTGGTCGTGATCGTGCGTCATGGTGCTCCCTTAGCATTCAAGAAAACGATTCCATGAAGGCCTGAAGCCGGGTGTCGATGGGGCCCTCGGCCCAGGAACGGGAGTCCAGGTGGTCCGCCTCCACCATCACCGCCGGCACCCCGTGCTCCCGGATCAACCGTTCCTGCAGATCCACCTGGCCCAGGGAATAGGACTTACAGGAGCGATTGCTGTGCAGCACTACCCCGTCGCAGCCGTACTCGCGCGCCATGGTCGCCATGACCCGCAGCCGGTCGGGGAGATCCCGGTTGACGAAGACGTGGATGTAGGCTTGCGCCAGCGCGCGAAACGGGTCGATCTCGCCTTCACCGACCAGCGAGACGGTCTCCGCCCAGGCGTTGGTGTAGGTGGCGATGATCAGGTTGAATCCCCGCTCGGCCAGCTTGGTGCCCAGACCTCGCATCTGGTACCAGACCGGCAGGTTGTCCCAGAGCAGCCGGTGCTGCTCCTTCCGTATCGAGCCCACCCCTCGCGCCGACCGGTCCCTGAGCTCGGCCAGCAGCATGGCGTAGTAGTCGTTGCACTCGGCCGTGCCGCGCATGGCCACGATGGGCGCCATGTGGATGAACTGATCAAAGGCCGACCAGGGCGAGGGCTTGTTCTTGCTCTGGGCCAGGCACATTCCCCAGAGAACCGTGCCCTGCTGCGAGTCCAGCAGCGCCTTGACGAAAAGCGCCTCGTCCAGCTTTTTCTTCGCCACCCCGGCGGCGACATCGACCAGGCTCTCGAGCTGCTTGGCGACGTAGTCGATCTGGTAGGGCCGCGCCTCTCCGTAGATGAAGGGCGTATCGATCACCACTAGCGGCACCCGGTAGTGCGCGGCCAAAACGCGGTACCAGAACAGCACCGTCTGGCAGATATTGGTGCACGCGACCAGCAGATCGGGCTCGGGCAGCCTGCCCACCGGGGTCTTGCCCCCGAAGGCCGTGCCCAGGTCGCAACGCGCGTAGCCGCACAGCTCCCGGTCGTACCCCCTTTCCTCCGCCTTTTCCTGCAACGGCACCGCGACCTTCTGCGCCCCGCACAGAGCCGCGTGGTTCTCCGGATAGACCACGTGATAGCCGAAGGGCCTCAGCAGCTCCACCGGAGCGCCGCTGGTAACCCAGGCGACCGGCACCGCTCCGTCCGCGAAACGCCCCGACAGATAGTGGGAGACCAGCATCTCCCTGAGCTTGCCCTCCGATTGCAGGCGCGGTCCGAAGATCGGGTCCGGCGGACTCGGCTTCTTCCTGGCCCGAGCCACTGCCGTGGCCGTACGGTACAGGAGCGGACCCAGCGCATCCCTGGACAACCGATACCGTAGCTCGCCGATCATATGCCCTCGTTCCGGTCCGCACGCCCGACGGGCTCCGGGGACCTGCCTCGCACGACCTCGACGAATGCCTCTATCCGGGTGGCGATCTGCGCTGGAACGGTCGTCTCCAGCTCCGACTCCAGCAACAGCACCGGCACTCCCTCCTGCTCGAACGCCTCGCGTATCATGGGCACGTCGAAGAGCTCGGGCTCGCAGAACTTTATCCCGTGTATCACGACCCCTCGAACCCCCGCCTCCTTAGCCAGCCGCAGCAGGTAGGACACGCGAGCCGAGCTGTCCGTCGATCGGGTGGGGCAGGGCGGATAGGAGAGGTAACGCAAAACGACCCCCTGCAGCGGATCGCCCCCGACCGCCGCCCCGCCCCCGCCGTTCGCTATCCGGCGGCCGACCGCCGCGTAGTCGTCCGCGGCGACAAAGGCGCCCGCGTCGTTCAGCGCCTGCAGGATCCCCATCGGCTCCGGAACGTACCCGCTGACCAGCACCGGGATACCCGCCTGGGTAGGCTTCTCGGACAAGCGGTCGACCGCCGTTTCTAGCTCGGCCAGGTGATCGTCCACCCACAGGTACTCGCCGCGCCTGAGCAGCCGGTATAGCTCCAGATCCGTTCCCGGGAAATGGCGCCGCCTGGCCAGTAGCTCCCGGCGGAGCCGGTCGGCCCGCTCGTGCTGCTCGAGCGCCCAGCGCAATCTTTCGGGCTGAAGGGTGCGACCGAAGGCTTTCTCGAGGGAGGCGACGAACGCCTCGAGCTCATCGCCGAGGTAGCCGCGGGCTTCAACCCGCAGCGGGCCGCGCGGGTGCTGGAAAAAGAAGATCGGCTTGTCTCCGCCTCCCCAGTCGGCCAGCAGCGAGGAGAGCCCCTGCAGGCTGTCGCAGGTGTGCGGCACCAGAAAACCGTCCACCACGTCCGCCTTGCCCGCCTCGATGAAGGACATGGCGTTTCTGGCGATGGAGCAGATATAGGACTGTAGCCTCCGGGTGCCCACCGCCGCGGGCGATCCGGGCGGCCCCCACATCTCCACGCTCAACAGATCCAGGGCGGTCAGGATCTCCTTGGGATAGTGGACGGGCAGCACCGCTACCGCGGGCCGGTTCCGCTCCTGTTTCTGCTGCTGGATGTATTGCTTGCGCGTCACGTTCGACATTCTGGTTACCGGGGGCCTTACCCCTTCCCGCCGCTCGCGTCCAGCGCGGCGCTGCTTTCAGCGAGCGGTCAGCTCTGAACCAGCAGGGCCTCGCGCCCGTTCGCGGCGAACGCCCGGCGTATCTCCCGAAAACGCTCTTCGGTCAATTCCCGGTACCTGTCGTCCCCGCGCGACCGGAAGAAGATCCGCATCCCCGGATGGCGCTCGATATTGAAGTTCTCCTTCTTGTAGGGGCGCACCATGATCTTCTGGGTATTGGAGACGGGGAAGGTTTCGACGATGCGGATATAGTCGGGCATCCACTTGGGATCCATCCCGCCTTGCCGCTGCTGCTTCTCGTACCACTCGAAGACCTCTTTCGGATCGAAGCGGCCGCCGGGATGGAGCTGGACCGCTACCATCACTTTCTCGTCCGAGACCTCGCTCGGCGTCCCGTAGGCGATGGCCAGATCCACTCCGGGAATGGCCTGCGCGTAATGCTGGACGTTTTCGGCCGAGAAGTTCTCGCCGTCCTTGCGGATCCAGTCGTCGGTACGCCCGTTGAAGTACAGGTAGCGCTTGCCGTTCACCAGGCGAATGTGCCCCAGGTCCCCCGAGTGGTAGTAGCCGTTGCGGAATTTCTTCTCGGTGGCGTCCGGGTTGCCGTAGTAGCCGTCGAATCTCAGGTTGCTGCTGCCCACCTTTTTTACGATTTCTCCCACCGCCTGGTCGTAGTTGCGCAGCCGACCCCTTTCGTCGACCTCTCCCGGGGCGCACTGCCGGCCCTGTTCGTCGAAGATGCGCACCGCTGCGGGTACCTTGCCCACGCTCTCGATGGGATCTCCGGGCAGGTTGACCGTAGTGATTACCGCCTCGGTTGATCCATATATCTCGTAGACGTGCTCCATGCCGAGATAGCGGATGAGCTTTTTCCGGTCGATCGCCGTCGCCCCGTTTCCGTAGGCGATCCGGAATCGGTTGCGGGGATGGCGCGCCAGGGCCTGCCCCACCGCCTCCCCGCTCCCGTACTTCTTTTCCAGGGCTGCGACGATGTAGTGCAGGGGCTGGCCGACGTAATTGAGAAAGGTGACCCCGTGCTCGAGCATGTCCGGCTCAAAGGCGCTGGCGCTGAACTTGCGCCGCAGCACGAAGCTTCCCCCGGCAATCAAGAGCGAGAGGATGCCGACGTACCAGGCGTTGGAGTGAAAGAGCGGCATGCAGATGTAGCCCCGGTCCTCGGGGGTCAGGCGCAGGTGCCCCTGTACGACCATGCCCGCGCCCCAGAGCTTAACGTGGGTGCAGGGAACTCCCTTGGGCGTCCCGGTCGTGCCCGAGGTATAGATGACCAGGACCGGGCTGGTGTTGTCGATGCGCGGCCGCTCTGTTCGCGCGGCCCGGGTCTGAGGCTGTGCCACCTCCTTCTCCAGCGCGCGGAACCCTCGTCCCTCGACATCCCCGTCCTCGCCGACCACCAGAACGTTGTGGTGCTGTATCCGCTCGACCGTGGGCAGCGCGCTTTCCGCTTCTTTCAGGCTGTCGCCGTTCACGATCAGGTGGGTGATCCGGGCTTGTTCCATCACCCGCGAGAGCGTCTCTCCGCGAAAGCCGGTGTTGATGGCGAAGAGGATGGAGTTGCTCAGCCCCGCGCCGAACGAGGCGAAGAGGTACTCGGGGGTATTTTCCATGTAAATCCCCAGCGCGAACCTGTCCCTCTCGCCGAGAGCGCCGCTCTCGATGGCTCGTCTCCTCTCCGAGAGAAAGAAATCGGCGTACCTGCGCGACCGTTCATAGACCTCCCCGTAGGAATAGGAAACGCCCTCGAAGATGAAAAAGGTACGATGCTTTCTACCCGGCAACAGGCGGGTGTACAGCTCGATCATGCTGGCGAAATTGACGAAACCAAAAGCGTTTCGCACGATGCTCTTCGTATTCATCATATCCCCTGTCTATACCTTATCGCGCCCTGGCGGTAGGTCGATACCCCGGAGGCGACAAATTTTCCGCAATTTACGCCAGCCCCCGATTCGCCGGTCTAGAAGTGGTTTTGAAACCACTTCTAGTCCCCTCGCCGCTGTAGCGGGTGGTCTCACTATCCGGAACGCTCCCGCCGGAACTGGGCGGGGGTCTGACCGGTCCAGCGCCGGAAGGCGGCATGAAATCCCTTCACATTGCCGTATCCGAGACGCGAGGCCACCTCGTCTACCGACAGGTCGGAATCGAGAAGATAGCGCCGGGCCAGATCGCAGCGGGCCTGCTCGATCATGCGGCGAGCAGAGGCGCCCGCCGCGTTCAAGCGCCTCTGCAGGGTGCGCGGGCTCATGCCGAGCTTTTTGGCGATCCGGCCCAGATCCAGCTTCTGGTCGCCGATCGAGTTGACGATGGTAGCCTTCACCGTCTCGACCAGGTCTTCCCGCTTGGTCGATTCCAGCCGCGATACCAGCACGGACACGTGCCGGTCCAGCACCTTGTTGAGCGACCGGTCTGCTTTCGGCAGGGGTAGATCGAGCAATTCACGGTCGAAGAGCAGTTGGTTGGCCGGGTTATTGAAAGAAACCGGCGCGGCGAAAAAGCGCCGGTGGGCGGAAACGTCAACGGGCGGCGGGTGCTGAAAGCGCACCGCGCGCAGCCCCACCTCGCGGTTCAGCGCGCGCCGGACGAAACGCACCAGCCAGGCCAAATAGGATTCGGCGCGCTGCCGGTACATGGCGGTGCGCTTGTCCGTGATCCGGTAGGTGAAGACCGCGACTTCGTCCTGCTCATCCAGCGATAGCTCCTCGCCGGCGAGCATGATGCGGGCATGGGGCTCTACCTGCTCGAAGGCCTCGCGCAGGGTTGGCGCGCTGGTCCCCAGGTAGGGCAGGGCGTCGAAGAGCTCTATGGGCATGCGCTCGGCCGCGTGCAGCCCGAAATCCTCGTCGCCGGTCACCCGCGCGGCCTCCTCGTAGAGCAGGGTGTGCTTCTCGAACGATACGCGCGCGGACGGATCACCGAACAGGTCGATATCGATGCCGACCCGCCCACAAACCTCCCGTACGTCGATCCCCGGATAGGTCTCCAGGGCCTTGATGGGGAAAATGATCCTGACGATGGGGACCGTGTTCACGTGCCGTTCGTACCGCTTTCCGCCGCCGGTAGAACCCTGCGCCGGTCTTCGGGATACCGCTGTAATTACGGTAGCCTCGTCGACCGCCGTTTTACAGTGTACCCGCGTGTCGGGCGGCGAAAAAGGCGCACGCGATGCCGCAGGCGCAGCTAGCCGGGAGAAGCTCGCACTGCAGGGGCCGAGGCTCACGAGCGGGGTGGATGGCGCGAATTGGGGATTCTTCGTCGTCTTCTACGGACGAATTTCCCGCCGAAAGCGCATGTATTTTCAGCAAGGAGGTTTTCGCGATGGCAAGAAGCATATTCGTTCTCATCATCACCGGCGTCCTGCTGGCCGTGCTGACCCTGGGCTGTGGCAGCAGCAGCGACAACGGCGTGGCGGGCGGCGGCGCGACCGGTCCGGGGCAGGCCGGGGCGGCCGGCGGCATCGGCGGAGCGGCGGGCGGCATGAGCCCGGCGCTCGGAGGCACCGGGGGCGTGGGCGGCACCGGCGAAATCGTCGCCGGCACCAGCGGCGCGGAGGCCGGCATCAGCGGCACGCCCGGCACCAGCGGCACGCCTGACACCGGCGGTACGCCTGGCGGCGGCGGAGACGAGGTATGCGATACCGGAACCGCGGTCACCGCCACTCGCGTCAGGGTGAACATCTCCTGGCCCGAGACCTTGATCGTGGCCGGGGACGGCGTGGCGACCATCTGGCTGCGCTCGGAGGTCACCACCGATCCCACCCCCAACCCGGACGGCTCCTATAACCTCACCAGCGTCACCGAATCGTGCGGCACCAATCTGCCCGACCTGACCAAGGGAGCGCTGGCCGGCGGAGGACTGGTCCAGATCAACTTCGCCGAGGCGATCTGGGACGCGCCCGGCATGCCGACGTCGACCACCACCGGGACGGTCAGCAGCGACCGGGGTGACGCGACCCTCACCTTGCAGCCCTCGGGCTCGGTCATCGGTTACTCCCTGAACGACGTGATCAACGATCCCTGGCCGGCCACCGGCACCGAGATGACCTCCACCGCGGTGGATCCGGACGGCGACGGCAACATCGGGATCACGGGCGCTCCCAACGGCACCGATCCCTACACGCTGCCTCCGGTGAGCGTGGTCTCGGCGCTGATCGGTCCCTATGCCGACCAGCTCTACATCTCCACGCGCGTGGTCATGCAGCTCCAGGGTCAACGCACCGGCTGTACCTCGGCGAGCGGCACGGCCAACGTGACAAAGTTCGACAACCACATCATGGGCTGCCGCCTGGACACGGGCGCCGAGTGCAGCCAGGCCGAGGCCCAGTTCGTGGACGACAACCGCACCGTATACAACTTGGGGGACGGCACCTACGATCAGGTCGTACTGGACGCCTCGGCCACCTGCGCCGACGTGCGCGCCACGCTGCTCCTGTAAAGGACGGACCCGCGACACGTTTCGCTTACCCCGAAACCGAGCCCGGCCGGAAACGGCCGGGCTCTTCTTTTCAGCGGCATCGCTACTCCTCCACGTAGTAACCGTACTCGCGCGCGTTCACGTTGTTGCGCTTTTCCCACCCCAGGGTGGACGATGGTTTGGGACCGTAGTTATGACCGGGCCAGACTACCGTATCTTCGGGTAGCTCCATCAAGCGGCGAATGGATGCGCCCAGGGTCGGACGGTGGCCGCCGGGCAGATCGGTCCGGCCGCTGTCGCCCACGAACAGGGTGTCGCCCGTGAACAGGTTCCCCTCTGCATAGAGGCAAATACCGCCCGGGGTATGGCCCGGCGTGTGGATGACCCGGATCGAGACCTCCCCCAGTTGCAGCGGCGATTCGTCCTTTAAGAGGACGTCGGCACCGCGATAGCGGTCCGCGTCGCGCTGGTGGATGTAGATGCGCGCTCCGGTCTTCTCCTTCAGCTCGGCGTTGCCCGCCGTGTGGTCACCGTGGCCGTGGGTATTGACGATCATCTCGATGGTCAGGCCCATTTCCGCGGCCGCCGCCATGATCCGGTCCGAAGGCGGGGCAGGATCGATTACCAGCGCCTTTTTCGTCTTCTCGCATCCGACCAGGTAGCTGAAGTTGTCCAGGTATCCCATGGGGAGCTGTTTCACGATCATCTCGGTGTTCCTCTTTTCCCCCTTTATCGCTCCGAGCGTCCTGCTTTCCAACCGCCGGCCCCCAGTGCCGGCGGTATTTTTTTACTCGGTCGCTCTTCCGGGCGGTTCAAAAACGCATGGTTGTCTCGAAATGATAGTCGATTGGCATGTACGGCAATGTAACCCCGTTTCACACATCCTAGGATTAGGGCCCGAATTGGCGATAGGCGGTTTTCGGCACCCGGATCGGCGCCGCAAACGGACAGAGACAGCAAGGAGCATTTTTCAATGAAGCACATCGGGATTTCTTCGGTTTTCGGCCTGCCTGCGGTCGTGGCATTGGTTCTGGCGGTCGGCCTGGTGGCCTGCGACAAAGAGCGCGCGCCAACGGAAAACGGCGGAGCCGGGGGGGAGTATATCGGCGGCATGGGCGGCTTTCCGGCCGCCGGCGCGGGCGGCGCGGCAGGAACGCTCGCCGGCGAGGGTGGCGCGACCCCCGTGGTTACCGATGACGTCCCCGGGGCTGTTGCCGACACCGGCGGCGTGAATGCGGACGGCGTCGGCGGCGACGCGAGCACGGACGGCGACGCGAGCACGGACGGCGACGCGGGCACGGACGGCGACGCGGGCACGGACGGCGACGCGGGCACGGACGGCGACGCGGGCACGGACGGCAGCAGCGATCCCAAGTTCGATCAGTGTATCGCGGACCTCGTTCCGCTCTGCAAGTCGCTGGAGATGGACACGGCGGCGGAGATGGAGGTGTCCTGCAAGGACCTGGAGTTCATTCCCATACCTCTTCTGGACGGCGGTACCCACGGCCCGGTAACCGTTTCCGGAGGGCCCTACGGGGGAAGAGTCGAGTGGAACGAGGGCGCGGGCACCGAGTTCGAGAACGATGACTACAATCTGGCCGCGGAGCTCATCTGCGTCAGTGGCGGCATCGACACCTTTATGGAACCCCTGGAGGTGAACGACAATCTCAGGAACACCCGGGACCTCGACAACAGCCTGTACACCATCTTCCGGCCGGCTTGTATGAAGGATGGCGAGAAGTACCCGGTCATCTCCTGGGCCAATGGCACTTGCGGGCTCACCCACGGTTATGCCGTGTTTCTCGGCACCGTGGCCTCGTACGGCTACGTGATCATCGCCTCCAACTCGACCTGGACCAACACCTCACCCACCGACGATGTGCAGACGCGCGCCATCGACTACGCGGAGTACCTCAACGACAATTCCAACAGCGTCTTTTACCAGAAGCTCGATCTCGACAAGATAGGCGCCATGGGCCACTCCCAGGGAGCCTCGGCCACGCGCAACGTTGCCAGCGACCCGCGGGTCAAGGCCGTCATCCTCTGGAACGGCGGCGTCTCCGAGGAAAAGCCCTTCCTGAACGTTCGCGCCGAGCGTGACACGACCGACCCCGGAGCGAGCGGCATGGAGTCGGATACCAATGACGCCAGCCAGCCCGGTGCCTGGCTCTACCACCACGAGGTCCTGGTAACCACCGGTCATTCCACCGGACACCTGGTTCTCATGATGCAGCCGGAGCGGGTATGGGAGGTCACCGTGGCCTGGTGGGACTGGATGCTGCACGGTGACGAAGAGGCCAAGAAGATGTTCATCGGTGACAACTGCGGCCTGTGCAACGCGAGCGATTTCTCCTACGGTCACAACAGCCGGCTCAACTGAGGACGAGTAGAGGGAGCGAGCGGAGAGGCGCCTCCTGCGCTTCCCGCTCCTCGCGTGCGCTTGCCCGGCCTTCCTTCGCCGGCGCGATACCGATATACTGCCGCGCCAGGCCATGAGCACCTTGATCCTGGTCAGGCACGGACAGGCCTGCTTCGGTACCCACGACTACGACCGGCTCTCCGAGACCGGGGTTCGCCAGGCCGAGCTGCTCGGCATCCACTGGGCCGGACGGGCGCTCGCTTTTGACGCGGTCTATTCCGGCGAACAGCAGCGGCAGCAGCAGACCCAGCGCATCGTCGGGCAGGCTTACCAGCGCGCCGGGCACCCCTTTCCCGACCAGGGCATCGACGAGGCCTTCAACGAGTACGATGCCGCCGGCATCATGGGCCAGCTCTACCCCCGCCTGCTGCAGCAGGACGCGCGGTTGCGCGAGATCCTCGAACGCACCCCCCAGCTCGGCGACGCCTCGGCAGAGGGAAGAAAGGCTTTTCAGCGTTCGTTCGAGATCGTCCTGGACTGTTGGGTCGAGGGCGGCAGCGAGATCGAGGGCATGGAGAGCTGGCACGGCTTTCGCGAGCGGGTGATCGCCGGGCTGCAGCGCATTCGTTCGCGCTATCCCAGCGGCAAGCGGGTGGCGGTCTTCACCTCGGGTGGCGCCATCTCCACCCTGCTCGGGTACGCGCTCGATATCTCCGATCGCAAGGCCCTGGCCCAGCAATGGGTGATCAAGAATGCCAGCCTGACGGAATTCATCTATAGCGGCGACAAGCTCACCTTGACCGGGTTCAACCTCACCCCGCATTTCGTCGACGACAGTTTGGTAACCTATCGCTAGATGAGGGGAGCGGTCCGCGGATGAACCGTTGCAGCCGATGTCGCGCCCCGTTGCCGCGAGGGGCGATCCGTTGCTCGAGATGCGGAGAGACGCTCGCGGATCTGGAAGAGCTAACCGAGCTGGACGCGGACGAATTTTTCGGAGCCGAGGGGGCGTCCGCAGAGGATCTCCCACCGGCACTGGGTGGAGGTTATGAGGATCTCCCACCGGCACTGGGTGGAAACTACGAGGATCTCCCTCCGGCTCTCGGCGGAGGTGATGAAGGCAAGCAACCCGGCTGGGATCTCGACGGACAAGGCGGCAACCCCTGGGAGCTGGACGACGAGCTGGAGCTGGCCGCCGAGTCGCCTCACCAGGAGCGGGCGCGGAAGAGTGAGATCGAGCAGCAGGTGGAGCAGAGCGAACAGGACAAGGCGCGAAGGATAGCCGACTACGGGGAGCCGCCGGCGAGCGTATCCGAGGCGGCTCTGTATACGTTCTGGGTTCTCTGGCGGAAGATCTGGCTTTTTCTGGCGCTGCGAGGGCTCGGGGTCGAGCGGAGCACCGTGAAGTCGCGCTTCGACGCGGTGTGTCGCCAAGCGGGTGCGTCGCTGTACGAGCAACGCGGAGATGCGGCGCTGGCCGCCTGCCGCGACGAGCTGATAGCGGTGGCAGACGCGGACGAGAGAATCCGGCTGGCGCTGGAAAAGGACCAGCGCGTCAGGGAATCCGTATCACAAGAGATGGAGTACGTCGTAGAAACCATCTTTCACACGCAGAAGGATACGGAGCCCTTCCGGGCCGAACAAGCGCGCCTGCTGGCAGAGGTCGCCAAGCGCGAGGAGCAGAAGAAGGGGATAGAAGCGGAAATCCGCGCCGCGGAACAGTGGCACAGGGAGCACTTAAAGGGCGAAAAAGGGGAAGCAGACCAGGACTGGCTGCGTCGGGTTCAGAGGGATCTGCAGGCTAAGAACGCGCAGCTCGAGCAGCTGGCGCAGGAGATGGACGGCCTGCGGATCGACCTGGAGGAGATGAAGGTCGAGCTTCGCGATGCGGAGAAGAAGGTGCAGGAGCTTCACCTCAAGCGCAAGGCCCAGCTGGCACAGCGCATGAAGAGCGCCGAACGTCGGGAAGCGGAGCGACAAGAGGCGCAGAAAGAGCTCGACAGCGCCATGGCGGCGTTGGGGCGCCGCGGATACGAGCTGCAGCTCGAGCTGATCGCGCCGGCCGAGCGCGAACGGATTGGCAAGGTAGCCGAGGAGCTTCAGGGCAAGGACGAGCAGATCTCGCTGTATCGCACGGCGATGGCCAGCCACGACCGCAGGGGGCTGGCCACGGGATTGTTTTCCATCGGCTCGGCGGTCGTGCTGCTGGTGGGCTCTCTCATCGCGCTTTCGCTGCTCTTCGGTTCGCCTCCGCCGGGCGGAGCCGGCGGGACGAGGCCGGCGGATTCCGGGGCGAAAACGGCAGCGCACCCGGGCGAGCCCGGTCGTTGAGCCGGAGCCCGGGGCGACGACCCTTGATCGCGCCCGGCTCGCGCGGTATCCCCTGAGTATGACAAATCCCATCGCAAAATTCGAAACCTCCATGGGTAATTTCGAGGCCGAGATCTTCGTGGACAAGATGCCGATCACGGCCAACAACTTCGTGCGTCTGGTCAACGAGGGCTTCTACGACGGCCTGCACTTCCACCGGGTGATCGCCAACTTCATGAACCAGTTCGGTTGCCCCCACAGCAAGGATCCCGATAGCCCGCTGGCCGGAACCGGGAAATCCCCCCACGGTCCCATCGCCGACGAGCATCCGCCCGAGCACAAGCTCTCGAACGAGCCCGGCACCCTCTCCATGGCGAACGCCGGACCGAATACGGGCAGTTGCCAGTTCTTCATCAACGTCGTGCACAACGCCTACCTGGACTTCTTCACTCCGGGTCAGTCCAAGCATCCCGTTTTCGGCAAGGTCACCAGCGGTATGGACGTGGTCACGACCATCAACAACGTCCGCACCGGCCGCGGCGACCGCCCGGTCACGCCGGTGAAGGTGATTCGCGTCACCATGGCCTGACCGGCCCGCGCGGTTTTGCCCACCCTGGGTTGAAAAGTAGCAGTTAGGGTCCGTGACAAAGTAACTCATCCATCTTTCGGGCGGGACGGGCCCGGCTGCTGCGTTGCACCTCCTCAAAATATCCCCAATATTTCTCGTCGTCGCGCCTTGCATCCGGGGCCGTCGCGCTCCGAAATCTGATCGAGTTATTTTGTCACGGACCCTAAGGAGGCACCGCAAAATAAACGATCCGGTTGCGGCCGCGCGGACGGGCGCACTCGCGGCTTTCGTCCTCGGAAAAACCTCGAAATAGCGCTGCTATTCCTGCGTTTTTTCCTCCGGGCGCGCTCGCGATTGCGCTCCGTCGGCGCGCCCGGTCTCGGAGCGTTTATTTTGCGGTGCCTCCTAACTTTGACGCCGCGTCGAGCTCGCTCAGGTAACGGTCGGCCGCTAACGCGGCGCGCGCGCCGGCTCCGGCCGCGATCACGACCTGCTTGTCGGGATCGTCGGTCACGTCCCCGGCGGCGAACAGTCCGGGCACCCGGGTCGACCCGTCGCGCTCGACCGGGATCTCGCCCGCCGGGTTGAGCTCGAGCAGCTCGCGCACGGCCTCGCTGTTGGGCACCAGCCCGATCTCGAGAAAGACCCCGTCCACGGCCAGATCGTAGCGCTGCTCGCCGTCGGCGGACGCCAGCCGAATGCCGGTCAGCGTCTCGTCCCCCAGGTAGCCGTGTACTTCCATGCCCAGGTGAAGCGAGGTGTTCTTCATCGCCTCTACCTGGCGCACCAGCACCGGGTCCGCCGTCAGCTGCGGCAGGTTCTGCACCACGTGGATCTGGCGCGCGAACCCGTGCAGGTCGCGTACCGCCGTCAGCGCCGAGTTGCCGCCGCCCACCACCGCTACCCGTTTGTCGCGGAACAGCGGCGCGTCGCAGGTCGCGCAGAAGGCCACACCGCGGCCGATGAAGCGCTCCTCGCCGGCAACGCCGAGACGGCGGTACTGCTTGCCCGCGGCGTAGATGACCGACTGCCCGCGAAAGCGCGTTCCGTCTGTCGCCTCGACCTCGAAGCCGTCGGATGAGCGGCGCACCCGGGCGATCTGCACGTGGTAGCGCCCCGCCACCTGGTAGCTCTCGACGTGGTCGCGAAAGCGCTCGCCGAGCTCGCGGCCGCCGATCTCGGGCACGCCCGGCCAGTTCTCGATGGTCGCGGTGTCCTTGATCTGTCCGCCGACCTGCTTGCCGATGATGGCGACTCGCCTGCCCTTGCGCACGGCGTACAGAGCGGCCGTTAGCCCCGCCGGCCCGGCGCCTACCACGATCATCTCGTATTCGACCTCGGGCTCGGCCGGGACGGCCAACCGCTCGCCGCGCGCCTCGCGCAGGGCGGCCTCCACCCTTTCGTAGGCCGCCGGATCGACGTTTCGGAGTATCTCCAGCGCGGCCGACTCGGCTGCAAGCGCGCCGTCGATGGTCGCCCGCCCGTTGATGACGGTGCGCGGGACGCCGGTGACGTGGTAGCGCTCGACCAGGGTAGGGAACTCGGACGAGTCGATCATGTCGGCACGCACTAGCGGGTTGGCGAAGGCGAGCTGGTGGGCGAGATGGACCATGCGCGGGCAGTAGGGACAGGTGAGAGTGACCATCACCTCGAGATGGACCGGCACCTCGATAGCGCGTGCGACCGCCTCCACCCCGGGCTCCAGCCCGTCGTTTCCAATCGAGACCATGAGGACGGCCTCGATCAGCGAGGGCAGCTCGTACCCCGCGGTCAACCCGTAGAAGCGGATGCCGTGGTCCTGCTCGCCGATGATGGCAGTGGCCGGTACCTTGTCGATGCCCAGGCGTCTGGCCTCGGCCGCGTCAGCCACCAGCTCGCGTACCTCGAGCTTCAGCTTCCTGGAAAGCGACGCGACGGACTTGAGCAGCGCCTGCTGCTCGGCGCAGGCGCCGCAGGCATTCTTCTGGGTGAACAGCACTAGCCGGACCGGCGCCTTTAGCTGCCCGAGGGCGGCCCGAATCTCCGCCTTGACCTTATCGTTGATCAGGTTCGCCATGGCCGGTTTATACAACGCCTCCGGTCCGAGCCTCAACCGCGGGGGAGATCTCGATATCGCGCGCGCGGCTTGCCGGGCCGCCACCGCCGCCGGGCCCTCTTCGCCGGCAGCCGCGGCTGTTTCGACCGCTTTTCAGCGGTGCAGAACCACCATATCATGTCGTTTGAGAGGTCTGAGGGGTCCCATCCGTCGGCTACCATGGACTACCTGCAAACCAGGCGAAACGGTTGCGTTTCCTGGCCGGCATACCTGCTGCCCTTGCTGGTCTGCTGCCCGGCCTGCTCCTACACCGGGCCATCCTCCGAGCCCGACCCGCCGGCGGCGCGCGGTGACGCGGCGGAGCCGCCATCCGGCGGCGCGGCCGTGTCCGGTTCGGATGCCGAAAGCGCTTCCGACGCTTTCGGCGGCGAAAACCGCGAGGACTCCGCCGCTGGTAGCGACGTCGAATCGACCGGCGCGGTCGATCGCGGGGGAAATGCCACAGTGGTGCTTCTGACGCCCCCCCTGGTCTTCGCCACCACCGACAGCGGGTTCGGCGTCAACGTCGTGGTCTCGGCCGGAGAGCCGGAGAGGCTCGGGCTCGACCTGCGCGAGGCCAGCGACCCGCGCTGGACGCCGGCGAGCGCCAGCCGGGAGATCGGGGCTGCGGAGGTGGTGCAGTGGCGCGTGGGCTTGCTGCGGCCCGCTACCGCCTACCGCTATCGCGTGGTCGAGCGTGTGCCGGATGCGACAGACGCGGTGCTCTACCAGGGCTCGGTCACCACGCGGCGGAATCCCGGCGATTCATTTGTCTTTTGTATGCTGGCCGATACCCACGTCTTCGTGCACGACCCGGGAATAACGGGCGACATAGTCAACCGGGTCGCGCGGCAGATCGAAAATGAGGCGCCGGATCTCGTCATCCACTTGGGCGATATGCTGGATTACCACTATTTCGGTTTCAACCAGCCGCCGCCCGACCCGGGCTGGGTCCGGATCGGCTACCTGGCCTACCGGGTGCTGGCGGGCGATCTGCCGGGACGAGTCACCCACTACGCGGTGATCGGCAACTGGGACGGAGAAAACGGCGACTTTACCCCGGAGGAGATCGAGCGCTCCCGGTCGCAGCGGCTGCTCTATTTGCCCGGGCCCACCCAGGGCACCTATGCCGAGGGCGGCAGCCCGAGCGGGGACTACTTCGCCTTCACCTGGGGGGACGCGCTGTTCGTAGTGCTCAACGTGATGAGCTACACGCCGCAGGGGCACTACTTGTCGGGCGATACCGGCGCGGCGGACGACTGGACCCTGGGAGAAGAGCAGCTGTTCTGGCTCGAGCAAACGTTGAAGAATAGCGGTAGCAGATGGAAGCTTCTGTTCATCCACCACGTAGTGGGGGGTAAGGCGGGCGACGCGGCGAACTCCGCCTACGGTCGCGGCGGCGGACAGGCGGCCCTGGTAGGGGAGCAGGCGGTGGTGCACGGCCTGATGCAGCAATACGGAGTGCAGGCGCTGTTCTACGGACACGACCACGTCTTCTTCGACATGGTCGTGGACGGTATCCATTACAGCCTGCCCGGAAGCGCTGGTGCTCCCTGGAAGTTCCATAGCGCCGAGACGGGCTATCCCGCAGGCGAGTACTGGACCGACTCGGGATACGCCCGGGCGCGGGTCAGGCCGGATCGTATCGAGGTGGAATTCGTCAACACCAACGACCAGATCGTGTACGGCTACACCATCGAGTAAAGCGCATCGAAAACGCACCCACCCTGGCATCTCGACCGAAGGGAGAGATCTCTACCGGGATCAAAAGCCAGATTTCTCCCTTCGGTCGAAATGACCGGTTAGGGGTGCTACTCCGGACAAGCCTCCAGCACCCCGAGGAACCAGGGAGCCGGGCTCATGCAGCTTCCGCAGATCAGGCCGAGCAGCCAGGTCCCTCGGTCATCGATGCCCGTGAAAGGCTCTCCTGCCTCGTCGACCAGCTCCGACAGGGTGACGCGCGTTCCCGCGTCCATCGTCTTGGTCCAGAGAGTTTCCGCTATCCTATCGATATCGAGGAAGCCCGTCTCGATCTGCTCTAACGTCATGTCCGGATAGTGACCGATCATGATCCCGGTGATCCCGGTGGGCTGGAACTCTTTGCCGATGGCGTTTGTCGTCAGCAGCGTATCGTCCGACCAGTTGACCACGATATCCGACGCACCGGCCGGCAGCCCGATCTTCTCTACCGACCGCAGGTCGACCTGGTAGTCGAGCCGGGTCGAGTCATCGGTGATCGTGATCTCGGTATTGGTCTCGTCCGGATCGAAGCGGACGAAATGGATGAGCAGGTTTCCGAAACCGAGCGCCAGCCCCTCGGCTAGCAGGACCGAGTAGACGTGGGATTCCGGCGGATAGCTCTCCGGATCCGTGTAACCGAGCAGCTCTTCTCGCGTCAGCTCGATGCCGCCCGGTCCCTTCAGATCGAAGAGGCTGGCCGAGGTGATCGCGTTTCCTGTCTCGACCAGTGCCGGCACCAGCAGATGGATCAGGTCGATGCTCTCGGAGGACATGTCCCGCTGCAGCTCGGCCTCGGTGATGTTCTGCCAGATGATCACCTCGAGCATGTCCACTCCGCTCAGCGGGTCCAGCTCGCGTCCCCTCATGTCGCGCGTTACCCGGCTCCAGTCAAAAGTGAGCTCGCTTCCGGATTTGACCGTGGTACTCTGAACGGTCAGCTGAGCCTGAAACGAGTAGTTCTGCGCGTCGTTCACCGCTACGCGAAGCCTTCCCTCCGCGTCGGTTTCCGTGATCAGGCTCGGACAGGAGTCTGCTCCGGCCTGGCCGGCCGACCCCGCCGATCCGCCGGCCGATCCCACTGGCTCCGATCCGGCCAATCCGGCCGACCCGCCGTTCGCGCCCGCCGTTTCCCCGTCGCCGTCCCCGTTCTCACCGCATCCGGCCAGGACGAGCAGGAGCGGCAGCAGCGCTACCTCGAAGTTGCCTCTTCGCATCTGGTTGCTTCCTTTCTCGCTCGCAAAAAGCGTCGCGGAGGCGATCGGCCGGCGTTGACGGCGCGTCATAGCGTGACGTCCGGCGGCAGACCGTAGAGCGACCCCCGCCAGAGCGCGTAGCCGGACGACTGGCTGAAGCGCATCTCCATCACGCGGTTGCCGCTGGCGTCGACCTCGTGAACCGCGCCCGCCGTCGAGTAGGTCACCAGCGTGTTTCCATTGGGCAGGCGCTGCACATCGCCGAGCACCTCGCTGCTGAAAGCGCTGCTGTACCGCCAGATCTCCGACGACTGCAGGGTGCCCCGGTCGAGGGATATCTCCTGAGCGATGCGGTGGCCGTTGTTGAAGATGACGATGCTGTCGCTCAGCAGGTGGTGGCCGTGCTGGTGGCTGCCCCAGTCGAAGCTGAAATCGCTCAGCCGGCTGGTGACCGTCCCGGTCGCCCGGTCCACCATGATGATGTCTCCCTGAGTGAGATCGGACAGCGTGTAGACATTCTCGGCTTCGGAGTAGCGGATGGCATTGGCGTGACAGGCGTCGTTGGCCCAGATCTGGTTGGTATCGAAGACCGGCGTCATGGTCCCGTCCGGCGTGACCTCGGTGATCACCACGCAGCCGTTGAACCCGCCGGCCGGAAAGGCCATCACGTTGCCGGTGGCCGGGGTGATGTCATGCGTCGCCGGCGTGATGAAGCTCTGCGCGTCCAGGCCGTCCATGCTGACCCGCTCCACCCCTGACGAGCCGCCCATCTCCATGCCGACCGTCACCATCCACATGTGCTTGCCGTCGTAGGACATGCGCGCGCGGGTCGCCGTACTCAGCGAGGGCGAGTACCACCAGACGATGTCGCCGTCCGCGTCCGCGATGAAGGCCAGCGCCCCGCCCGAACCGCCGAAGGGCGGAAAGAACCCCCCGCCCCCGCCCATGGCCTGGAACAGGGAGCTGGTGATGAAGCCTCGCGCGCGCGCCGCCTCGTTGTCCACGTTGAGCTGGTCCACCCGCACCAGATTGGTCACCGGACCGGTGGTCAACAGGTAGTCGTCGCTTTTGTACTCCGTACCGCCGCTGTTCGCCACCACGCGGAAGTGGTAGTCCCGCGATCCCTTCATGCCCAAAAGCAGCGTGCGAAAGTCGGGCTCGTTCAGGTCGACCGGCGCGCGCATTCCGTAGCCGGTATCCAGGCCGAATTCGATATACGCCTCGCTCAGCGCGCTCAGCCTGGTGGACCAGGTCACGATGCCGACCGTGCCGATGACCGGGCTGAGCTCGTGGTTGACGGTGAACAGATCGGCCGCGGCTGACGAGCACCCGGTGGTGTCGAACGCGCAGGCGTCGTCGCAGACCAGCGAACCGGCGCCGAGAGCCAGGCTTTCGCAGGTATCGGTGATGACCGCCGCCGGATCGCACTGCTCGCCCGGATCGATCAGGCCGTTACCGCAGGTACCCGGCTCCACCACCGACGCCGATCCGGCGCCGCCCGCACCTGCGCCCCCGCTACCGGCCAGCGCGGCGCTGCCGCTGCCCGCCACCGGCTGGCCGCCGCTGCCCGCGTATGCGTAGGGGTCTGTGGGCTGGTAGGCGCCGCCCGCACCCGCGCCCTGCGACGGGTTGCCGGCGCCCTGCTCGCGCTGGTCCGAAGCGCAGCTGGTCTGAACGGCGCCGATGATGCACGCCATCACCAAGAACCAATGCGGTCCCCGCCTGGTGATATACATTTTTCTCCCTCCATCGAACCGAGCAATACCGATCTCATATGCTCGTATTCTATCTTCTCTATTCAGTCATCCATTCACCCGCCATGGTGACCATGCTGAAGCCTCCGGCGGCGCTGCCGAAGAGAATCTGGTCCCCCTTCGCTATTTCGCGTTCCTGCAGAAGATGATCGAATGCCACGCCGATGGTCGCGCTGGCGTTGTTGCCGTACAGGTGGTGGGTGTAGACCCCACGCTCGAGATCGGCCCCGATTCCGGAGACGACCCTCCTGGTCGCTGCTTCGCTGGGCTGGTGAAAGACGATGTGGTTGATCTGCCTCGCGTTCCAGCCCAGGGCCAGCAGTTTCGTTTTCAGTTGCGGGACGATCTGCTCGTGCAGCTTCATCAGCTCCACCGAGTCGGAGACGAACGTGCCTCGGATGGGGACCTGGCAGAGAGCCCAGTGCCGGGGAAGCGAGTAGGTATCGACCGAGCGTAGCGCGACGCAACCACCCGGCCAGGGCTGCTTGCCCACCAGCATGGCCGAGGCGGCGTTACCGATGGTCAACCCGGCCGATTTTAGGCGCAGGTCGTCGGTGCTCTGGATATCGAAGCTCAGGTAGTCGCGGGTGAGCTCGGCCGTGCAGACCAGCGCCGTGCGATAGTGGTCGTACAGGTTCAGGTAGGCACAGGCGGCCTGAACAGCCTCGAGCTGTCCCACGCAGGCGGTGGTGAGGTCGAAGGCATGGGTCTCTCCCATCCCCAGTATCTGCGCCACCTCCATGGCCGTGGCCGGCTCGAAGTACTCGCGGGCGATGCCCGCGTAGATGATCAGATCGATATCGTCGACCGAGGCTCGGTTCTTCTCCAGGCAGCGCTCGGAGGCGGTCGCCGCGTACCGGGCTACTCTAGACGAGGGATCGAGATCCAGGTAGCGGACCTGGGTATTGCAGGCCTTGAAGACGCGGCGGATGCCCGATTCGATTAGCCGCCATCGTTTGGGAGGCCCCCCGTAATTCTCTCGTACCAGCCCGATGACGTCGTCGTTGGAATACCGCCGCGTAGGTAAACATACGCCGGGCCTGGACAGATATCCGAATGGAGAGCCGGCCGTGTGACGATTCGCGATCACAGCTACGACTACTGTGTGGCACGAAATCCGATTTTTGTATGAAAAAAACAAAAAAACAGAGCCGGACCCCACGATGGGGACGCGCTGCTCTACACGTGTGACTAAAAGCGGGACGGTCCTAGTTTCCTAGTTAAGTCTCCCGGGGCCCCCCGCGAGTTAACTAGGAAACTAGGACCGTCCCGCTTTCGGAGCGTCGTGAGCGCCGCCAGGAAACTAGGACCGTCCCGCTTTCGGAGCGTCGTGAGCGCCGCCTCGTACCGCGCCGCCGGGAAGCCGCGCGAACACGACCGAAGGTCTTATCAGGGCAAGACCCTCGAGCTCGAGCTGCTCTTCGAGGACGGCTGTATCGGCTGTATCGGCGTTTCCTGTGGCAAGCGCGAGACCTGCTACCACGGAAGGTGCATCGATGCCGAGGTCAATACCGCCCGGCTGCCCGAGCACGTTCCCCATCCGGAAACTTCTTCCTCGCTTACCGGGTTAGCTTTCGATACTTGATGCGGTGGGGGCGCTCGGCCTGAGCGCCCAACCGCCGCTTGCGGTCGGCCTCGTATGCCTCGTAGCTGCCCTCGAACCAGACCACCTCGCTGTTTCCCTCGAAGGCGAGGATGTGGGTGGCGATGCGGTCGAGAAACCATCGATCGTGGGTCACGACGATGGCGCATCCCGCGAAGCCGTACAGGGCCTCCTCCAGCGAGCGCAGGGTCTCCACGTCCAGATCGTTGGTCGGCTCGTCCAGTAGAACCAGGTTGGCTCCGCTCTTGAGCAGCTTGGCCAGCTGGACGCGATTGCGCTCGCCTCCAGAGAGGTTCTTGACCAGCTTCTGCTGATCGCTGCCGCGGAAGGCGAACCAGGAGACATAAGCGCGCGAGGCGACTTCGTGCTTGCCGAGAAGAATCTTGTCCTCGTTACCAGAAATCTCTTTCCAGACGGTATTCTCTCCCTGAAGAGCGTCTCGGCTCTGTTCCACATATGCCAGCTGTACCGTATCGCCGATCCGCAGCTGCCCCTGGTCGGGCGCTTCCTTGCCGGTGATCATGCGCAGCAGCGTGGTCTTGCCGGCGCCGTTGGGCCCGATGACACCGACGATGGCGTTCTTGGGTACGAGAAAGCTCAGGCCGTCGAAGAGCAGTCTGTCCCCGAAGGCTTTTCGCAGATCTTTACCCTCGATGACCAGGTCGCCGAGCCGAGGGCCGGCGGGGATGAAGATCTCATTCGGGTCGCGCTTGGCCTTCTCCTGCTCCGAGAGCAACTTCTCGTAGGCCGCCAACCGGGCCTTTCCCTTTGCTTGCCGGGCGCGGGGAGACGAGCGCACCCATTCCAACTCCCGCCTCAGCCTGTGCTGCCTGGCGCTCTCCCGTTTCTCCTCCAGCTGCAGCCGGGCCCGCTTGTAGTCGAGCCAGGCCGAGTAGTTGCCCTGGAAGGGGAAGGTCTCGCCCCGGTCCATCTCCAGGATCCACTCGGCCACGTTGTCGAGGAAGTAGCGGTCGTGGGTGACCGCCACGATGCAGCCGCGATACTGGGCCAGGTGCTGCTCCAGCCAGGCCACCGACTCGGTGTCCAGATGGTTGGTGGGCTCGTCCAGCAGGAGCAGATCGGGGCTGCGTAGCAGGACCTGGCAGAGCGCCACGCGGCGCCGCTCGCCTCCGGAAAGGTTTTCTGTCGGCGTGTCGCCTGGGGGCAGGCGGAGTGCGTCCATGGCTACCTGCAGCGCATGGTCCAGGTTCCATCCGTCGCAGGCGTCGATTTTATCTTGAGTATCCCCGTGCTCCTCGATGATCCGGTTCATTTCCTCGTCGCTCAGCTGTTCGCCGAGCTTCATGCTCAGCTGCTCGAAGCGCTCCAGCAGCTGTCGCGTCGGGGCCACCGCCTGCTCCACTGCGCTCTGCACCTCCGCGAAGCCGCTCAGGTCGGGCTCCTGCGGCAGGTGGCCGACGCTGGCGCCCTTGGCCAGCCAGGCCTCGCCGGCGAAGGTGGTGTCCTCGCCGGCCATGATGCGCAGCAGCGAGCTCTTCCCGGACCCGTTCGGCCCCAGCACGCCGATCTTGGCTCCGGGCAGAAAGGCCAGGTAGACGTCGATGAGGACCTTTCGATCGGGTGGATGGACCTTGGTGACGCCCTGCAAGGTGAAGATGAAATCGCTCATGAGCAACGGGGTTTTCGCACGATCGGCCCGGCTTGCCAACCGCCGGTCGCGACCTTTCCTCGCGGCGCCCGCGTTGCCCTTTACCCATTTCGGCGGGCGCGGCGCGCAAGTGGACAAAACCGCGACGGCGTCTATAATTGCCGACCTGTATCGAACGAGGGTTCCCATGACACAGGTGCCAGACCGGATTTCCGAGCTCGTCGAAGCAGGACCGGTAGTAAGAAAAGAGCGGACTATCACCGCCGAGTTCTACATCAAGATGGAAGACGGAGAGCGGCGGAGGGTGCGGTTCAGCGAGCGCAAGAGGGAGGACGGAACGCTCGGATACATCGGGCTGGAGATCGATCTGGGCGGCAATCTGCAGGGGACGATCTTCAAGGAGCGCGGCGGCGAATCGGTCAGCGCCGTGTTCACCCGGGAGAAGGACCGGAGCCTGCCCTTCGGCAAGATGCTGGGCGACACGATGCAGGCGAACTACGAACCGGAGGTCATCCGCGGCTTTGCCGAGTACCTGAACCGGGAAGGCTACAGCTTCGCCCGCATCCTCTGGGAAGAGGCGCTGACCATGACCAAGAAGAAGTGACCCTTCATTTAAGTAGGCATGGTGAAAAGATGGCACGCCCGGAATAGGGTAGGGTCGGCAGCACCGTTCCGGACATTGGAGGAGCGGTTACGGCCACGAAGGGGGCGTATCGTTGATTATTCCGACCGTATTACGACAGCGCATCCAGATACGCTTCTAGATGCTCGAGAAAGGCCTCGGGTGCCTCGATCTGGGGGAAGTGGCCCGCGCCCGCTACCATGCGCAGCGTAGAGCCGGGCAGCGAGGCATGTATCCGGCGCGCGTCAGCCTCACGGGTCCCGGGAAGCTGGTCGCCGCGCCCCCAGAGGATGAGCGGAGCAACCGCCGGCGGCGGCGGGCCGTCTCCGGCGATCAGGATCTCCGCGAAGCGCGCCAGCATGGGTGAATCGCGCCGCGCCAGCATCTCCCGCAGCTCCGGCGGGACCTTGCTCGTGTCGACGAAGGCGCGGCTCAGCGCCTCCGGGTTGAAGGATAGCCTGCGTAACAGAACGCGCATCAGCGCCGCGCCCAGGCGCGTCCTTCCCAGCCAGAGCAGGGGAAGCGGCGTTCTGGGCATGGCGAACCCGTTGACCAGTACCAGCCCCGCGCAGCGTTCGGGTGCGCGGCCGGCCAGCGAGCAAGCTACCGAGCCGCCGAAGGAGTTGCCCACGCATACCGCGCGCTCGATGCCCAGCACGTCGAGCAGCGCCACCAGCCAGACCGCGTACTGCTGTACCGAGGCTCGCGGTTGCGTTTCGGGCAGGCCCAGGCCGGGAAGGTCCGGGGCCACTACCAGGTAGCGCTGGGCCAGCGGCTCCCATACGCGGGACCAGGTCATGGCCGCCCCGGTCCAGCCGCCGTGGATGAGCAGCACCGCCGTGCCCGCGCCGCCCTGGTAGATGCGCGCTCGCTTTCCCAGTACCTGTAGCTCCCGTACGGCAATCGCGGTCTCGCCCATGGTCAGAGCACTCCCCTGCTACGGCGTTTTCTTCGACTCGGCGCAGCCGGTATGAGCGAGTAGTGTTCGGCGCTCGTCGTTCCGGCGCGGGTACCGTCGACGAAGCGAACCGTATCACGCTTCACGGACGGAATAAATGCCGCCCGCTCGGCGGACCGGGTCGGGCTGAGAACGAGCGCCCGGCCGCCTTTTTTTACCCGCCGGCCGGGTTCTCTTTCAGGCGGCGTGCGGGATTGGCCTGAGAGCGGGGTATTCAGGAACGAGCGGATGACGACACGGACGGTTCACGCAAACAGCCCAAATCTGGCACAGAGCTTGCTCAAAGGATCGCCTAAATTGAGGATAAGAGGAGCGATGTCGATGGCACTGAAGAAACAGATCCCGGCAAACAAGCAGGAGCTCCGGCCGACGGTTTCCGCGCAGCCCCCTGACCCCGGGCGGATACCGAGCGGCATACACGAGCTGAGAAGGGGCAGAAGGAGCCTGCGCGACGCGGTGCTGCTGCTGGCGAAGAAGATGGAAGAAGAGCTAGGCGTGGACGTGAGCGAGGTCACCGAGATGCTCGGCGTCTGCTCTGTCTCCGATGCACCGAAAGCAGAGTCGATCGACCCCGACATATTCGAGCGCGATACGGTGGACATGGCTCGACCCGTGCCCAAGGCGGGTGGGGATAGCCTCGACAGATAGAGCCGCTGTCCGAAAGTTCAGCGAGCAACCCTTGCCTGCCCGGGCAAATTTTGCCCGGGCAACTTTTTCCCGGGCGGCGGTATCCGCGCCGCGATTACGCGCTGACTGTAACTCGCGCCGCGATCACGAGCAGCCGTTGGACACAGCGGGGCTGACTGTTCCGCTGACGGTGCAAGCGTTGGGCGAGTTTAGCCGGATACGGCCGGCGCTTCCGCCACCGCCGCCGCCTCCCGCGCCGCGGCCGGAGTTGGTGAAGATACAGTCGGTGGGCCAGAGGTCCTGGCAGATGCCGTTGCCGCCGTCGATGGAGTCGGCCGTCAGCGCGACCCCCTGGCCTCCATCGCCTCCCCAGCTCGACGCTCCGCTACCCCCGCACGCCTGAACCGCGTCGGCCGTACCATCGCAGCCCGGGTTTCCGGTGGCCGCGTTGCCGTTGCTTCCCTCGCCGCCGCCGCCGCCATTAGCCGTGACCACGGCTGCGGTGTCGATCGTCACGCTGTCGCCCTCCAGCAGAATGGCGCCGCCCGACCCGCCGCCGCCGCCGCCGTCCTGCTCGTTTCCGGCCTGTTGCCCGCCAGCGCCATTGGCCGTGACGCTGCCGATGAGCGCCAGCTCGCCCGCCACCGAGATCTGCACCGCACCGCCGCCACCGCCGCCCCAGCGCAGATCGGTGGCTCCCCGTCCGCCGTATCCGCCGCGCCCGCCCGAGCAGCCTCCCATCAGGGGCGCGAGCGTTTCCAAGCCTATGGGCGAGCCGCCCGAGGGGCCGCTGTTACAGCCTAGCTGTCCCCTGCCCCCGGTACCGCCGGCAGTGCCGAACACGCCGCCCGCCCCACCGCAGGCGCCTGCCGGGTCGTCGGTGGCGTTGCCTCCGTCCATGTCGCTATGGCAGCCCGAATGGTCCGCTCCCGGACCGGCCGAGCGTGCCGCGGCGTCCGCGTGGACCGAGCCCGAAATGGAGGCGTCGCCGAACACGGCCAGCACCACCGGCCGGTCGCCGGTGATGGTCAGCGACCCCGTCATCTGCAGGTGCGCCAGCGTGAGCACCACCAGGTCCGGGCTTCCGGCGTTCTCGATTTCCAGCACGCTGGGCGGATCCTGTCCGCACCAACCGGAGAAGTCGCCCGGGTTGCTCGAGTCATAGGTCGCCGCGCAGTCGAGCACGGTCAGCAGCGGCGCGCCGGCCGGATCGAGCAGCGCTGGATCGAAGTTGCTCGGGACATACGGAAACTCGATCCAGCAGTCGACGTCGTCGTCGGTTACCCCGTCGCAGTCGTCGTCCACGTTGTCGCAGGTGGTGTCATCGCCGGAAAGCGCGCCACCGGGCTGGCAGGCGGTCTCGATCCCGCCGGAACAGGACGAGGGCGTGTTGGTCGTCTGGCAGTAGCCCGACCCGCAGCTGTCGTCCGGCTGGTACCCCTCGTCGGTCTCGCCGTCACAGTTGTCGTCCAAGCCGTCGCAGTTCGCGTCGTCGCCGGACGGGTCTCCCGGCGTGCAGTCGACCTGCTCCTCGCCGTCGAGGCAGGTCTTGGTGCCGGCGGCCGTGCAAGCGCCCGTCCCGCAGGTAGCCGGTTGTACGCCATATTCCTCGTCGGTTTCGCCGTCGCAGTTGTCGTCCAGGTTGTCGCAGGTGGCGTCCGAGGGAAGCGGCTCCGCCGGCTGGCAAGCGGTGACCCGCCCGCCGCTGCAGAACGAGGGGGTGTTGTTGGCCTGGCAGTACCCCTGCCCGCAGCTCGAATCCGCCGGGTATCCTTCGTCGGTCTCTCCGTCGCAGTTGTCGTCGAGGTCGTCGCAGTTCGCGTCGTCGCCGGTCGGGTCCCCCGGCGTGCAGTTGATAATCTGTTCGCCGTCGATGCAGGTGGTGGTGCCATCCGCCACGCAGACGCCGAGACCGCAGGTGGTCGCCCCCTCGGGGAAATCCTCGTCGGTCTCTCCGTCGCAGTCGTTGTCCACGCCGTTGCACAGCTCGTCCGGTGCGCCGTGGAAGACGACCTCGTCGAACGGCGCGCAGTCGCTGCCGTCCGTATCCCCGTCGTTGTCATCGTCGTCGTCGCAGACGTCCCCCGCTCCGTCCGCGTCGTTGTCGTCCTGGTCCGGGTTGGGCAGCAGCGGGCAGTTGTCGCTGCCGTCCGGATCTCCGTCGTCGTCATCATCCGGGTCGCAAACGTCGCCCAGGCCGTCGCCATCGGTGTTCAACTGGTCCGGGTTGGGCGCGGTCGGACAGTTGTCATCGCAGTCGTCCGTCGAGGCGTCTTTGCACGGGTTATCCGTGGTGCTGCCGCTCTCGTCGCCGTCGTCCAGGATCCCGTCCCCGTCGTCGTCCAGAGCGCATAGGTCGCCCTTGCCGTCCGAGTCCGAGTCCTGTTGGCCGGGGTTGGGTACCAGCGGGCAGTTGTCGTCGCACCCCTCGCTCTGCCCGGTAGCGCAGGGATTATCGCTTCCGCTGCCGCTCTCGTCTCCATCGTCGGATACGCCGTCTCCGTCGTCATCCGGATCGCAGGCATTGCCCTGCAGATCCTCGTCGGTGTCCGTCTGCTCCGGGTTGGCGACCGACGGGCAGTTGTCGCACCGATCGCCCCGGCCGTCGGTGTCGGCATCCTCCTGGTCCGGGTCGGCGATGGCCGGGCAGGTGTCGCAGGCGTCGCCCTTGCCGTCCGAGTCGGCGTCTTCCTGCAACGAGTTGGCCGCCAGCGGGCAGTTGTCCGCTTCATCGGTCAGCCCGTCGTTGTCGTCATCGTCGTCGCAGGGGTTGCCGAAGCCGTCGCCGTCGCTGTCGGTCTGGTCCGCGCTGGCGAGCTCCGGGCAGTTGTCCTCGCTGTCGTTCACCCCGTCGCCGTCGTCGTCCGGGTCGCAGGCGTCGCCCTGGTCGTCGCCGTCCAGATCGCTCTGCGATGCGTTGGCCGCCAGTGGGCAGTTGTCGTCGTCGTTGTCGATACCGTCGCCATCCGCGTCGCCGTCGCAAGCATCGCCGTCCCCGTCGCTATCGCTGTTGACTTGGTCCGGGTTGGCGACCAGCGGGCAGTTGTCATCGGCATTCGCCACGCCGTCGCCGTCCCGGTCGGCGTCTACGCAATCCGCCACCGCGTCGCCGTCGGCGTCCGGGAAGTTCTCGTCGATGGTGCCGTTGCAGTTGTTGTCGACGCCGTCGCAGGTCTCCCGCTCCTGTTCGCCCTCCTTGGCGTCGCACACCGCGGGTCCGAGCGGGTCCTCCGGGTCGCAGATCCAGACACCGTCATTGCGGCATCCGCCCACACCCACGCTGCAGGGTCGGCCCAGATCGTCCCAGTCTTCCCCCTCGTCAGTGTTGCCGTCGCAGTCGTTGTCCTGCCCGTCGCACACCTCGGGGCAGCTCAGGGGGCAGTCGTCGTCGCCGGTGGGCTCGCAGCCCTCGGGACCCGACCCGCTGCTGCCGCCGCTCCCGCTACTGCCGCTCGTCCCGCCGTCGCCGCTACCGCTCGATCCGCTCGAACCCCCAGCACCGGCTCCGCCGCTTCCCGCGGCGCTTCCCCCCGAGCCGGCGAGGCCTCCGTCCAGGTAGATCGATCCGTCGGGCATCGCTTCCTCGAGTAGGCCGGAATCGTAGACGCTGCACGCGGTGAGCAGGGCTAGCAAAACCGCCGGTAACACTGTTCGATTTTGAACACTTAACACGGGTGCGCCTGGCATGAGATCCGATAACCTTTTGGAATCATTTCTATTCCAGCAATTCTGGATCCAATAGGGACCGAGTTCAACACGACCTCCGGCCCGTGTCCAGCAGCGGCTGGCTCCGGCCGGTTCTCGTGACCGTCATCAATAATTAATGATGCCACTGCCGGCGGTTTCCATTTTTTTGGCCTGTTATCCCCAGAAACGAGCGGATCGCGATACCGGCCCGCCCGGTCCTGGCCCGCGTCACCGCCCCACTGGAACCGTAGCAACCCCCAGGACCGATCGCCATCGATCCGAATACGACATGGTCAAGCGGCGGCGCAGCTGCTACACGGGCGAACAGGAGCGGAGCGCCGGGGTTCAGGGGCTTGTTAAAAGGAATGCGGATAGCGCCGCGGGGCTTTCGCGGCTGGCTCTGGCTGGGCGCGCGGTTGTTCGGCCTGGCGTTTCTCCTGCTGGGGCCCCTGCTCTACACTTCGGCCATGCCCGGCAGATCGCACCAGGGGCCCTTGCCGCCGCTCGAACAGGAGCAGAGGCTGCTCGCCGAACGGCTGCGCGAGCACGTGGTGATGCTGGGCGAGAAGATCGGAGAGCGGAACATCTGGCTGCCGCAGCAGCTGGAGGCGTCGGCGAACTACATCGATCAAACGTTTACCGGAATCGGCTATCGCGTCTCCTCGCAGCGCTTCGATATCGACGGCCTGTCCCACGGCGTCGCCGCCGGGGCGGTTTCGAGCGGCCCGGTAAGGCTAGAGGTGCGCAACCTCGAGGTCGAGCTGGAAGGCACCCGGCTCGCGGAGGAGATCGTCCTGTTGGGCGCCCATTACGATTCGGTGATGGGAAGCCCGGGTGCGAACGACAACGGCTCGGGCGTGGCCGCGCTGCTGGAGCTCGGCCGGTTGCTTCGCGGGCAGGGGCTCGATCGCACCGTGCGGCTGGTCGCCTTCGTGAACGAGGAGCCGCCCTTCTTCCAGACCGCGGAGATGGGAAGCCGGGTCTACGCCGCGCGTACGCGCGGGCGCGGCGAGAGGATGACGGCCATGTTCTCGCTGGAAACCATCGGCTTTTACACGGACGAGCCGGCCAGCCAGCACTACCCGCCTCCCCTCGGCTTCTTCTACCCGGACACGGGCCACTTCATCGGTTTTATCGGCAACATCTCTTCGCGCGCCCTGTTGCGGCGGAGCCTGGCCTCCTTTCGGCGACGCGCGGCCTTTCCCTCCGAGGGCGCGGCGTTGCCGGGCTGGGTGATGGGCGTTTCCTGGTCGGACCACTGGTCGTTCTGGCAGCAAGGATACCCGGCGCTGATGATCACCGACACCGCCCCCTTCCGCTACCCGCACTACCATACGCGCCAGGATACGCCGGACAAGCTCGACTACGATCGGCTGGCGCGAGTGGTCTCTGGCCTGGCGCTGATGGTGCAGGACCTTGCCCGCGTCGAGGGGTGAGGACGCAGGCCGCTGCCGGTTGCGCCCGCGGAGCCTTCGATAGTACGCTGATAAAAAGAGGAGGGAGAGGGAGATGGCGCTTTTCCTGGTACAGCACGGCGAGGCCCTGTCCGAGGACGTGGACCTGGAACGAAGCCTCTCGGCCGGGGGCAAGGCAGACGTGGAACGTATCGCCGGGGTGGCCAAGGGCTATCAGGTTCGCGTCTCCCGTATCGAGCACAGCGGCAAGAAGCGGGCGGCGCAGACCGCCGAGATCCTGGCCACCGCGCTCGGGCCGCCCGACGGCGTCGAGCAGCGGGCCGGCATCAACCCCATGGACGACGTCGCCTCCCTGGCCGGAGCGCTGCAGCCCCAAGCCGATCTGATGTTGGTGGGCCACCTGCCGTTTCTGGAGAGGCTAGCCTCCTTCCTGATCACCGGCTCGAGCGACCGGCGCGTGTTCAGGTTCCAGAACGGCGGCATCGTCTGCCTCGATCGCGAGGATGGAGACGACGGCTGGTTCATCAAATGGGCGCTGATGCCGGAGATCGACTGAGCGAACCCACTTATTCCCCGAGGACCGCTACGTGGGCGCCGCGCTGGAGCTGTTCGCCTCGGTCGCGCTGCCGTTCTGGTACGTGCTGCAGCTCTTTTTCCCGAGATTGACGCCATCGCGGCGCCCGGTGGCGGTTGTGGTTGTGCAGGTAGCGTCGGCGGCGGCGACAGGATATACCTTTACCAAGGCGGTGGGCGCACTCGGAGCGCTTGCCGAAAAGGCAGCGGAGACGGGTTCTGGCCAAGCGAGTCGCACGGTTTCTGGGCCGCCTGCTTTTATGGCTCATCGTCTCGACGGTAGCGCTGGTCACCAGCGCGGCGATACACCTGCGCACCGATCTCGCGCGTCGGGCGGCGAGCGATCTGCTGACCGACTTCGTTTCCGGTGAGGTGCGGGGAAGGTTGGCGATCGGCCGCATCGAGCAGATGGGGCCGGGGCGGGTAGTGGCCCGGCACGCGGCGCTGTTCGATCCGGACGGAGTGCGCATCGTGACGGCCGATCGGCTGGAGCTTCGACCGGACTTGAGCGCGCTGTGGAACGAGGGGAAGCTGCGTTTCCAGAGCGCCGTGCTGACGGGCGGCCATCTGAGATTCATCCGGACCGAGAGCGGGCTGCCGACGCTGCTCGAGAGCTTCGAATCGGCTCGGCAGGCGTCGCCCGACGAGCAGCCGAGTGGCGAGCCGCTCCACGTGGTGGTGGACGGGATGGTTATCTCGGATTTGACCGTCTACGGCGACTTCCTCGGGCTGCAGGGGCTGCGCGTGCATGACGTCCACTTGCGCGGGCGGTTGGACATCGCCCGCGAGGTCGAGTTCGGCATCGACCAGGCCAGCGGCACCTTCGTGGAACCGTTCGGGTTCGAGGCCAGGGTGGAGGATCTGGCCGGCGTGGTGGGTAGCGACGCCAAGGTGGGCGTTCGGCTGCAGCTCAACGCCAGCCGCGAGCAGGAGCGGGCTACCGCTTCCATCGTGTATGCGCTGCCCGATCGGGCGGAGCAGAGCGCGGGGCCGCCGCCAGAGGACGGCGGCGAGCAGGAAGCGACCGGGGACGTGCCGCCGGCGGGCGAACCCGAGAGCGAGCTCGATCTGCAGGTGCTCTGCTCGCCGGTCACCCCGGACACGCTGGCCGGGCTCGGTTTCGAGTGGGCGCGGACGCTGGACGCGCCCTTGACCGGCACCTTCACCCTGCGGGGACCCGTGCAGGAGCTGCGCCTGAGCGCGCAACTGCAGAGCCGGGCCGGAAACGCGGCCGTCGAGGGCGAGCTGTCCGAGAGCCGCGGGGTGTCGGTCGCTGTGACGAGCGAGGGGCTCGAGCTCGACAAGCTGGCCGGCAAGGCTCCGGCCGTCGAGGCGGCCGGCCGGGCCGAGCTCAGGCTCGAGCCCGGCGAGCAGCACCCGCGGGTGCTGTTGCAGGTCGAGCCACTGGTCTACTCCGGGGTAGCCGTACCCGCCCTGGAAGTTCGTGGCGCACTGGAGGAGCAGAGGTTTCGCGTCGACAGCGTGAGCTCTCGTTCCCGCGCGACCCGGATCTCCGGCAGCGGGTCGGTCTACTTCGACGGAAAGGTCGACATGCGGGTGCGCGCCGGCATCCCGGAGGTGGGAAAGGATAGCAATCTGCGGCAGCAGCTGGCCGGCGCCCAAGGTAGGCTGGAGGCCGATCTCAGGGTGATCACGCCGGCCGAGGGCCGGCGCCGGCTCGATTTCGACGGGCGGGTGGTGCTGCACGATTTCCGCCAGGGACCGCTCAGCGCCAAGCGGCTGGAGCTGGTGGGAAGCGCACACGGTGACCCGGATTTACCCCGTTTAAACCTGAAGGTCCGCGGGACGGAGGTCAAGGTCGCCAAGTATCCGCTCGGCGATCCCGTGCTAACCGTGCAGGGAGGGCCGAGCGAGTACACCGCGGTCGGCAACGTGACGCTGCAGGGCAAGGATACCTTCCACCTGGACGCGCGGATCAGCGCGGATCGCCGGAGCTTTACCCTCAACGCCGAGCAGATCGAGCTGTTCGTGGGCGAGGGTTCCTGGCGCGGTACCGCGCGCAACCTGAGGCTGGTCAAGAACGAGTCGGTACAGCTCGAGCTGCTGCGGCTGGCCAACCGCTCACAGCGGCTGGAGGTCAACGGTACCGTACGCTTCCGCGGGCCGGACGAGATCATTGCCCAGCTGCAGGACTTCGACCTGGAAGCCGTACGCGCCTTGCTGGGGGAGGACTTTCCGGTGAAGAAGGGTCGAGCCGATACCCGCGTCGAGATCCGGGGCGATCTGAAGGATCCCGAGGTGCTGCTGCAGGGCGCGCTGCGCGACGGTGGGCTTTACGGTTTGCAGGATTTGCAGGGCGTATACTTCGTAACCTATCGGGAGGGAAGCTTCGAGGTGGACGCCGAGGCCACGGTCACCGATCGCGGCCTGGTCAACGTCACCGGCTCGGGAACGCTCGATCCCACCGTTCGCGATCCCTGGCAGCTGTTGGATTCGGCCTCCTTCGGCCTGGCCTTTTCCGCGGACGAGTTGGACCTCACCCTGATCGAGCAGTTGACCGGCCAGCCGATGCCGGGCTGGTCCGGCAGGTTGAGCGGCAAGATGCAGGCCAGCGGCGACCGCAGAAACCCCCAGCTACACGGACAACTGCAGGTGCATTCGCTGGCGCTGCCGGGGATCGAGCCGCTGACCGTGGAGGCGACCGTCGATTATCAGGATACCTCGTTGAATGTCGGAGCGGACGCCTCGGACGCGAGCGGCCCCCTGATATCGGCCACCCTCGATACCCGTATCGAGTCTCAACAGCTGGCGGACGGCGCGGCCTACCTGAAGCAGAAGCTGCGACAAGGCCCCTGGACGTTGTCGGGTCATCTACCGCTGCGCCGGCTCGACCGGCTGCCCCTGACGGCGGCGAGGGGCCGGGCGCTTCCGGTGGCGCTGAGCGCGGACTTCCAGCTGGTCAATCAGCAGGGGGCGGTGAGCTCCGAGATCGGTTTCGAGGCGCGCTGGGCCGAGCCCTTCCGCAGCACGCCCTGCGCCGGGGTACGGCTGCCCAGCCTGACGGGCAGAGCGGTTCTGCACCGGGGGCAGACCCATTTCAACGCCAGCGCCTACCTCGACGAGCAGCAGTTCGCCAACCTGGAGGGGAGCGTCGGGACCGAGGTCGAGCACTGGCTGCGGACCGGCGAGTTGAGCGGCCCGCGGGCGCTGTCGCTGGGCGGCCAGATCGAGGTGGAGTCCTTCCAGGGCTTTCCCTGGCTCTGCGAGTGGGGCGAGGGGAAGCTCTCGGCCTCGTTCGATCTACACGATCTATTCACCGAGAAGGCCTCGGGGAACGCGAACGTCTTCTCGGAGTTCTTGCCCCTGCCCGTGATCGAGCCGGAGAAGCGTCCCTGGCAGAAGAAGCGCACGGAGCAGAGCCGCCCCTGCGGAACCGACCCGGTAAACACCGCCTTGAGCGTGAACGCGGACGAACGGCGGATCGAGATCTCCGGTAACCTCTCGGGGTGCGGCGGCGGCTCGGCGCTGCTCATCGGCCAGGCCCCGGTCCGCTGGAGCTCGGGGCGGCTGCTTCCTCACCGGGCCGAAGACCGACCGCTGCAGCTGAAGGCGGAGCTCGACGAGGTACAGCTGAGGCCCCTGTTGCGGATGATCCCCGGGGTGCACGACGGCAGCGCCTCGGCCTCGGGCTCGCTCAGGGCCACGGGCAAGCGGGGGCAGGCGCGGGTGGACGGCAGCGTCGCCGTCCGGTCGGGAGAGATCAAGATCGCCAGCACGGGGCAGCAGTTGACCGATGTATCCGGAAGGTTCATCTTTCGCGGCAACTGGCTGCAGGTCGAGCGGCTTTCGGCCAGCGACGGTGAGGGGTGGCTGAGGACCAGCGGGGGGATCGGCTTCCAGGGGCTGGTGCCCAACAGCGCGCGGCTGGCCTTGCGGGCCGAGCAGTTCCCGGTACGGCGCGAGGGCGCGGATCTGGCCTGGCTCTCGGGCGGAGCGCAGCTCGAGACCGAGATCGGGCCCAGCCGGGCCGCTTCCAGCCTCTACCTGCAGAACCTGCAGGTGCGGTTGCCCGAGCAGAGCGGTCGCAGTCTGCGCGCGCTCGACCCGCACCCCGACGTCGAGATCGTGGGCGTGGAGCAGGAGGAGGCGGAGAGGGGCTCTCTTTACGTCATCCAGATCAACGTGGACGGATCGGAGGGCTTCTGGGTCAGGAGAACCGACTTCGCCGCGCGGGTGGAGGCCGCGCTGGACGTGATCTACGTGGAGCCGGAGTTGCGGGTGGGAGGCTACGTGGACTTTCAGCGCGGTACCTTCGAGGCCCTGGGCAAGAGCTTCGAGATCAACCGGGGCAGCCTCACCTTCGACGGTTCGTCGGAGATCAACCCGGAGGTGGCGCTGACCGCGACCTACTCGCCGGACAGCGCGGGAAGCTCACCGGTGGTGGTCACGGTGACCGGCACCATGCAGCAGCCCGAGATCTCGTTCACGAGCGAACAGTGCGAGGGGGAGCACGGCGGGCTGGTCATGTTGATCGCGGATCGCTGCGCACTGGGCGAGAGCGACATGATGGCGGATGCCGGCGCGCAGCAGGACGCGCTGGTGGCCGGGATGATGGGCGGCGTGCTTACCCTGGGAACCAGCGGCGTGCGCAACAAGCTGGGAGGGCTCATCCCCAAGCCTATCCTGCAGAGCCGGCAGCAGGCCTATTCCGGGGATCGCGTCTACCGGGTGGGCGCCGGCGTGAACGCCGATTCGCTCATCCCGCCGTTTCTACGCGGTATCGTCAAGGGCGCCTACCTGGAGAGCGCCTACGCGCGTACCACCTCCTCCACCAATGCCGGGAGCGCGCAGGCCGAAGGCGGCGCCGCCCCCGCCCCCGGTGCCGGCGGCGTACCGCCCGGAGAGGAGCCGGGAGTGGGCGCGCTCGATTTCCTGCTCGAGCTGCGCTTCCCCTACGATCTGGTCTGGACCGGCAAGATCGCGCCGCCGCAGAACTGGGGAACCGACATCCTCTGGGAACCGTGACCTTTCATCGTCAGGGCTGGAACGATTCCACCGTCTTCTTCGCAACCCGATACAGGTAACTCAGCTGCTCTCCGCTCAGCCCGGGAATCTCGGGCGCTTTTGACTCTTCTATCTCGGTCGGATCGCGCTCGAGGAGCGCGGCCAGGAATACGGCCGCCGCCAGGTGTACCCCGGCCTCGCTGGCATGCAGGCCGTCGGGCGCGAACAGCTCGATGTCCGACCGCTCCTCATATACCGCCCGCCAGGCCGCTCCTACCGGAACCAGCCTGGCCTCGGTATCGCGTGCCACTTCCCGGTAGCCGGCGATCACCCGCGCCTGCATTTTTTGAAAGGTATCCTCGGGGTAGAATTGCCGGTTCGCCAGGTCGCCCTGCTTTCGCGCCCAGGTCAGGAAGAGCACCGGTCTGGAGCCCGCTTTCCTGATCAGCTGACAGAGCTTGCGGGCTGCCGGCAGCATCTCGGTCTGACGTCGCTCGGGCACGGAGGACACCACGCTCTGTTCCTGCAGGACCACGAAGTCCCATTGGCGACTCTCGATCGCGGCCAGCGTTTCCGCCTGCGCCGCGTGTTGGTAGAGAAGGGCCCCGTCCGGGGTGAGCTGTTCGGACCTGACGGCGATTCCGACGGCGCGCGCCAGCGCCTCGAGAGCCCCCGGCAGATGTTCGCCGTGGCTGTTGCCGATGAAAAGAAGGCTGCGGCTCACGGCCTGTCCCTCGCCGCTCGCTTCCTCCCGGACATCAGGGCTCTTACGGTTCTCGTTGCCGGCCTGTCCCTCGCGCTCTGCACTCGCCGGTTCCGCGGTCGCCTCCCTTAGCCCGGCTTTCTTTCCCAGCTGCCAGCCGAAAGCGGCCGCGACCGCGATGATGACCACTGCCGCGGCGGCGGCGGCCACCAACTCCAGCGCCACCGGACCGTGCTGTTCGCCGTACCCGCCGTTCCGCATCGCTCATCAGTATATCCCTCCTGAGGTGCCAGTTCGACTTCCATTGTCATTTCGACCGAAAGGGAGATATCTCGGTCGTCGAGGACGGACCGGCTGCGAACCGATCCGTCCGACCGCTGGGTATCGCCGCTTCCTCGCCCGTATGCGGGTCCTTTCTGCTAAGCTGAGCGGCGGAATCGGCCGGTCGGTTTCGCGCGACCCGTCGGGTCGCGCGCAGCCGACCGGCGGACGAGAGACGAGGAGAGGAGAATGGCCCGCCAGCGCTTCGGCACCGCCGGCGGACGCGGCAGGGCCAACCAGGGGGAGATGACGCCGGAAACGGCCTTCCGCATCGGCGCGGCGGTCACCTACCAGGCCCGGCAGAGCCGCTCGCACGCGCCGCGGGTGCTGATCGGCAAGGACACGCGCGTGTCGGGCTACCTGTTCGAGACGGCCATCACCTCCGGCGTCTGCGCCATGGGCGGCAAGGCCATGCTGACAGGCCCCTTGCCCACGCCCGCCATCGCGCATCTGACCACCAGCATGCGCGCCGACGTGGGTATCGTCATCAGCGCCTCGCACAACCCCTATGACGACAACGGCATCAAGCTGTTCGGCCCGGACGGGTTCAAGCTGGCTGACGAGCGCGAGGAGCAGATCGAGCAGCTGATGCAGAGCCGGGATCTGGAGCGCAAGCGGCCGACCGGCATGTACGTGGGTAGAGCCGAGCGCCTGGACAGCGCCTGGGGCCGTTACGTGGCCGCGGTCAAGTCCACCTTTCCCTCCGATCTGACCCTGGACGGGGTAGGCATCGTGGTGGACGCGGCGCACGGCGCGGCCTACCTGACCGCCCCGGCCGTGTTCTCCGAGCTAGGCGCCGAGGTGCATGCCATCGGGGTCAGGCCCAACGGTAAGAACATCAACTCCAAGTGCGGAGCGTTACACCCGGAGGCCTGCGCGCGCGAGGTCAAGCAGCGCAAGGCCGACATCGGCATCGCCCTGGACGGCGACGCGGACCGGCTCATCGTGATCGACGAGAAGGGCAACCTGGTGGACGGCGACGCGGTGATGGCGCTGTGCGCCACGCGTATGCTGCGCGACGGCCTGCTGAAGAAGCGGACGCTGGTCAGCACGGTGATGAGCAACCTGGGCCTGCAACACGCCATCGAGCGCGAGAAGGGCCGGCTGGTGCGCTGTCCGGTGGGCGACCGCTACGTGGTGGAGGCCATGCGGGCGGGCGGCTACAACTTCGGCGGTGAGCAGTCCGGGCACCTGGTCTTTATCGACCACGCCACTACCGGCGACGGCGTGCTGGGGGCGCTGCAGTTGCTGGCCATCGTGTTGCGCGAGGGGCGCCCGCTCTCGGAGCTGGCCTGCGAGGCCATGCAGCGGCTGCCGCAGATCCTGGTCAATCTGAAGCTTCCGGTACGCGTGCCGCTCGAGCAGATGAGCTGCGCGCAGACGGCCATCTCGGGAGCGGAGAAGAAGCTGGGCCAGGCGGGGCGGGTGCTGGTGCGCTGGAGCGGCACCGAGGCGCTGCTGCGCATCATGGTGGAGGGCCCGGACGAGAAGACCATCGGACGGCTGGCCAACACCATCGCCGAGGCGGCGAACAGCGACTTAAACGGGGCGTAGCGACCATTCTCTACCCCCGTTTGGGGACGTACGATTTTTGCCTAGATCGAGGTGGCCATAGGCGGTAGGGTCTAAACTGGCCGATCGGGAGGTACGGCGGTCGCCGCGGTGTCGGTATTGCATGGCGGTAAACGGGGCGTAGAGGTGGACGTCGTGTATACGCATATTTCGAGGATGGCGGTGCTGGCGCTGGTGGCGTGGGCGGCGCAGGGCTGCGGGCTTTTCGAGAAGGGCAAGTCGGCGGAGGAGCCGACCACGGTCGAGAGCCAACCGAAGAAAACGGTGGTGGTCAACGTTCCCTGGGACACCTCGGGCCGAGATGACCAGAGCGTTCCGGTGGTCAGGGTCACGGTCTTCGACGACGGACGGGACGGCGTTCCCGTCCCCTTCATCTATGGCTATCCGCTCTATTCCGGGGGAAGCGCCGCGCGCGGCGTTCTCAAGCTGCGGCAGGACAACTGGGAAGAGGTCGAGCTGGAGGAGTACCCGGACGAGGAGGGGGTGGTGCACTTCAAGGAGGAGTTCCGTTCGCTCAAGTGCTCCATCGAGGGCATCAAGGAGAGCGAGAACAAGCACGTACCGCGATCGCTGTTCTGCGATTTGCCGGCCCCCAAGAAGCTCGGTGGCCACAAGCGGCCGGTGGTGGGGGAGCTCCGCACGGGCGCCCGGGCCGATGACGTGGTCATGGAGCCGACCATCGCCGAAGCCTTCCTCGGGGAGTGGCACCTGGTCGACGACGGCTTCGAAAGCGGAAACGGCGTGGGCTACTTCAACACCGAGAGCGGGTTGCTGGCTTTCGGCTTTAAAAGGAGAAAGCTGGTCGGCATCGGATTTTACTTCGATCCGCGGGACAAGCGGTGGCAGGAGCCGGTGCTATGGATCAAGCCATGAAATGGTTGGTACCGCTACTGGCGTTCAGCCTCTGCGCCGCGCCGGCGCGCGCCGACCTGGCGGACGATACGGATGGTATCCTGCAGGGACTGTTCGACGAGGGGGGTGGGGGCAAGGCGGGCCCGGGCAAGGGCGAGGCGGTGCGGCCGGAGCCCACCCGTAAGGGCAGGCGGTCGCGCGGCCGCTCGCGCGCGGGTAAGCAAAAGGCTTCGCCGGAAACGACCGCTCCGGCGCCGACCGCCGTGGCGCCCGAGACGCCGGTGAAAGAGCCGGCGGCCGAGCCGGACGACGCCATCCGCAAGGTGGTGGTCGCCGATTTCGACGAGCCCGAGCAGCTCGGGTTGCGCAGCGCGGTGCTGGCGGTGCTCTCCGAGCACACCGATGTCGAGGTGGCGGCGCTGGACGACATCGCCGTGGTGGCCAAGCGGCTGGGGGCGGACCCGGTTTCGGCCCGGGGGCGCTCGCTGATCTCGCAGGAGCTGGGCATCTATGCCTGGATCGACGCCCGGGTGAGCGGGCGCTACGAGGTGGAGATCAGCCTGAGGGACGGGGAGAACCGTACGCTCAACACGTTGCAGCTCACCGGCAAGACCTCGGGCGTGCTGGTGGCGGCCATCCACAGCGGTCTCTGGCAGCGGATCGGTCCCTTGCTCAGCCGCCAGGCCAGGCTGCAGCAGCGCGTCGCGCAGCAGCGCGTTCAGGCCCGGCAGAAGATGCAGGCGATCGAGGAGGACCGGAAACGGCAGAGGCAGCTGGCCCTTGAGAAGGAGCAGCGACGGTTGAGGCTTCTGGCCGAGGCCTGCAAGGATGCCGCCGGCAAGTGGCAGGCGTGGCAAGGGGAGCTGGGGCGACAGACCGAGCTGGTACGCGAGAGGCGGCTGGCCGAGGCGCGCGAGCAGAAGCGAAAGCAGGAGGAGCTGAGGCGCAAGCTGGCGGAGCAGGAACGGCAGCGCCAGATCGAGCTGCAGCGTCAAGCCGCGGCCGCGGCGGCCGCGCGCCAGGCCGAGCAGGAGAGGCAGCTGGCGCTGCAGCGGGCGGCGCAGCAGGCGGCCGCGCGTCAGGCGGCCTACCAGCAGCAACAGCAGCAGTCGGCCTACGGTCAAGCCTACCAGCAGCAACCCGGCCAGACCGGGTACAACCAGGCGTACCAGCAGCCGGGATATCCGGCGCAGACCTACCCGAGCACGCAGCCTACGTACCAGCAGCCCGGGACCACCACTACGGCGCAACCCTATCCAGCGCAGGCGTACCCGCGCCCGCAGCCGTCGTACCAGCAGCCCGGAGCGACGACCGCGACCCAGCCCGGGTATCCGACGCAACAGGTTTATCCTCGCCCGCAGCCGTCGTACCAGCAGCCGGGGACGGCAACCGCGACCCAGCCCGGTTACCCTGCGCAGACGTATCCGAGTGTGCAGCCCACCTATCAGCAGTCCACGGCCGGAACCGGCTACCGCTACCAGGGATACCCGACGCAAGCCTATCCGGCCGCGGCGCCGCCCGCGGCCGGAACCGGCGGCGTGGGAGGTGGAGCGGCGGGAGCCGGCGGCGCCGCCGCGCGATAATTAGGTAATTAGGGGACGTGGTAATTAGGGTAATTAGTAATTAGGGGACGGGGCTAACTTTTAAGTTGAGACCCGCGACCCGGTGTTGCCGGCGAAGCGCTCCGAGTCGGCGTTCGAGAAGGTGCATAGCAAGCGGCTGGACGACGGCACCGAGGTGCACAGCTTCCGCACGCTGCTCGAGCTTCTGGGCGGTATCGTGCGCAATGTCTGCCGTGTCCCGGGAGCTGGCGCCGAGGCACCCACCTTCCACGTGACCACCACGGCGAACGCCAAGCAGCAGCGGGCCTACGACCTTTTGGAGGGCATCACCGTAAAGATGTAGACAGAACCGCGCATCCCGATCGTATGCTATCTTGCCGAGAACGCGTCGAAATTCGTTTTTTCAATATAGGAACTTCAGTTTAGGGGCATTGAACCGGATCGGCGTCCGATACCCCATCGTCGGGATGAGCTCGGCGCTCATCCAGGGAGCGAATGGCTCGACACAGGATATCAATATCTGGTTCGAGGATGAAAGCGATCCGCGAATCGGCGAGGCGGCGCGCGAGGCCGGGGGGTTCTGGGTGTCGGAATGGTTCGGGATGCGTCCACCCGCGCTCGGCGGAAAAGAGCTTTCGACGCGTTTCGATGTCGTGATTCACATGCACGGTCTGGCGCCGTTCGAGAAGGAACATCCGTGTGCCTTGGCCTACGTTCTCGAAGGCATCGAGGAGCGGGTGCTCCCGCTCGAACGAATCGTAGCCAGCAAGAGAGCGACCGGGCGTCCGAAGGACCTGGCGCAACTACCCGCGCTGGAGGAAGCGCTCGCCGCGATCGCGGACGAAACCCCGAACGACGAACCGTGAAGCGCCGTGCAGCGCGGCGGAATTCTTGGACGGTGTTGAGTCGGAATTCGGACGAATCCGATCGGTCCAGCCATCGGGCGTACCTCGGTCTGCAATCGAGTCTGCCCGCGAAACTCGAAAAACCGGCGTTATTCGTCCCTCACGCTATCGTCTCTGGCGCGCCGAACTCGAGCATCCGGCGGCTCGCTGTTTCGTGTAGCCGCCGGATGTTTGCCATGCCCCCCCTCGTCTTATAGTCGTCGATGGACCTGCTCGGCGCTGGTGTCGACGCTGACCGTGACCTCGATGATCCTCGCCTGCCGTTGCCGGTAGTGATCGACCAGCGGGGCGGAGCGCTCGTGGAAGATGCGGAGCTTGTTCTCGATGGCTTCGGAAGAATCGTCGGTTCTCTTCGCCCGGTCGCCGCCGATATCGCGCGCTATCCGGCCGCACACCACGTCGCGCTCGCAGTGCAGGCAGATCACCGCACCGATTTGGAGATACGGATCCAGATCGCGCGCCTGTCCCAGGTGGCGCGGCAGCCCGTTGAGCAACAGCAGGTCGCCGGCCTCGATCGCCTGGTTGCGGACGAACGCGTCGAGGATTGCACGGGCGATGTGGAAGTTTTCGTTTTCCAAGAGCGCGCCCGTGCGCAACGATTCGCGCACCACCTGCAGGTCCGCTTCCGGCAGCCGGACTGCATCCCGGGCTCCGGCGCCGATTCGCCGCAGCTCGGCGCCGAAGTCGAAGTGCGCGCAGCGCTTGCCCCAGAGCCCGCTCCGCTCGCAGACGAGCCCCAGCGGCGTCTTGCCAGAGCCGGTCGGCCCCAGCAACATCACCGCCTCCACGTTAGTCTGTCGACGCGAGCTTCGGCGCCTCGATGGCCGCGTGGGCCGCCGCCAGCCGCGCGATGGGCACGCGGTAGGGAGAGCAGCTGACGTAGTTGAGCCCGACCTTGTGGCAGAAGAGGATCGACTGCGGGTCGCCTCCGTGCTCGCCGCAGATGCCCAGCTTGATCTTGCTCTGGGTCTTGCGGCCCTTGGTCACGGCCATTTTGACCAAAGCGCCTACTCCGTCCTCGTCGATGCTGGCAAAGGGATCGCGCGGGAAGATGCCCTGCTCGACGTAGTGCGGCAAGAAGCTCCCCGAATCGTCCCGAGACAGGCCCAGCGTGGTCTGCGTGAGGTCGTTGGTACCAAAAGAGAAGAAGTCGGCCTGCCGGGCGATGTCGTCGGCCACCAGCGCGGCGCGCGGTAGCTCGATCATGGTTCCGATGACCAGGTTGAGCTTGACGCCCGTCTCTTTTTGTACCTCCTTGCCGATCCGGACCGCCATTTCGCGGCAGATGCGGAGCTCTTCCTCGGTGCCCACCAGCGGGATCATGACCTCGGGCCGGGCGTCGATCTTCTGCTTCTTGAGCTGGGCCGTGGCCTCGTAGATGGCTCTCACCTGCATCTCGTAGATGGGCATGAAGGTGATGCCCAGGCGGCACCCGCGGTGGCCCAGCATGGGATTGGCCTCGGATAGTGCGTGTACACGCTTCTGCACCTCGCCGGCCGGGATGCCCATCTCCGCGGCCACCGACCTGACGGCGGCATCGGTCTTGGGTAAAAACTCGTGCAGCGGCGGATCCAGCAGGCGGATGGTCACCGGCAGCCCCTTCATGGCCTTGAGGATGCCCATGAAGTCCTTCCGCTGCATGGGCAAGAGCTTCTTCAGCGCCTTGGCCCGCTGCTCGTCGCTGTCCGATACGATCATCTGGCGCACGGCCAGGATGCGGTCCTCGGCGAAGAACATGTGCTCGGTGCGGCACAGGCCGATGCCCTGCGCACCGAAGTTGCGGGCCACGGCGGCGTCGCCGGGCGTATCGGCGTTGGCCCGCACTCCCAGCTTGCGCAGGCCGTCGGCCCAGCCCATAAGCGTGCCGAAATCGCCGGAAAGGGTGGGGGTGGTCAGCTCCACCTTGCCCAGGATCACCCGTCCCGTGCTGCCGTCCAGGGTCAGCCAGTCGCCCGCCTTCACCGTCACCTCGCCGACGCGGAAGCTGCGGCTGCGGTCGTCGATGCTGATGGCGCCCGCTCCGGCGATGCAGCACTTGCCCATGCCGCGCGCCACTACTGCGGCGTGCGAGGTCATGCCGCCGTGCACGGTGAGGATGCCCTGCGAGGCCGACATGCCGGCCAGGTCCTCGGGCGAGGTCTCGTAGCGCACCAAAAGCGCCGACTGTCCGCTGGCCGCCACCTCGGTGGCCTCCTCGGAGGTGAAGACCACCCGGCCCAGCGCCGCGCCCGGCGAGGCCGGAAGCCCCGTGGTCAGCACGTCCAGCTTGGCCTTGGGGTCGATGGTCTTGTGCAGTAGCTGGTCGAGCTGCGAGGGCTGCACCCTGAGCACGGCCTCCTTACGGTCGATCTTCTTGGCCTTGGCCATCTCCACCGCGATGCGCACGGCCGCCGCGGCGGTGCGCTTGCCCACCCGCGCCTGCAGCATGTACAGCTTCTTGTCCTGCACGGTGAACTCGAGATCCAGCATGTCGCGGTAGTGGTTATCGAGCCTGAGGGCGATGCGCCTGAGATCCTTGGCCGCCTGGGGGAAGGCCTTCTCCATGCCGTCGATGGAGAGCGGGGTGCGGATGCCCGCCACCACGTCCTCGCCCTGCGCGTTGACCAAAAACTCGCCGAACAGCTTGTTCTCGCCGGTAGACGGGTTGCGGGTAAAGGCCACGCCGGTTCCCGAGTCCTCGCCCAGGTTGCCGAAGACCATGGCCTGCACGTTGACCGCTGTACCCCAGGTGTCCGGGATGTCGTAGAGCCGTCGGTACTCCTTGGCCCGCTTGTTGTTCCAGGAGCCGAACACGGCGTTGATGGCCATCTCCAGCTGCTTCTGCGGGCTCTGGGGAAAGCTCTTGCCGGTCTGCTTCTCGACGATGCCCCGGAAGGTGTCGCAGAGGCGGCTGAGCGCCCGGGCGTCCAGGTCGGTGTCCTGCCGGGCTCCCAGCCGCCGCTTGAGCGCGGTCAGCTCCTTCTCGAACAGGGAGCCGTCTAGGCCCAGCACCACGCTGGAGAACATCTGGATGAAGCGGCGGTAGGAATCGTAGACGAAGCGCTCGTTCTTGGTCCGCTCGATCATCGCCTTGAGCGTCACGTCGTTGAGCCCCAGGTTGAGCACCGTATCCATCATACCCGGCATCGAGGCGCGCGCGCCCGAGCGGACCGAGACCAGCAGCGGGTTGGAGCTGTCGCCGAACCGGGCCCCCATGGCCTGCTCCAGCCGGGCCAGGTTGCTATTGACCGCCTGGTCGAGCCCGGCAGGCCACTTGTTGCCGTTGGTGAAGTAGTAGACGCAGGCCTCGGTGGAGATGGTGAAGCCCGAGGGGACCGGGATCCCGAGGTTGCACATCTCGGCGATATTGGCTCCTTTGCCGCCGAGCAGGTTCTTCATCTTCGCTTTGCCCTCGGCCTTTCCCGGGTGGAAGAAGTAAACGTATTTCTTGGCCGCCATGGTCATGCCTCCTTTTCCGGGCGACTGCCGGAAGGTTGCGCGAAAAGGTGATGTGATGTCGACCGCTCCGTGTAGCCCTTCGGTCGTGGGTAGCGCTCCGTTCCAGGGGCGAACACCTATGGAGCTGGTCCGCTAAGCGGCGTCACGATAACCGCACGAACGGGCCGAATGCAAGCGCACAGGAAGAGCTTTTATCGCGGTGATATATCGCGCATTATGGCCGCTGCTCGGACGACGGACATGGACCAGATAGAAGCCCTTTTCAGCCCCAAGTCGGTGGCCATCGTCGGAACCTCGCGGACCACCGGTAAGTGGGGATTCACCTTTCTTCGCCATCTCATCCACGGCGGTTATCGGGGCAAGATCTTTCCAGTGAATCCGGCCGGCGGCTCGTTCCAGGCACTGCGCGCTTTTCGCAACATCGACGAGATAGAAGAGCGTGTGGATCTTGCATACATCCTGATCCCGCCGGACAAGGTGCTCGCGGCCGTGCAGCAGTGCGCCCGCAAGGGTGTGAGGGCCTGCGTGGTGATCACCGCCGGATTCAAGGAGCTGGGCGAAGAGGGAAGGGCGCTCGAGGCGCGGATGGCGGCCGAGGCCGCGCGGGCCGGCATGGCGCTGGTCGGCCCCAATTGCGCCGGCGTGGCCAGCCCGGAGCCCATGAGCCTGTACTGCATGATGATGCCCACCTTTCCCCGCGCCGGGGGCATCGCCGTGGTCTCGCAGAGCGGCAACCTGGCGGGCTCCATCCAGCGGATGCTCTGGAAGCAGGACATCGGGGTCAGCCGGGTGGTGAGCACGGGAAACCAGGCCATGCTCACAGCCGAGGACTTCTTCGACTACCTGGCCGCCGATCCGCTGACCCGGGTGGTGATCGCCTACCTGGAAGCCGTGGCCGATGGCGAGCGTTTCATGGAATCGGTGCGCCGGCTCACCCGCCAGAAGCCGCTTCTGCTGATAAAAGGGGGCCGCAGCCAGACCGGGGTGCAGGCCGCCCGCTCGCACACCGGCGCCATCGCCGGCTCTTACCGCGTCTTTGACGGAGCCTGCCGCCAGGCGGGGGCCATCCTGGTCTCCGACCTGGAGGAGATGCTCGACACGGCGGTGGCCTTTCTCTCGCAGCCGCTGCCCGCGGGAAACCGCGTGGGCGTGGTCTCCAACGGCGGCGGCTGGGGCGTGCTTTCGGCCGACGACTGCCTGGACGCGGGCCTTCAGGTGGTGCAGCTACCCGAGCAGACGCTGGCCGCGCTCGACTGCAGGCTTCCGCCCTGGTGGAACCGGGCCAATCCGGTGGACACGGTGGCCGGCGTCAGCCGCGGCGCCTACTTCAAGGCGGTCGAGATCCTGGCCGCCTGCGAGCAAATAGACGGCGTGCTCGCGCTCGGCTTCGGCTACGGCAAGTCGACCACCGAGGCGCTGGCTGCTCTGAGCGAGGAGCAGCTGCCCGGGGTGGGCCAGTGGATCGCGGACGCGCTTCACTCCGACCACCGGGGGAAGGATTTCCTGTTGAAAGTCATACGCGAGCAGAACAAGCCCGTGCTGCTCTCTTCCGAATTTGCGGTGGGCGCGGACCGTGACGGCAACCAGCCGGTGCTGCGCCTGCGCGAGCAGAACGTTCTCATCTACCCCACGCCCGGCCGCGCCGCGCGCGTGCTTTCGCGAATGGCCCGTTACCACGACTATTTACAGCGTACCTGACCCATGCCACCAAGGCCCGTAGGGGCGGGGCTTGCTCCCTCCCCAATTTCGTCGATACTGCTCGCCGCAAGTGTCGGTCGGTCGCCATCGGTGGTATAGGGCAAGGAGTCGTCGAAGCTGCAAAACCATGAAGGGCGAGAAGCGAAACAACCGATACGATCCCGCCGACCGCGAGCGGATCCGCCAGGCGGTGCGCCGCATCCTGTCCGGGTTCGGCCCCGAGTACTGGCGCTCGCTGGACGCCGCGCGCGAGTTCCCCTCGGCCTTTGTCGAGGTTATGTCGGCCGGCGGCTATGCCGGTGTGCTGATACCCGAAGCCTACGGCGGCCTGGACCTGGGCCCGGGCGTGGCCAGCGTGGTGGTCGAAGAGATCAACCGGGCGGGCGGCGACGCCGCGGTGATCAACGCGCAGATGGCGCTGAGCGGAGTGCTGGTGCGCGATGGCAGCAAACGGCAGCGCGAGCGCTACCTGCGGCCCATCGCCTCGGGCGAGCTCCGGCTGCTGACCGTGGCCGCCACCGAGCCGGACAGCGGCGCGGACATGAGCCGCCTGCGCAGCACGGCCCGGCGCGACGGCAAGGGGTGGGTGATAGACGCCAACAAGGTTTTCTCCTCGCTGGCCGAGCACACCCGATTACTGATCTTGCTGGTACGCACCGAGCAGGGCCCCACGCTCTTTTTGCTCGATCTGCAGGAGGTAGGCGACAGCGTGGAGCTACATCCCATCCAGATGATCGCCAACCGGCTGACCACCACCCTGTTCATCGACGGCCTGCGGGTACCGGACAGCGCGCGGCTGGGGCCGGTGGGCGGCGGCCTCGGCTGCCTGATGAAGGGATTTGCCGTGCGGCGGGTGCTGGCCGCGGCCGAGTCTATCGGCAACGCCCGCTTCTTTCTCGATCGCGCGCTCAAGCACGCCAAGACCCGCGAGACCTTCGGCCGCCCCATCGGCCAGAACCAGGGCGTGCAGTACCCTTTGGCCGCGGCCCACGCCAGGGTAGAAGCGGCCGATCTGATGCGCTGGGACGCGGCCGACCGCATCGAGCGCGGCCAGGACGCGGGCGGGCGTTCGGCGCTGGCCAAGGTGCTGGCCTCCGAGGCGGCCTGGGAGGCCGGCCGCGCCGCGCTGGTGAGCTTCGGCGGCTGGGGTCTGGCGGCCGAGTACGACATCGAGCGCAAGCTGCGCGACGCCTCGGTCTTCGTCTTCAACAACATGCTGCTGAGCTACATTTCTGAAAACGTCCTCGGTCTGCCGAAGGCGTTTTGACGGGTTGCCGGTTTTATGCGCGCCGCGGTTCTACGGAAGCTTCGGTCCCTCCCGTTTCTGTTTCTGTTTCTGTTTCTGTTTCTGTCGTCGCTGCCGCTGCTGGCCGGCTGCGACGGTTGCCTGGGGCGAAAGCCACGGCCGTCAGCGCAGCCGGCCGCTGCGGCGAAGCCGAAAAAGCCCACCGCCCCGCCTCCTAACCTGGTCCTGATCAGCATGGACACGCTGCGCCGCGATCACTTGCGGGTATACGGCTACCAGAGAGACACCGCTCCCATCGTGGACAAGCTGGCCCGGGATTCGGTGATCTTCGACCAAGCCATCGCGCCCAATACCAACACCGCTCCCTCGCACGCGACCATGTTTACCGGTCTATACCCGACCACCCATGGTATCACCCGCAATGGCATGCGCATGCGCCGCGATCTCAAGACCCTGGCCGCCATCCTCAAGCAGCAGGGCTACCGCACCGCGGCGGGCATCAGCGGCTGGTCGCTGCACCGCCACACCGGTTTGCACAGCGGCTTCGAGCTTTACGAGGACCGGTTCAGGGGAAGCCGGCGTTCCGGCCGGACCACCTGGTTGCGGTTGAGGGGCTGGCTGCAAGGGAATGCCGGCAAGCAGGCGCCCTTCTTCTTCTTTCTGCATCTATTCGATCCCCATGCGCCCTATGATCCGCCTCAGAAGCTGGCGCTCCCCTTTTTGCCCGACCTTACCGAGCTGGTGACACTGCCGGAGCGCAAGGGGCTGCCCGGGCTGCTGAAGAAGATCAAACCCCGGCTGAGCCAGCGCGAGATCCGGGAGTACGAGGCCCGATACGACGGTGAGATCGTCTACGCCAATCGCGTCATTCGCAGGATGTTCTCCGAGCTCCAGCGGCTCGGGGTCTTCGACAACAGCCTGATCATCTTCCTGTCCGATCACGGCGAGACCCTGTTCGAGCGCGAATGGGTGACCGACCACGGCGGGCGCGCCTACGACGAGCAGATTCGCGTGCCTCTGATCATACGGTTTCCGGACAAGCGCCAGGCCGGCAAACGCATCGCCGGGCAGGTGGAGATGGTGGATCTGCTGCCCACCGTGCTGCAGACCCTGGGCAGAGAGGTGCCCGCCGGGCTGGCCGGCCGCTCGCTGCTGCCGCTGATCGAGGCGGGGCAAGGCGCGCCATCGGTTCCGCCCCGGGTCGCTTTCAGCAGCGCCCGACCCGAGCCCGAGCGCGTGCCCGAGATACGGGGAGAGGCGCTGATCGAAGAGGGCATGATCTGCACCGTGCGCGTTCCTCCCTTCAAGCTCATCGAGTACCCGGTTAAGGGTGGCGGCTGGTACCGGCAGCTGTTCAACCTGCAGAGCGATCCCCTGGAGAAGCACAACCTGGCCGACCAGCAACCCGAGCTCGCCGACAAGCTGCACCGCCAGCTCGAGCGTTGGCGCGCGGACACGGGTGGGGACCACCGCGCGCCGCCGCCCGAGCTCTCGCCCGAGGTCGAGAGCGCGCTCAGGGCGCTGGGGTATGTGGAGTAGAAGCCATTTCATAACTACAGATCGGTCGAGGCGCTTTCTATATACGACGCTGTAAGGAGGCTGGCGGCTCGCCGCCGCTCGTCGGGCCGCCGCTCGTCGGGCCGGCGTTCGTTTTCGGCGATGCAGTTTTGCGCGCGGGCTTCTTTCGAATAAATATAGACGCACTTACGTTGTATTTTGCAGCTAGACGAACCCGGCCCGGGAGGAACCATGTCCAAATTTACGCTTCTCGCGTTCGCCAGCCTCTGGCTGGTCGCCTCGACCTCTTCCGCCCAGCAGCTCAGGTTGAAGCAGCCCAGCCCGACTCCGCCCGCAGCGACCGGGCAGCCCGCGCAAAAGTCCAAGTCCGCTACCACCGTGCCCGTGCGGCGGAAGGCCGCACAGAAGACCAAGACCTCCGCTTCCGGGGCGAGCAAGATGACAGGTGCGGCCAAGGGCGCGGCAGGCGGAACCCAGGGACAGCCCGGCCAGGCTTCCTCCGGAACGCAGGGCCAGGCTTCCGGGGCGGGCAAGATGACCGGTGCAGCCCAGGGCGCCTCGGCCTCGGCCGCCAAGCCCAAGGGCGGTATCGAGCTGCTCTATCCCAAGGGAGGCGAGGAGCTGGTCTCGGGCCTGAGCCTGGATATCAAGTGGAAGAACGCCGCCGGCAGCCATCCGGTGAGCCTGGTGCTGATGGTCGAGCACAAGTACAAGCAGACGCTCAAGATTCCCATCGTGCTCAGCAGGCAAGCGCCCGTAGCCGGCCCCTTCCGCTACACGCTGCCGGTCGGATTCAACAGCCGGGACGGCTGGCACTACAAGGTCGTGCTGCAGCAGGACCAGAGCCGGTCCGAGAGCGGCTACTTCTCCATATACCCGGACGTGGACCTGCGGCCGGTCAATATCAAGATCCGCAACCAGAAGAAGCACTGGGCGCTCAAGGCGCTGAAGGCCATCGCCACCGGAGGCTACGGCAACATACCTGGCATGACCGAGGCCGCAGCCATCAGGGAGACGGTCAAGTACGCCAAGAAGGACGGCAAGGCCATCAGCCGCAAGTCGGCCATCGTCGTCGAGTTCGATCTGGAGAACCGCGGGATCCGCATCCCCAGCGGCCTGATGAGCAAGGTGACCGTCCGGCTCACCCCTGGTAATGCCGAGCTCAACGCTGGCGGCTTCTCGCACGACCGGGTGATCCCGGGGCGCAAGTACCGCCAGAAGGCGACGATCAAGGCCAAGGACTGGGACCTGGCCCCGGGCCGCTACATCCTGGAGATCTCGGTCGACCCGCAGAACAACGCCAATGAGCCCGAGGCGCTACGCGCCAACAACGTCAAGACGGTAGAGTTCAGGATCAATTAGGCACGCGTGAATCCGAGGGCTTTCAAGGCAGTACGGTCGTACGCGGGGTCACCGGAAGCGCGCGGCAGAGCCGTTCGATGCGCCGGTGATGCGCGAAACCTTGGCGGAAATCCCGCGCGCGCGCTTCCGGTGACCCGGAAGGGACACGAGGGGGGTGGGAGCTACTTCTTCTGCTTTTGGTAGGTGCCGACGAGCTCGGTCTTCTGCAGGAGATGGCCCTGCATGGCCGCTTCCAGCTCGGCCTTGGTAGGCTTTTCGAGATCTAGCACGGTGGATAGCGCATACAGCTTGTGGAAGTAGCGGTGCCGACCGATGGGAGGGCAGGGGCCGCCGTAGCCGGTCTTCTTCCAGTCGTTCAGCCCGGACATCGCGCCGGCGGGGAGCTGCTCTATACCCTCGGCAAGAGCGGTCGCGTCTGGAGGAATGTTGAGCAGCACCCAGTGTACCCAGGTCGTCCGGGGAGTGTCCGGGTCGGGCGCATCCGGATCGTCCACGATCAGCGCCAGGCTGCGGGTCTTGTCCGGGGGGTTAACCCAAAAGAGCGGCGGCGAGACGTCTTCGCCCTCGCAGGTGTACTTTATGGGTATAGCGCCTCCCTGCTGAAAGGCTTGGGAGCGGAGCTCGAACCCGGCTTTGCCATCCTCGGCCGGCCCGGTCTGGGTGGCGGCCTGCTTCTCGGCCGAGGGAACGGTGGACGGCGAGTTGGCCGACTTGTTTTCGCAGCCGGCGAGCGCAGCCGCTGCGAGCGGTATCAACGCCAACAGCGTGTAGAACCTGCAAATCGTATAGGCCATGGTGCCTGCCTTTCTGCTGGTAAGCGGTGTCCGGAGCGGTATATCCCGCTCGGGTTCCATAACCTCTCACGGAGTCTCGATCCAGGCCTACCTTTTTTGTTAGCGTTCAGGCCTTGGGCAGCGCGGCGGCCAAGGCGCCCGAAAAAGCTCGGCGCCCAGCCGGGCCGGTGAGGATTGTACTCACGTACATGTGGGGCATGTATCCCACCGCAATCCTTGGCATTTTTCTGGTATTCGGTAGTCTGCTTCTGTGCTTTCGGCCTGAGCGCAAATTGGTGGCGCTTCAGATACCGGCAAAACATTCTACTTGCGCCTTAGGAGGCACCGCAAAATAAACGATCCGGTTGCGGTCGCGTGGGCGGGCGCACTCGCGGCTTTCGTCCTCGGAAAAATCCTCGAAATAGCGCTGCTATTCCTGCGGTTTTTCCTCCGGGCGCGCTCGCGATTGCGCTCCGCCGACGCGCCCGGTCTCGTATCGTTTATTTTGCGGTGCCTCCTAAGCTAGAGTTTCGCCATTTTTCAGGCGGCGCATAGCAGGTCCTG